>NZ_JBEOST010000007.1:0-355532 GCF_040303145.1 Streptomyces sp. NPDC096079
ACCGCCGCCGCGAACGGCACGATCTTCGCCTCCGCGAGGGCACGCACCGACTCCCGGAGCATGTCGTGCTCCTCGGAGGGCCGATACAGGTCGAAATCAGTCGAACCCGCCACGTTCACTCACTCCCACGCTTGCTAACTACCGTTAAGTAACTCAAAGGGTAGGGCGTGCCCCGGCCCCGGACCAGGGCACGACTATGCTCGGGCAGGCATTCCGCCCGACGTTCCCTGGAGTCCCGCATGGCCCTCAAGATCACCGTGATCGGCACCGGCTACCTCGGCGCCACCCACGCCGCGGCCATGGCGGAGCTGGGCTTCGAGGTGCTCGGCCTGGACGTCGTCCCCGAGAAGATCGCGATGCTGTCCGCCGGACGCGTCCCCATGTACGAGCCCGGCCTGGAGGAACTCCTCGCCAAGCACGTCGCCGGGATCGAGGGGTCGAGCGGCCGGCTGCGCTTCACCACCTCCTGGGAGGAGGTCGGCGCCTTCGGCGACGTGCACTTCGTCTGCGTGAACACCCCGCAGAAGCACGGCGAGTACGCCTGCGACATGAGCTACGTCGACGCCGCCTTCGCCTCCCTCGCCGGAGTCGTACGCGAAGGGGCCCTGGTCGTCGGCAAGTCCACCGTCCCCGTCGGCTCGGCCGAGCGGCTCGCCGCACTGCTCCCCGAGGGCGTCGACCTCGCCTGGAACCCGGAGTTCCTGCGGGAGGGCTTCGCCGTCCAGGACACGCTGCACCCGGACCGCATCGTCGTCGGCGTGCGCGCCTACGGCGAGCGGGCCGAGAAGACGCTCCGCGAGGTGTACGCGGTCCCCGTCGGCGAGGGCTCGCCGTTCGTCGTCACCGACTTCCCGACGGCCGAACTGGTGAAGACGGCCGCCAACTCCTTCCTCGCCACCAAGATCTCCTTCATCAACGCCATGGCGGAGGTCTGCGAGGCCGCCGGCGGCGACGTCGCCAAGCTCGCCGAGGCGATCGGCCACGACGACCGGATCGGCGCCAAGTTCCTGCGCGCCGGCATCGGCTTCGGCGGCGGCTGCCTGCCCAAGGACATCCGGGCCTTCATGGCCCGCGCGGGCGAGCTGGGCGCCGACCAGGCCCTGACCTTCCTGCGCGAGATCGACTCCATCAACATGCGGCGGCGCGGGCAGATGGTGGAGATGGCCCGCGAGGCCCTCGGCGGCTCCACCTTCCTCGGCCGCCGGGTCGCGGTCCTCGGCGCCACCTTCAAGCCGGACTCCGACGACGTCCGCGACTCCCCCGCGCTCAACGTGGCCGGCCAGATACACCTCCAGGGCGGCCAGGTGACCGTCTACGACCCGAAGGGCATGGAGAACGCCCGCAAGGTCTTCCCGACCCTCGGCTACGCCGACTCGGCCCTGGAGGCCGTCCGCGGGGCGGACGTCGTCCTCCACCTGACCGAGTGGCGCGAGTTCCGCGAGCTCGACCCGGCCGAGCTGGCCTCGGTCGCCGCGAGCCGCGTGATCCTCGACGGCCGCAACGCCCTCGACGGCGCCCACTGGCGCGCGGCCGGCTGGACCTACCGGGCGATGGGCCGCCCGACGGCCTAGGGATTGTCCGACGGACGACGGGAGGGGCGCACCGCCGCGCGGTGCGCCCCTCCCGTCGTACGGCCGTCAGGCCACGGCCGGCCGGATCCGGTTCGTCCGGGACAGGAACTCCGTCTCGCGCAGCGCCCGGGTGGCGTTGGCGTGGGCCAGGCCGACCAGCTCCTGGGCGGTCCAGCCCCGGCGGAGCAGCTCCGCGAAGAGCGGCACGTACCCGGCGGCCGGGGCGGTGGTGTGGGAGACGCCCGCGCAGTGCGCGCCCGCCTCCCGCCGCACCCGGTCGAGGACGTCGGCGTCGGCCGCCGGGTCGTCGGTCACCGTGACCATGAGGACGGCGCCGTTCTCGCCGAGGAGGCCGAGGACCTCGTCCGGCAGGGTCTCCGGGGCCGCCCGGGTCAGCAGGGCCGGAGCGCGGGTGGCCGCCAGGGCCCGGCGGACGGTGTCCTGGTCGGCGCCGGAGAGGTCCACGGCCAGGCCGATGCGGTTCATCTCCCGTACCGCGTCGCGGGCGAAGCGGTCGAAGCGGTCGAGGTTCACGGCCCGTACGCCCAGGGCGTGGTAGGCCCGCAGGGTGGCGGCCGAGCTGCCGAGCGCCGTCCAGCCGACCGGCCCGAGCAGGGCGGCGACGCGGCCGCAGTTGCGGGCGTGCGCCAGCTCGGTGGTGCCGTACGCGAGGCGCAGCTCCTCGGGGCAGGCGGCGACGAGCGCGCGGACGGAGTCGATGCGCCGCAGGGTCCCGATGACGCCCTCGTCCGGGTCGACGTACAGGGACCAGAACTGCGCCCCGGCCTCCGGGGCGCGGGCGGGCGGCAGGTCCTCGGGATCGAGCGAGCCGGGGAGTTCGGTGTGGCCCTCGGTGACGGGCTGCGCGGCCAGCAGGGCGCGGGCCCGCGCGGTCTCGTCGGGCGGTGGCGGTGACTCCGGAGGATCGGGCTCGCCGGCGGCGGCAGGGACGGAGGAGAGGGTGGGAGGGTCGTCTAGCAGTTCCGCCATGGTGTTACTCCGGACTCGGCGATGCAGTACCGCCCCGCCGAGAGCGGCGGGGCAGTACCGTCCACCGTGCCACCGGCCCAGGCCCCCGGCCCGGTGGGCTGAGCCGTCCGGGTGAGGGGCGTCAGGGCGTGTCGAGCGCCTCGATGGTGGCGTTCGACGGGGCCGTACGGCTCCTCAGATCGCGGGAGACGGCCTCCGCGTCCCGCAGGGCGCGGACCGCGTTGGACCAGGTCAGCTTGGCGAGGTCCGGGCGGGACCAGCCGCGGTGCAGGAGCTCCGCGATCAGGTTCGGGTAGCCCGCGACGTCGTCGAGGCCGGCCGGGGTGAAGGCCGTGCCGTCGTAGTCGCCGCCGATGCCGACGTGGTCGATGCCGGCGGCCTCGCGCATGTGGTCGAGGTGGTCGGCGACCGTGGCGGCGGTGGCGATCGGGCGCGGGTTCGCCTCCTCGAAGGCGCGGTGCAGCTTCATCGCCCCGGCGGTGGTGTCGAGGTGGTCGAAGCCGTGCGCCCGGAGGTTGTCGTCGGCCCGCGCGGTCCACTCGACGGCCGCGGGGAGGATGAACTTGGGCACGAAGGTGGCCATCGCGACGCCGCCGTTCGCGGGCAGCCGCTCCAGGACGTCGTCCGGGACGTTGCGCGGGTGGTCGCAGACCGCGAGGGACGAGGAGTGCGAGAAGATCACCGGCGCCGTCGTGGCGTCGAGCGCGTCCCGCATGGTCGTCGCGGCGACGTGCGAGAGGTCGACGAGCATGCCGGAGCGGTTCATCTCGCGGACGACCTGCCGGCCGAAGGCGGAGAGGCCGCCGACCCCGGGCTCGTCGGTCGCCGAGTCCGCCCAGTCGTTGTTGTCGTTGTGCGTGAGCGTCATGTAGCGGACGCCCAGGGCGTGCAGCGCGCGCAGGGTGGCGAGGGAGTTGTTGATCGAGTGGCCGCCCTCGGCGCCCTTGAGGGAGGCGATGCGGCCCTGCTTCCGGGCCGCCTCCATGTCGTCCGCCGTCAGCGCCGGGGCGAGGTCGGCGGCGTACCGCTCCAGGAGCTGGTCGACGACGTCGATCTGCTCCAGGGTCGCGCTGACCGCGTCGTCGCCGGCCATCCGGCACGGCACGTACACCGACCAGAACTGGGCGCCGACGCCGCCGGCCCGCAGCCGGGCGAGGTCGGTGTGGAGCGCGCCGGTCTGGTCCGCGCCGATGTCCAGCCGGTCCAGGTCGTAGCGCACGTGCTCGCGCAGCGCCCACGGGAGGTCGTTGTGGCCGTCGACCACGGGCGACGAGGCCAGGAACTCCCTGGCCTCGTCGAGACGGTCGGCCGCGGTCACCTGGCGAAGCCGAAGGACGCCGAGCCCTCGACCTTGGCCCGGAGGCGCTTGCCCTTCTCCGTCGCCTGGTCGTTGAGCTCCTGCTGGAACTCCCGCATCCGGGTGAGGAGGTCGGGGTCGTGCGCGGCGAGGATCCGGGCCGCGAGCAGGCCCGCGTTGCGGGCGCCGCCGACGGAGACCGTGGCGACCGGGACGCCGGCCGGCATCTGCACGATGGAGAGCAGCGAGTCCATGCCGTCGAGGTACTTCAGCGGCACCGGGACGCCGATCACCGGCAGCGGGGTGACGGAGGCGAGCATGCCCGGCAGGTGGGCGGCGCCGCCGGCGCCCGCGATGATCGCCTTGAGCCCGCGGCCGGCGGCCTCCTCGCCGTACGCGATCATCTCGCGCGGCATCCGGTGGGCGGAGACGACGTCGACCTCGTACGGGATCTCGAACTCGTCCAGGGCCTGCGCCGCGGCCTCCATCACGGGCCAGTCGGAGTCGGATCCCATGACGATGCCAATGAGCGGATTACTCAACGATGGTTCCTCGCAGATAGCCGGCGGCGTGACGGGCGCGCTCCAGCACGTCGTCGAGGTCGTCGCCGTAGGTGTTGACGTGGCCCACCTTGCGTCCGGGCTTCACGTCCTTGCCGTACATGTGGATCTTGAGCTGCGGGTCCCTGGCCATGCAGTGCAGGTACGCGGAGTACATGTCCGGGTAGTCGCCGCCCAGGACATTGCACATCACGGTCCACGGCGCGCGCGGGCGCGGATCGCCGAGGGGCAGGTCGAGAACCGCCCGGACGTGGTTGGCGAACTGCGAGGTGATCGCCCCGTCCTGGGTCCAGTGGCCGGAGTTGTGCGGGCGCATCGCCAGCTCGTTGACGAGGATCCGGCCGTCCGTGGTCTGGAACAGCTCGACGGCGAGGTGGCCGACGACGCCCAGCTCCTTGGCGATCCGGAGCGCCAGCTCCTGCGCCTGTCCGGCCAGCTCGTCGTCGAGGTCGGGCGCGGGCGCGATGACCGTGTCGCAGACGCCGTCGACCTGGCGGGACTCGACGACCGGGTAGGCGACGGCCTGGCCGTGCGGGGAGCGGACGATGTTCGCCGCGAGCTCACGGACGAAGTCGACCTTCTCCTCGGCGAGGACCGGGACCCCGGCGAGGAAGGGGTCGCGGGCGTCCTCGGGCGTGCGGACGAACCAGACGCCCTTGCCGTCGTAGCCGCCGCGCACGGTCTTGAGGATGATCGGGAAGCCGCCGGCCTCGGCCGCGAAGGCCTCCGCGTCGGCCGGATCGGCGACGATGCGGTGCCGGGGACTGGGCGCGCCGATCTCGTCGAGCTTCGCGCGCATCACCCCCTTGTCCTGCGCGTGCACGAGCGCGTCCGGGCCGGGACGGACGGGGATGCCGTCGGCCTCCAGGGCGCGCAGGTGCTCGGTGGGGACGTGCTCGTGATCGAAGGTGATCACGTCGCAGCCGCGCGCGAAGTCACGCAGCGTGTCCAGGTCGCGGTAGTCGCCGATGACGACCTCGCCCGCCACCTGGGCCGCGGAGTCCTGCGGGGTGTCGCTGAGGAGCTTGAACTTGATGCCGAGGGGGATACCCGCCTCGTGGGTCATACGGGCGAGCTGCCCGCCGCCGACCATGCCTACTACGGGGAACGTCACCCTCTTAGGGTATCCGCACCATCAGGGAACACTCGTCCGGCTGTGGTTTGGCACAAGCACGACCCGGGTGGGATACGGGTTGTCCACAGGTTTCCCAGGTACCCGGGCGGGTGACAGGGGCGCTGGTTAGCATGGTTGGGTTGACGTCGCCCGGACGTCATCCGGACGGACGGACAGAGCGATCACCATGAGTGAACCCGGCGCGCTGCGCATGCGACTCGAGGGGCTCTTGCGCGAGGTCGCCAAGTTCGGGGTGGTCGGCGGTCTCGGCGTCCTGGTCAACCTCGGCGTGTTCAACCTGGTGCGCCACACCACGGAGATCCCGGTGGTGCGGGCCAGCCTGATCGCCACCGTGGTGGCCATCGCCTTCAACTACGTGGGCTTCCGCTACTTCACGTACCGGGACCGCGACAAGTCCGGGCGGACCAAGGAACTGACGCTGTTCCTGCTGTTCAGCCTGGTCGGCCTGGTCATCGAGAACGGCATCCTGTACGCGGCGACGTACGGCTTCGGCTGGGACGGCCCGCTCGCGAGCAACTTCTTCAAGTTCTCCGGCATCGGCATCGCGACCCTGTTCCGCTTCTGGTCCTACCGCACCTGGGTGTTCCGCGCGCTGCCGGCGAAGGAGGCCGTGCAGACCGCCGAATCGTTCCTGGAGCAGGCCCCGCGGCAGGCGACCCGCCGCCAGCCCGACCGCGTCTGACCTGCGGTCCTCATCGTACGGGGCGCTCCTGAGGCTGCTCCGTGACGCTCCTGACCTCCCGGCTCAGGAAGAGCGCGAAGACCGGCGGCTGCTGCTGGAGCAGCTCCAGACGGCCCCCGTCCGCCTCGGCCAGGTCACGGGCCACCGCCAGGCCGATCCCGGTCGAGCTGCGACCGCTCACCGCCCGCTCGAAGATCCGCGCGCCGAGGTCGGCGGGGACGCCGGGGCCCTCGTCGGTGACCTCGATCACCGACTGGTTGCCGGTGACGCGGGTGCGCAGGGCGACCGTGCCGCCGCCGTGCATGAGCGAGTTCTCGATCAGGGCGGCGAGCACCTGGGCGACCGCGCCGGGGGTGCCGACCGCCCGCATCCCCTGCTTGCCGGAGTGCACGATGGCCCGCCCCGCGCTGCGGTAGGCGGGACGCCACTCCTCGATCTGCTGCTTGATGACCTCGTCGAGGTCGAAGGCGACGGCGGAGCCCGTCCGGGGGTCGCGCGCGTTGGTGAGGAGCCGCTCGACGACGTCGGTGAGCCGCTCGACCTGGGTGAGCGCGATCGTCGCCTCCTCCCGCACCGTGTCCAGCTCGTCGGCCATGGCGACCTCCTCCAGGCGCATGGAGAGCGCGGTGAGGGGCGTACGGAGCTGGTGGGAGGCGTCGGCGGCGAGCCGGCGCTCGGCGGTCAGCATCCGGGCGATGCGCTCGGCGGAGGAGTCGAGGACGTCCGCGACCCGGTCCAGCTCGGGCACGCCGTACCGCTTGTGCCGGGGCCGCGGGTCGCCGGAGCCGAGGCGCTCGGCGGTCTCGGCGAGGTCCGTGAGCGGTGAGGCCAGCTTGTTCGCCTGCCGTACGGCGAGGAGGACGGCGGCGACGACCGCGAGGAGGGCCACCGCGCCGATGATCAGCAGGGTCCGGCCGACCTCGGCGGTCACCGCGGAGCGGGACTCCTCGACGGTCACGGTCTCCCCGCGCTCGCCCTCGGCGAGGCCGCGGATGACCTCGCCCTCGGGGCGGGTGCCGATCTCGATGGCGTCGCGGCCGGGGATGCGGATCTGGGCGTACCGCTTGGCGCCGCTCTGCTCGGCCAGGATGTCCGGGTTCACCGGCTCGCCGCCGATGAGCCGGCTGTCGACGATGGAGACGATCCGCAGCGCCTCCGAGTCGACGCTCTCCTGGGCGCTGCTGGAGATGGTGCGGGTCTCGACGAGGACGAGGGAGACCCCGAAGACGGCGATGACGACGAGGACGACGGCGAGGGTGGAGTTGATCAGACGGCGTCGCACGGAGAGGGGGCCTAGCTCTTCTCGAAGCGGAAGCCGACGCCTCGGACCGTCGCGATGTAGCGGGGGTTCGCCGCGTCGTCGCCGAGCTTCTTGCGCAGCCAGGAGATGTGCATGTCGAGGGTCTTGGTGGAGGACCACCAGGTGGTGTCCCAGACCTCGCGCATCAGCTGGTCGCGGGTGACGACCCGGCCGGCGTCCCGGACCAGGACCCGCAGGAGGTCGAACTCCTTCGCCGTGAGCTGGAGCTCCTCGTCGCCCATCCAGGCCCGGTGCGACTCGACGTCGATGCGCACGCCGTGGGTGGCGGGGGCGACGGCGGGCTCGGTGGAGCCGCGCCGGAGCAGGGCCCGGACCCGGGCGAGCAGCTCGGCGAGCCGGAAGGGCTTGGTGACGTAGTCGTCGGCGCCCGCGTCGAGCCCGACGACGGTGTCGACCTCGTCCGCGCGGGCGGTGAGGACCAGGATCGGGACCGTGTGGCCCTCGGCGCGCAGCCGGCGGGCGACCTCGAGGCCGTCCATGCCGGGCAGGCCCAGGTCGAGCACGACCAGGTCGACCCCGCCCTGGAGGCCGGCGTCGAGCGCGGTGGGGCCGTCCTCGCGGACCTCGACCTCGTACCCCTCTCTCCGCAGGGCACGGGCCAGCGGTTCCGAGATGGATGCGTCGTCCTC
Organism: Streptomyces sp. NPDC096079; assembly: GCF_040303145.1. Lineage (NCBI taxonomy): Bacteria > Bacillati > Actinomycetota > Actinomycetes > Kitasatosporales > Streptomycetaceae > Streptomyces > Streptomyces sp. NPDC096079. The sequence continues at coordinate 8,186 of NZ_JBEOST010000007.1, forward strand.
GGCGAGCAGTACACGGGTCATGGGGTGATGGTAGTCGGCACGGCACCCGGGCCGGGGCGGGATCCGCGCGGCCCGGACGACCCCTGGGGATCTTGTGGGCATCCTGCACATGACCTTCGAATGACCTTCCGTGGTTGCGGTGTCACCTGTGATCCATCTCTCAAGTCCTTCCATATCCGGCACTGTCGTGTCGTATGGTGGCGAGACGTCAGTAGCGGTAATCGGGGACCTTTGGCCAGCTTCGCGCGCCAAGGTCCTCTTTCTGCGTGAGGTCGGCCTCGCCGAACCTTGTGACGATGAATGACCTGTGGGCCGGGTTCCGGGACGCGAAGACGCATCTCCCGGGGCGTGGATCCCGGTGGAGTTCCACGACTCCGCCGGTGCCGGCCTCCCCCACCGGGCGCATCACGCTCACAAGGCGTGCGTCCCGACAGAGCAAGGATCGACATGGCGTCCAGCCTGACGACGGCTTCCACCGGAACCCCTGGTTCCGAGAAGACGTTCTTCGGCCACCCCCGTGGCCTGGCCACCCTCTTCATGACCGAGATGTGGGAGCGTTTCTCCTACTACGGCATGCGGGCCCTTCTCGTTCTGTACCTGGTCTCCGGCGGCGCGGACGCGGCGACCGGCAGCCAGGGTGGCGGCCTCGCGATGACGGCGGCCACGGCGACGGCCATCTACTCGGTGTACGTCTCGATGGTCTACCTGATGGCCATGCCCGGCGGCTGGTTCGGCGACCGCGTCTGGGGCGCCCGCAAGACCGTCGCCATCGCCGGTTTCGTGATCATGGCCGGTCACGCCTCGCTGGCGATCCCCGGCCAGGCGATGTTCTTCGTCGGCCTGGCGCTCGTCGCCGCCGGTTCCGGTCTGCTGAAGGCCAACATCTCCACGATGGTCGGCCACCTCTACGACGGCCCGGACGACCCGCGCCGTGACGGTGGCTTCACGCTCTTCTACGTCGGCATCAACCTCGGCGCCTTCGTGGCCCCGTTCGTGGTCGGCACCGTCGGCGAGAAGGTCAACTGGCACCTCGGCTTCGCGCTCGCCGCGCTGGGCATGGGCCTCGGCCTGATCCAGTTCCTCTTCGGCACGAAGAACCTGAGCCCGAAGAGCAACGTCGTCCCGAACCCGCTCTCCCCGGCCGAGCGCAAGAGCGTCCTGGTCAAGGTCGCGCTCGTGTTCGTCCTCGCCGCCGCCTTCTACGGCGTCGTCGTCGGCCTCGGCATGTACACCCTGAACTGGGCGCTCGTCCCGATCACCCTCGCCGGTCTGATCATCCCGGTCGCCGTCCTCGTCCGCATCAAGCGCGACAAGGACCTCGACAAGACCGAGCAGTCGAAGATGACCGGCTACATCTGGTTCTTCGTCGCCGCCGCCGTCTTCTGGATGATCTACGACCAGGGTGGCTCGACCCTGTCGCTGTTCGCGGACGACAAGACCGCCGACACCGTCTTCGGCTTCGGCTTCCCGGCCACCTGGTACCAGTCGCTGAACCCGCTCTTCGTCATGGCGCTGGCCCCGGTCTTCGCGTGGCTGTGGCTGTGGCTGGCCCGCAAGAACCAGGAGCCGAACACCATCGTGAAGTTCGCGATGGGCCTCGTCCTGGTCGGCGCGTCCTTCTTCGTCTTCATCGTCCCGATGAACATGGCGGGCGACGGCACCAAGGTCTCCCCGATGTGGCTGGTCACGATCTACATGATCCAGACCATCGGTGAGCTGTGCCTCTCCCCGGTCGGCCTCTCCGTCACCACGAAGATGGCGCCGCAGAAGTACGCCTCGCAGATGATGGGCGTCTGGTTCCTCGCCGTCACCGCCGGTGACTGCACCACGGGTCTGCTCTCGCTGGCGGGCGTCGACCTGAACGGGACGGGGATCATCGCGATGGAAGCGGCCTTGGCCGTCCTCGCGGGCTTCGCGATCTACATGTACCGCAAGAAGGTCCAGGGCCTCATGGGCAGCGTCCACTGACCCTGGCTCCGCACGGCGAAGGCCGCCGCACCGATCCGGTGCGGCGGCCTTCGCCGTTCCCTCAGCGCCTGAGCCGCGCCCAGGGGGTGAAGGTGAAGACCGCGCCGCCGACCAGGATGACCGTGCCCGCGACGAGCGCGAGGGCGCGCAGGGCGCCGTCGTCGTCCGCGCCGGTGTGGGCGAGGTTCCCGCCGTCGGAGCCGCCGGAGCCGTCGGAGCCCGAGCCGGCGGTGGTGTCCGTCCCGCCGTCGTCACCGCCGGCCGCGCCACCGTCCTGCTTGCTGGTGTCCAGCTGGAGGGAGGCCTGCACGCCGCCCTTGACCTGGCAGGGGATGTCCATCTTCACGCTGCCGAGGCTGACCTTGATGGTGAGCGTGCCGGGGCTGAGCGTGGACTTGCCCGTCGCGCCGGGCCGGTAGGTGCCCTTCATGTCCTCCAGGCTGACCGGGGCGTCCAGGGCGAGGGCGGTGGGGTTGGCCGCGCCGGTGACCGTCACCGTGCCGCTGTCGGCCCCGCCGAGCTTCACCGCCATGGCGGGCTTCAGGGCCCCCGCGGGCAGGGCGGCGGGGCTCTTCATGACGCCCTTGGCCGTCTTGACGGTCAGGTCGTAGACCTCGCCGTTCTTCTTGGCGTTGATCGTCACCTTGGAGTTGATCGCGGCCGGGCCGGGGCTCTTGCAGGCGAAGGCGACGGTGACCTCCTTGCCCGGGAAGTCGGTCTGCCCGCCGGAGCCGCCCGAGCCGCCCGAGCTCCCGGAGCCGCCTCCGGAGGAGCCGGTCGCGGCGCCGCCGGTGGAACCCGTACCCCCGGAGTCGGAGGAACCTCCGGAATCCGTGGAGCCGCCCGCGGTGGTGGTTCCGCCGGACGTCGTGGTCGACCCGCCGGACGTCGTCGTCGACCCGCCGGACGTCGTGGTCCCGCCCGAGGCCGTGGAGCCGCCGGACGTCGTCGAACCGCCCGAGGCCGTCGAACCGCCGGACGTGGTCGAACCGCCCGAGGTCGTCGTCCCCCCGCCGCCGTCCGTGACCTTGATCGTCGCGCCGACCGGCACCGTCTGCTTCGGGGAGCACTTGGTGTCCGTCGACAGGGGCTTGGAGACGTTGATCGTGTACTTGCCGGGCGTCAGCGTGATCTCGCCCGCCTTGTCCAGCTTCAGCTTCCCCTTCATCTCGGGGAGCACCATCGGGCTGTTCTTGGGGATCGGCGGGTTCTGCCGCGGTCCCTCCATCGCGACGGTCCCGCTCCCGGCGCCGCCGACGGTGAGGACGCCGGTCGGCTTCACCGTGTCCTTGTCGAGGTCGAGCACGTCGGGGTTCTTCGAGGCGGCCTGGACGGTCTTCCAGACGATCTCGACCTCGTCGCCGACCTTGGCCTCCGCGGGCGCGGTGATCAGCACCTTCGTCGTGCCCTGCACGGGCGGAAGCCCCGAGATCGACGGCGGGATGCACTCCGTCGCGTAACCGATCTCGGCGGCCTGGGCGGGGCCGGCGGCATACAGGATCCCCGCGCCGCCGAGCATCAGCGCGACCCCGGCCGCGCTCATCCTCCGTTGCGTACTCACGCATGTCCCTTCGTCGTCGGGCTGCTGCTCTCTGGCGCTGACGGTGCGGAGTCAGGGCTGAACCACGGCAGGGCCGCGGTCGTCTCCCCGTCCCCCGGAGCGGGGGCGGAAGCGGGTGTACGGGCCGGGGCGCGCCGACGCGGGCGCGGCCTCGGCCGGGTCCTGGTGGTGGCCGCCCGGCCCCGCCCGGAAGCCGGGCGCGCGCGGTCGACGACGGCCATGCCGATCCGGAACAGGGCGGCGGGCACCACGACGGCGAGGAGCACCCAGAAGAGGGTGACGCCCCAGGGCCTGTCGACGCCCCACGGCTGCTCGACGAGGACCTTGCCGCCGTACTTCACGGAGATCTGGTAGTCGCCGTGCGCGCCGGCCGTGAGTTCGGCGGGGAGCCGGATCAGGGCCTTCGCGCCGGGTTCGATCGTGCCGCGCCACTGGCGTTCCTCGTACTGGGGCGCGAAGACGCCGTGGCTGGTGCCGACCTGGAAGACGGGGTCCTTGACGGCGGCCGGGCCGAGGTTGCCGACGGTGAAGACGACCTCCCGCCGCGGGGGCGCGCCGAACCACACGAGCAGGCCGCTTGAGCCGTCGAGGCGGACGGCGGCGAGGACGGCGAGGCGGCCGTCGCCGGAGGCCTCGGGCAGCGGGGCCGTGGGGTGTCCGGCGACCGTGAACTCCTTGTCGACGGCGTCCTGCCGGCCGGTGACCCCGGCGACGTGCACCACGCAGGGGCAGGGCTTGGGCGGTTCGGCGACGGGGAGCTTCGTGCTGAAGGCCCCCCTGCTGTCGACGGTGGCCGCCCGGCCGTCGGTGTTGGCGCAGGAGTTGGTGCCGCCGATGACGCCCTTGCCGGGGGCGCCCTGACCGCAGATCAGGAGCATGAGCAGCGCGCCGGGCTCCCAGCCGCTGCCGCTGACGGTGATCTCGCCGCCCTTGCCGCCCTGCGTCGTCGACAGCTCTACCACCGGCCCCGGCGCGGCCGTCGCCGCGGGCGCGGCGGGCAGCAGCAGGAGGGCGAGGGCGGCGAGGAGGGCGGCGGCCGTACGGATCGTCCTCATGCTGCCTCCGGCGCCGACGGGGTACGGGACGTTGCGCGCAGCCGCGCCGCGTACCCGGCACCGCCGGCGGCCGCCAGGAGCAGCCCGGCGGCGCCGGTGAGCGCGGGGCCCGAGGCGAAGGCGGCCTCGGCGCGGGCGGTGGCGGGGGCGGCGCCCGGTGCGGTGGCCGTCAGCCGGACGGTGACGGAGTCGAGGGCCGGCGGGTCGGGCCAGGGTTCGGTCCTGGTGGCCCGCTCGCCGGGGCGGAGGGTGAGCGGCAGGGCGCGGTCCGGGCGGTCGAGGACGGTGCCGAGGAGTCCCTCGGCGCGGACCGCGAGGCGCGGGGCGAGGAGCGTGGTGCCGCGGTTGACCAGGGTGTAGCGGAGGGTGCCGGTGGACGCGTCGACCCGGACGTCCTCGACGGTGAGCGCGGCGAGGCGTGGTCCGCTGACCCGGAGCCGCAGGTCGACGCGGACCTCCCGGCCGGCGGCCGCGGCCCGGACGGTGCCCCGGTGTTCGCCGGTCGGGGTGTCGGCGGTGACGGTCACGGCGAAGGGCACGTCGGCCCGGGTCCTGGCGGGCACGGTCACCGTGCGGGCGGCGAAGGACACGGGGGCGCCCTGTGCGGTGAGGTGCACGGTGAGCGGCGCGGCGCCGGGGTTGCTGACCGACAGGGTGTCCTGGAGGACGCTGCCGGGCGGGCCCTCCAGATAGGCGTAGGGCCGTCCGGCGGCGGGTGCCGCCGTCCAGTCCCGGGCGGCGGGCGGCGCCGCCGCGACCGCGCCGAGCAGGGCGGTCGCGGCGGCCACGAGCCCGGAGCGTGCGGCCGCGCGCATCAGCGTGCCGTGCGCCGCGTGAGCCAGAGGACTCCGGCGGCGCCGGTCAGCAGGACGGTGCCGCCGAGGGTGCCGAGCGCGACGGCGGAGTCGAGCGGGCCGGTCTTGGGCAGCTGCTCGTCGGAGCTGCCGTCGTCGGCGGGCGGCGGGGTGTCGGAACCGCCGGAGGCGCCCGTGACCTGGAGTTCGAGCGAGGGCTTGGGGTTGTTCTTGGGGGTGCAGACGGCGGCGTCCATCCCGAGGGCGTGCACGGTGAGGGTGCCTGCCGTGAAGGTGACCTTGCCGTTCTTCTTCGGGGTGAACGTGCCGGTCAGCGTGCCGATCTTGATCGGGGTGTCGGGCGGGATGGCCGCCGTGTTCGGCGTCCCGGTGACCTTCACCGTGCCGCTCGCGTCGCCGCCGAGGACGAGCTCGGCGCGCGGGGTCATGACGCCCTTGGGGAGTTCGACCGGGCTGTCGGAGACCCCCTTCTCGAACGACATGGTGATCGTGTAGCCGCTGCCGCTCTTGACGGCCTTGATGTCGACGGGCGAGACGGCGCTCTTGGGCCCGATCTTCGTCTCGCAGGCGTAGTTCACGTCGACGACGGCCGCCTGGGCGGCCGGTGCGCCGGCCAGTACGGCCGCGCCCGCCGCCGCGGCCACGGCCGTGAGCGCGGCGGTCGTTCTCCTCCGGTTCGGCACCTTGGACACCCCGAGCACCCCTCACCGCAACGTAACTGACGGTCTTTCAGATTGGGCGTCAAGGTACGCCCGAGACCTTGCGGAGGGAAGGCAGGGGAACGAGTGGACTTGTGAAAGTCCTATGCCGGTGCGGCCAGTTCGGCCCAGACCGTCTTGCCGGGGGCGCCCGGCGTGCGCTCGATGCCCCAGTCGAGGCAGAGCCGCTGGACGATGAACATCCCGTGACCGCCCGGCCGCCCGGACCGGTGCGGGGTGCGCGGCGCGGGCTGCCCCGCGCCCCGGTCGGTGACTTCCAGGCGCAGCGTCCGGGGCGTCCGCAGCACGCGCAGCCGCTCGGGGCCCTCGGCGTGCAGACAGGCGTTGGTGACGAGCTCGGAGACGACGAGCAGGACGTCCTCGGCGGCGGCCCTGCGGTCGGCGGTGGCGGCGGGAAGCCAGCCCCACTCGTGGAGCGCCGACCGCGTGAAGTCACGCGCGAGCGGCACCGTGCCGCTGGTCTCGCCGAGGGCGAGCGTACGGACGTCTGAAGCCTGGTCCATCAACGCTTCACCTCACCGGACGACGGGACAGAGGGGACAGGACGTACGGGCTGGGCCGCGACAGGGGCGGCGGGAGATCCGGCTCAGCCGGGGAACGCCGTGTCGAGCGTCTCGTGGACGGTGAAGACGGCGTCCGCGCCCGTGATGTGGAACACCCGGGCCACCGCGGGCCGCATCGCCACCAGATGGACGCCGCCGCCGGCGGCGTCCGCCCTCAGCCGGGCGCCGAGCAGCACGTTGAGCCCGGTCGAGTCGCAGAACTCCAGGCCCGCGCAGTCCACGACGAGCCGTGCGGCGCCGGCGTCGAGGGCGCCGTCCAGGGGGGCGCGGAGAAGTTCGGCGGTGTGGTGATCCAGCTCACCCACCGGTGTGAGGAGTGTGCCCCCCGACACGTCCCGGACCTCGACCCGCAGCCGCGCGGGCGGTGCGCTGCCGATGTTTTCGCGGTCCATGGCCGTGCCTCTTCTCGCTCACGCGGATGCCGACTGACGTGCCCCGAACCCTACAAGCGGCGCGCCCTCCGATGCACATGAGGGGTGCCACAAATCGGTACGAAACGGATTATTGCCACTTGCAACCATCGGGGTCGAGCGGGTAGGGCTAGAAGGGAACGTCCGACCCAACCGGCTTTGGAGGCGCCGCAAACCGCAGCGAGAAGCACCCGAAGGAGACCCATGTCACCCCGGCTCGACGCCCCGCGTACCCCCGACGCGCCGTCGGCAGCAGTCACCCTCCCCCCTGTCGTCGACCTGCCCGACCACCTGCTCGACAAACCTCTCGACCGGATCGGACCGGTCGACGCCCGCGCCCTGTCGAAGCAGCTCTTCGCCCGGCTCTCCGAACTGGAGGAGGGCACCCACGCGTACGCGTACGTGCGCAACACCCTCGTCGAACTCAACCTCGCCCTCGTCAGGTTCGCCGCCGCCCGCTTCGGCACCCGCAGCGAACCCATGGAGGACATCGTCCAGGTCGGCACCATCGGCCTCATCAAGGCGATCGACCGCTTCGAACTCGCCCGCGGCGTCGAGTTCCCGACCTTCGCGATGCCGACGATCATCGGCGAGATCAAGCGCTTCTTCCGCGACACCTCGTGGTCCGTCCACGTGCCCCGCAGGCTCCAGGAGCTCCGGCTCGACCTCGCCAAGGCCGGTGACGCGCTCGCCCAGCGCCTCGACCGCGCCCCGACCGTCGCCGAACTCGCCGAGGAGCTCGGCATCGCGCCGGAGGAGGTCGTCGAGGGCATGGCCGCGAGCAACGCCTACACCGCGGCCTCCCTCGACGCGCAGCCCGACGAGGAGGACGGCGCCGGCGGCGAGGCCGCGCTCGCCGACCGCCTCGGCTACGAGGACGACGGGATCACCGGGATCGAGTACATCGCCTCCCTCAAGCCGATGATCGCCTCGCTCCCCGCGCGCGACCGCCGGATCCTGTCCCTGCGCTTCGTCTCCGGCCTGACCCAGTCGGAGATCGGCGCGGAACTCGGCATCTCCCAGATGCACGTCTCCCGGCTCCTCACCCGCACCCTGTCGCGCCTGCGCCACGGCCTGACCCTGGAGGAGTGACCTCCACCCCTCCCCACGAACTCCCCGCGGACCGGGCCCGTTCACGCTCCTCCGACCGTGAACGGGCCTTCCGTGCATACTCGGCCCGTCCGCGGCGACGCGGAGGACCGAGGTGCGGGAGGGGTGGACCGGGTGAAGGTCATCGGCCGGGGCAGGACGGCGGACGTGCACGCGCTCGACGAGCGGCGGGTGCTGCGGCGGTACCGGGACGGCGGGGACGCGACGCGGGAGGCGGCGCTGATGGTCCGGCTCGCGGACCGGGGCTACCCCGTGCCGGCCGTCCTCCACGCGGAGGGCCCGGACCTGGTCATGGAGCGCCTGACGGGACCGTCGCTCCTGGACGCGCTGCTCGCCGGCGCGTACGAGCCGGAAGCGGCGGGCGAGTTGATCGCGGACCTCCTGAACCGCCTGCACGCGCTGCCGGGCGCGAGCGTGGTCCATCTGGACCTGCACCCGGGGAACGTGATCCTCACGGAGACCCGCGGCCCGGTCGTCATCGACTGGCGGACGGCCCAGGAGGGCGGCGCGCCGGGCCTGGACCGTGCCATGGCGGCGTTGATCCTCGCGGAGGTCGCCGTGTCCGCCGCCCCGTACGCCCCGGGCGCCCGCGCGGGCCTCGCCGCCCTGCTGGCCCGTCTCGGCACCCCGCCCCTCCCCCACCTCCCGGCGGCCCGCACGCGCCGCGCGGCGGACCCGAACCTCACGCCGGAGGAGACATCGGCGCTGGGGGCGGCGGCGGAGCTGGTACGCACGCTGTGCCCCTGAGCCCGGGCCTCGGGCTCCGACCCATCGAGGTCGTTCACGCGTTCCGCTGACGGGGCCCGGGGCCCGGGGCAGAGTGGGGGCATGCGATCGCGCACCCCGCCGTCCCCCAGGAGGCCCCGATGAGCGTCCGTCGTGTGGTGCCCAATCTCCGGACGGCCGCGCCGGCCGAGAACCGCGCGTTCTACGGGCTGCTCGGTTTCGAGGAGGTCATGGACCACGGCTGGATCGCGACGCTCGCCTCGCCGGCCGTCCCGGCCGCCCAGGTCAGCCTGATGGCCGCCGACCTGACGGCGCCCGTCGTGCCCGATCTGAGCGTCGAGGTCGAGGACGTCGACGCGGCGTACGCGACGGTGCGCGCGGCCGGCGCCGAGATCGTCCACCCCCTGACCGACGAGCCCTGGGGCGTCCGCCGCTTCTTCGTCCGCGACCCGGACGGCCGCGTGGTCAACGTCCTGGGCCACCGGGACTGACCGGGGCGACGCTCAGACCGTCCGTGCGCCCTTGCGCCAGACCTCCGCGATCAGGGGGACGCCCGGGCGGTAGGCCAGGTGGACGTGGGACGGGGCGTCCAGGACGGTGAGGTCGGCGCGGGCCCCGGTGCTCAGGCGGCCGACGTCGGTGCGGCGGAGGGCCGCGGCGCCGCCGGCGGTGGCGGACCAGATCGCCTCGTCGGGCGTCATGAGCATGTCGCGGACGGCGAGGGCGATGCAGAAGGGCATCGAGGACGTGAAGGAGGAGCCCGGGTTGCAGTCCGTGGAGAGCGCGACCGTCACGCCGACGTCGATGAGGCGCCGCGCGTCCGGCCACTCGGCGCGGGTGGAGAACTCGGCGCCGGGCAGCAGCGTGGCGACCGTGTTGCCCTGGGCGAGGGCGTCGATGTCGGCGCTGGTGAGGTGGGTGCAGTGGTCCGCGCTCGCCGCGTCCAGCTCGACCGCGAGCTGCACGCCGGGGCCGTACGTCAGCTGGTTGGCGTGGACGCGGGCCTGCAGGCCCTTCGCCTGGCCGGCCTTGAGGATCGCGCGGGCCTGGTCGCCGTCGAAGGCGCCCTTCTCGCAGAAGACGTCGACCCAGCGGGCGTACGGGGCGCAGGCGTCCAGCATCTCGCCGGTGACGAGCTTGACGTAGCCGGCGGGGTCGTCGGCGTAGTCGGGCGACACGATGTGCGCGCCGAGGTAGGTGACCTCGTCGGTGTGCTCGGCGGCGATGCGCAGCGCGCGGGCCTCGTCCTCGACGGTGAGGCCGTAGCCGGACTTGGTCTCGAAGGTGGTCGTGCCCTGGCGCAGCGCCTCCCCCATGTAGCGGGCGACGTTGGCGGACAGTTCGGCGTCGCTCGCCGCGCGCGTCGCGGCGACGGTCGTGCGGATGCCGCCCGCCTTGTACGGCTGGCCCGACATGCGGGCGTTGAACTCGGCCGTGCGGTCGCCCGCGAAGACGAGGTGCGAGTGGGAGTCGACGAAGCCGGGGATGACGGCGCGGCCGGCGGCGTCGACGGAGGTGTCGGCGGCGGGGGCCCGCACCGCGGGGCCCGCCCAGGCGACCGTCTCGCCGTCCAGGACCAGGGCCGCGTTCTCGATGAGGCCCAGGGGGCCCGTGCCGAGGGTCGGGTCGTTCGTGACCAGGCTGCCGATGTTCGTGATGAGCGTCGTCGTCAAGGTGCTCTCCGGTGGGGGGCGGGCGGGGTGGGTGGGCCGGGTCCGCTCAGCCTCTGAGTGCGGCGATCGCGGTGGCGAGGGCCTCGCCCGTGTCGGGTACGGAGACGTGGGCCCCGTCCCGTACGACGACCCGGCCGCCCACCACCACGTGGTGCACGTCCGCCGCCGTCGCCGCGAAGACCGCCGTCTCGGCGGCCAGGCGCGGTACGGGGCCCGCCGTGCGGACCGAGTCCAGGGTGATCGTGGTGAAGTCGGCCAGGGCGCCCCGCTCCAGGACGCCCGCGTCGGCCCAGCCGAGGGCCACGTGGCCGTCGGCGGTGGCGGCGCGGAGGAGCGCGGCGGCCGTCCAGTGGCCGCGGGTGCGGGTGCGGAGGCGTTCGTTCAGTTCCATGGCGCGCGCCTCCTCCAGGAGGTCGATCACCGCGTGGCTGTCGCTGCCGAGGGAGAGCGGCGAGCCGGCGCGCTGGAGGGCGACGGCGGGGCCGATGCCGTCGGCGAGGTCCCGTTCGGTCGTCGGGCACATGCAGGTGCCGGTGGCCGAGGAGCCGAGGAGGGAGATGTCGGTGTCCGTCAGGTGCGTGTTGTGGACGCCGGTGGTGCGCGCGCCGAGGACGCCGTGCTCCGCGAGGAGCTGGGTGGGCGTCATGCCGTGGGCCGCGAGGCAGGCCTCGTTCTCTGCGGTCTGCTCGGAGAGGTGGACGTGGAGGGGGGCCTGGCGGTCCTGGGCCCAGCGGGCCACCGTCGAGAGCTGGTCCGCGGGGACCGCTCGTACGGAGTGGATCGCGGCTCCGATCCGGACGCCGTCGCGTTCCTTGAGGGCCGAGACCCGCTCGGCCCACGTCTCGGCCGTGCCGTCGGTGAAGCGGAGCTGGTGCCGCTCGGGGGCGGCGCCGAAGCCGGAGGAGAGGTAGGCGGTGTCGAGGAGGGTGATGCGGATGCCCGCCTCGCCGGCCGCCGCGATCAGTGCCTCGCCCATGGCGTTGGGGTCGGCGTACGGGGTGCCGCCGGGGGCGTGGTGCAGGTAGTGGAACTCGCCGACGGAGGTGATGCCGGCGAGCGCCATCTCCGCGTACACCGCGCGGGCGAGCGCGAAGTAGCTGTCGGGGGTGAGGCGCTGGGCGACGGTGTACATGGTCTCGCGCCAGGTCCAGAACGTGCCGGAGCCGACCTGGACGGTGCCGCGCAGGGCGCGGTGGAAGGCGTGCGAGTGGGCGTTGGCGAGGCCGGGGACGGTGAGGCCGCGCAGGACGACGGCGCCGGGCGGGGGCGTGTCCGCCCCCGTGCGGACGGCGTCGATCCGGCCGTCCGGGCCGACCTCCAGGGCCACGCCCGGCTCGACGTTCGTGTCGAGCCAGGCGTGTTCCAGCCAGTACGTCGTCATCGGCACGCCAGCTCCTCCAGTACGTCGGCGAGTGCGAGGACCCCGGCCACGCAGTCGTCCTCGGCCGCGTTCTCGGCCGGGGAGTGCGAGACGCCCGTGGGGTTCCGTACGAACAGCATGGCGGTCGGGATCGATTCGGACAGGATGCCCGCGTCGTGTCCCGCTCCGGTGCCGAGGACCGGCACCTTGCCCGAGGTGCCCAGAATGCGGGAGAGCTCGTCGCGCAGGGCGTGCGAGAACTCCACGATCGGGGTGGAGGACTCCTGGACGACGGCGAGGTCGATGCCGTGGCGGTCGGCGTACTCCCGGGCCGCCGCCTCGACTCCCGCGACGACCTTGTCCAGGGAGCCCTGGTCGGCGGCGCGGGCGTCGAGCCAGCCGCGGACCAGCGACGGGATGGCGTTGACGCCGTTCGGCTCGACCGCGATCTTGCCGAAGGTGGCGACGGCGCCCGCGAGTTCGGCCTCGCGGCGGGCCGCGAGGACGGTCTCGGCGTAGCTGAGCATGGGGTCGCGGCGGTCGACGAGCCGGGTGGTGCCGGCGTGGTTGGCCTCGCCCGCGAAGTCGTAGCGCCAGCGGCCGTGCGGCCAGATGGAGGAGGCGATGCCGACGGCGTCCCCGGAGAGGTCGAGGGCCCGGCCCTGCTCGACGTGGAGCTCGACGAAGGCGCCGACGCGGGCGAGCCGCTCGGGGTCCGCGCCGATCCGCTCGGGGTCGTACCCGGCGGCCTCCATGGCCTGCGGGAGGGTGATCCCGTCGGCGTCGCGGAGCTCGTGGGCCTGCTCCTTCGTCAGCCGTCCGGCGGTGAGGCGGGAGCCGACGCAGGCGAGGCCGAAGCGGGCTCCTTCCTCGTCGCCGAAGTTGACGATGGCGAGGGGCCGCCTGAACGAGGCGCCGCGGGCGCGGAGCTCGTCGAGGGCGGCGAAGGCGGACACGACGCCGAGGGGGCCGTCGAAGGCGCCGCCGTCGGGGACGGAGTCCAGGTGGGAGCCGGTGACGACGGCGTCGCCGGCCGTCGGGTCGCCGAGCCAGGCCCACTGGTTGCCGTTGCGGTCGGTCTCGACGTCCAGACGGCGGGCCTCGGCCTGCATCCGGAACCAGAGCCGGCAGTCGGCGTCGGCCTCGGTCCAGGCGTAGCGGCGGTAGCCACCGGAGGCGGCGCTGCGGCCGAGGGGCCGCAGCGACCGCCACATGGCGTGGAAGCTGTCGCTCACGCGGAGTCACCCTCGTCGTCCCGGTCGCCCTCGCGCATCGGGACGCGGACGCCCTTCTCGTCGGCGACGCGCTCGGCGATGTCGTAGCCCGCGTCGACGTGGCGGATGACGCCCATGCCGGGGTCGTTGGTGAGCACGCGGCGGATCTTCTCGCCGGCGAGCTTGGTGCCGTCGGCGACCGAGACCTGGCCGGCGTGGATGGAGCGGCCCATGCCGACGCCGCCGCCGTGGTGGATGGAGACCCAGGAGGCGCCGGAGGCGACGTTGACCATGGCGTTGAGCAGCGGCCAGTCGGCGATGGCGTCGGAGCCGTCGAGCATGGCCTCGGTCTCGCGGTACGGGGAGGCGACGGAGCCGCAGTCGAGGTGGTCGCGGCCGATGGCGAGGGGCGCGGCGAGGGTGCCGTCGGCGACCATGTCGTTGAACATGTCGCCCGCCTTGTCGCGCTCGCCCTGGCCGAGCCAGCAGATGCGGGCGGGCAGGCCCTGGAAGTGGACGCGCTCGCCGGCCATCTTGATCCAGCGGTGCAGGGACTCGTTCTCCGGGAAGAGGTCGAGGATCGCCTTGTCGGTCTTGTGGATGTCCGAGGCCTCGCCGGAGAGCGCGGCCCAGCGGAACGGGCCCTTGCCCTCGCAGAACAGCGGGCGGATGTAGGCGGGGACGAAGCCGGGGAAGGCGAAGGCGCGGTCGTAGCCGGCGAGCTGGGCCTCGCCGCGGATCGAGTTGCCGTAGTCGAAGACCTCGGCGCCGGCGTCCATGAAGCCGACCATGGCCTCGACGTGCTTGGCCATGGACTCGCGGGAGCGCTGGGTGAAGCCGGCGGGGTCCTTGGCGGCGGCGTCGGCCATGTCGTCGAAGGCGACGCCGATCGGGAGGTACGAGAGCGGGTCGTGGGCCGAGGTCTGGTCGGTCACGATGTCGATCGGGGCGCCCTCGGCGAGCATCTGCGGGAGCAGCTCGGCGGCGTTGCCGAGGAGGCCGATGGACAGCGGACGGCGGGCGTCGCGGGCCTCGGTGGCGAGCTGGAGGGCGTGGGCCAGGTTGTCGGCCTTCACGTCCAGGTAGCGGTGCTCGATGCGGCGCTCGATGGCGCGCGGGTCGACGTCGACGCAGATCGCGACGCCGTCGTTCATCGTCACGGCGAGGGGCTGGGCGCCGCCCATGCCGCCGAGGCCGGCGGTGAGGGTGATGGTCCCGGCGAGGGTTCCGCCGAACTTCTTCGCGGCGACGGCGGCGAAGGTCTCGTAGGTGCCCTGGAGGATGCCCTGGGTGCCGATGTAGATCCAGGAGCCGGCGGTCATCTGGCCGTACATGGTGAGGCCGAGGTGCTCCAGGCGGCGGAACTCCTCCCAGTTGGCCCAGTCGCCGACCAGGTTGGAGTTGGCGAGGAGGACGCGGGGCGCCCACTCGTGGGTCTGCATGACGCCGACGGGGCGGCCGGACTGGACGAGCATCGTCTCGTCCTGCTTGAGGGTGCGCAGGGTGCGGACCATGGCGTCGAAGGAGCGCCAGTCGCGGGCGGCCTTGCCGGTGCCGCCGTAGACCACGAGCTTGTCGGGGTGCTCGGCGACCTCGGGGTCGAGGTTGTTCTGGAGCATCCGGAGGGCGGCTTCCTGCTGCCATCCCAGGGCGCTCAGTTCCGTACCGCGGGCTGCTCGCACGGGGCGGGGTCCTGACATGGGGGTGCCTCCTCGAATGTCGTTCAGATATTCACATCTTGTCTCGCTGAATAGTTGTAGTCAACAGGGCGTACCGGCCATGCGATGGACGAGGATGGGCCGCATGGCCTCCTCCCGTCGCGATCTCGCCGTCCGAGCCACCGTCGATCAAGGACTCCTCCCGCCCGCCGAACCGGTCGTCGCCCTCCTCGACACCGCCGGCATCCGCGCCTCCGCCGCCGCCCTGACCAGCGCCTTCGCCGCCGTCACCGACGCGCACGTACTGCACGCCTTCGCCGTGAAGGCCACCCCGCTCGTCCCCGTCCTGCGCCTCCTGTACGAGGCGGGGCTCGGCGTCGAGGTCGCGAGCCCCGGCGAGCTGGCCCTCGCCCGCGCCGCCGGGATCCCGCCCACGCACACCGTCCTCGACTCCCCCGCCAAGACCCCGGCCGAGCTCCGCCAGGCCCTCGCGCTCGGCATCGCCGTCAACGCCGACAACCTCCAGGAGCTGGCCCGCCTCGACGCGCTCGTCGCCTCCGCGCCCACCGCCTCACCGCTCGGCCTCCGGGTGAACCCGCAGGTCGGAGCCGGTTCCATCGGCGCGCTCTCGACCGCGACCGCCACCTCCAAGTTCGGCGTGGCGCTCCGCGACGAGGGCGCCCGCAAGACCGTCGTCCAGGCCTTCCTGGAGCGGCCCTGGCTGACCAGGCTGCACACCCACACCGGCTCCCAGGGCGTTCCCCTCGCGCTCATGGCCGAGGGGGTCGGGGAGGCGTACGCGCTCGCCGAGGAGATCAACCGGGAGGCCGGCCGGCAGCAGATCGACACCCTCGACATCGGCGGCGGCCTGCCGGTGAACTTCACCTCCGACGAGGAGACGCCCACGTACGCGGAGTACGCCCGGCTGCTCGCCGACACCGTCCCCGGGCTGTTCGACGGCCGCTACCGTCTCGTCACCGAGTTCGGCCGCTCCCTGCTCGCCAAGCACGGCACGGTCCTCGCCCGGGTGGAGTACACGAAGACCTCCGGCGGCCGTCCCATCGCCGTCACCCACGCGGGCGTACAACTCGCCACCCGTACGGTCTACGCCCCCGGCTCCTGGCCGCTGCGCGTCCTCGCGTACGACTCCGAGGGCCGGCCCCGCGCCGGGGAGACCACCGTCCAGGACGTGGCGGGCCCCGCCTGCTTCGCCGGGGACCTGCTCGCCACGGGCCGCGAGCTGCCGCTGCTGCGCCCCGGGGACGTCGTGGCGGTGCCGGACACCGGCGCCTACTACTTCGCCCACCACTACGCGTACAACAGCCTGCCCCGGCCCGCGATCCACGGCTTCACCGTCGACGGAGACGGGGCGGTGACGTTCGCGACCGTGCGCGAGGCCCAGTCGCTCGACGAGATCGTCGCCGAGGCGGGCGGGGCACGGGCCGACGCGCTGCTCGGCCGGGACACCGTCCTCCGGTAGCGCGGGCGCGGCGGCCCGGCTTCGATGGAGCCATGACTGGAACGGGTACGGACACCACCTCCGTCGTGGTCGAGCGCCGGGTCGCCGCCTCCCCCGGGCGCGTCTGGGAGGCGATCACCGACCTGCGGGACATGCCCCGGGTCCTCTCCGGCGTCGACCGGGTGGAGGTGCTCACCGAGGGCGGTTTCGGCGTCGGCACGCGCTGGCGCGAGACCCGGCGGATGCTGGGCAAGGAGGCCACGGAGGAGATGACGGTGACCGAGTGCGAGCCGCCCGACCGGTACGTCACGGTGGCCGAATCGCACGGCATGCACTACGTCTCCGAGCTCACCCTGACACCCGGCGGCGGGGATTCCACCACCCTGCGGATGGCCTTCTCCGCCCGGCCCGCCGGCGGCCGCGCCCCGGGGCTCGTCGCCCGGCTGCTCGCCCGCTTCGGGGCGAAGGCGGTCGCGAAGGCGCTCGCGAAGGACCTGGCCGACATCGCGAGGAACGTCGAGTCGCGCGGCTGACCGCGTGATCCGGACGGATCCCTTCAGATCAATTCGCGTCAGACAGCGGCATGTTCCGATGGAAAATGCCAGAACCCCTCCCCCGGGCCGGAACGTTCAGTAGCGTCACCGTCACTGCCGCACGTTCGCACGCCGCATCGGGAGGGGAATCCGCGTGCCCGGAATCGACGAGTGCCTTCTGGAGGCCATGGCCCTGCCGGGGGCCCGGGGCGCCTCCCTGGTCGACTGGACCAGCGGCCTCGCTCTCGGGACGGCGGGCGACTCGCCGGTCGGCGACCACGAGACGACGGCCGCCGAGACCGCAGAACTCGCCCGCTCGGCGGCCGAGTTCGACTCCTTCACCGCGATGGGCGAGGACCCCGGTGAAGGCCCGCCCGTCGAGGACCTGATCGTCACCACCCGCGCCGGCTACCACGTCCTCCGCTTCGTCGAGACCGCCTTCGACAGCAGCGTCTTCCTCCACCTCTGGCTCGACCGCGACGCCGGAAACCTCGCGCTGGCCCGGCTCCGGCTCCGCGACCTCGCCGAGCGGCTGGTCCTCGGATGAGCCGGGCGACGGTCTCCCCGATGCTGGTCCGGCTCGCCGCCGAGAAGGCCACCGGCGCCCTCCTCCGCGACCACGGCACGCTCTACCTCGTCGACGGCCGCGTCGTGCACGCCGAGTCCCCCGCCGCCCCCGGCGTCGACGTCCTCCTGACCACCGGCGGGCGGCTGCCCCGCGAGGGCTGGGACGAGGCCGTCGACCGGGCCGGCGCCCACCGCGCGGTCGGCCGGTTCCTCGTCGACAGCGGCCGGCTGCACGACGGCGAGCTGGAGATCTGCCACCTCGGCGCCGTCTTCGACGCGGCCTTCTTCGCCCTCTCCCCCACCAGCGGGCCGACCCGCTTCCGGTACGGGGTGGGGCACTGGTTCGGGACGGTGCGGCCGGTCTCCGCCGAGGCCGTGGAGCGCGAGACCGTGCGCCGCCGCGAACTCCTCGACGCGGTCTGGCCGTACGCCGCCGTGGACACCGCCCCGGTGGTGCCACGCCCCGCCGCGCCCGGCCAGACCGTGGGGGCACGGCAGCGCGCGCTGCTCGCCGCCGCCGACGGGGAGCGGACCCCGGCGGAGCTGGCCCGGCTGCTCGGCCGGCCCGCCTTCCACACGCTGCTCGACGTGCGGCGCCTCGCCGCCGCCGGGCTCGTCGAGACGCCCCTCGCCCCCGAACCGGACCCCGGTCCCGCGCCACCGCCCTTATCGGCCGCCCTGCCGGTGGCCGATCCCGACATCGCCCTGCTGCGCCGGCTCCGTGACGCCCTGGAGGCACACCTGTGATGAGGCGTGCCCTGCGCATGCGCGCCGAGAGGAGACAGCTCATGCCGGTAGAAGCCGAGGTCCTCGGCGAGCTCAGACGGCTGCGGGCCCGGCTGCCCCAGCTCACCGGGGCCCTGGCGGCCAGTGCCGACGGCCTCGTGCTCGCCCACGACACGGTGGACGGCGAGGCGGAGAGCGTGGCCGCACTGACGGCGGCGGCGCTCGGCGTCGGCCAGCGGCTGACCGACTCCACCGGGCAGGGCCGCTTCCGCGAGCTGCTCGTGCGCGGCGAGAACGGCTACGTGGCGACGTACGCGGCGGGCGGCTCGGCCGTCCTGACGCTGCTCGCCGAACCCCGGATCAACGTGGGGCGGCTCCATCTGGAGGCCCGCAGGTCCAGCGCCCGGATAGGCGAACTCGTCGACGGCGCGCTGGAACGCAGAGACCTGAACTGAATCCGTCCGATCAGCACCGAGAAGGAAGAAGTACGACACCATGGCGAACACCGAGACCTCCCTCAAGGAAGCGGCCGCGATCGAAGGCGCGATCGGCGCGGCCCTCGTCGACTACACCAGCGGTATGGCGCTCGGCACGATCGGCGGCGGCAAGGAACTCGACCTGACCATGGCCGCGGCGGGCAACACCGACGTCGTCCGGGCCAAGCTCCGGACGATGGAGATGCTGGGGCTCCAGGAGGACATCGAGGACATCCTGATCACCCTCGGCAGCCAGTACCACCTGATCCGGCTGCTCAAGGGACGCGGCACCAACGGCCTGTTCCTGTACCTGGCGCTCGACAAGAACCGCGCGAACCTGGCCATGGCCCGCCACCACCTGAAGAAGATCGAGTCCGAGCTGGACGTCTGATCCGCAGCGGCGCGCGGGGCCTACTCGACGAACAGGCCCCGGGCCGCCGCCTTGGTGTCGAACTCCTCCAGGCGCGCCTGCGCGTCGGGGAGTTCGTCCGCCATGGCCTCCAGCAGGACCCGGCCGAGGAGCATCGGCGCGCAGGCCGTGTCGAAGGCGAGGCCGGTGCCGACGGCGGCCGGGATCAGCAGGTCGCTGTGGGCGGCGACGGGCGCGAACGCCGACTCGGCGACGGTGACGACCGCGAGCCCGGCCGCCCGCGCGTACTCCAGGGCCTCGACGACCTCGCGGGGGTGCCGGGGCAGCGCGAAGCAGAGCAGGGCCGTGGCCCCGGCCCGTACGGCCGCGTCGACGCGGTCCCTGAGCATCGAGCCGCCCTCGTCGAGCAGCCGGACGTCCGGGTGCACCTTGGCGGCGAAGTAGGCGAAGCCCCGCGCCTGCGAGGACGCGGCCCGCAGTCCGAGGACGAGCAGGGGGCGGGACGCGGCGAGGAGGCGGCCGGCCCGCTCGACGGGTGCGGGGTCGGCGAGGAGTCCGGCGAGGTGCCGGAGGTTCTCGATCTCGGCGAGCACGGCCTGCTGGTACTCGTTGTGGCCGGAGGCCTCCTCGGCGGCGGCGGGCATGGTCTCCCGCAGGTGCTTGCGCAGCGCCGGGTAGCCGTCGAAGCCGAGGGCGACGGCGAAGCGGGTGACGGAGGGCTGGCTGACCCCGGCGAGCTCGGCGAGCTCGACGCTGGACAGGAACGGCACGTCGGCGGCGCGGCGCACCATGCAGTGCGCGATCCGCCGCTGCGTGGGCGTCAGCCGGTGCCCTTCGAAGAGCGCCTGCAGCCGGCCGGCCGGGCTGTCGCTCATGCCGCCCCCTTCCGTCTATTCATCCATGGAGCTTCTGCATAAGGATATGCATATCGGGCCGCTCGGCGAGGGGAGGTCCGCACCCCAAGACACCCCTGGTGACCTGCGTCACACGGCGGCCGGTCCACCCCTGCCGCGCCACCGCTTCCCGCGGGCGGGCCACCCCACCCCCACCCTCCCCAACTACCCCTCCTGAGCAGCCTAGTTGACGATCAGGAAGGCGCGACGGGCGACCCTGTGCACCGACCTCACGCATCCGCCATGATCACAACAAGGTCCGAAAAACCAGACACCCCGGCCCTCCACGGATTGGCCTAGACCCCCGCCCCGGCGGCCGGTTACCTTCTGCGCGTCCGGAAGCCGACGCCTCCGGACACCGGGAAGTCCGAAGGAACTCTGGGGGATCCATGAAGGTCCGTTCCGTTCGTACGCGCGTGGGCGCCACGGCCGCCGCCGCTGCCGCCGCCCTCACCACGATGTACACCGCCACGCCCGCCGCCGCCGTCTCCACGGAGTACGTCAGCGACAACTGCGCCTACCGGAACTGCACCGAGGGCGACCTCTACCTCAACTACCACTCGGTCGCCAGCTCCGGGAACGGCAACCCGAGCGGCAGCTTCGCGCGGTTCTACGGCAACCAGTACAACCACGCCGGCGAGACCATCTCGTACAACGGGACCGACGCGGGCACCGTCAACTACGTCTTCGTGTTCGCCTCCGGCCAGGGCGACGGCTCCGGGCAGCTCGTGAAGAACAACGCCGCCTCGGCCAACAACTGCTCGACCGTGGACGGCTACCGCGTCTACTACAACTCCGGCTACGCGGGCCACTCCCAGTCCATCCCGCACTACTGGGCCTGCGCCTCCAGCACCAACCTGGACGCCACCCTGAAGAACAACAATGCCTCCTCGCACTTCGCGTGAGCGTGCCGGGCTCCGGCCGGCCGCCCCGGGACCGCTCACGCGGACCCTGGCGGCCCTCGCCGGAGCCGGCCTCGCCCTCACCGCGCTGACCGGCTGCGGGGACACCGGAACCACCGGCACCACGACACCGACGGCCGCCGCCGGCGTCCGGGTCGACGAGTCGAAGTGGCCCCGCGCGACGCCCGAGACCGGGCTCGCCCGCGGGCTCGTCCTGCCGCTCCAGCAGTACATGCAGACGTACCAGGACTCCGTCGTCATCGAGCGGGCCGCGCGCAGCCTCCAGACCCGGTGCATGGCCGACTTCGGCTTCACCGTCGTCTTCCCGCCCGTGGGCACCAACCCGCCGCCGAACGCGGACGACGCCAACATGTCCCGGCGGTACGGGATCACCGACCGCGCCATGGCGGAGAAGTACGGATTCGGCATCCCGCCCGACACCACCGAGCACCCGGCACCGCCGAAGCTGACGGCCGCCGCCGTCGCCGTCCTCACCGGCCGCAAGGGCCTCGACCCCCGGGCCGAACCCGCACCGGCCACGTACCAGGGGAAGAAGATCCCCGAGGACGGGTGCCAGGGCGCCTCCTTCGACCGGATCGGCGCCCGCATCGACTTCGGCCTCTCCAGCCGGCTCGACCACGACAGCCTCGTGAAGTCCCAGGAGAGCCCCGGGGTCCGGGCGGCCGTCAAGGCCTGGTCGGGCTGCATGCGGAAGAAGGGGTACGCCGTGGCGGACCCCTACGCCGCGATCGATCTCGTGCCCCGGGTCGAGGGGGCCGAGACGTCGCCGAAGGAGATCTCCGCCGCCCTGGCGGACATCGACTGCAAGAAGGAGACGGACCTCGTCCGCGTCTGGCACCGGACGGAGACCGCGCTCCAGACCCAGCAGGTCGAGCGGAACCAGCTCGCCCTGCAGCAGCTCAAGGAGAAGAACCTCCAGGCGGTCAAGGCCGCCGAGGCGGCGCTCCGCGGATGAAGCGGACGGGGCGGCCCACCGCGCAGATGGAGGGGACAGCCGTGGACAACGGACCCGAGGCTCCGCCGTTCCTCGACGAGGTGGAGGAGGCACGGCCCAGGGCCGGCGGACCGGGCAACGCCCTGGCCCGCCGGCGACGCCTGCTCGGCGCCGTGACCGCGGCCGCCGTGCTCGTCTCGGGCCTCGGCGTCGTCGCCGCCCGCGTCATCAAGTCGCCCGCCCAGGCCGCCGCGGACACCGCCGCGCCGCCGCCCAGCGTCATCACCGCCCCGGTGGAGCACCGCGTCCTCCAGGAGGCGGTGATCCTCCGGGGGTCCGTACGCGCCTCCCAGACCGTCCAGGTCTCCGCCGCCGTCTCCGGCGGGGCGGGGGCCGCGCCCGTCATCACCAAGATGAACGTGAACGCCGGGGACACCTTCCGCTCCGGCCGCGTCCTGATGGAGGTGTCCGGACGGCCCGTGATCGCCCTCAAGGGCAGCGTGCCGGTGTACCGGGACCTCAAGCCCGGCGCCGAGGGCGAGGACGTCGCCCAGCTCCAGAGCGCCCTGCGGGAACGGGGCCAGGACACCGGCGGAGACCGCTCCGGGCTCTTCGGGCCCGGGACGAAGGCCGCCCTGACGGCCTTCTACCGCAGCGTCGGATACGACCCGCTGCCGGCCGAGGACGGCGGCGAGGAGGAGCTGACCGGCGCCCAGGAGGCGGTGACCGAGGCGGAGCGCCGGATCGAGGACATCCAGGCCGCCGCCCGGCGCGCCCCGGCCTCGGCGGGGACCGACGGCAAGGCGGGCCCCGGAGCCGCCGGCCCCGGGGGCGGGAGCGACACGGCCGTCGAACTCCGCCGCGCCCGCGAGGACCTGGCGAAGACCAGGGCCCGGCTCGACCGGATCAAGGAGCGGACCGGGCCCATGCTGCCGGCCTCCGAGGTCGTGTACCTGAACGGCTTCCCGGCCCGGGTCGACTCGGTCGCGGCCGGGGTCGGCAGCAGGGCCGAGGGGACCGCGCTGACCGTGTCGGCGGGCGTCCTGGTGGTCGAGGGCTATCTGCAGAAGCACCAGCGCGGCCTGGTCAGGCCGGGGCAGCGGGTGGAGATCTTCTCCGAGTGGGAGGGCACGTCGGCCGCCGCTTCGGTGCGTTCCGTCGCGACCGGTCTCGCCCGCCCGCAGCCCGCGGCCGCAGCGGGCGAGGGCGGCCCGGACAAGACGGCCGCCGCCCAGGGGTACGCCATGGTCGTCGCCCCGGACAAGCCGCTGGACGCGTCGATGGCCGGGCAGGACGTGCGGCTGACGGTGCAGACCGCCGCCACCGACGGCAAGGTGCTCGTCGTCCCCGTCACCGCCGTCTCGGCGGGTGCCGACGGCAGCACCGCGGTGACGGTGGTCAGGGCCGACGGGCAGCGGATCCGCGTCCCCGTGAGCACCGGCGGCACCGGTGACGGCTACGTGGAGGTCAGGCCGGCGGGCGGCGCCGGACTGTCCCCGGGCGACCAGGTCATCACCGGGGTCGCGGCGGGCGCGGACACCGGCGCGGACACGTCCGGGTTCGGCACGCCGTGACCGGGCCGACGACACCCGCCGCACCGGCCACGGGCCGCCCGGCCGAAGCCACGGACACGGGCCAACCGGCCGACGCCACGCACGCGGGCCAACCGGCCGACTCCACGCACACGGACCAACCGGCCGACGCCACGCACGCGGGCCCGGACGCGGGTTCCTCCGCCGGAGCGCCCGTCATCGAGATGCGCGGGGCCGGGCTGACCTACCCCGGGCCGCCGGCGGTCTCGGCCCTCAAGCCGTGCGACCTGACCGTCCGCAAGGGCGAGTTCGTGACGATCGTGGGGCCCTCGGGCTCCGGCAAGTCGACGTTCCTCAACATCGCGGGGCTGCTCGACTCCCCCACCGAGGGGCACTACCTCCTCGACGGCATCGACACCGGCTCGCTGGGCGACGCCGACCGCTCGGCGCTGCGCGGACGGCGCATCGGCTTCGTCTTCCAGGCCTTCCACCTGCTGCCGCACCGCACGGCCGTGGAGAACGTGACGCTGTCCATGGTGTACGGCGGGGTCCCCCGCAAGGACCGGGTCACCGCCGCCCGCGACGCCCTGGTCCGGGTCGGGCTCGGGCACCGTCTGGACGCCGTCCCGACGACCCTGTCCGGCGGCGAGCGGCAGCGCGTGGCGATCGCGCGGGCGTTGGCGGCCCGCCCCTCGCTGCTGCTCTGCGACGAGCCGACGGGCAACCTGGACACCGCGACGGCCGCCACCGTGATGGAGCTCCTGGAGGACCTGCACCGCGACGGGATGACCGTGCTGGTCATCACGCACGACCCCGCCGTGGCCCGGCGGGGCGCCCGGACCCTCGCGATCCGGGACGGGGTGCTGACCGAGGGACGGGCGGAGTGAGGCTGCGGACCGGCCGGCGCGCCGAGGGGATCGAGCCGTCCCGCTTCCACTGGCGGGACCTGGTGTCCGAGTCGACCGCCGGTCTGCTCCAGCGCCCGGCGCGCGCGGCGCTGACGGCCCTCGGCACCGTCCTCGGCGTCGGCTCCTTCGTCGCCGTGCTCGGCCTCACCGCCACGGCGGCCTCGCAGATCGACGCCCGCTTCAGCGACCTGAGCGCCACCGAGGTGACCGTCCAGGACGTCAGCGGCGAGCACACCGAGTTCGAGCCGCTGGCCTTCCCCGGCGACGCCGACCGGCGGGTGGAGCGCCTCAACGGCGTCACCCACGGCGGGGTCCTGTGGACGGTGCAGCTGCGCGAGGGGCAGGAGGTGCGCTCCGCGCCCGTCGCCGGGGCCGGGGCGGCGAGCCAGATCCAGGTCGTCGCCGCGTCCTCGGGCGCGCTGCTCGCGGCCGAACCGTCCGTACGGGAAGGGCGGGTGTACGACCGCTGGCACGACGCGACCCGGCAGCGGGTCGCGGTGATCGGCGTGGGCATGGCGGCCCGGCTCGGCATCACCACGCTGGAGACCCGGCCGGCGCTCTTCATCGGCGACGAGGCGTTCTCCGTCATCGGCATCGTCGACGACACCCGGCGCAAGGCCGATCTGCTGCTGTCGGTGATCGTCCCGCGCAGCACCGCCCAGGAGCTGTGGGGCCCGCCCAAGGACGGCGCCGAGATGCTCGTGAGCACGAGGGTGGGGGCCGCGCAGCAGGTCGCGAGCGAGGTGCCGGTCGCGGTGCGCCCGGACCACCCCGAGTATCTGAGGGCCGTGCCGCCGCCCGATCCGCGCACCCTGCGCAGCGGGGTCAGCGGGGACCTCGGGCAGCTGTTCCTGGTGCTGGCCGCCGTCTGTCTGTTCATCGGCTCGGTCGGCATCGCCAACACGACGCTCGTCGCCGTCATGGAGCGGACCGGCGAGATCGGGCTGCGGCGCGCGCTCGGCGCGCGGGGACGGCACGTGCTGGCCCAGTTCCTCGCCGAGTCGGGGGTGCTCGGCGCGCTCGGCGGCCTGATCGGCACCTCGCTCGGGGTGAGCGTGGTCGTCGGTGTGGCCATGGCCCGCGAGTGGACCCCCGTGATCCAGCCGGCCACGGTCGTCGCCGCCCCGGTGATCGGCCTCGTGACGGGCCTGCTCGCCGGGCTGTACCCGGCCTGGCGGGCCAGCCGCATCCAGCCCGTCGAGGCGCTGCGCCGCTGACCCGCGGACGAAGGCCCGGGCTCCGGCCCGGGCCTTCGCCGTCAGTGCGTGGCGGCGGCCTCGGTCGTGCAGGACACGTCCGGTCCATGGGCCGTGACCCGGGGCCGGGCCGGTCCGGTCCTCGGGAGCTCGATGGTGAAGCAGCGGGTGGCCATGGCGTCGGCGGGGCCGAAGACGGCCGTGCTCCGCTCGTACGGGCGGGAGAAGAGGACGAAGACCCGGGTGTCGTGCTCGCCGGGGCGGACCCCCGCGAGCCTCCCGAGGCGGGGGCCGTGGCCGGCGAACCGGTCGAGGGCGTCCCGCACGTCCTGGTCGGAGGGCGTGACGCCCTCGCCGGCGACGAGGGCGTCGGCGAACCGTGCCGCGTCCGCCCGGGTGGCCTCGAAGGCCGCGTCCCGCCGGTCCGACTCGCGGGCCTGGGCGAGGAGGTAGAGGGCGACGAGCGCCAGGGCGGGGACGAGCAGAACCGCACCCAGGACCTTGGCCCAGGGTGCGGTTCCGCCTCTGCGTTCTGCTGTCACTGTGTCCCGGGGTTACTTGGGCAGGTTGCCCACCGCGCGACGGAAGGCCTGGGAGTAGGCCGACGTGCCGGTGGTGTTGGGGTGGTAGCTCTCCCGGCTGATGCACCAGGTGCCGCCGAGTTCGCACTTGAAGTCACCGGGGCCCTTGCCCGCGGTCACGATCTTGTTGATGCCCTCGGGGGAGTCGCAGGCCCTCTTGCCGGCGAAGTCCGCGTCGGGGGACTCGAAGAAGACCGGCAGGCCGGCCGTCTTGAGCTTGTCGACGACGGCCCGCTGCTTGCCCTCCATGTAGACGGCGTTGTCGTTGATGCGGATCATGCCCGCGCCGCCGACGCCGCTGATGCAGGTGAGCGAGTCCTCGTTGAAGATCTGCGGGTAGCCGAGCAGCACGATCTTCGCGTTCCAGGCCTCGGTGTGGATCTTCCGCAGCAGGTCCTCGACTCCGACCATGGCGTCGTCGATGTCCTTGTGGACGTCCTCCTCGGCCGGGCAGCCGAGCGTGGCGCAGTCCCTCATGACGTCCGGGAAGCCCGCGTCGTTGCCTCCGACGGTGAGCGTCACCAGGTCGGTGTCACCGCTGAGGACGCCGGAGTCGATCTGGAACCGCTCGTGGAAGTTGCCGTCGGTTCCCCAGACCTCGTTGTTGTTCTCGTCGACGGCGTGGCCCGTGGTCATCTGCCAGGAGCGCGCTCCGGAGCAGGAGACGTTCTGGAGCTCCAGCTCGGACGAGAAGTTGTCCGCGAGGGTGCCGATCGAGGCCGAGCGGCCCGGCAGGGTGGTCTTGCGGACCCAGGAGTTGGCGCTGCGGCGGCAGGCGTTCCAGCGGGAGCTGACGTCGATGTCGTTGTCGGACTCCTTGGCGTACGAGCCGGCGCCCTCGCCCGAGGTGTAGGAGTCGCCCATCTGCACGACCTGCTGGGGCTTGCCCGGCAGCGGCTGGAAGGCGACGGCGTCGAAGGCGATGTCGTCGTCCCCGGTGCCGTCCTCGGTCTCCGTGGTGAGCTGGACGCGGGGCACGCCGTTCATCTGGAAGGCCCCGAGGGACATCCAGCCGTTGGTCCCGCGCTTCTGGTTGACGTACCGGTGACGGTTGAAGGAGCCGCTGCCGGTGTCGATGTCGTACCGGGCCTGCTGGGTGTGGGCGCCGTGGTCGGGGAGGTGGACCAGGACGCGCATCCAGTCGGTGCGGCCCTGGTTCAGGGCCCAGGTGCCGGTGAAGTTGAGGCGGTCGCCCTTGGCGGTGACGTCCCGGGTGTGGCCGAAGTAGAAGTGGCCGCCGAAGCCCGCGCCGAGCTGGTGCATGTCGATCTTGCCGGGGTACACCGTCGCGGCGTTGCCGTTGTGGTCGATGCCGGACTCACCCTGGAAGTTCGCGGTGAACGTACCGGAGTTGGACCAGTCGCTGTTGGCGCAGCCCGGCCTGACCGACGGGGTGCCGCCGGGGAGGTCGTCGACGATCAGCGCGCCGGCGGGCGCACCCGTGCGGCTGCAGTTCGGCGGGTAGGCGGTGCCGTCGGCCTGCTCGGCGTCGTAGTCCGGCGAGGTGAAGCGGAAGAGCTCGTTGCCGCAGGAGTAGGAGCAGTCGGTCTTCCACTGCACGGACAGGTGGAACCAGCAGTGGAAGTCGTCGCGGGTGCAGGGACCGGCTCCGGGCTCGTTCTTCGCGCCGTCGGAGATCTTCGAGGGCTCGCACCAGTTGTAGACGCCGCAGAAGAGGTCCTCCGGCGGCTTCACGCGCGCGCGGTTGTACTTCGCGGAGCCGACGACGGTGGCGTCCTCGGTGGTGCCGTTCCACCAGGCGGCGCGGAAGGCCGCGACGAGGACGCCCGGGGACTCCAGGAAGGACGGCGGGTGGGCGGCGAAGCCGAGCACCTTCTCGGGGTACGGCCAGTGCTGCGGGCGGGCGGCCGCGGAGGCGTCCTCGTTGCCGAGACGGTCCTCCATGAACGGCAGGCGTCCGGCGTCCCACTCGGGGTTGGCGGGGTTGTTGGCCCAGCCGACGCCCCAGGCGTCGTTGCCGTTGACGTTCTCGTAGAAGCCGGAGTTGTACGCCCACAGGGCGAAGAACCAGTTCTCCAGCTTGGCCGGGTTGCCGTCGTGGACCTGGAGTCCGGCGCGCCGGGTCGTGTTCCACTTGTCGACGAGGATGCCGATGCCGGCGGCGATGTTGGCCGCGTAGTCCAGGGCGGCCGCGCGCTGCTGCTGGTAGTCCCAGGCGGTGCCGCCCTTGCCGTGCTCACGGCCGGCGTAGCGCATGTGGTCGGTGACCTGGGTGACGCCGTAGCCGCAGTCGGCCTTGGACCAGTTGACGTCCCAGTCGTTGGCCGGGTTCCCGTCGTAGTAGTCGACGCCGTAGTAGTTGCCGATCAGCGGGCTGCCGGTGACACCGGGGACCGCGGAGCGGGAGGCCTGCCACATGTTCGACTCCTGGGCGGTGATGCCGAGGAGGACCTGCGCGGGGACGCGGCCGCCGCCTTCGAGGACCGGGTTCGGGAAGAGGGTCTGCGGCGCGTATGCCGGCATCCCGAGGTTCTTCCAGTTCGCCGGGCGCGAGGCACCGATGTTCAGCTTGCCGGTGACGACCTTGTCGACGGCCCACTCGACCTGGCGCGGCTTGGGCTGCATGGCCTGGTTGCGGGGGTCGTTGCGGGGCACGGAGCAGGTGCGCTCCGACTCGACGATCTCGTCCGAGGAGCCCGAGGCGGTCGCGGCGGCCGTCGTCGCGGTGAGGGCGCGGGCGCCGGCGGTCTGGGCCGTCGGGCCGCCCGCGTCGGTGCCGGTGCCCTTGCGGGTGCCGAGGAGCGGCGACGGGGTGCGGGAGGTCTCCCACTCCGGGGCGGTGACGTCCATGGGCATGACGGTGAAGTCGACGCTCTTGCCGGTGTCGCGCAGCGTGGTGTCGATGTTCACCGGGCGGGCGTCCGAGGCCTTCTCCCGCTGGAGGTACTTCGGCGAGCCTATGTTGTCGGCCCAGACGGTGCGCTGGACGACCGCCCGCGCCTTGGTGGACAGCGTGGCGTCCTTCTGGACGCCGGACAGCCGGGTGACGGACTTCGGGAGGCTCGCGCCGCTCTCCGGGGTGACGTCGCCGGTCAGGTAGACCTGCCCGCCGACCCGGGTGAGGCCGGCGTTCCCGAGGGGGCCGTGACCGAGCTTGGAGAGCTTCTTGCCGGCCCAGCGGCGGACGAACGTCGTCTCCTTCTCCTGGAGGCTGTCGCGCTGGTCGCGCTCCAGGAAGACGTAGCCGCCGTCGTTGTCCTTGCTGATGCGGTACGGGACGGTGCCGGTCGTCGCGAGCTTCTTCTTGGCGCCCTTGGTGTCGATCTCGACCAGGGTGCGCCCGGAGGCCGCGGCGATCTTCCCGCTTCCGGCGGGGACCGAGGAGGTGATCTGGCCGTCGACGACGACGGGCTCGCCGACCTGGCCCGTGGCGGTGTTCACGCGGAAGAGGCGGGTCTGCTTCCGGTCCTCGCCCGGGGACTGCGTGAGGACGGCTTCCTCGTCCGCGCCGCAGCCGGGGTTGTAGTAGGACAGCGAGGCGTTGACCTTCAGCTTGGTGACGGCGCCGCTGGTGAGGTCGACGACGGCGGTGAAGCCGCCGCGGGCCATCAGCTGGGGGTCGTTGGTGAAGGTGCGGGGGGCGTAGACGACGACGGCGCGCTTGCCGGAGCCGGTGACGCAGGCGTTGCCGATCCACTGGTCGACGTCGAAGCCGGGCTCGGCCAGGGACGCGAGCGTCTTCCAGGCGTAGCCGCTCTGCTCGGTGGCGGTCAGCAGGTGGAAGCCCTGGGCGTCACCGGTGGTGGTCCAGGCGATGTCGGCGGACTTCTGCCAGTCGTCGCCGAGGAGTTCGGCGCGGTCGGCGGGCGGGACGCTGTCCGGCCCGGGGGTGGTGGAGGTGACGGGCGCCGGCGGGGCGGTGGGCCCGGGCTGCGCCAGGGCCGCGCCCTGGGACAGTCCCGCGAGCAGCGCACCGGCAGCCACCGCTGCCAGGGGTGCTCGCGTCGTACGGAGGAATCTCAACTGCCGCTCCTTCTCAGGACGTGCGGCGTGGAAGCCTCCCCCGGAAACGGTGGCCGTACGTCCACGCCACGCGCGATCATGATCATGACAGCGGTGGCCGTCAAGAGCGCCGGGCGGAGTTCGGGACGTCCCGGGATCCCCCGCCTCCGAAACGGTCCGGAGCGTTGCGACAGTAGTCCCCGCCCGCCCGCTTGACCAGAGCGTGACCAGCCACGGTGACCAGGACCCGAACGCCGTCGGGCCCCCGTGTGAACGGGGGCCCGAGCGGGTCGTGCGAGAAGGTGGCGCGGGGACCGCCGCACCCCCGTCACCGGGGGGCGGGACGACGGCGGTCCCCGCGGGGGACACGGGCCCGGGTCAGGGCCGGTCACCGCGTCCGCGGCGTCCATGGAGTCCCGGGAGCCGCTCCGGAGGTCCCTGACGCCGACGAACACCACTGTGCCGGTCGCGTGTTAAGCGGGTGCTGCGGGTACGTGTCGCCCTCGTACCGGTTGCGCGAACTGCCGCGTACCGCCTACTTCGAACCGCCGTTGGCCAGGAAGGCCAGCAGGTCCTGACGGCTCACGACACCCGTCGGCTTGCCCTCGACCAGGACGATCGCCGCGTCGGCGGACTCGCCGAGGACGGACATCAGGTCGGCGACCGGCTCACCGGAACCGACCTGCGGCAGCGGCGCGCTCATGTGCTGCTCCAGCGGGTCCTCCAGGGAGGCCTTCTTCGTGAAGAGGTGGTCGAGCAGTTCGCGCTCGACGACCGAGCCGACGACCTCGGCGGCCATGACGTCGGGGTGGCCGGCGCCCGGCTTCACGATGGGCATCTGGGAGACGCCGTACTCGCGCAGCACCTCGATGGCCTGGCCGACCGTCTCGTCCGGGTGCATGTGGACGAGCGAGGGCAGGCCGCCCTCCTTGTGGCGCAGGACGTCCGCGACGGTGGCGGTGGAGGTGTCCTCCAGGAAGCCGTGGCCCGCCATCCACTCGTCGCTGAAGATCTTCGACATGTAGCCGCGGCCCGAGTCCGGCAGCAGGACGACGACGACGTCGTCCGGTCCGAGCTCCTTGGCGACCTCCAGGGCCGCGACGACGGCCATGCCGCAGGAACCGCCGACGAGGAGGCCCTCCTCCTTGGCGAGGCGGCGGGTCATCTGGAAGGAGTCCTTGTCGGACACGGCGACGATCCGGTCCGTGACGTTCCGGTCGTACGCGGTCGGCCAGAAGTCCTCACCGACGCCCTCGACCAGGTACGGGCGGCCCGAACCGCCCGAGTAGACCGAACCCTCCGGGTCCGCGCCGATCACCTTCACCTGCCCGCCGCTGACCTCCTTGAGGTAGTTGCCGGTGCCGGAGATCGTGCCGCCGGTGCCGACGCCCGCGACGAAGTGGGTGATCTTCCCGTCCGTCTGCTCCCAGAGCTCGGGACCGGTCGTCTCGTAGTGCGAGCGCGGGTTGTTCGGGTTCGAGTACTGGTCGGGCTTCCAGGCGCCCGGCGTCTCGCGGACGAGCCGGTCCGAGACGTTGTAGTACGAGTCGGGGTGCTCGGGGTCGACGGCCGTGGGGCAGACCACGACCTCGGCGCCGTAGGCCCGCAGCACGTTGATCTTGTCGAGCGACACCTTGTCGGGGCAGACGAAGATGCACTTGTAGCCCTTCTGCTGGGCCACGATCGCCAGGCCGACGCCGGTGTTGCCGGACGTGGGCTCGACGATGGTGCCGCCGGGCTTGAGCGCGCCGCTCTCCTCGGCCGCCTCGATCATGCGCACGGCGATCCGGTCCTTGACCGAGCCTCCGGGGTTGAAGTACTCGACCTTGGCCAGAACGGTCGCCTGAATGCCCGCTGTGACGTTGTTGAGCTTCACCAGCGGGGTGTTGCCGACGAGGCTGATCATCGAGTCGTGGAATTGCACCGTAATCTCCGGGGTCTCCGTAATGGTGTGGCCAGCGTATGCGTAGTCGGAGCGGGTTACGGGGCAGTTAGACCCTGAACGGCTTGAAGGAGGTGACGGCCCCATGTCGAGGGCGAGGGTGGCGCGACGGATCGCGGCAGGTGCGGCGTACGGCGGCGGGAGCATCGGGCTGATCGGGGTGGCGGCGGTGGGTGTCCTCCTGGCCGAGGCACAGCTGGCCAAGCGCACGGTCTACGGCGCCCCCGCACCGCTGCCGCCGGTGGCGGACGGCCTCTACGGCCGGGCCTTCGGCACCCAGGACCCGCTGCGGCTGGCCCTTCTGGGTGATTCCACGGCGGCCGGCCAGGGGGTGCGCCGCACGGGTCAGACCCCGGGCGCGCTGCTCGCCTCCGGGCTCGCGGCGGTGGCGGAGCGGCCGGTGGTCCTGCGGAACGTGGCGCTCTCCGGGGCGCGCTCCGACGACCTGGAGCGCCAGGTCTCGCTGCTGCTCGCGCAGCCGCTCGGGCCGCCGGACGTCTGCGTGATCATGATCGGCGCGAACGACGTGACGCACCGGCTGCCGGCGACGGAATCCGTACGACTGCTGGCCTCGGCCGTACGGCGGCTGCGGACGGCGGGCGCGGAGGTCGTGGTCGGCACCTGCCCGGACCTCGGCACGATCGAGCCGGTCTACCAGCCGCTGCGCTGGCTCGCCCGGCGGGCCTCGCGCCAGCTGGCGGCCGCGCAGACGATCGTGGTGGTCGAGCAGGGCGGGCGGACGGTGTCGCTCGGGGACCTCCTCGGTCCCGAGTTCGCGGCGAACCCGCGCGAGATGTTCGGGATCGACAACTTCCACCCTTCGGCGGAGGGGTACGCGACGGCGGCGATGGCGGTCCTGCCCACGCTCTGCGCCGCGCTGGGCGTCTGGCCGGAGACGGACCGCCTGGAGCCGGCACGACGGGAGGACATCCTGCCGGTGGCGAAGGCGGCGGCGGAGGCGGTGCGGGAGGCGGGCACGGAGGTCACGGGCGCGCGTGCGCCGTGGGCGCTCCTGAAGCACCGCCGCCGGCGCCGGCTGCCCACGGCGGAGTCCCCGACCCCGGAGGACGCCCAGGCGTAGCCTGGTGGACAGGAAGACTGAGCGCTCGCTTAGAAAAGAGGTCCGCATCACATACCGGCAACGGTGACCCTGGCGGTACGTACGGGTAACTTCCCTTTCAGTCCGCCCACTCCGCACCCTCATGGAGCCGTGATGCCCGAAGCCGTGATCGTCTCGACCGCCCGCTCGCCCATCGGCCGGGCCTTCAAGGGCTCCCTCAAGGACCTGCGGCCGGACGACCTCACCGCGACCATCGTCCAGGCCGCCCTGGCCAAGGTGCCCGAGCTGGACCCGCGCGACATCGACGACCTGATGCTCGGCTGCGGCCTCCCCGGCGGCGAGCAGGGCAACAACCTGGGCCGGATCGTCGCCGTGCAGATGGGCATGGACCACCTGCCGGGCTGTACGGTCACCCGCTACTGCTCCTCCTCGCTGCAGACCTCCCGCATGGCGCTGCACGCGATCAAGGCGGGCGAGGGCGACGTCTTCATCTCGGCCGGTGTCGAGATGGTGTCCCGCTTCGTGAAGGGCAACTCGGACTCGCTGCCCGACACGCACAACCCGCTCTTCGCCGAGGCCGAGGCCCGCACCGCCGAGGTCGCCGCCTCCGAGGGCTCGAACTGGCACGACCCGCGCGAGGACGGCGTCGTCCCCGACGCGTACATCGCCATGGGCCAGACCGCGGAGAACCTGGCCCGTTGGAAGGGCATCAGCCGCCAGGAGATGGACGAGTTCGGCGTGCGCTCGCAGAACCTCGCCGAGCAGGCCATCAAGAACGGCTTCTGGGAGCGCGAGATCACCCCGGTGACGCTGCCGGACGGCACGGTCGTGTCGGCGGACGACGGCCCGCGCGCCGGCGTCACGCTGGAGGGCGTGCAGGGCCTGAAGCCGGTCTTCCGCCCCGACGGCCTGGTGACCGCCGCCAACTGCTGCCCGCTGAACGACGGCGCCGCCGCGCTCGTCATCATGTCGGACACGAAGGCCCGCGAGCTCGGCCTGACCCCGCTGGCCCGCATCGTCTCCACCGGCGTCTCCGGCCTCTCCCCCGAGATCATGGGCCTCGGCCCGGTCGAGGCCTCGAAGCAGGCCCTCAAGCGCGCCGGTCTGACGATCAACGACATCGACCTCGCCGAGATCAACGAGGCCTTCGCCGCCCAGGTCATCCCGTCCTACCAGGACCTGGGCCTGGACCTGGACAAGGTGAACGTCAACGGTGGCGCCATCGCCGTCGGCCACCCCTTCGGCATGACCGGCGCCCGCATCACCGGCACGCTGATCAACAGCCTCCAGTTCCACGACAAGCAGTTCGGCCTGGAGACCATGTGCGTCGGCGGCGGCCAGGGCATGGCGATGGTCATCGAGCGACTGAGCTGAGCCGTAGCGGAGGGTAGGGGTCGCCTGAGGAACGAAGGCGGCACCTGCCCGCAGCGGTGGCGAAGCTCGGTGCGACCAGAGGAGCGAGCGACTGAGCTGACACAGGCGGGCTGACGGGGCCGGCTGATCCCCCGCTGTCCAGGGACCGAGCGCGTCAACCGCTCCGCGTCCGAGCCGTGACCGAATCTCCCCCAGGATGTGACCTACATCCCGGGGGAGTTCGTTTTCCCAGGTCAGAGCCGTTTCGGGACTAAACGCCGGGCAGAAATACCTGTCCAATTCGTGACGTAATGCACTGACAGCGGGCACCACCCCGGGACAAGCTGATGTAGGAAGTCGGGGGATCGACTCGGAATCGGGAGTACGTCAGTGAGCGCCATGTCTCTTGCCCTGCTGCTGACCACGGCCGCTGCCACGGCCGTGGGCGCTGCTGCCCTGCACGCCGTCCACGGTCTCCGCAAGGAGGTCACCGCCCTGCGGGGCGAGCTGGCCGCCGGCCACGGCGGGACGGTGCCCGCGGCCCGGGCCACGCCCGCCGCCGAGATACGGGCCGCGGTGGCCGAGGCGCTGGCGGAGGAGCGCGAGCGCGAGCTGGCCGAGGCGCGCGCCTTCTGGGCCGCGCAGGAGGCCCGTGACGCGGCCGACGCTCCGTCCCTGCTCGGCGGTCTGGGCGGCCAGGCCGACGACGGCACCTTCTTCGTCCCCCGCCAGGCCGACTTCGCCGGCCTGGAGGCGATGGCCCTGGAGGCCATGGAGGCGGAGGCCGCCGCGCTCGACGGCCCCGACCCCCTGGACGCCCTGGATGCCTTCGACGAGTACCCGGAGGACTCGGCGGAGCTGGCCGCGGCCCGTCGCCGGCACCCCTCGCACCCGGACTTCGTGCCGGTGCAGACCC
This sequence comes from Streptomyces sp. NPDC096079, assembly GCF_040303145.1. Classification (NCBI taxonomy): domain Bacteria; kingdom Bacillati; phylum Actinomycetota; class Actinomycetes; order Kitasatosporales; family Streptomycetaceae; genus Streptomyces; species Streptomyces sp. NPDC096079. The sequence goes on from NZ_JBEOST010000007.1 coordinate 43,350, forward strand.
CCGTCGTCACCGACCACGAGCGGACGGTGGCCCGCCTGGAGGAGCTCGCGGACACCCGCACCGCGCTCACCGACGTGCGCCCGGGCCCGCTCGGCACCCTCGACGTGTACGTCTTCGCGGACGGCACCACGCTCTGTATGACCCCGGGCCACCGGGAGACCGCGGAGCGCCTGGCCGAGGCCCTGCGCGCGGGCCGGACCCCGGTACTGCTCGGCGGCTCGGGCGTCTCGGGCGCCTTCGCCCTGACCTTCTCGTACGGCGACACGGACGAGGAGAACGTCTACATCCTCGCGGACCGCGTGATCGCCTCCCTGTAGGCCCCGGAAGGCCCTGGAAGGGCCGTGGAAGGGCCATGGAAGGCCCCAGGGGCGGTGTCAGAGCCCTGAGCGCTCCGCCGCCTCCCGTACCAGCCTCACGGCCTCGTCCAGCTCCCCCTGATGGGAAGCGGCCGGGGCCGTTCGCAGGATCTCGGCCAGATCGTTCCCGGCGACGGCGAGCTGGTCGCCGACCGCGAACAGACCCGCGTCCGGCAGAGTGCGCGGCTCCCGGTCCGGGGCCTCGGCGCGCTGGGCGCGCACGGACAACTCCCTGGCCAGGGCCAGTCCCTCGGCCGCCGCGGACTGCTGGAGACGGCTCTGCGGGGCCGCCCGCAGCCGGTCGGCGAACCGCTCGACGGCGGTGCTCAGTTCACTCGTATCGCGCACTCCGCGACCCTACGCGCCCTCCCTGGCCCCTTGCCAACGGCCCGAGGCTTCGGCACGGTGACGGGAAGGAGTACGAGAAGCACACGGTACGAAGCGTCCGGAGGCGCCGATGTCCCAGACTTTCTCCGAAGAGACCCACCGCAACCTGCTGGCCCGGATCCCGCGCCGCACCGGTCGTGAGATCGCCGACTGGATGCGCACCGTCGAGGAGGGCCCCTCCCTCCGCCGCTTCGAGGAGCGCGTCAGCTGGCTCCGGGGGGCGCACGACCTGACGTACGGCCACGCGAAGGCGATCCTGCACGAGTACGACCTGCGGCGGGCGGCCCGCAGACTTCTCTGAGCCCTCCCCCGCGCCACGGCCTCCCGGACGTACGAAAGGGCCCGCCCGGCGCGAAGCCGGACGGGCCCTCCCCCGAGTCAGGGGGTGCGTCAGTCGTCGCCCTGGAGGATCGACAGCAGACGCAGCATCTCCAGGTAGATCCACACCAGGGTCATGGTGAGACCGAAGGCGGCCAGCCAGGCCTCCTCGCGCGGCGCGCCGTAGGTCACGCCGTCCTCGACCTGCTTGAAGTCGAGGGCGAGGAAGCAGGCGCCCAGGATGATGCCGACGATGCCGAAGACGATGCCGAGGCCGCCGCTGCGGAAGCCGAGGCCGTCACCGCCGCCGAAGACGGCGAACAGCAGGTTGGCCACCATGAGCAGCATGAAGCCCATCGCGGCGGCCATCACGAAGCCGACGAAGCGGCGGTTGACCCGGATCCAGCCCAGCTTGTAGGCGATGAGCACACCGGCGAAGACCGCCATCGTGCCGAGGACCGCCTGGATGACCACGCCGTCGGCGATGTACGTCGAGACGGCGGCGGAGATCACGCCGAGGAAGACGCCCTCGAAGGCGGCGTAGCCCAGGATCAGCGCGGGCGACGGCTTGCGCTTGAAGGACTGCACGAGCGACAGCACGAGCGCGACCAGGGCGGCGCCGATGGCGATGCCGTAGGACTTGCCGAGGTTCGCCGGGTCGACAGGCAGCAGCAGCCAGGACAGGACGGCGGTGACCACGACCGTGCCGAGCGTCATGGCCGTACGGCTCACGACGTCGTCGATCGTCATCACGTTGCCGCGGGCCTGCTGCGGGGCGCCGAGCTGGGTGTCCTGCGGGGCGTACGGGTTGGTCGCGTACGGGTTCGTCGCGTCCTGGGCGTACGGGTTGCCCGTGGCGTACGGGTTGGTTCCGACGGCGGGGCCCCCGGCCTGCGGCTGCTGCGCGTTGAAGCCCGCGTAGCCGGCGTCGCGGCTGAACCCCCGTCGCGAGAAGACCGGGTTGCTGCTCCTCATCTCACTCCTCCATGGCGGACCGCACGGCGCGGCCTTGCGTCAAGGGTAATGGGTAGGCAAAAGAAACTCCCTAGTGCTCGGGGAGGATCTTTTCCCGTAAGTTTCCGATCTTCACCGGCGGCGGGGCTCCCCGCACGGCCAGGCTCGTCCCGTACGGAACCACCCCTTCCCCAGGAGAGCCCATGTACGCCGAGCCGCACGAGATCTGGCCCCTGCGCCACGCGACCGCGTGGGTCTTCACCGCGGACGGGCGCCTCACCCGCCCGGTGCTCCTGGTCGGCGACGCCGGCACCGGGCTCGCCGAACTGGCCGCGGCCGCGGACCACGGCGCGTACCCGCTCCGCGCGGAGCTCGCGGCGCGCGGTCACGACCTGGTCCTGCTCGCCCTGCCCGAGGACGGCTCCATGACGGGCGACGGCGGGATCGTGCAGAACACCGTCGTGCGCGCGCTCGCGGAGCGGCACGGCGACGCCCCGCTGACGGTCGGCGGCACCGGACAGGGCGCCCTCGCCGCCCGCTACGCCCTCGCGGGCATGGAGTACCAGCGGATCGACCACCGGACGGGGGTCTTCTTCTCCCACGACGGGGCCGCCCCCGAGCTGGAGGACGAGGCCGAGCTCAGCCGGATGGGCGGCGGCAGGCCCCGGCTCCCGGTGTTCCTGCGCATGGTCGGCGGGGGCGTGGACGACGGTCTGGACGAGGAGGCCGCCGACGAGACGATCACCGGCGGAGCGACCCCGTCCGGCGCGCTGCTCTCGAAGGAGTACGGCACCTGGCTCCTGGACCGGCTGCCGTAGAGCCGCAACCGTGGTGCCCGGAACCGGACTCGAACCGGTACGGCCCGAAGGCCAGCGAGGTTTAAGCTCGCCGTGTCTGCATTCCACCATCCGGGCGTCGCCGCGAAGCTCCGCGTTGGCACATGAGCCTATCGGGACGGTTTCCCCCGATCAGCGGAACGTCTCCCCGATGTTGTCCTATTTTATTGACTCCTGAGGGTACGTCAGTGCAGGTGGGGGCCCATTCCCCAAACTGTGACCGGGGTCGCAGGCGCAAAGCCGCACCCCCTGGAATGACGAAAAGTCGTCGCAGGTCTGTCACCTCCGCCGGGCCGGCAGCCGCCGGGCGGAGTCAGGGGTCCCGTCATCCCAAAGGAGGAGGGACCGGACCCCCGGTCAGACTCCAGAGGGCCCCCGGAACGGGCACCTGGGCGGACGCTCCGGACCGGAACGCTCGAAAGGATGGAGGGGTTCCCGAATCGCAGTCGCAGTGACAGGAGTCCTCCCGTGACCACCACCCCCACCGTGTCCCGCGCCACCGCGGTGGCCGCCCGCGCCGTGGATCTCACCAAGGTCTACGGACACGGCGAGACCCAGGTGGTCGCGCTCGACCGCGTCAGCGTGGACTTCCGCCAGGGCGAGTTCACCGCGATCATGGGCCCCTCCGGCTCCGGCAAGTCGACGCTCATGCACTGCGTCGCCGGCCTGGACTCCTTCTCCTCCGGCTCGGTCCGCATCGGCGAGACGGAGCTCTCCACCCTGAAGGACAAGCAGCTCACCCAGCTGCGCCGGGACAAGATCGGCTTCATCTTCCAGGCCTTCAACCTGCTGCCGACGCTGACCGCCCAGGAGAACATCACGCTCCCCATGGACATCGCCGGCCGCAAGGCCGACAAGCAGTGGGTCCAGCAGGTCATCGACATGCTCGGCCTCTCCGCCCGCCTCAGCCACCGCCCGTCCGAGCTCTCCGGCGGCCAGCAGCAGCGCGTGGCCGTGGCCCGGGCCCTGGCCTCCCGCCCCGAGATCATCTTCGGTGACGAGCCGACCGGAAACCTGGACTCCCGCTCCGGCGCCGAGGTCCTCGGCTTCCTGCGCAACTCCGTGCGCGAGCTGGGCCAGACCGTCGTCATGGTCACCCACGACGCGATGGCCGCCTCCTACGCGGACCGCGTGATCTTCCTCGCGGACGGCCGCATCGTCGACGAGATGCTGCGCCCGACGGCGGACGGCGTCCTCGACCGCATGAAGGCCTTCGACGCCAAGGGCCGTACGAGCTGACGCACCCGCGTCGCCCCGTACCCACCGCCCCACTCCCAGGACTCCAGGACCCGCCCATGTTCCGTACCGCCCTGCGCAACGTCCTCGCGCACAAGGCGAGACTGCTGATGACCGTCCTCGCCGTGATGCTCGGCGTGGCCTTCGTCTCCGGCACCCTCGTCTTCACCGACACCCTCGGCCAGGCCTTCCGCAACCAGTCGGCCAAGAGCTACGACGACGTCGCCGTCGCCGTGGAGATGTACCCGGACCCGGAGGAGGCCCGGAAGACCCCCGGCCTCTCCCAGAAGGTCGTCGACGAGGTCGCGAAGCTCGACGGGGTCGCCTCCGTCAGCCCCCGCGTCGACGGCTTCGCCGGCGTCCCCGACAAGAACGGCAAGCTGATCGGGGTCGGCTGGTCGAACAAGGGCACCAACTTCGCCCCCGGCAAGGACGGCAAGGACCGCGCGTACACCTTCGTCTCGGGTGGCGGCCCGGCCCAGGCCGGCCAGATCGCCCTCGACAGGGACACCGCCGACAAGGGCGGCTACAAGATCGGCGACACCGTCCGCGTCGCCACCAACGGCCCGGTGAAGGAGTACACCCTCTCCGGCGTCTTCACCACCGAGGACGGCGCCGTCAACGCCGGCGGCAGCCTGGTCGTCTTCGACACCTCCGTCGCCCAGAAGCTCTACCTGAAGCCCGGCTGGTTCCAGAACCTGACGGTCACCGCCACCCCCGGCGCGAACGCCGACAAGGTCCTCGACGAGGTCCTGAAGGTCGTCCCCAAGACGGCCACCGCGCAGACCGGCAAGGCCCTCGCCGACCAGCAGGCCAAGGACATCGAGGCCGGCCTCGGCGCCCTCAACCAGGTCCTCCTCGGCTTCGCCGGCATCGCGCTCTTCGTCGGCGTCTTCCTGATCTCCAACACCTTCACGATGCTGGTCGCGCAGCGCACCAAGGAACTCGCGCTGATGCGCGCCGTCGGCGCCTCCCGCAAGCAGATCACCCGCTCCGTCCTCGCCGAGGCCGGTCTCGTCGGCCTGGTCGCCTCCGCCGTCGGCTACCTCCTCGGCATCGGCCTCGCCGCCGGACTCCGCTCGGCCATGACCGCCTTCGACATGAAGGTCCCGGCCGGCGACCTGGTCCTCGGCGCCACCCCCGCCCTCTCCGCCTTCGGCGTCGGCGTCCTGATCACCATGCTCGCCGCCTGGCTGCCCGGCCGCCGCGCCGCGAAGATCCCGCCGGTCGCCGCGATGAGCAGCGTCCACGCCACCGCGAGCACCAAGTCGCTCGTCCTGCGCAACTCCTTCGGTGCCGCGCTCACCGCGCTCGGCGCCGTCCTGATCGTGCTCGGCGCCGGCCAGGGCGGCGACGAGGGCCGCATGTTCATCGCGGGCGGCGCGTTCCTCACCCTGATCGGTGTCATCGTCCTCATCCCGATGCTGTCGCGGCCCGTGATCGCCCTGATCCGCCCGCTCTTCATCGGCGTCTTCGGGATCTCCGGCAAGCTCGCCGGCCTGAACGCGGTCCGCAACCCGCGCCGCACCGGCGCCACCGCCTCCGCGCTCGCCATCGGCCTGACCCTCGTCACCGGCCTCTCGGTGCTCGGCGCCACGGTCGGCTCGGCCCTCGACAAGGCGACGACCGACCAGATCAAGGCCGACTACATGGTCACCATGGCCAGCGGCACCGGCCTCAGCCAGGAGGCGCTCGCCGCGCTGGAGAAGGCTCCCGGGGTCACGGCGGTCTCGCCGCAGCAGGCCGGCGCGCTCGACATCAAGGGCACCTACACCTCGGCCTCCGGCGTCACCCCGGGCGCGGTCGAGAAGGTCCTCAAGCTGACCGTCGTGAACGGCTCGATGGCCTCGCTCGGCGAGGGGAAGATCGCCGTCGCCGAGAAGACCGCCGAGAAGCGCGGCCTGAAGGTGGGCGCCACCGTCCCGGTCGAGTACATGGACAAGCAGAAGGCTCGGCTGACCGTCGGCGCGATCTACGAGGACAGCGAGTTCGTCTCGCCCGTGCTCATCGACAAGAAGATCCTCCTCGCCCACGAGGAGCAGGCGTACGTCCCGCAGATCTTCGTGAAGACGGACGGCGGCGCCACGGCGGCCAACGAGAAGGCCCTGTCGAAGGCCATGGGCGACAACCCGGCCATCACCGTCATGGACCACAAGGACATCCGTGACGCCTTCGGCGGCCCGATCAACATGCTGCTGAACATCATGTACGGCCTGCTCGGCATGGCCCTGATCATCGCCGTCCTCGGTGTGGTGAACACTCTCGCGATGTCCGTCTTCGAGCGTCAGCAGGAGATCGGCATGCTGCGGGCGATCGGTCTCGACCGGCGCCGGGTGAAGCGGATGGTCCGTCTGGAGGCCGTCGTCATCTCGGTGTTCGGCGCGGTCGTCGGCATCGGCCTCGGCTCGTTCCTCGGCTGGGCCGTCGGCGAGACCATCAAGAGCAGCCTGCCGGGCTACAGCCTGGTCCTGCCCTGGGACCGGATCGGGCTGTTCCTGGTGCTGGCCGCCCTGGTCGGCGTCCTCGCCTCCCTGTGGCCGGCCCGGAGCGCGGCGCGGCTGAACATGCTCTCCGCCATCAAGTCCGAGTAGCGACGGACACGGAAGGGCCGGTCTCCCGTCGGGGGGACCGGCCCTTCCGCGTTCTCACTCCTGCCAGACGCGGGGCCGCAGCGCCGTGCCGCTCTTCCCCGACCCCGGGGTCTTCACCGCGAGGAACTGGTTGACGCCGATCCGGTTGCGCTCGAAGGAGACCGCCGAGGCCGCCATGTAGAGCCGCCAGATCCGGGCCCGGCCGGGCGAGGTGAGCCGGACCGCCCGGCTCCAGTCGCCCTCCAGGTTCGCCACCCAGCGGCGCAGCGTGAGCGCGTAGTGCTCGCGGATCGCCTCGACGTCGCGGACCTCGAAGCCGGCGTCCTCCAGGGTCGTCAGGGTGCGGCCCATGGGGGCGAGTTCACCGTCGGGGAAGACGTACGCGTCGATGAAGGCGTCGATCTCGTAGGCGTCCTCGTCGGGCTCGGGGCGCCGGGAGATCTGGTGGTTCAGGAGCCGCCCGCCGGGCTTCAGGAGGCCGTACAGGGTGTCGGCGTACTCGCGGTACTGCACGGAGCCGACGTGCTCCGCCATGCCGATCGAGGAGATCGCGTCGTACGGGCCGTCCGTGACGTCCCGGTAGTCCTGGACGCGGATCTCGACGAGGTCGGTGAGGCCCTCGTCGGCGATCCTCTTGCGGGCGTAGGCGGCCTGCTCGCGGGAGAGGGTGACGCCGACGACCCTGGCGCCGTACTCGCGGGCGGCGTGCATGGCCATGGAGCCCCAGCCGCAGCCCACGTCGAGGAGCCGGTCGCCCTCCTTCAGGTGCAGCTTGCGGGCGATGAGGTCCAGCTTGTCGCGCTGGGCGTCCTCCAGGGTGCCGTCCGGCGTCCAGTAGGCGCACGAGTAGACCATCGAGGGGCCGAGGACCAGCTCGTAGAAGTCGTTGCCCACGTCGTAGTGGTGACTGATCGCCTGCTTGTCACGGCGCCTGCTGTGCTGCCTGCCGTGGCGCCCCCGCATCTCCTCGGCCGGGGGCTTCGGCGGCGGCAGCGGCCCCGCGAGCCGCAGCAGGGAACGGGCGGCGGCGCGCAGCCGGGGGTCGCGTACGGAGTCCAGCAGGCTCCTCGTCTCCTCGCCGCGCTCCCACAGGAGGCCCGAGAGCCGGTCCAGGAGCGCGTAGAGGTCCCCCTCGACGTCGATCTCGCCGGCCACCCAGGCGCGGGCCAGGCCCAGTTCGCCGGGCTTCCAGATCATCCTCCGCAGGGCCCGGCGGTCGCGGACGATCAGGACGGGACCGCCCGCGGGGCCGGCCTCGCTGCCGTCCCAGGCTCGCAGACGGACCGGGAGCGGTCCTCCGAGGAGTTCCTCGGCGAGTGTCGTCAGCCGCGACGCGGCGTCGGCCATGGTGCACACCTCCGTGATCTCGTGCCCCAGAAATGCTCGTCACCAAGGGAACACCGTCCGTAGGCGTTTACAGTCCCGTCGCCGCGCAACAAGTCGGCAAAACACGCCGAAGGGCCGTCCGCACCACGGATGGCGGACGGCCCTTTTACGGCCTTGCGTGTATGACGGGTACTGCGGGTACTGCGGGTACTGCGGGACCAGGAGGTCAGGCCTTGGCCTTCTCCTGCGCCTTGGCGGCCGGAGCCGGGGCGGGCTTGGCAGCCTCGTAGAACTCCTCGCGCGGCGTCTCCATGGCACCGAGCGACACGACCTCGCGCTTGAGGAACATGCCGAGGGTCCAGTCGGCGAAGACGCGGATCTTGCGGTTGAAGGTCGGCATCGCCATGCCGTGGTAGCCACGGTGCATGTACCAGGCGAGACGGCCCTTGAGCTTGATCTTCATCTTGCCCATGACGATCATGGCGACGCCCTTGTGCAGACCGAGACCGGCCACCGCGCCCTTGTTGGCGTGGCTGTAGTCCTTCTGCGGGAAGCCGCGCATGCCGGCCACGACGTTGTCGCCGAGGACCTTGGCCTGGCGCAGGGCGTGCTGGGCGTTCGGCGGGCACCAGGCGCGCTCGGCCGGGACGCCGGCCTTGATCGCGGCCAGGTCCGGGACCTGGGCGTTGTCGCCCGCGGCCCAGGCGTAGTCGAGGCCGTTGATCTGGAGCTTCTCGTTGCAGTCCACGTGGCCGCGGGGGCCGAGCGGCAGACCGAAGCGGGAGAGCGCCGGGTTCGGCTTCACGCCGGCGGTCCAGACGATCGTGTTGGAGTCGACCTCAAGGCCGTTCTTCAGCACGACGTGGCCGTCGACGCAGGAGTCCATGGAGGTCTCGAGGTAGATCTCGATCCCGCGGCTCTCCAGGTGCTCCTTGCCGTACTGGCCGAGCTTGGGGCCCACCTCGGGAAGGATCTTGTCGGCCGCGTCGACCAGGACGAAGCGCATGTCCTCGCGCGACACGTTCTGGTAGTACTTCGCGGCGTCGCGGGCCATGTCCTCGACCTCGCCGATGGTCTCGGCGCCGGCGAAGCCACCGCCGACGAAGACGAAGGTCAGCGCCTTGCGGCGGACCTCCTCGTCGGTGGTCGAGTCGGCCTTGTCGAGCTGCTCGAGGACGTGGTTGCGCAGGCCGATGGCCTCCTCGATGCCCTTCATGCCGATGCCCTGCTCGGCGAGACCGGGGATCGGGAAGGTGCGGGAGACCGCGCCCATGGCGATGACCAGGTAGTCGAACGGCAGCTCGTACGCCTCGCCGACGAGCGGCGCGATCGTGGCGACCTTGCGGTCCTGGTCGATGGTGGTGACCCGGCCGGTGAGCACCTCGGCTCCGCGGACGACGCGTCGCAGCGGGACGACGACGTGACGCGGCGAGATGCTGCCGGCGGCGGCTTCGGGGAGGAAGGGCTGGTAGGTCATGTACGACCGCGGGTCGACGACCGTGACGGTCGCCTCCGCGTAGCGCATCTTCTTGAGGATGCGCCGAGCTGCGTACAGGCCTACGTACCCGCCGCCTACTACGAGGATCCTGGGACGCTCCGTGGTGCTCATGGGATCGAGTATCCACCCCTCCTGAGGGGGGTGCTCGTGCGCCCCTTCACAAGCTCTGCGGACACCTCTGCTACACTCCGCCGCCCACGTGATCCACATCATGGTGCTGCAAAGGAACCGGGGTGCACTGGCGAACGTTGTTCACCCCCCGTGAACTGGCCTGGAGAGCGGCCGTTAACGCTGAACCGGAGCCCTGGTTCACACGATGGAAACATCGAGCGAATCAGGCCCCGAACCTGCGAAAGGGCCCTGGGACGCCCCTCGGAGGGCCTAAAGACCCTCCTCGGGCGCCATCAGGGCCCTTTTCCTTGTGAAGAACTTCACGAACCTTTTCCGACAGGGTGTCGCCGGAGGGGTCGATAGCCGCCCGCTATGCCACGGATAGGGCGATCCCATCGAGAATGTCGTGCTCGCTGACGACGACCTCGCGGGCCCCGACGCGCTCCACGATCTCCCGCAGGACGAGCGCCCCGGCGATGATCACGTCGACCCGGCCGGGGTGGATGACGGGGATCGCGGCCCGCTCGTCGTGGGTGGAGGCGAGGAGCCGCTCGGTCACCTCGGCGACCTGGGCGGCGGTGATCCGGGAGTGGTGGACCTTCTCGGAGTCGTACTCCGGGAGCCCGAGGGCGATCGCGGCGACCGTGGTGACGGAGCCGGCGAGCCCGACGAGGGTCTCGGCCGTGTCGATCGGCACGGTCTCGGCGGCCAGGTCGAGCGCGGCGCGGACGTCGGCGCGGATCGCGTCGGCCTCCTCGGCGGTCGGCGGGTCGTGGCGGACGTGCCGCTCGGTGAGCCGGACGCAGCCGATGTCGACGGAGCGGGCCGCCTCGACGTCCTTGTTGCCGACGACGAACTCGGTGGAGCCGCCGCCGATGTCCACGACCAGGCGGCGGTCGTCCCCGTGCAGCTCGCCGGTGGCGCCGGTGAAGGAGAACGCGGCCTCCTGGTCGCCGGTGATGACCTCGGGCTCGACGCCCAGGATCTCGACGACCCCGTCCACGAAGTCCTGGCGGTTCTCGGCGTCCCGGGAGGCGGAGGTGGCGACGAAGCGGACCCGTGCCGCGCCCAGCTCCCTGATCACCTCGGCGTACGCGCGGCAGGCCGCGAAGGTGCGCTCCAGGGCCTCGGGGGCGAGCCGTCCGGTCCTGTCGACGCCCTGCCCGAGCCGGACGATCGTCATCCGGCGGTCCAGCTCGATCAGCTCACCCGTCTCGGGGTGGACGTCGGCCACGAGGAGGCGGATGGAGTTCGTACCGCAGTCGATGCCGGCGACCCGGGTCACTTCTCTCCTTCTTCCCTGTCGGCGCAGGGGTTCACGCAGGGGCCCTTCGCCCACCACTCCGGCAGCATCGCGAGCGCCTCGTCGCCGAACGGGTTCACGCCCGGTCCCGCGGCCAGCGAGTGGCCGACGAGGACGTGCAGGCACTTGACCCGGTCCGGCATGCCGCCGGCGCTGGGGAAGCCCTCCAGGACCTCGATGGCGTCACGGCGGGCGATGTAGTCCTCGTGCGCGGCCCGGTAGGCGGCGGCGAGTTCCGGGTCGGTCGCGAGCCGGGCCTGCATCTCCTTCATGACCCCGTTGGCCTCCAGCGTGCCGATGGCGGAGGCGGCGCGCGGGCAGGTCAGGTAGTACGTGGTCGGGAACGGCGTGCCGTCGGGCAGCCGGGGCGCGGTCTCGACGACGTCCGGGTTGCCGCACGGGCAGCGGTGCGCGATGGCGCGCAGGCCGCGGGGCGGGCGGCCGAGCTGGAGCTCGAAGGCGGCGATGTCCGTCTCGGTGGGCTCGGTGCGTTCGGTCTGCGGAGGGGGCGTTTCCATGTCTGCCTTGCTCGTGTCGCGGAGGGGTCAGGGGCGGTCGGCGTGGTCGACGCCGTCCCAGAGGTTGTCGTACCAGGGGCGGTCGGCCGCGCCCTGGTCGGCGCGGGGCCGTTGCTCCGCGTCGGGGTCGTTCACGGTGAAGCCGGTCTCGCCGGGGAGCACGTAGTGCAGGTGTTCGCGGGCGAGGCGGCGGACGTAGGCCGGGTCCTGGAGGCGGGCCTTCTCGTCCTTCAGCTCCTCGACCCGCCGGGCGGCCTCGGCGGCCCGGCGCTCCTGCTCGGCGATCTCGCCCTGCTGGGAGACGTAGCTCCGCATCGGGTAGGCGAGCGCGACGACGAGGGAGCAGACCACGAGGGCGAGGAAGGCCGCACGGCCGGTGAGCCGGGAGCGGCGGGCCTGGCGGCGGGTCTGGGAGCGGTAGACACGGGCGGCGGTCTGCTCGCCGAGCAGCCTGATCCGGGTCGCGGTCGAGAACCGGTCCCGGTCCTTCGCGGCCATGTCGTGTCGCCTCCCCTGTTCACGCGGACGTCCCCGCACACGGTACGGGACCGAGTGCGGGGACGTCCGGATCAGAGCTGTGTCAGCCGTCGACCCTCGTGATCACGCGGTGCGGAACCGCGGGAAGGCGCTGCGGCCGGCGTAGACCGCGGCGTCGTCGAGGATCTCCTCGATGCGCAGGAGCTGGTTGTACTTGGCGACGCGCTCGGAGCGGGCCGGGGCGCCGGTCTTGATCTGGCCGCAGTTGGTGGCGACGGCGAGGTCGGCGATGGTGACGTCCTCGGTCTCGCCGGAGCGGTGCGACATCATGCACTTGAAGCCGCTGCGCTGGGCGAGCTCGACGGCGTCGAGGGTCTCGGTGAGCGAGCCGATCTGGTTGACCTTGACGAGCAGGGCGTTGGCGGTGCCCTCGTCGATGCCGCGGGCGAGGCGCTCCGGGTTGGTGACGAACAGGTCGTCGCCGACGAGCTGCACCTTGGCGCCGAGCTTGTCGGTGATGACCTTCCAGCCGGCCCAGTCGTCCTCGAACAGCGGGTCCTCGATGGAGACGAGCGGGTACGCGGAGACGAGCTCCTCGTAGTACTCGGTCATCTCGGCGGCCGAGCGGGACTTGCCCTCGAACTCGTACTTGCCGTCCTTGTAGAACTCGGACGCGGCGACGTCGAGCGCCAGCGCGATGTCCTTGCCCGGGACGTAGCCGGCCTGCTTGATGGCCTCCAGGATGAGGTCGAGCGCCTCGCGGTTGGAGTCCAGGTTCGGGGCGAAGCCGCCCTCGTCGCCGAGGCCGGTGGAGAGGCCCTTGGTCTTCAGGACGGACTTGAGGGTGTGGTAGACCTCGGTGCCCCAGCGGAGGGCCTCGGAGAAGGACTCCGCGCCGATCGGGGCGATCATGAACTCCTGGATGTCCACGTTGGAGTCGGCGTGCGACCCACCGTTGAGGATGTTCATCATCGGAACGGGCAGCAGGTGCGCGTTCGGGCCGCCCAGGTAGCGGAAGAGGGGGAGGTCGCTGGCCTCGGAGGCGGCGTGCGCGACGGCGAGGGAGACGCCGAGGATGGCGTTGGCGCCGAGCGAGCCCTTGTTCTCCGTGGCGTCCAGGTCGAACATGGCCTGGTCGATCAGGCGCTGCTCGGTGGCGTCGTAGCCGACGAGCTCCGGGCCGATCTGCTCGATGACGGCGAGGACGGCCTTCTCGACACCCTTGCCCTGGTAGCGGTTCGGGTCACCGTCGCGAAGCTCGATGGCCTCGAACGCACCGGTGGAGGCGCCGGACGGAACGGCAGCACGGCCGGTGCTGCCGTCGTCGAGGCCGACCTCGACCTCGACCGTGGGGTTGCCTCGGGAGTCCAGGATTTCCCGGGCTACGACGACGTCGATGGACGGCACGAGCATCTCCTTCTGGGATGTGACGCGGGATGTGACGCAAGGTCGGTGCAGGGTCGCTCGGCCTTGCGACAAGAGCCTAACCGGCTCGGGGGCTCCCGCCCGCCGTGCGCCCGCCCGCTGGGACGAAAAAGGACCCAAGGGCACGCATTGCGGGACGAAGGACCCCAGATCTACTGGACGGTAACCATGAGGTCCCCCAGGAACAAGGAGGCGGGTCCTCCTTAAAAGGGGGAACCCCGGTCCGGCGCGCACGGGGGAAGGGCGCGCCGGACCGGGGTGGTCACCGCGGGAGGGTCGTCGGGGCCGCGTGAGCCGCCGGACTCACGCGAGCCGCCGGGCTCACTTCAGGTGGAGCTGCTGACCCGGGTAGATGAGGTCGGCGTTCTCGACGACGTCCTTGTTCAGCTCGAAGAGCTTGGCCCAGCCGCCCTTGACGCCGTGCGCCTGGGCGATCTTGCTGAGGGTGTCGCCGGTGACGACCTTGTACTCGCCGTCACCCTTCTTGACCGTCTTGCCGGTGGGCGTGGTGACGGTCTTCTTGGCGGTGGCCTTCGGGGCCTGGCGCTGCTCGCTGCGGGTGGTCGGCTGCTCGGCGCGACGCTCCTGCGGCTTGGGGGCGGCCTCCTGCTTCGGGGCGGCCTCCTGCTTCGGGGCGCTCTCGGCGGCGCCGCCGTCGTAGGCGGCGCTGGAGAGGCCGACGCCGCAGCTCGGCCAGGCACCCTTGCCCTGGCCCGCGAGGACCTTCTCGGCGACGGAGATCTGCTGGGCCTTGGACGCCATGTCGGCGCGCGGGGCGTAGGCGGTGCCACCGAAGGCGGCCCAGGTGGAGTTGGTGAACTGCAGGCCGCCGTAGAAGCCGTTGCCGGTGTTGATGGACCAGTTGCCGCCGGACTCGCACTGGGCGACGGTGTCCCACTCGGCGGTGGTGGCGGCCGAGGCGGTGCCCGCGGTCAGCAGCGGGGCGGCGACGGCGACACCGGTGACGCCGACGAGCGTGGCGACCTGGGTGGCCTTGGAGGGACGACGGTGTTTGCCCTTGGCGGAAAACAGCATGGGGATTCTCCTCACCGACGCCTGTGAGGTGAGCTGTCGGGTTCGGGCCGGAAAGTTGCCCGGCCGCGTGTCCTAGCACGCGGCTTCACCCCAAGCCGGTCGTCGGCCGTCTGTCTCGACGGCCGGGGCCGGCACTTACCTTGGGTCCCCCACTCCTGCCTTCGGCGCTTGCGCGACGACTGTTCCCATCGGCCGACGGCAGGATTCGGCGTTTCGGTCGACGGGGCCCGCGGTGGCGAGCGGTGACGACCGTAGACACAGACCCACCGGAAGTTCAAAGAGGCCCATTGCGGAAATATCGCCCCTGCTTGCCCTCCGGTGGGCGGTGTTTGTGCAGGTGAGAGGTGACGGGAGCAAAGTTTGCGGACGTGACACGCCAGTTGGGGCGAAGAGACCCATGTCTCACTTGCCCAGAACCGGACATAACCCCGCGAACTATTCGGCCGCCGCCACCGAACCCGGCGTCAGATCGAGGCTCTGACCAGGCAGGATGAGGTCCGGATCGAGGCCCACCGTCTGCCGGTTGGCGTCATAGAGGGCGGTCCAGCCTCCGGGGAGTTCGTTCTCCTGCGCAATGCCGGACAGACTGTCACCCGGCTGCACGGTGTACTCGCCCGAAGTGCCCTGACTGTCCGTTGCGCCCGATTCCTTCGTCCCGTCAGTCACCGGCGTGGCGTCGACTTCCCCCGTGGACTTGTCCGTATTCGAGGCGTGTCGACCCGATTCAGCCGATCCGCCCGACTCGCCGGACTCCTCCGGTGCGGCCTCACCCCGGTGCTTGCCGGTGCCGGGTGTGGCCGACGGCGTGTCACCCTTCGACACGTCAGAAGAATCCGGCGTACCGGGCGTAACGGACGCGTCCGGGGCCACCGGGGTGGTGGGCGCGGTCGGTGCCGACGGGGTGGCGGAGGTCACCGGAGCGCTCGGAACGACCGGCGTGGCCGGCGCCACCGGCGTCGCGGACGCGGCGGACCGCTGCGCCTGCCCGACGGAGCCCTGGGGGGCGGCCGGGGCGTCCGCCGTGCGGTTGGACTCGGGGAGGGGCCCACCGGGGGTCGTGGGGACGGCGGCCGGGCCGGGGTTCACGCCGGTGGCCTTGCCGTCGTTCTTCAGGCCGGCGATCGGGGCACAGGTGGCCCACTCGTCGCTGCCCTTGGCGAGCGCCTTCTCGGCCACCGCGATCTGCTGGGCGCGGCTGGCGAGGTCGGGGCTGGGCGCGTACGCGAGGCCGCCGTTCCGCTCCCAGCTGTCCTGGGTGATCTGGAGGCCGCCGTACATGCCGTTGCCGAAGTTGGCACTCCACTGGCCACCGGACTCGCACTCGGCGACCCGGTCCCAGGTGGCGGCGTCGGCGGCGGAGGCGGATCCGGAGGCCAGCAGCGGCAGTGCCATGGCGGATCCGGTCACGCCCGCGGCGACGACGATGGCGGGGGCCTGACGGGGGCGACGGTGTCGTCCGTTCCCGGAACGCATAGGAGCGCCTTTCGCGTGACGGCTGAGACTGCCGGGAAACGTAGCGGCATTCGAACGCCCGTCACAAGTCGATCGCCCCGCGATCACGTAAAGATCACATTTCTGATGCTCAGTCAGCAGCCAAGACCGGTACGGACGGGGAGAACTCGACCGGAAGCGTGCGCAATCCGCGCATGATGAGCCCTCCGCGCCACCGCAGTTCGGCCGGATCGGCGGCAAGTCGCAGATCCGGCAGGCGAGTCAGGAGCGTCGCGAGCGCCGTCTGCCCTTCGAGACGGGCGAGCGGCGCGCCCAGGCAGTAGTGGATGCCGTGCCCGTACCCGAGGTGCTGGTTGTCGCGCCGGGCGAGGTCGAGCACGTCCGGACCGTCGAAGCGCTCCGGGTCCCGGTCGGCGGCGGCGAGCACCACGAGCACCGGGTCGCCGGCCGGGATCTCCTGTCCGCCGATGGTCAGCGCCCGTGTCGCGTAACGCCAGGTCGCCATCTCCACGGGCCCGTCGAACCGCAGCAGCTCCTCGACGCCGGTCTCCAGGAGTCCGGTCTCCCCGGCGGCGAGGGACTCCTGGAGCAGCGCCCGCTGCTCCGGATGCCGGAGAAGGGCGTAAAGTCCGTTACCGACCAGATTCACGGTCGTCTCGAAGCCGGCGAACAGCAGGATGAAGGCCATCGCGGCGGCCTCGTTCTCGGTGAGGTGCTCGCCGTGGTCGGAGGCCTTGATGAGCCCCGAGATCAGGTCGTCCCCCGGCTCCCCCCGCTTGCGGTGGATCAGCTCGGCGAGATAGCCGCGCATCTTCTTCACCGACCGGGCGACCCCACCGCGCGGCCCGCCGCCGTGCCGGATCATCATCCCGGCCCAGTCCCGGAAGTCGTCCTGGTCCTCCGGCGGCACCCCGAGCAGGTCGCAGATCGCGTAGATCGGCAGGGGGAAGGCGAACTCGTGGATGAGGTCGGCGCTGCCCCGCTCCACGAACCCGTCGATGAG
Organism: Streptomyces sp. NPDC096079; assembly: GCF_040303145.1. Classification (NCBI taxonomy): domain Bacteria; kingdom Bacillati; phylum Actinomycetota; class Actinomycetes; order Kitasatosporales; family Streptomycetaceae; genus Streptomyces; species Streptomyces sp. NPDC096079. The sequence continues at coordinate 60,176 of NZ_JBEOST010000007.1, forward strand.
CCGGTCCGTCAGCTCCTGCACGCGCGGCGTGAACTCGGCGACCCGGCGCGGGGTGAACGCCTTCGACACGAGGCGGCGCAGCCGGGTGTGGTCCGGCGGGTCGATGTTGAGCAGATGCGTCATCAGCTCGGCCTTGCGCTCGCCCGGGATGCCCGTCTTCCCCTTCGCGTGCGGGGACTCGTCGTGGTGCGCGGGGTTCTTGGAGAGCCGCTGGTCGGCGAGGGCCTGCCGGGCGTCCGCGTACCGGGTCACGAGCCAGGCCTCGACCCCGCTCGGCAGCGTCGTCCGGTGCACGGGAGCGTGTTCGCGCAGCCAGGCGTACGCCGGGTAGGGATCGGTGGCGAACTCCCAGGTGAAGAGCGTGGGGGCGGGCCGGGGGGTGGGGGTGGTGCTCACGTCACGACCGTACAGGGCGGCTCCGGACGTCACGTTCATGGAGAAGACGTGATCAAGCGGTACAGGTTGTGCCCTAGATTCTTGTCGGTGGATCCCCAGCTGCTCAGAAGCACGTTCGCGGTCGTCGAGAGACGCGCCGAGCACGCCGTCACGTTCTTCTACTCGCACCTCTTCTGGAACAACCCCGGGGTGCGCGCGCTCTTCCCCGAGGACATGCTCCCCCAGCGGGACCGGCTCTTCGCCGCGCTCACCCACGTGGTGACCCACCTGGAGGACCCCCGGCTCTCCGGGTACCTGGGGCAGCTGGGCCGCGACCACCGCAAGTTCCTCGCCTCCCCCGCCCTGTACGCGGCCGTCGGGCAGAGCCTGCTCGCCGCGTTCGCGCACGCCGCCGGTGCCGCGTGGACGGTCGAGGCGGAGAAGGCCTGGACCGAGGCGTACGGACAGGTCGCCGACCTGATGCTGGCGGGCGCCGACGAGGCGGCCGGTGCCGGGGAGCCCGCCTGGTGGGACGCGGACGTCGTCCGCCACGAGCGGTACGGCCCCGACCTCGCCGTCCTCACCCTCCGCCCCCGGCAGCCCCTCCCGTACCTCCCCGGCCAGTACGTCAGCGTCAGCTCGCTGCGGGTCCCGCGCGTCTGGCGCACCTACTCCCTCGCGGACGCGCCCCGCCCGGACGGCACGGTGGAACTGCACGTGAGCCGGATCGCGGGCGGCGCGATGAGCACGGCGCTCGTCGAGGAGACCGGCCCCGGCGAGGTGCTGCGCCTCAGCGCCCCCGGCGGCGGGCTCACGGCGCGGACGGCGCCGGGCGGACTGCGCACCTATATATGCGGCGGTACGGGCTGGGCCCCGGTGCGGGCGCTGCTCGCGGAGGCCGCGGAGGCGGAGCCGGAGCTTGAGGGCCGGCTGTTCGTGGTGGCCCGCGCGAAGGAGTACCTGTACGGGCGCGGCGACGCCGAACTCCTGAAGGAGCGGCTCCCCGGCCTGAACGTCACCTACATCACGGCCGCGCCCCGGCAGCGCAAGGACCATGCGACCGAGCGGCTGCTCCAGGCCCTGCGGGCCTGCGTCCACTGGCCCGCGCACGACGTGTACCTCGCCGGGCCGCCGGGCTTCGTGGCCGAGGTCGCGGAGGTCCTGGAGGAGCTGGGCACCGACCCCGCGCGGATCCACCACGACACGCTGCCGTCCGTGGGCCGCTTCACCACCCGCCCGAACACGGCCGCCGAACGCCTCCTGGGCCCGCCGGCCCCGCCCTGGCACAACCCGGAGGCCCGGGCACCACGGGAGACCTGACCCCGGCCCACGGCACGAGGCGAGCCCCCGGCCGCCGGCGCGAGGCGGGCTCACGGCCGCCGGCGCGAGGCAAGCCCCCGGCCGCCGGCGCGAGGCGGGCTCACGGCCGCCGGCGCGAGGCGCGCTCACGGCCGCCGGCGCGAGGCAAGCCCCCGGCCGCCGGCGCGAGGCGCGCTCACGGCCGCCGGCGCGAGGCAAGCCCCCGGCCGCCGGCGCGAGGCGCGCTCACGGCCGCCGGCGCGAGGCGCGCTCACGGCCGCCGGCGCGAGGCAAGCCCCCGGCCGGCGGCGCGAGGCAAGCCCCCGGCCGGCGGCGCGAGGCGCGCTCACGGCCGCCGGCGCGAGGCAAGCCCCCGGCCGGCGGCGCGAGGCGCGCTCACGGCCGCCGGCGCGAGGCGAGCCCCGGACCGCGGCACACGGCTCAGGCGAGGCCCTCCGCCGCCCGGATCGCGTCCCGGTACGTCTTGGCCGCCGCCCGCAGCGCCGCTTCCGGGTCCACCCCGGCGGCCTCGGCGCGGGCCGCGAGGGCCAGCAGCTCGTACCCGACGCCCTCGCCCGCCAGGGGCTTCACGTCGAGGCCCGCCGCCCGGACCCGTCCCGCGAGCTTCGCGGCGAGCGCGAGCCCCGGCTGGCCGAGCGGCACCCCGTCGGTCACGGACTCGCGGCGCTTCTCGACCGCCTTGGTGCGCTGCCAGTGCTCCTGGACGTCCTCGGGGGTCTCGGCGACCGCGTCGCCGAAGACGTGCGGGTGCCGGTGGATCAGCTTCTCGACGAGCGTCCCGGCGACGTCGTCCACGGAGAACGGCTCCTCCGGGTCCTCCTCGGCGATCCGCGCGTGGAAGACGACCTGGAGCAGGACGTCCCCGAGCTCCTCGCGCAGCTCGCGCCGGTCGCCGTCCTCGATGGCCTCGACGAGTTCGTACGCCTCCTCGATGGCGTACTTGGCGAGCCCACGGTGGGTCTGGAGGGAGGTCCAGGGGCACTCGCGGCGCACCCGGTCCATGATCTGCACGAGGTCGAGGAGGCGGGCGCCGGGCAGGTCGTACGAGCCGGGCAGCAGCTCCAGGTCGGGCATGGACACCCGGCCGGAGCCGGCGAGCCGGGCGAGGCCGTCGGTCAGCGCGCGGTCGCCCTCGCCGGAGGGCAGCAGCAGGACCGTGCGACCCCCGGCGCAGGCCTCGACGAGTTCCTCGGCGGTCGGCCGGGCGTGCTCGACGGCGACGCCGGCCTCCCGCAGGTAGGGCAGTTGGGGGTGGTCCTCGTCGGGGCAGAGCACCCGGTCGGCCCCGTGCAGCGCCTGCCAGGCGGGCCAGGACAGCAGTCCGGGGGCCACGCGGTGGCTGGCGGTGAGCAGGACGATGCGGCCGGGGCTCTCAGATGTCACCCCTCGAACCTACCTGGCCTCAGGCCCCCGACGGGACGGCGGCCGGGTCCTGGCTGATCTGGGTGAGCCAGGGCGCGCCGTCGTAGCCGGTGTCGAGCTGGACCTGGGCGTCGTCCCAGCGGCCGTAGCGCGGGTTCACGTCGACGCCGAGGTCCTGGGAGGCGGTGGAGAAGACCTCCGTCAGCTTCTTCTGCCCCTCGGCGCTGTCGGTGACGCCCAGCTTCTCGGCGATCTTGTTCATGAGGACGTTGCGGCGGACGAAGTCGTCGATCTGGTCGGGCGCCACGCCCTGGTCCTGCAGGAGGACGGCCTTGAGCTGGTCCTCGCCGCCGGCCTGCCGGACGAACGCGGCCCTGGTCTGCTGGAGCTCGGCGCGGGTGGCGCTGACGCCGTTGTCCCGGGCGACCTTGTCGACGACCCGGTCGAAGATCATCACGTTGAGTTTGCGGCGGCTGAGGTCACCGGTGGCGGCGACGAGCTGCGCGGACTGGGGCGAGGCCGCCTGCGCGGACCGCACGTCCGCGACCTGTGCCTGGAGGCTGGACACCTCGATCCGTTCGCCGCCGACGACGGCCGCCGCTCCTGGGTGGGCGTCACTGCCGCAGGCGGTGAGCAGGGGGGCCGCGGCGAGCAGGGCGGCGGAGACGGTGAGCGCAGTGCGGCGGTGCAAAGGAGCCTCCCGGGCTGGTCGTGCGTCAGTTGAACGACCTTGCGGTGATCGATGGTAGGGAGTCGCCGGGGCCGGAGCCACTACTTCGGAGCGACTGTTTCCCACAACGACTCACCCGTCACCCGGGTGTCGGCCGCGTGCGCACCTCCGCTCGTCTCCTTGAACAGGTAGTGCGGGCGGCGCTTCACCTCGTAGTAGATGCGTCCGACGTACTCGCCGATCAGTCCCGCCATCACCATCTGCACGCCCGCGAGGGCGGTGACGGCGACGAGGAGGGTGACGTAGCCGGGGGTGTCGACGCCGTTGACCAGCGCGTCGCCGACGATCCAGGCCGCGTAGCCGAGGGCGACGACCGTGAGGAGGAGTCCGAGGTGGACGGCGGCCCGCAGGGGCTTGTTGTTGAAGGAGAGAAGTCCGTCGAGGCCGTAGTTGAGGAGCTTGCCGAAGCTCCACTTGGAGCGGCCCTGCTCACGGACGGCGTTCTCGTAGGAGAAGGTCGTGGTGCGGAAGCCGACCCAGGAGAACAGGCCCTTGGAGAAGCGGTTGTACTCGCCGAGGCCGAGGACGGCGTCGACGGTGCGCCGCGACAGGAGCCGGAAGTCGCCGACGCCGTCGACGAGCTCGACGTCGACGAGCCGGTTGATCGCCCAGTAGTAGAGGCGGGCGGTGAGGGTACGGGTGACCCGGTCGCCCTCGCGGGTGCGGCGGGCGACGACCTGGTCGTACCCCTCGGCGTGCAGGGCGACCATGCGGTGCACGAGCTCCGGCGGGTGCTGGAGGTCGGCGTCCATGATCACGACGGCGTCGCCGGCCGCGTGCCGGAGGCCGGCGAGCATCGCGGCCTCCTTGCCGAAGTTGCGGCTGAAGGAGAGGTAGCGGACCCGGTCGGGGTCGCGTCCGGCGCGTTCCCTGAGGAGCGCGAGGGTCCCGTCCCGGCTTCCGTCGTCCACGTAGACCAGCTCGAACTCGCCGTCGAGACGTTCGAGTTCGGCGGTCACGTGGTCGTGGAAGCGGGCGAGGACGTCCTCCTCGTTGAAGCACGGGACGACGATCGAGAGCAGCACGCGGACCACGACAACGGAGCCCGGTGTCCCGGCCGGTCCGGGTGGATGGCGCGCAAGCGACGATCGCGTGAACTGGCCCGCCGGACCGGTCGTTCCCCGTGCGGGCGCTGTCATATTCGATCCGTCATGCCGAAGAACACGCTCTCGCACGCCACACGCTCGTACGTGCTCGCCGCCGTCCTGTCCGCCGTCGCCGTCTGCGGCGGGGACGCCGTCGCCCGCGTGTTTCCGTTCGGGCCGCGCCACCGCGCCGTGAACGACCTCGCCAACCAGTTCGTGCCCTTCCACGCGCACCTGTGGGACCTGCTGCGGGGCCGGGCGGACGGCGGGCTCCTCCTCGACTGGCGGGCCGGCTTCGGCACGAGCTTCCTGCCCGACTACGGCACCTACCTGTCGAGCCCCTTCGCCCCCCTCGTCGCGCTCTTCCCGCGCGGGGACATCGAGTACGCGGTGTACGCGGTCACCGTCCTGAAGACGGCGGTCGCCGCGGCCGCGATGACGTTCCTGCTGCGGCGGCTCGGACCGCGCGGGGTGTGGTGGTGGGCGTCGGTGCTCGGCGCCGCGTACGCGCTGTGCGGCTGGTCGCTCGCGGAGGGCACGTACAACCCGATGTGGCTGGACGGCCTCGTCGCCTTCCCGCTGCTCTGCCTGGTCGGCGAGTGGGTACGGGAGGGCAGGCGGCCGGTCCTGGGGCCGCTGGTGGTGGCGGTCTGCTGGTTCGCGAACTTCTACACCGCCTACATGGCGACCCTGGGCGCCGCCCTGGTGCTCCTGCTCCGCCTGGCGGTCACGGACACCTTCCGCCTCCGCGTCCTGGCACGGGCGGCGCTGACGACCGCCACCGGCGTCGGCCTCGCGGCCCCCGTCCTCGTCCCGGTCTTCCTCGGCTCCCGGCACGCCTACCCGGGCGTGGTCCGGGACTTCGCCCCGGCCGCCGGCCCGGACTTCCTGGCCCGGCTGCTCCCGGTGACGTACAGCTTCGCGACCCCGGCTGCCTTCGTCTGCACGGCGGTGCCGCTGCTCGCGGGGGCGCTGCTGCCGCGCCGGGACGTGCCCGGCCGGGAACGGTGGCTGTGGGGCGGACTGTGCGCGGCGGTGGCGCTGTCGATGCAGTGGGGCCCGACGCACCTGGTGTGGCACGTCTTCGCGACCCCGAACGGCAGCCCGTACCGCCAGACCTTCGTCCTGTCCGGCGTCCTCGTCCTCGCCGCCTGGACGGGCCTCGCGCACGGCCTCCCGGACCGGAGGTCGCTCCTCGGCGGGGTGGCGGTCGTCCTCGCCCTCACGGCCGGGGCGCTCCCCAGCGGCCTCCTCACCTCCTGGTCGCTGCTCCTCGCGGGCGCGGGCCTCGCGGCGGTGGCGGGCGCGCTGCTGCTGCCCCGCCGGGGCCGGTACGGGCTCCTGGCCGCGGTCCTCGTCGCCGGCACGCTGCTCGGGCAGGCGGCGGCGACGACGGCCTACGCGGACCGGGAGCGGCTCGCCCGGCTCGACGACTACCCGCCGTGGGGCGCCGGGCACCAGCGGCGCGCGGCGGCCCTGGCGGCGGCCGACGGCTGGCCCGCGTACCGCACCGACCCGGGGCTGCCCCGGGTCGCGGGGAACGATCCGCTGCTGCTCGGCGGCCAGGGCGCCGCGTACTACAGCAGCCACACCCCGGCGGTCCTGACGGAGACCCTCGCCGCGCTCGGCGGCGGCTGGACCTCGCGCGGCCGGAACCTGCTGAGCCTGGACAACCCGGTGACGGACGCGCTGTTCGGGGTGGGCGCGCGCTGGCGGGACGGCGAGGTCGCCCGGACGGACGCGTACCTGCCGCTGGTGACGGTACGGCCCCCGGGCCCGCCGCCGGTCTACGGCCGCTCGCCCTTCCGCAACCAGGAACTGCTGCTCGGCGCCCGGGTGTACGAGCCCCCGCACGCGGGCGCGTGCCGCGTCGGGACGGAGGTCTTCCTCTGGGCCCCGGACGCCACGGGCACGGCCCGCCTGGGCGACCGCGCCGTCCGGCTCCTCGGCGGCACACCGAAGCGCCGCGCGGCCCTGACCTCCCTGGGCGTCCAGCGGGTGCCCGGACTGAAGCCGGACCTCCCGGGACCGGGGGAACTCGGCTGCCTGGACCACGACCGCCTCCGCGCGGCCGTGACCGCCCTCCGCGCCCGTGCGGCGACCTCGGTCGACGTGACCTCGGACGGCCTCCGCGCCACACTCCCGCCGGGCTCGACGGGCACGGCGGTCGTGGCGGCCCCGCACATCGCGGGCTGGCACTGCGAGGGCGCCGCCCCCGTCCCGTACGGCGGCCTCCTCGCCGTCCCGGCCGCCACCACCGTCTCCTGCACCTTCCGCCCCCCGGGCCTCCGCGCGGGCCTGGCAGCGGGCGCGGCGGCGGCCCTGACCCTGCTGGGCGTCGCCCTGGCGCACGTCAGAACCGGACGACGGCCCCGTCCCGAAGCTCCGGCGGAAGGTCGTCCCGGTCGGCGCGGAGCTCCCAGCGGAGTTCGCCGTCCTGCTGTTCGTCGGTCGGCCTGAGGCCCGCCGCGCGGGCCACGGCCGCCGAGGCCCCGTGGTCGGGGTGGACGTGGGCGACGACCGTGCGGACGCCCTCGGCCAGGAGCAGGGCGACGAGCGCCGCGGCCGCCTCGCGGGCGATCCCCCGCCCCTGCCACCGCTTCCCGGTCACCCACGCGACCTCGGCGGTCCGCCCGCCGTCCGTGACCGTCGCCTGCACGGTCCCGGCGAGCCGGTCCTCGGCCCGGAGCCGGACCACCCAGTTGCGCCAGACGACCGCCGGGTCCGGCGACCCGGCGACCAGCCGCTCGTACCGCGCCCGCAGCTCGGGCGCGGTCAGCGGGGCGCCGCCGGTGAAGGCGTGGAGGGCGGGGTCGGCGAGGACCCCGGCCATCTCGTCGGCGTGCAGGGCGGCGAGGGGCACGAGGTCGAGCCTGCCCGTCCGTGCGCCCGCCAGGCCGTCCCGTTCCGTGTTCACGCGTCTCAGTCCCATATCCCCTGGCCGTTGCCGCTGCTCATCGTGGTTCCTCCCCCGTCTCCCGAAGCCTGCCGTACGGCTCCGAGCCTAGGAAGTCTCCGCCCCTCGGCCTGTGCGTCCGGCGCGGGCCTCCTTGACGCTCAGCGCGCGGAACTCGCTGGGGCTGAGCCCGTACGCCGTGCGGAAGGCGCGGCTGAAGACCGCCGGGCCGCTGAACCCCCACCGCGCGGCGACGGCCTGCACGGGAAGCCCGGCGCGCTCCGGGCGGGCGAGGTCGTCGCGGCACCGTTCGAGACGGCGGCGCCGGATGCGCGCCTGGACGGTCTCCCCGTCCCCGTACGCCTGGAACAGCTGGTGGAGGGTCCGTACGGAGATGTGGTGGCCCGCCGCGACCGCCGCCGGCGTGAGGTCGGGGTCCCCGAGGTGGGCGTCGACGAAGGTGTGGATCCGCTGGATCAGCGCCCGCGACCGCGCCTCGGCGGGGAGCTGCTCCTCGGCGTCGAGGTTCTGCGCGAGGCAGGCGGCGACGAGGTCGACGACCACGGACCCGAGTCGCGGCAGGTCCTCGGGCGCGCACTGGCCGGCGTGCCCCTCCAGGGAGCCGAGGAAGGCGGCGAGGACCGCGGCGAGGCCGTGCCCGCCGGGGATGCGGCTGCCGAGCAGCCGGTCGATCCGCCGGGGGCGCAGCGGCAGCACGTCCCGCGGGAGCTGGAGCATGGTCAGCTGCACCGGACCCGACGTGCTGGGCATCGCCGCGTCGGAGGGCCGCGAGGTGTCCCAGAAGACCAGGTCCCCGGCCCCGACGCTGCAGTCGTTGCGGTGCTGGGACAGCACGGTCTCGCCCCTCCGCATCAGGCCCAGCTGGTACTGCTCCGGGTCGCCGCGCCGGATCAGCGCGGGTGTCCGGCGGGACCGCAGGGGCGAGAAGGAGAACCGTGCGACGCGGACCGTCGTGAGGTCCAGGACGGCCGCCTCGGCCTGGAAGTCGGCGGGCCGCTCGACGCTCAGCGCGGTGGGCATCACCTCCCGCGTGATGAGGTCCGCGAACCAGTCGAACCGCTCCCTCGCGGGCACCTCTCCCGCCGACACAGCTGACCACATCCCGCGCCCCCCGTCGATCTTGCCGTCGGTGGCCAGAATGCAGCGGCGCGAACGCCTTTGTCGCCGGGTTTCCCCGTCGGCGTGGCGTGCCCGCATCCACCGTGACCTGGACTTCAACGCCTGTTCGTTGAAAGGGTGTTGAGGTCTTCTTGACCTGCCGTTGGCCACCGCTGACAGCCTCATGCCGAACCGGGAACCCGGCCCATGAGAAACGGAAGGCACCTCGTGAACCTCAAGCGATCCCTCGTCGCCCTCGGCATGGCGGCGGGCGTTGCCCTCGGCGCGGCCGCCGTCGCACCGGCCGCGAACGCCGCCCCGTCCGGCTGCGCCGGCGGTGGGCTCTGCGTGTACTGGAACACCAACTACCAGGGCCCCGTCCAGACGGTCTACCAGAACAACGCCGACCTCACGGGCTACACCAACTTCTACGACGCCCTGCACGGCTCCGCCTTCAACAACGGCAACAGCTGCAACGTGGTGCTGTGGAAGGCCACCGGCTACCAGGGCACGGGCTGGAAGCTGGACCGCGGCACCGGCTGGACGGACATCGGCGACAACCTCAGCACCATCGGCTCCAACAAGTGGTGCACCTACTAGAACCATGGGTTCCAGGAGACGCACCGCAGCCGTGGCGCTGCTTCTGGGTCTCGGTGCCGCCGGATGCTCGACGTCCGGCGGCACCGCCGCACCCGGCCCGGCGCCCCTCCCCGCCCCGCGCCCCTTCCAGGGCGTCACCCACTACCCCGAGCCGGAGCGCGTCGCGCTGCACACGGCCGAGGAGGAATTCGTCGCCGCCTGCATGAAGCGGCGCGGCTTCACCTACCACCCGCAGCCGCTGGCCACCGGCGACCACCTCTCCGACATCAATCCGTACGGACTGCTCGCCGTCCCGCAGGCGGTGAACGACGGCTACGGCATCACGAGCACCGCCCTCTCGACGCGGCCGGCCGCGGACGCCAACGCCGCCGAGGCCGCGAACACCCGCTGGCGGGACGCCCTGCTCGGCACCCCCGCCCACCGCGTCGACCTGGAGATGCCGCTGGGACGGACGTTCTTCTACCAGGCGGACTCCTGCGCCGCCGACGCCAAGTCCCGCCTGTTCGGGCCCGATTACCACCGGCTCTACAACACCTTCCAGGTGCTGGCCGACGCGGTCGTCGAGAAGGTCAGGACCGATCACCGGTACCTCGCCGCACAGGCCTCCTGGAGCGGCTGCATGCGGGACGCGGGAGCGGCGGCGAAGTCCATCGGCGATCCGCAGGCCACCGTCGACAAGGAACTCCGGCGCGCCGGCCGGGACCGGGCCAGGCTGCACGCCGTCGCCGGGGTCGAGTTGAAGCTGTCCCGGGCGGACGCGGACTGCCAGGCCGGGATCGGCCTCGCCGCCGTCGTCACCGCGGCGCAGCGGGACGCCGAGAAGACGCTGGGCGCGGGCTACTCCGACGAACTCGCCACCCTGCGGACCCTGCGGGAGCGGGCACTCGGGAAGGCGACGCGGAGCTGAGCCCGTGCCGTCACGGCGCGCCCAGGAAGCCGGGGTCGGCCCCGTCGAAGCGCACGGCCGTCTCGCGGCCGATCCCGAGCAGCTCCTCCAGGGGGACGACCGCGCGGCTGGTCGCGGCCAGGTCCTGGTGCGCCTCGGCGGACCACAGGGGCGGGTAGAGGCTGAGGCCCTCCCCGCCGGTCAGGCCGGGGACCTCGTCGCGCCAGCCGGGCCAGCGCAGGCCCTCGTAGAACTCCTCGGTGCCGCCGGCGAGCAGCCAGGACAGCCAGGCGCCGTACCCGGCGCCGATCGCGTCCCAGCGCAGCGAGTCGGGCGCGAAGTAGACCATCTCGCCGGGCCGGCCCGGCAGCCCGGTCTCCTCCTCCGTGCCGCCCTGGACGGCGAAGGTCCCGCCGAGCACGTCGTGCGCGACGACCAGCCCGGCGGCGGGCCGCCAGGCGGGGTCGAACACCTCGGGCATGCCGTTGATCCCGGCGAGGCCGGGCAGCCGCCGGTCGTTGTGGGCGGCGGGGCTGCCGTACACCCGCAGCCAGCCGTCGTCGACGAGCGCTCCGCCGGTGTGCAGCACGAACGCCCCGAGGTACGAGCGGGCGCCGACCTGCGTCCCCAGCAGCGTGGCCGCCGCGCGCGCGGGATCGGCGCCCAGCACCTCGACGGGCACCGTCGCGGCCCGCAGCTCCTCTTCGAGCCGTGGCCACGCCGGATCCTCGACCTCGGTCAGTTCGCTCAGCCCACGCGGTTCTCGCCGTTCTCCCACCCTGGCATCGTCCCACGCGCCCTCCGTTGATCGACGGCGCCGTCGGGGGTATCTTGCATTACATGGTTCCTGGCGAAGCAAGAACGGAGGCGGCCGGAAAGGTCGCCAGCCAGCTGCGCAAGGGCGTACTGGAGTACTGCGTCCTCGCCCTGCTGCGCGACGGCCCGCGCTACGGCGTCGAGATCCTCGACGAACTGGCCGCGGTCAGCGTCATGACCACCAGCCAGGGAACGATCTATCCCCTGCTGTCCCGGCTTCGCCGCGACGGACTCGTCGACACCGAGCTCCGCGAATCGGCCACCGGCCCCGCCCGCCGCTACTACACGCTCACCGCACCGGGCAGGACCGCGCTCGCCGAGTTCACCGAGAGCTGGCCGCGCTTCCGCGACGGCGTCGACCACTTCCTGACCGCACCCCACGGAGGCTCCGCATGACCGGCACCGCACACCCCCTCGTGTCCGACTACCTGGCCACGATCGAGCGCGAGGCGTCCTTCCTGCCCGCGGGGCGCCGCGAGGAACTCCTCGCCGACCTGCGCGAGCACCTCGCGGTCGCCGTCGGCGACGAGCAGGACCCGGAGACCGTCCGCGCGGCGCTCGAACGGCTCGGCAGCCCCTCCGCGATCGTCGCGGCCGCCCGCGCCGAGGAGCCGGAGACCCCGGCGGCGGCGACCACGGCGGTCGCCCTCAAGGCCCCGAACCGCACCCGCAACACCGTCACCGCCGTTCTGCTCGGCGTCGCCGGGATCGCCGGGATCACCATCTCCCTCCCCGCGGCGGCCGTCCTGGTCGTGAGCCTCGCCCTGCTGTGGACGTCCGACGCGTGGGACCGCGGCACCAAGGTCCTGGCCACCGCCCTCACCGTCGCGGCCCCGGTCGTGGTGCTCCTCGGCGCTCTCCTCCTCTCCGCCCGCTTCGGCGTGATCGAGCTGCTCACGGTCCTCGTCGTGGGCATCACCCTGCCGGCGATCGCGGCGGTGCGCCTGCTCCGCGCCCTGCCCAAGGCCGCCTGACCAGGGACGGGACAGGGAGGGCCACCCCTCCCCCCGACCAAGATCATCACGGGTGCAGAATGACCCGTATGACCCTGTCAAACACACCGAAGACGGCCACGATCGACGACGCTCGCACGGTCAGCCGCACCCTGGCCTCCGCCTTCGGCGACGACCCGATGATGCGGTGGTTCTTCCCCGACGACGCCTCCCGCGAGGCGGCCCTCGGCCGGTACTTCACGACCCTGTTCACCCGGCAGTACGGCCTGCACGGCGTCTGCGAGCGGACCGAGTCGGCCGCCGCCTTCTGGGTCGCGCCCGAGGGCGCCGACAAGGCCGTCCCCGACGACGCGACCGTCCAGGAGCTCGTGGAGATCCTCGGCGACCGCGCCCCCGTCTTCCGGGAGGCCGTCATGGCGGCCGCCGAGCACGGGCCGGCCGAACCCCACTGGTACCTCGCCGTCATCGGCGCCGACCCGGACGCCCGTGGCCGGGGCCACGGCTCGGCCCTCCTCCGCTCCGGCCTCGCGAAGGCCGACGCGGCGGGCCTCCCGGTCTACCTGGAGTCCTCCAAGCCGGACAACCTGCCGGTGTACGAGCACTTCGGCTTCACGGTCCGGTCCGAGTTCTCCCTGCCGGGCGGCGGCCCGGTCCTGTGGGCCATGAAGAGGGAGCCGCGCGGCTAGGGGGTGTCCGGGCGGCGCCGGAGCAGCACGGGCGCGCCCGTCACGGCACCGTGGCCGCCCCCCCTGAGCCTCCCGCCGTTCCCGTACGAGCAGCGCGCGCGACGCATTGCGGTACGGGTTCGGGCGGGCGGCTCACCCCGGGCACGGTCTGCGGGGTTCCGGCCCTCTCCCTGGACCACCCTCAGGGCAGCAGGGTGAAGGCGTCGACGTGGGCGGGGTGGACGGCGCCGAAGTGGCGTCGGTCCACGGTGGCGACCTCCCGCACGCCGAGGCGCTCGGCGCAGGCGATGACGGACGCGTCCACGAGGCCGAGGGGAAAGCCCGCGTACCGAGCCGTCAGCTCGGCGATCCGCAGCCAGTCCCCGGGGTGCACGGGTTCGACCGTGAAGAGTCCTTCGGCGAAGTCCTGGGCCAGCAGCAGCTCGGAACGGGCTCCGAGGCGACGTCCCAACAGGTGGGCGACTTCCGCGACGACGAGGGTGGGGACGACGAGAGGCCCGGGATGGGTCTCCAGGAGCCGCACGCACCGGTGGTGCCAGGCGTCGCTCCTGTCGTGCAGGGCGTAGAGCGGCCCGGAGTCGACGATCAGCGGGCTCATGCGCTGCGCCGCACCTCGCGCGCTTCTTCCTCGGCGATGAGGTCCCGCCCGTCGGCCAGGCCCGCCAGCAGCTCCTCCATGCGCTCCGCGATGTCGCCGCGTCCGCTGTCACCCGACCCGGTGGAGTGGAACCTGCGGCGAACAGGGGCGTCACCCTGCTCGGCACCGGGCAGGTGGGCGGCGATGGCCTCGCGCGTCCACTCCGAGACGGTCATGCCTCGCCGAGCGGCCTCGTGACGCATGCGGGCGTCCAGCGATTCGTCGATCTTGATCGTCGTTCGCTTCATGTATGCCAGCATACCCAGGCGGTGCGGGCGCGGCCCCTCACGCTGCCACCGCCGCATGCGCGTCCGCCTCGCAGTCCCGGCAGGGGCCCGGCTCCCAGGCGCGGAAGGCGACCTCCTCGCAGGTGACGCAGATCTGGATCGGCGGCGGGCCCTGGACGAGGGGCGCTGCGGGGAGCGGGGGCGGGAGGAGGTTCTTCAGGCGGTGGGAGAGGAGGCCCGCCGGGTGCTTGAGGGTGTCCGGGAGGCCGGCCAGCAGGGTGCGGCGGACGGCGTCCGGGGCCGCGCCCCTCGCGAACCAGGCGTCGACGGCCGGGGCCAGGTGCCGGACGTCCCGCTCGGAGAGCAGGAAGCGGGCGTCGTGGCGGCGGAGGCCGAGCAACAGCTCGACGGCCGGAGTCGGCGGGGCGGCCGGGGTCTCGTCCCGTACCGGCTCCCGCGAAGGCTCCGGGTCCGGCTCCGGGTCACGATGAGGGTCGGGGTCCGGCTCCGGGTCACGATCAGGGTCGGGGTCCGGCTCCGGGTCACGATCAGGGTCCGGGTCCGGCTCGGGGTCCCCGTCCGGCTCCGGGGGCTCGACCGCGCCCGGGTTGTTGTACGAGACCGTACGGGTCACGATCCGGCCGCTGGGGAGGCGCTCGCGGTTCCGGGACAGGTAGCCGTGGGCCTCCAGTTCGCGGAGGGCGGCGGCGACGCGGATCTCGCCCTCGGGGAAGCGCTCGGCGAGGCACTTGACGCCGATGCGGGAGCCCGCGGGAAGCGACTGGATGTGGACGGCGAGGCCGATCGCGGTGAGCGAGAGGTGCTCGTGCTGCGTGAGGTGGTTGCCGACGACGGTGTAGCACGTCGTGTGGGTGACATTGGCGTGGATGACGCCCGCGCCGGAAACGGGCGCGCTAAGGTGCTGGGTACCCATGGGGGAAGGGTTTGCTTCCTCGATGGCCAGGCCCCCGCCGTGGATTCCGAGTCCCGTCGGGGGCCGAGCATTTTCCGTTCAGGTCGCCGCGAGCATATGCCAGGCAACCGCCCCGAGATCCAGCCCAGTTGGCGAGGTTCGCTCGTGTGGGTGACGCCCCCTCAGGGTGACCACTGAGAGCAGGTGGGGTGGGGTGGGTACTTTCCCCGGTACTTGAAGGACGTCGGCGTGTCCCGGGTCGTGGAACCGCTCGACCCGGCACCACAGGGCGCCCGGTCGAGGTCAGTCGAGGCAGAACTCGTTGCCCTCGATGTCCTGCATGTTGATGCAGGACTCGTTCTCCCCGTCGGCGTACAGCGTCTTCAGGTGCGTCGCGCCGAGCTTCACCAGGCGCTCGCACTCGGCCTCCAGGACGGCCAGACGCTCGTCGCCCACGAGGCCCTTCCCGGCGCGCACGTCGAGGTGGACCCGGTTCTTCACGGCCTTGCCCTCGGGGACGCGCTGGAAGAGCACGCGCGGGCCCGCGCCCGTGGGGTCGGTGCAGGCGAAGTAGACCGGCTGCTCCTCGCGCGGCAGCGACCGGTGGTACGCGGACCAGGTGGCGAAGCCCTCGGGGACCGGCGGGACGACGTACCCCAGCACCTCGCACCAGAACTCGGCGAGGCGCGCGGGCTCCGCACAGTCGATGGTGACCTGGATTTCCTTGATCGATGCCATCCGGGCACCGTAACAGGGGGCCCCGCGCCGCTCCTCTCCTTTTCCGCGACGCCCCTCAGGACGTGAGGACCACCAGCCGCTGCGTCGCGCGGGTCATCGCCACGTACCGGTCGACCGCACCCTCGACGCCCTCGCCGAACGAGTCCGGGTCGACCAGGATCACCAGGTCGAACTCCAGGCCCTTCGACAGGGACGGGGTCAGCGAGCGGACCCGGGGGCGCTCGCGGAAGGCGGGCGCGCCGATGACGCACGCGACGCCCTCGGCGTTCTCGTCGAGCCAGCCGCCGAGGATCTCCTCCAGGTCCCCCACCGGGGCGTGGGCGACCGCGATGCCGTTGCCCCGGATGGACGTCGGCACGTTCGCGTCGGGCAGCGCGGCACGGATCACCGGCTCCGCCTCCGCCATCACCTCTTCCGGCGTGCGGTAGTTGATGCTCAGCGACGTCTGCTCGATCCGGTCGAAGCCGACCCGCTCCAGGCGCTCGCGCCACGACTCGGTGAAGCCCTGCCGGGCCTGGGCGCGGTCGCCGACGATCGTGAAGCTCTTCGACGGGCAGCGCAGCAGCAGCATCTGCCACTCCGCGTCGGTCAGCTCCTGCGCCTCGTCGACCACGATGTGCGCGAACGGGCCGTCCAGCGGCTCCCGTTCGGCGGTCGGCAGGGCGCTCTCGTCGACCAGGCTCTCCTGGAGGTCCTTGCCGTGCAGCATCGTCACCGCGCCCTCGCCGTCGGGGTCCGCCGCGATGATGCTGTCGATGACCCCGGCCATGCGCTCGCGCTCGGCGGCGACGGTGGCCTTGCGCCGCAGCTTGAGCCGGGCCGTCGCCGGGTCGCCGAGCCGCTGCCGGGCCGCGTCCAGGAGCGGCAGGTCCGAGACCGTCCACGCCTGGCCGTCCGTCCGCCGCAGCGCCCGCACCTCGTCGGGGGTCAGCCAGGGCGCGCACATCCGCAGGTACGCGGGGACCGTCCACAGGTCCGCGACGAGGTCGGCGGCCTCCAGCATCGGCCACGCGGAGTGCAGCGCCCCGGTCAGCTCCCGGTCCTGGCGCAGCGACTTCCGGAACTGCGCCTCGGGGATCTCCTCGCCCTCGTACTTGTCGAACAGGATCGAGACCAGGTGCTCCCAGACCTGGTCGCGCCCCTCGTTGTGCGGGGTGCCCGGCTCCACCGCGGCGAAGGCCTCCGCCCAGTCGCCGGCGGTCAGCTCGATGTCCGACCAGTGGGTCGAGACGGTCATGCCCTCCGTGGGCGGCTCCTCGTAGAACGCCACGGCCTTCTCGATCGCCCGCACCAGGTCCGCCGAGGACTTCAGGCGCGCCACCTCGGGGTCGGTCTCCGCCGGGGCCTGCGCGCCCTCGGCGACCAGGTCCCGCACGGTGCAGGTCCGCACGCCCTCCTCGCCCAGGCTGGGCAGGACGTCGGCGACATAGTTCAGGTACGGCTGGTGGGGGCCGACGAACAGCACGCCGCCCCGGCGGTGCCCGAGCCTCGGGTCCGCGTAGAGCAGGTGCGCGGTGCGGTGCAGCGCGACGACCGTCTTGCCCGTGCCCGGGCCGCCGTCGACGACGAGCGCGCCCTTCGAACCCGCGCGGATGACGGCGTCCTGGTCGGACTGGATCGTCGCGAGCACGTCCCGCATCCGGGGCGAGCGGTTGCCGCCGAGGCTCGCGATGAACGCGGACTGGTCGTCGAGCGCGGCGTGCCCTTCGAGGCCCTCGGCGGTGAAGACCTCGTCCCAGTAGTCGGTGATCCGGCCGCCGGACCAGCGGTAGCGGCGGCGGCTCGCCAGCCCCATGGGGGTGGCGTGCGTCGCCGCGAAGAACGGCTCGGCCGCCGGGGAACGCCAGTCGACGAGCAGGCGGCGGCCGGTGCTCTCGTCGGTGAGGCCGAGGCGCCCGACGTACACGGGCTCGGGGTCGTCCGTACCGACCACGCGCCCCAGGCACAGGTCGAGGCCGAAGCGGCGCAGCGTCCGCAGGCGGCCGCTCAGCCGGTGGATCTCCGCGTCCCGGTCCATCGCCTCGCGGCCGACGCCGCCGGGCGCCTTCCGCTCGGCGTCCAGCCGGCCGGACAGTTCGGCGATCGTCTCGTCGAGGCACCGGGCGATGTCCGCGAAGTGCTGTTCGTCGGCGGCGATGAGCGCCGGGTCGGCCTTGGGGGAGAGGTTGCCGGAGAGGTCGAACACGCCGGCAATAAGGGACGTCACGTCGTAAAGCTCCAGTTTTCGCATCGTCTGGGGTTCGAGGAGCGATTCTGCGTCACGGAGGGGGCCTTGCCGCAAGCCCCCCTGTGCGCTATACGTTGAGAGTGCGAGAGGTGCGTGTGTCCCTCTCGCTTCTTCGTTTCTCCGCGTCGGGGGAAATTTTCTCGGGTCCGGGTCGCAACCTCGGGCGGTGCCGCACGTCTGGTGGGTTGAAGGCGCCCTTCAGCTGATGTTCCAGACCGTGTTTCCGACACCTCCTCGGGAGAATCCCATGTCCAGCCACGTCAGGCGGAGCCCCCGCCCCCGCCCCCGGCTCCTGGGCGTCGTCGCCGGTGCCGCGCTGCTCCTCGGCGGCGGCTTCGCCGCGCAGGCCGCCGCCACCCCGGCCCCGAAGCCGGCCCCGGCCGCCCCGGACGCCGTTCCCGCGGCGCCGAAGCCCGTCGCGGCACCGAAGCCCGTCGCCGCGCCCGTGGCCGACGCGCCCCGTCCGGCCCCGGCGCCCGCCGCGCCGCGGGTCGTGAGCGTGCCGCAGCCCGCGCCGAGGCCGGTCGCCGCGCCGCAGGAGGGCGCGGCACCCCGGCCCGCCCCCGCGCCCGCCGCACCGCGGGTCGTGAGCGTGCCGCAGCCCGTCCCGGCGCCCGCGCCCGCCTCGCCGCAGGTCGCCGCGCCCGTCCCGGCGCCCGCGCCCGCCGCGCCGCGGGTCGCCGCGCCCGCGCCGGCCCCCGTGCCCGGCAAGTAGCAGTACGCGGGCGGGGGGCCGGCCCCCCCCGCCCGCGCCCCCTCCCCGACCCCGACGGATCGAGGCCCATGCCGTACGCCCTCCCCCTGCCCCTGGCGCCACCCTGGTGGTCGCGGCTCCTCGCGCGTGTGTCCCGGGCCGCCCGGGACCGGCACGCGCCGGTACGGGAGCGCCGTCTGCGCGTCGCCGGGGGCCCGTACGGCGGCGACGGCCCCACGCCCACCCTCACCGAGCTGTACCTGGCCCGGCGGCTCGACATGGTGCGGCTCGCGGTCTTCCTGGTCGACGACCTGCCGACCGCCGAGGACGTCGTGCAGGACGCGTTCGCCGCCGTGTGCCGCGCCTACGGGACCTCCCTGGACGGGCTCCAGGACCCGGGGGCGTACCTGCACACGGCCGTGGTCAACGCGGCCCGCTCCGTGCTGCGCAGGCGCCGCACCGCGCGCGCGTACATCCCTCCGCACCCGGGAGCCGGGGCGCCCGTCGACGAGGGGCTGCTGCTCGCCGAGGAGCACCGGGACGTGCTGGACGCGCTGGCGGAGCTGACCCGCCGGCAGCGCGAGGTCCTGGTGCTGCGCTACTGGTCGGAGCTGTCGGAGGAGCAGATCGCGGGGACGCTCGGGCTCTCGCGCGGCACGGTGAAGTCCACCGCGAGCCGCGCGCTGGACGCCCTGGAGAGAAAGCTGGAGAAGAGAGCGGAGGCCGACCGATGACCTCTCCCGTGGAGGAACGGCTGCGCGCCGCCCTGGCCGCACGCGCCGCCCTCGTCACCCACCGCGACCTGCGCCGCGGCGCGCCTCCGCGGGGCCGCCGCCGGGGGACGCGCCAGGTCCGGGCGATCGCGCTGGCCGTGCTCGGGACGGCCGCCGCCGTGGCCGCCGTGTGCGTCCTGGCGCTGCTCCCCGACGGGTCGAAGGGGCCGGACCCGGTGCTGCCCGCCCGTACCCCCTCCCACGTCGGCACTCCCCCGCCGCCCACTCCGGCTCCGGCACCGCCGGGCGCCCCGTCGGTCTCGTGGCCGCGGCCGGTGGAGTCCCCGTGACGACGGGAAGGGCCGGAACCCGTCGGGTTCCGGCCCTTCTCGCACTGCCACGCGCGCGCTTACTTCGCGGCGACCTCTTCCAGGCAGAGGACGAACTTGTCCGAGTCAAGCTGCTGGGCCAGCGCCGACAGCTGCTCGCCGCACTTGTTCACGTCGAAGGTGTCGTCGATGACCTTGACGACCTTGAACAGGTCGGCCTTGCCGGAGGAGCAGTCGACGGTGTCGACCTTCGGGTCGTTGTCCGGGCCGCTGACGGTGACGCACTCGCCGGCCTTGGCGTGCACCGGCGCGTCGCCCGTGAGGTACGGGAGACCGAGCTTCACGGCGACGGCGACGACGATCGCGACGACGACGCCGCCGACCTTCTTGAGGGTCATGTGAGATTCCTTGGGGACGCGAACATGATCAGACGCGAACGTTACATGCGCCAAAACGGTCAAACAGGATCATGAAGATCCACTAGGTGATCAGTTGCCGAGTCGTGATCCTGGCACCCCGTCAGGGTCACGATCGGGTACGCCCCCAGAGCCCGCATCAGGGCCGCGGCCCCAACTGCCGCTGGTGGTCGAGC
This sequence comes from Streptomyces sp. NPDC096079, assembly GCF_040303145.1. Taxonomy (NCBI): domain Bacteria; kingdom Bacillati; phylum Actinomycetota; class Actinomycetes; order Kitasatosporales; family Streptomycetaceae; genus Streptomyces; species Streptomyces sp. NPDC096079. The sequence goes on from NZ_JBEOST010000007.1 coordinate 80,074, forward strand.
GCACGCCGCAGCTCCACCGGAAGCGCGTGGTACGGCCCGTACGCGCGCTCCGCGTCGAACAGCAGCCGCTGCAGCTCGTCCCGCCCGGCCGCGTGCTCCCCCGCCGCCAGGAGCAGCAGCCCGATCCGCTGCCGGATGTCGAAGGCCCGCGCCAGGTCCCGCTCGTAGTACGGCAGGACCGCCCGGAGCTCCCCGAGCGCGGCGGCCGTCTCCCCCAGCTGCTCCAGGCACAGCGCCGCGTCGTAGCGGAACTGCAGGAACTGCGGGTCCGCCGGGCCCGCCTCCGCCCCCCGGTCCTCCGCCAGCCGGCGCAGCTCCGGCAGCGCCCGCCGGTACTGGCCGTCGTCCATCAGCGTCGACGCGTACTGCTTGCGCAGGATGCGGACGACCGGCGACCGCTCGCCGTGCTCGGCCGCGGCGGCGGGCAGGATCGAGCCCAGCAGGTCCACGGCCTGGGTGAGCGAACCCTCCCCGAGCAGCCGCTTCACCTCGTCGACGGCAGCGGCCACGTCGGGACGCGCGGCCGGTGCCCCCGGCGCGTACACCCGGGGGTCGGTGCGGGGATCGGCCCCGCGGGCGGGGGGAACCGGCGGGACCGGCGGCACGTGCGCGACCTTCGCCGTCGCCCGGTCGGGCCAGGGCGCGTGCGGGCGCAGGAACGGGCGCGTCGGATCCATCGGACCCGCCGGGACCCCGCGCGCGGGGAGCAGCGGCAGGAGCTGCTCGTACGCCTCGTGCGCGCCGGACGGCCGCGCCTGCGGGTCCTTGGCGAGCAGCCGCAGCACCAGCGCCTCAAGGGCCTCGGGGATCTCGGGCCGCAGCTGCCGGAGCGGCGCGGGCGGCTCGTACAGGTGCCGGTGCAGCACGCCGAGCGCGGTGGAGCCGGCGAACGGCACGTTCCCGCTGAGGAGTTCGTGGAGCAGGACGCCCAGCGCGTACAGGTCGGTGGACGGGCCGACGGCGCCGCCCATGGCCTGCTCCGGCGCCATGTACGCCGGGCTGCCGATGGGCGAACCGGTCTGGGTGAGCCGGGTGGTGTCCGTGTCCAGGACGGAGGCGACGCCCAGGTCGAGGACGGTCAGCGCCCCGTCCGGGCGGATCATCACGTTCCGCGGTTTGAGGTCGCGGTGCACGATCGGCACCGCGTGCACGGCGGCGAGCACCGCGCAGAGCTGCGCGGCGACGCAGACCGCCCACTCCCAGGGGTACGGGTCGTGCTCGGCGAGGTGGTCGGCGAGGTCCGCGCCCTCCACGTACTGCATGACGAGGTAGAGGTCGTCGCCGTCGCTGCCCGCGTCGTGCACGGTCACCAGGCCGGGGTGGTCGACCTGCGCGGTCACCCGGCACTCGCGCACGAAGCGGCGGCGCAGCTCCTCGGCCGCGGTGGCCGGGCCGGTCATGGTCGCGGGCCGGAGCAGCTTCACCGCGACCCGGCGGTCGAGGCGTCCGTCGTACGCCGTCCAGACCTGGCCCATGCCGCCCTGGCCGATGACGGTGGCGAGCTCGTAACGCCCGCCGATGACCCGCCCGTTCACCTGCCGCCCGTGCCTTCCCCGCCGTCCCCGGTGTCCTTCCTGAGCAGGTCACTCAGCTCGTCCAGCTCCGCGCGGACCTGGTCGATCCGGGGTCCGGGCGTGTGGGGGTGCGGCTGCGGGACGGCGGGCGGCGGCACGACCGGGCGGGCGTACGGGTTCGGCTGCGGGTTCGCGACGGCGCTCGGGACGGTGACGGCGGCGGGGTCGTACCCCTGCGGCCGGTACGCGGCCGGCGCGCCCCCGTCGAGCCGGCGGATCTCCGCCACCAGGTAGTACGTGATCGAGCCCGCCACCAGGAGCACCATGACACCGACGCCGATGAACGACTCGGCGGTGGTGGGCTCCTCGTCGCCGGTGACGCCCGCGTACGTGAAGAGGCCCGCCGCCAGCAGGAACGTCGCGGCGAACAGCACCCAGTCCAGCGCCCTGCGGGTCACGATCGCGAGCCTCAGGAGCGGCGCCCAGGCCAGGAAGCCGCAGCTCAGCAGCGCGAGCGCGGAGAAGAGGACGAGCAGCGCGATCCGGCCACCGGATGCGGGGCTCTTCGGCGGCTGGGGAACCTGCGGGGCCTGCGGAGGGCCGTACATCCTGCTGCTCCTGCTCGGACGGATGGGTGCGGGGACGAGCGTATACACCCCCGGGGACAACGGTTCCGGGATACCCGGAACCGTTGTCGAACCGAGCACCGGCTAGGGAGCCACCGTGCCGTCCGCCAGACCGTCGTACAGGCCCTGGACCAGCTGGTCGCCGAGCCGGGAGGCCAGGCGCAGCGACTCCTCGAACTCGGCGAGGGCCCGGAACCGCTCGCCGAACCGGCGCTGTTCGGCCAGGGGCAGGCGCGGCAGCTGGAGCCGCCGCACGTCGAGCCGGGTGGCCGTGGAGGCATAGCTGCTGGCCTGCCGGGTGTTGGCGGTCGCCCGCAGGAAACCGGCCAGGAACCAGGGGTCGAGGGCCGCCGGATCGGGGCGCAGCAGCTGGAGGTTGCGGCCGAGCGCGGCGCCCTCGGCGGAGGCGTCGACGACCCGGACGGCCGCGCCGCCGCCGAGGACCGGGACGACGACGTCCCCGGCGGCGAGGAGGACCGGCTCCTCCGGCGGGCCGTCGGGCAGCGAGCCGGAGGGCGGCTGGGCGGCGAGGACGTCGTGGTCGGTGAGGACGGCGACCGGGGCGGCGGCGGGGGCGGTGCCCGCGCCGCCCGCGCGCAGGGTCAGGGCGCCGGCGCGGGCGAGTTCGCCGACGGTGGTCGTGGGGCGGCCGGGACCGGTGCCGGAGGCCGGGTCCGTCACGGGCGGCGGGGTCAGTTCGCGGGTCCTGGCCAGCGTCTCGGTCAGCCGCTCGCGCACACCGGCCAGCTGGACGGCGCCCTCGGCGGCGGCGGGCGGCGGGAGGTGCCGGGCGGGGGCGAGGTCGACGTCGTCGTCGAGGAGCTCGATGACCGGCACGGAACGGTTCGCGCCGGGCGTCCCGGGGAGGGTGCCGTCGCGGTCGAAGGGCGTCCAGGCGTCCAGGACCGCGGAGTGGACGGCCGGCCAGTCGAGCCGGTCGCGGCCCTCCCGGCCGGGGCCCGTGTGCTCGGAGGCGGCGTCGACGAGGAGGAGTTCGGCGGCGGGGCGCTCGCCCTGGACGGGCCGGCGCAGCACCCAGAGGTGCAGCGGGATGCCGTACGGAGGCGCGGCGCCAGCCGGGAGGGCGACGACCGCGCGCAGGGCGCCGCGCCGCAGCAGGTCGGCGCGGATCCGGCGGCCGGAGCGGCGGGAGGCCGCGGCGGGCGGCATGAGGAGGACGGCGGTGCCGCCGGGGCGGAGGCGGGCCAGGGCGTGCTGGACCCAGGCGAGTTCGGACTCGGTGCGGGCCGGGAAGCCGTACTCCCAGCGGGGGTCGTACGCCAGCTCGTCGTGGCCCCAGTTCCGCTCGTTGAACGGCGGGTGGCAGAGGACCGCGTCGGCGGCGAGCGTGGGGAACGCGTCGGCGCGCAGGCTGTCGCCGGAGCGGACGCGGATGTCGGCGTCGGTGGCGAGCGCCAGGCGCAGCGCGGTGAGCGCGGCGAGGTCGGGGTCGGCGTCCTGGCCGCAGACGGCGCCGGGCCGCTGGACCGCGCTCAGCAGGCCGCCGGTGCCCGAGGCGGGGTCGAGGACGGTGAGGGGGGCGCCGCCGCGTCCCGTGCGCGGGCTCGCGGCGAGCGCCGCCATGAGGGCGGCGGGGCCGGGCGGGGTGAGCGTGTACTGCCGCGGGTTGGCGTCGAGGTGGCGGCCGAGGAGGAACTCGAAGGCCGGGCGGACCCCGGTCTCGGCCGCGAACTCGGCGGCCGCGCGCAGCAGCGGGACGGAGGCGGCGAGCGCGGTGGTGGCGGGCGTGCGGACGGCCCGCTCGGGGCCGAGGCGCTCGGTGAGCGTCTCCTCCAGGGCGACGGGGAGCACCTCCGCGAGCCGCTCGTCGGGGAGTTCGGCCAGCGCGGGCCAGGCCGCGGACCGGTCCCGTACGAGGAGGAGGGCGCAGCCCGCGTGGACGAGGGCGGTGACGGCGCCGGCGGGGTGGCCCGCGATCTGCTGCCAGACGCGCTCCTTGAGCGGGACCTCGGCGAGCTTGCCCTGGGCGCGGAGCCATCGCTCGACGTCCGCGAGGGCGAAGGACGGGCTGGTCTCGGTGCCGCCGACGGGCTTGGGGAAGTCGGCGTGGCGGCGGCGCCAGTTGCTGACGGCGGCCCGGCCGACCCCGGCGAGCCGCGCGATCCCGGCGGCGGTCACCTCGGCCGCGGCGCCGCCCGGGCCGTCGGCCGTGCCACCCGGCCGCTCCGCGCCCGACTCTGCTGCGTTCTCCGGCACGTGACCCACTCCCCTGGCTCGCCCTCTGGCTGTGACACCCATCCTAGCGACGAACGTCCGCCGCACCACTTCACAGTGTGAGTCGATCCATTTTCTGTGAACCGTGTTGACTCGGTTCACAGGCTCTGCTGTGATTGACCCATCGCACCAGACATCGTCTCTGTCCGGGAGGACACACCCATGTCGTACGACACCCAGGTCCCGCCTGCCGCCGCCCCGCAGGTCATGCGCAACGGCCTCGGCACCGCGGCCCTGATCCTCGGCATCATCGGCACGCTGTCCGGGCTCATCCCGCTGTTCTTCTGGCTGGCCGGCATCCTCGGCCTGATCGCCCTGATCCTGGGCCTGGTCGGCAAGGGCCGCGTGAAGCGCCACGAGGCGAACAACAAGGGCGTGGCGGTCACCGGCGCGATCCTGGGCCTCGCGGCCCTGATCCTCTCGGTCGTCGGCGCGGTCATCACCTTCACCGCCGTCAAGGACGCGGTCGACGAGATCGACAAGACGATCAAGGAGACGGCCCCGAAGGACCCGACGGGCGCGAGTGCGGGCGCGAGCGGCGGCGCGGGCGACGCGGGGGCGGGTGCCGCCAAGGACCTCGCGGACGGCGACACCTCGGTCTACGACGACGACCTCAAGGTCACGGTCTCGGACCCGAAGCCGTACTCCCCGAGCGAGTTCGCGGCCGGCCACACCAAGGGCAACAAGGCCTACCAGGTGACCGTCGTCATCGAGAACGGCGGCAAGGAGAAGTTCGACGCCACGCTCGTCACCCTCACCGGGCGCGCCGGAAAGAACGGGGTCACGGCCGAGCAGATCTTCGACGAGAAGGTCGGCACGGGCTTCGAGGGCAGCATCCTCGCCGGCAAGAAGGCCACCGTCACCGTCGCCTTCGACGCCCCCAAGGACGCCAAGAACCTGACCGTCGAGGTCAACCCCGGCTTCGACTACAACCCCTCCCAGTGGGAGCTGAAGGTCGGCTGACCCCGACCGCCGCCCCACCCACCGGACCGAGGCCCTTCGGGGCCTCGAACCCGTACCCCCCTCCCGGAGACACCACCATGCCCGCCGCCCCCCGCCGCACCGCCCTCGCCGCCGCCCTGAGCGCCGCCTTCGCCCTCGCCGCCACCGCCTGCGGCCCGTCCACGGACGCCGCGAAGCCGGCCGGGCCCTTCGGGGACCTGACCGGGTCGCAGATCGTCGACAAGGCCTTCGCGGCGACGAGGGACGCGAAGTCCCTGACCGTCGACGTCGACCTGAGGTCCCCCGGGGAGCCGACCAAGGGCTATCTCTCCCTCGACGCCCGGGGCAGGTGCGCCGGCACCTTGACCGTGGAGACGACCCACACGGCCGAACTGGTCAAGCCGGACGACAAGAACGTCTACCTCCGCTTCGACGAGGCCTTCCTGCGCAAGCAGGTCGAGGACGAGAGCCCCGAGGTCCAGGAGGCGACCCTCAAGGAGCTCAACGGCCGCTGGATGAAGTCGTCCGTCTCCGACCCCGACGCGAAGGACATGCTGGCGCTCTGCGACCTGAAGACGCTGCTCGGCGGGTTCGAGCCCGGTGCGAGCGGCATCGTGAAGGGCGCGGAGACCACCGTCGACGGCCGCGGGGCGCTGGCTCTGTCGGAGCCCGGCGACGGCGGCGAGAGCAGCACCGTCTACGTGGCGACGGAAGGCACTCCGTACGTCCTGAGGATCGTCACGAAGGGCGGCGAGGAGCCGGGGACGATCACCTTCTCGAAGTACGGCCTGCCGGTCGCGGCGAAGGCCCCGGCGGCGAAGGACGTCGTCGAGACCGGCTGACCGCCGGGCGCGCACCGAGCGCGCGTGAGGGGGCCGTCACCGGGGAACGGCCCCCTCACGCGCGCGTGCGTCCGTCGGATCCGGTGGCGGACCCCACGTCGGATCCGCGGCGGACCCCCATGCCGAACCCGCGGCGGACCCCCACGTCAGATCCGGTGCCGGACCCACACGTTCGGCTCGACGTACACCGCGTAGCCGCGCGTGGCCTCGCAGTGCACCGGGACCAGCGCGCCCGGGACCTCGACCGGGCCGTCCGTGTCGAAGGGCAGGCCGGTCCACTTCCGCCACTGCTCGACGGAGCCGGAGACCGTCATCGAGGCCGGGGCCACCGCCTCGATCACCCCTCCCGCGCGCACGTGGACGCGGAGCCACGGGTCGTGCGGCAGGCCGTCGGCCTCACGCGTACGGAAGGCGTACGCGTGCATGGAGCTCTCGGCCTCCAGGTGCTTGCCGTTGGGGCGGACCGGCGCGACCAGCTCCGCGAAACCGCGCTTGCCGACGTTCTCCCGCATGGCGGCGAGCATCGTGTGCGAGATGCCCTTGCCGAGGTGGGCGACGTCGACGGTGATCTCGATCGCGCTGACGGTGTCGGCCTCCCTGCCGTGCCGCAGGTCGGAGAAGGCCCAGTTCAGGACCTCGTCCCAGCCGCGCGCGGGCAGCTCGCGGCGGCCCTCCGCGTCCAGTCGGAAGGGCACGCTGAAGCCCCGGGCCACGACCGCGCCGCCGGGCTCGGTGGCGACCAGCACGAACTCCGGGAACTCCCGCACGATCCGGCCCATGTTGGCCCAGCCGACCGGGTCGTACATCATGAACTCGGGCCAGAGGTCCTTCATGGACCACATCGCCCCTTCGAGCTCGGGTCGTTCGGCGAGGGTCGATATGTTCAGGTCCATACGGCCAGGCTAAAGATCGTCCACCGGGCGACCAAACGTTTTTCGGGCCGGGCGCCCCCCTACGGCAGCTTCTGCTGCGGACAGCCTCCGAGGACGCGCTTCATCGCGTCCCGCTCGCCCGCCGTCACCCACACCCCGTACTTCTTCTTCACCGCGATCTGCCGTGCCACGTACGTGCAGCGGTAGGACCGGTTGGGCGGCAGCCAGGTCGCGGCGTCGCCGTCGGACTTGCGGCGGTTGGTCGCGGAGTCCACGGCGAGCAGGTTGAGCGGATCGTTGGCGAAGCGGCGCCGGGTCCCGGCGTCCCACTTCTGCGCCCCCTTCTGCCAGGCGTCGGAGAGGGCGACGACATGGTCGATGTCGACCTTCGAGCGGCCCCGCTCGTAGCGCACGGTGGTGCCGGTGTACGGGTCGTCGGCGAGGGTGCCGGAGGCGACCTTGCAGTGGCCGTCGGTGAAGCGGACGCCGGTCAGGTCGCGCTTGAGTATGTCGTCGCGGGTGCCGCAGCCGTTGCCGTCGACATCCACCCAGGCGCGGCCGAACTTCTCCCGCTCGTAACCGGTCTTCGGGGCGCGGCCCTTGACGGTGAGGGTGTCCACGGCGGCCAGCGCCGTCCCGCGCGCGGCGGGCCTGCCGCCCGCCCCGCCCGCGCTTGCGGCGTCGGTCCCGGGGGTGCAGGCGGTGGCGATGAGCGCGGTGACGGCGAGCGTCGAGGCGGCGAGGGTCCTTCGATACGTCAGCACCCTGGAATCCTAGGCCGGGCGGTTCCTCCGCCTTCGTGCCGATGGTCCCGAAACGGACGGGTCGAAGGGCCGATGGGCTTCCTGGCGGGGCGTCACACCTTGCCGATGCCCAGGGTGTTCTCGGCGGGCAGCAGGCCGGAGCCGATCGCGGCGAGCCAGGGACCGCCGAGGAGGTCGGCGAGCCGGGCGGTGGCCTCGGGGCCGAGGGCGGCCCAGGGGGCGGCGGCGAGTTCGTCGGTGCGGCGCTCGACCTCGTCCCGCAGGGCCCGGCCCGCACCGGTGACCGCGCCCTGCGCGTCCAGGAGGCCCCGGGCTGCCAGGCGGGCGCGGGCGGCGGCCCATTCCGCCGGGGTCCAGCCGCGGCTCTCGAAGACGGGCTCGGGCGCGGCGCCGATCGCCGCGAAGGAGACGAGCGACTCGGCGGGGTCGAGCCCGGCCGCGAGGAGGGCGGCGAGGTGGCCGTCGCCGCGGTGCTCGCGCAGGATCGTCGCGGCCTGCCAGAGGACCAGGTGCGGGGCCTCGGGCCAGGGCAGTTCGGCGTTGGCGGCGGCGAGCGGCCGGCCCTCGGTCCCGGCCGCCCCGGCGGCGCGGCGGGCGAGGGCCGCGGCCTCGGCGAGCTCGGGGCCGCCGACCGTGTCCTCGCCGAGGACGGAGCGGTAGGCGCGGTCGACGGCGCGGAGCCGGGCGGCGAGGACGTCGGCGGGGCCGGCGGTGGCCCAGGCTGCGGGGACGTACCGGGCGACCATCGCGGGGCTGAAGCTGTAGAAGGCGGCGGCGACCCGGACCGGGCCGGCGGCGCCGAGGGGGGCGGCGCGCCAGGCGAAGTAGGAGGGCCAGCGCTCGGTGGTGTCGTGGCCGAGGGCGGCGGCCTCGTCGAAGGCCTCGGGGGCGTAGTAGAGCAGGGCGTGCAGGGGTTCGAGCAGGTGCCACATCTGACGTACGCGCGCGGTGTCCACGGCGCCCTCCCTCATCCATCCACATCTTGACACTGACAAGATTGCACGCCGGGACGCTAACTTGTCAATGCCTAGATGAGGGCTAGGCTGCTGTCATGACGACGAGCCGGAGCACCTACCACCACGGCGAGCTGCGGCAGGCCGTCCTCGCCGCCGCCCTCGACGTGATCGCCGCCGACGGCCCCGGGGCACTCAGCCTGCGCGACCTCGCCCGCCGCGCCGGCGTCTCGCACGCCGCCCCCGCCCACCACTTCAAGGACCGCACCGGCCTGCTCACCGCCATCGCCGCCCAGGGGTACGACCTCCTCGCCGCCGGCCTCGCGGGCGCACCCGGACTCCGCGAACGCGGCGTGCGCTACGTCCGCTTCGCGATGGAGCACCCCGCCCACTTCCAGGTCATGTTCCAGCCCGACCTGCTGCGCGCCGACGACCCGGACCTCCTCGCCGCGAAGGAGCGCGCCTCCGCCGAGCTGCGCACGGGCGTCGCCGGCCTGACGGACGTCCCCGACGCCCGTACCGCCGGCATCGCCGCCTGGTCGCTCGCCCACGGCTTCGCGACCCTGCTCCTCACCCGGAACGTGGGGGGCGCGATCGGCGACGACGACCCCGAGGAGTACTTCCGTTCGCTCACCGGCCTGCTGTTCTCACCCCAACTCGACCCGCACGGCGGGGAATAGCCCGCGTCAGCCCGTAATTGACCAAGACATGCGAACCACGAACACGCTCCGCCGCTCCGCGCTGGCCCTGCTGACCACCGCCACGCTGACCCTGGCCCCCGCCGCCCTCGCCGACAGCGGCCGGCACGGCGCCGACGGCACCGCCTGGCGTGGCGCCTGGGCCGCCTCCCCGCAGTCGGCGTCCGCGCCGTTCGGCCCCAACTGGTCGACGAAGGGCTTCGCCGACCAGACGGTCCGCCAGGTCGTCCGCGTCACCGCCACCGGCACCCGGACCCGCATCGAACTCACCAACCGCTACGGAACCGGCCCCCTGCGGATCACCGGCGCGACGGTCGCCCGCACCGCCGCCGGCGAGGGGACGGCCCGGAACGCGGTCGAACCCGGCTCCGTCCGCACCCTCCGCTTCGGCGGCAGGACGTCCGTGACCATCCCGGCCGGCGAGACCCTCCGCAGCGACGCCGTGACCCTCCCCGTCAAGGCCTTCGAGCAGCTGACCGTCACCCTCTACCTCGCGGACGCCACCGGCCCGGCGACCTTCCACTCCTTCTCCTCGGCCACCAGCTACCGCGCCGAGGGCGACCACCGCGCCGACCTCTCCGGGACCGCGTTCCGCGAGACCGGCAGCTCCTGGTACTTCCTCTCCGGCGTCGAGGTCAGCGGCGGCCGTGACACCGCCCGCCGCGACGGCGTCGTCACCTTCGGCGACTCCATCACCGACGGCGTCGGCTCCACGGCCAACGCCGACAACCGCTACCCCGACGAGCTCGCCGAGCGCCTCGCCGCCGCCGGCCGCCCCCGCGCCGTCCTCAACCACGGCATCGGCGGCAACCAGGTCGTCAACGACACCACCTGGGCGGGCGAGAAGGCCCTCCACCGCTTCCGCAAGGACGTGCTCACCGAGCCCGGCGTGCGGACCGTCGTCATCCTCGAAGGCATCAACGACATCGGCGGCAGCGGACCGACCTTCCCCGGCGGCCCCACCCCCGAGGTCTCCGTCGAGAAGCTCATCGAAGGCCACCGCACCCTGATCCGCGAGGCCCACGCCAAGGGCCTCAAGGTCATCGGCGCCACCCTCACCCCCGTCAAGGGCTCCGGCTACTTCACGGCGGTCAACGAGGCCAAGCGCGAGGCCGTCAACCACTGGATCCGCACCTCCGGCGCCTACGACGCCGTCGTCGACTTCGACCGCGCCGTCGCCGACCCGTCCGACCCGGACCGCATCCTCCCCGCGTACGACTCCGGCGACGCCCTCCACCCCAACGACGCCGGCTACACGGCGATGGCGGGGGCCCTGGACCTCGACGAGCTGTAGTCCGCCACCGTGCGGCGCCCCGCGGGAGGGCGCCGCACCGCGGCCTCAGCCCCCGAGGATCGTCGTCAGGAACTCGCCCGTCCACGCGAGGAGTTCGCGGCCCACCACCGGCTTGCCGCCGATCTTCCCGGACGTCGGGCGCGGCACCAGGATCTGGTGGACCGCCGGCTTGATCACCGAGCGCGGGTGGAGGCGCTTCAGCCGCAGCTCCTGCGACTCGCGCAACTCCACCGGCGCGAAGCGGATGTTGGAGCCCTGGAGGACGATCTCACCGACCCCGCACGCGCGCGCCAGCATCCGCAGGCCCGCCACCAGGAGCAGGTTCTCCACCGGCTCCGGCAGCTTGCCGTACCGGTCGGTGAGCTCCTCCCGTACGGCCCTGATGTCCTCCTCCGAGTTCGCCGAGGCGATCGAGCGGTACGCCTGGAGGCGGAGCCGCTCACCCGGCGCGTAGTCGTGCGGCATGTGGGCGTCGACCGGCAGCTCGATCTTGACCTCCAGCGGCGGCTCCTCCTCGACACCGCCCTCCAGCGAGGCCCGGTAGTCCGCGACGGCCTCGCCGACCATCCGCACGTACAGGTCGAAGCCGACGCCCGCGATGTGACCCGACTGCTCGCCGCCCAGCAGATTGCCCGCGCCGCGGATCTCCAGGTCCTTCATGGCGACGTACATGCCGGCGCCCATCTCGGTGTGCTGGGCGATCGTCGCGAGCCGCTCGTGCGCGGTCTCCGTGAGCGGCTTCTCCGGCGGGTACAGGAAGTACGCGTAGCCGCGCTCGCGGCCACGCCCGACGCGGCCGCGCAGCTGGTGCAGCTGCGACAGGCCGAAGTTGTCGCCGCGCTCCACGATCAGCGTGTTGGCGTTGGAGATGTCGATGCCGGACTCGACGATCGTCGTCGACACCAGCACGTCGAACTTCTTCTCCCAGAAGTCCACCACGACCTGCTCCAGGGCCTGCTCCGACATCTGGCCGTGCGCCGTCGCGATCCGCGCCTCCGGGACGATCTCGCGGAGCCGGGCGGCGGCGCGGTCGATCGAGTCGACCCGGTTGTGGATGTAGAAGACCTGCCCCTCGCGCAGGAGTTCGCGACGGATCGCCGCGCCGATCTGCTTCTCCTCGTACGGGCCGACGAAGGTGAGGACCGGGTGCCGCTCCTCGGGCGGGGTGGTGATCGTCGACATCTCCCTGATGCCCGTCACCGCCATCTCCAGGGTCCGCGGGATCGGCGTGGCCGACATCGTCAGCACGTCGACGTTCGCCCGGAGCTTCTTCAGCTGCTCCTTGTGCTCGACGCCGAAGCGCTGCTCCTCGTCGACGATGACCAGGCCGAGGTCCTTGAACTTCGTCTCGGAGGAGAACAGGCGGTGGGTGCCGATGACGACGTCGACCGCGCCCTCCCGCAGCCCCTCCATCGTCGCCTTCGACTCGCTCTCCGACTGGAACCGGGACAGCGCCCGCACCTTCACCGGGAACTGCGAGTACCGCTCGCTGAACGTGCCGAAGTGCTGCTGCACGAGCAGCGTCGTCGGCACCAGGACCGCGACCTGCTTGCCGTCCTGGACGGCCTTGAACGCCGCCCGCACCGCGATCTCCGTCTTGCCGTAACCGACGTCGCCGCAGATCAGGCGGTCCATCGGGACCGTCTTCTCCATGTCCTCCTTGACCTCGGCGATCGTCGACAGCTGGTCGGGCGTCTCCGCGTACGGGAAGGCGTCCTCCAGCTCGCGCTGCCACGGCGTGTCCGGGCCGAAGGCGTGGCCGGGGGCCGCCATGCGGGCGCTGTACAGCTTGATCAGGTCGGCCGCGATCTCCTTGACGGCCTTCTTCGCCCGCTGCTTCGTCTTCGTCCAGTCCGCGCCGCCGAGCCGGTGCAGGGTCGGCGCCTCGCCGCCCACGTACTTGGTGACCTGCTCCAGCTGGTCCGTCGGGATGTACAGCCGGTCGCCGGGCTGGCCCCGCTTCGCCGGCGCGTACTCCACGAGGAGGTACTCGCGGGTCGCGCCCTGCACGGTCCGCTGCACCATCTCCACGTACCGGCCGACGCCGTGCTGCTCGTGCACGATGTAGTCGCCGACCTCCAGGGTCAGCGGGTCGATCGTCTTGCGCCGCTTGGCGGGCATCCGCTGCCCGTCCTTGCCGGCCGCCTTCTGCCCCGACAGGTCGGTCTCCGTCAGCACCGCCAGCTTGAGCGCCGCGTCGACGAAGCCGAAGTCGATGGAGCCCGTCGACACGTGCACGACCGACGGCGAGATCTCCGCCAGGTCCGCGTCGAGACGCGCCGCGATGCCCTCGCCGCCGAGGACCTCGACCGTGCGGGACGCCGGGCCGTGCGCCTCCGTCACGTACACCGTCCGCCAGCCCTCGGCCAGCCAGCCCTTGGTGTCGGCGAGCGCCCGCGCGGTGTCGCCGCGGTACGACTCGGGGGCGTGCATCCCCAGCGTCAGCGTGTCCCCGCCGGCGTCGACCGCGTCCGCCGCGAACGGCGACACCGACCACCAGGCCATGTCCAGCTCGCGGGCCCGGTCCCGGACGTCCGCGATCCCCCACAGGGAGGCCGCGCCGACGTCGATCGGGGCCTCGCCGCCTCCGGCGGTGGCGGCCCAGGAGGCCTGGAGGAACTCCTGGCTGGTGGCGACGAGGTCGGCGGCCCGGGTCCGCACCCGCTCGGGGTCGCAGACCACCGCCATGGAGCCCTTCGGCAACACGTCGAGCAGCAGCTCCATGTCGTCGACGAGGACGGGCGCGAGGGACTCCATGCCCTCCACCGCGATCCCCTCGGCGATCTTGTTCAGCAGCTCGCCGAGCTCCGGGTGCTCCTCGGCGAGGGCGGCGGCCCGCTGCCGCACCTCGTCCGTCAGCAGCAGCTCACGGCAGGGCGGCGCCCACAGACCGTGCTCGGCGACTTCGAGGGACCGCTGGTCGGCGACCTTGAAGTAGCGGATCTCCTCGACGTCGTCGCCCCAGAACTCGATCCGGAGCGGGTGCTCCTCGGTCGGCGGGAACACGTCCAGGATGCCGCCGCGCACGGCGAACTCGCCGCGCTTCTCGACGAGTTCGACCCGGGAGTACGCGGCGGCCGCGAGCCCCTCGACGATCTCGTTCAGGTCGGCCGTCTGGCCCGACCGCAGCGCCACCGGCTCCAGGTCCCCCAGCCCCTTGACCTGCGGCTGGAGTACGGAGCGGATGGGTGCGACGACGACCGAGACGGGCCCGGCGGCCGGATCGTCGTCGCGGGGGTGCGCGAGGCGCCGCAGGACGGCCAGCCGGCGGCCGACGGTGTCGGAGCGGGGCGAGAGCCGCTCGTGCGGGAGGGTCTCCCAGGACGGGTACTCGACGACCCGGTCCGGGTCGAGGAGCGAGCGCAGCGCGGCGGCGAGGTCCTCGGCCTCCCGGCCGGTCGCGGTCACCGCCAGCACCGGACGACCCGAGTCCCGGGCGAGCGCGGCCACCGCGAAGGGCCGCGCGGCCGCCGGGCCGACCAGGTCCACGTGCGGGCGGTTGCCGTCGGCGGCGGCCTTCACCGCCTCGGCGAGGGCGGCGTCCTTGACGACGACATCGAGCAGACCGTGCAGGCTCATGGAACTTCCATCCCGGGTTCGGACGACGGGTCGGGCAACGCGAACAGCCCGACACGTCTCACGGGCCGGGTGGTCCCGGGCACGTATGGCCCGGTCGCCCCCAGCCTACGGCGTACCACCGTCACTCGCGCGAAGGAACGGGGCCACTCGGGAGGGTGAGGGCGCCGTTCCCGTCCCGGGGGCGGGCCGGAACGCCCTACGGCCCCGGAAGACCTGGCAGGGTCCTCCGGGGCCGCGTTCCCCCGTTCCGTCACGCGCCGCGGGCTACTCGCTCGCGATCGCGTTCAGGACGTTCATCCGGCCCGCCCGGAACGCCGGGACGAGGGCCGCGAAGAGGCCCACGAAGGCCGAGCCGACGAAGACCGTCACGATCGTCGGCCAGGGGATCTCCAGGACCCCGAGGCCCTCCAGGGCGAGGAGCTTCTGCGCGGCCGTGCCCCAGCCCATCCCGAGGCCCAGGCCGAGCAGCGCGCCGAAGAGGGCGATGACCACGGACTCCAGGCGGATCATGCGGCGCAGCTGCCGGCGGGAGAGGCCGATGGCCCGCATGAGGCCGATCTCGCGGGTCCGCTCGACCACCGAGAGCGCGAGGGTGTTCACGACGCCGAGGACGGCGACGACGATCGCCAGGGCGAGGAGCCCGTACACGATGTTGAGCAGCTGCCCGACCTGGTCCTGCAGCTCTTCCTTGTAGTCGGCCTGGTTGCTGACCTTGTACTGCGGGTACGGCGCCAGCGCGTCCTTGAGGGCCTGGTAGGCCTGGGTCTCCTGGCCGTCCTTCGCGCTGGCGAGGACGATCAGGCTGTTCGGCACCCGCTCGGCGGGCAGGTGGCGGGCGAGCGTGGCGACGCTCGTGTACATGGCGCCCTTGTCGACCTGGCCGGTGTCCGCGGTGATCGCCGCGACCTTCAGCTTCACGGTGTCGCCGCCCTTGAAGGCGACGGTCAGGCTGTCGCCGACCTTGACCCCGTGCTCGGCGGCGTAGTCGCTGCCGACGGACATCGCGCCCTCGCCGTACGCCTCGGTGAGCGTGCCGGCGGTGGTCTCGCGGCGCAGGTCCTTCACGTAGGTCGGGTCGGTGGCGGCCAGGTCGGCCGTGGTGACCTTGCCGCGCGGGTCGGTGACCTTCGCGTCGACCCACTTGTACTCGGTGACGTGGTCGAGGCCGGGCGTCTTCTCCAGGGCGGCGAGGGCCTGCGGCACGACCGGCTGTCCGGTGGCGGACTGCACGATGTAGTCGGCGCCGACGGAGCGGTCGAGTTCCTCGGTGGCCGAGGCGACCATGGAGGAGCCGACCACGGAGAGGCCGGCGACGAGCGCGAGGCCGATCATCAGGGCGGCGGCGGTGGCGCCGGTGCGGCGCGGGTTGCGCAGCGCGTTCCGCTCGGCCATCCGGCCGACGGGGCCGAAGATCCGCAGGACGACGACGCCGAGGGCGCGGACCACCGCGCCGGCGAGGAGCGGGCCGACGACGACGAAGCCGAGGAGGGTGAGGACGACACCGAGGCCGAGCCAGAGCGAGCCGGGTCCGGCCTCGGCGGCGCGGGAGGCGGCGACCAGGGCGGCCGCTCCGGCGGCGGTGAGGACGATCCCGAGCACGCCCCGTACCCGTCCGGCCCTGCCGTCGGCGGGGGTGCCCGCGTCGCGGAGGGCGGCCATCGGGGAGACCTTGCCGGCCCGGCGGGCGGGGACGTACGCGGCGAGGACGGTGACGACGATGCCGAGGGCGAGGCCGACGACCGGGGTCGTCCAGGCGACGGTGAGGTCGCGGGTGGACAGCTCCATGCCCAGGGCGGACATGAGCTTCATGAGCCCGACGGCGAGGCCGACGCCCGCGGCGACACCGGCGACCGAGCCGACGAGGCCGAGCAGGAGCGCCTCGACGAGGACGGAACGGTTCACCTGCCTGCGGCTCGACCCGATGGCCCGCATGAGGCCGATCTCGCGGGTGCGCTGGGCGACGAGCATGGAGAAGGTGTTGACGATGAGGAAGATGCCGACGAGGAAGGCGATCCCGGCGAAGCCGAGCATCGCGTACTTCATGACGTCGAGGAAACCGGCCATGCTCTCGCGGCCGGCGTCGGCGACCTCGGCGGCGGTCTGCAGCTTGTAGCCCCCGCCGACGGCGGCGGCGACGTCCGCCTTCAGGGCGTCGTCGGAGACGCCGGGCTTCGCGTCGACGGAGACCTGGGTGAACAGACCCGTCTTCCCGAGGAGTTCGCGCTGCGCGGTGGCGGTGTCGAAGTAGACGACGGTGGCGCCGGGGTTGGTGACCTTGAACTCGACGGTGCCGACGATCTTCGCGGTGAAGTCCCCGGTGGCGGCGATGGTCCGCAGCTCGTCCCCGAGCTTCAGGCCGTGCTTCTGGGCGGTGGCGCCGTCGACGACGACCTCGGTGGGGCCGCGCGGCTCGTGGCCGGAGGCGATCTCCACCGAACGCAGCTCGTTGGGCGTCCAGTTGACGGCGATCGTCGGGGCGCCGCTGGTCGGGCCGACGTTCTTGTTCCTCGCGTCGACGACGGTGACGCTCGTCGACGCGACCGAGCCCTGCGCGTCCTTGACGCCCTCGACCTTCCTGACCTGCTCGACGAGCGAGGCGGGGAGGGTCTCGGGGCGGCCGTTCTGCGGGATCTCGTCGTCGGCGGCCGCGGCCTTCGGGCTGACGGTGACGTCGGAGGCGGTGGACGCGAAGAGCTTGTCGAACGTCGTGTTCATCGTGTCGGTGAAGACGAGCGTCCCGCTGACGAAGGCGACGGAGAGCAGGACGGCGACGGCGGAGAGCGCCATCCGGCCCTTGTGCGCGAAGAAGTTGCGCAGCGAGGTCTTGAGGACGGTCATGACGTCCGCCCGCGCGCGTCGAAGTCCTTCATGCGGTCGAGGACGGCGTCGGCGGTGGGCCGCTCCATCTCGTCCACGATCCGCCCGTCGGCGAGGTAGAGGACCCGGTCCGCGTAGGAGGCGGCGACGGGGTCGTGGGTGACCATGACGATGGTCTGGCCCAGCTCGTCGACGGACGCGCGGAGGAAGCCGAGGACCTCGGCGCCGGCCCGCGAGTCGAGGTTTCCGGTGGGCTCGTCGCCGAAGATGATCTCGGGCCGCGCGGCGAGCGCCCGGGCCACGGCGACGCGCTGCTGCTGCCCGCCGGAGAGCTGGTTCGGCCGGTGCTTGAGCCGCTCGGAGAGGCCGACGGTGTCGACGACCCGGCGCAGCCAGTCGGCGTCGGGCCTGCGCCCGGCGATGTCCATCGGCAGCGTGATGTTCTCCAGGGCGTTCAGGGTGGGCAGCAGGTTGAACGCCTGGAAGATGAAGCCGATCCGGTCCCGGCGCAGCTGGGTGAGCTTCTTGTCCTTGAGACCGGTGATCTCGGTCTCGTCGAGGAAGATCTGTCCGCTGGTGACGGTGTCGAGCCCGGCGAGGCAGTGCATCAGGGTCGACTTGCCGGAGCCGGAGGGCCCCATGATCGCGGTGAACCGCCCGCGGGCGATGTCCACGTCGACGGAGTCCAGCGCGACGACCCGGGTCTCCCCCGCGCCGTACGCCTTCACGACCTGACGCGCCCGCGCCGCGACGGCCGTCCCCTCGCCAGTACCCCCGTGCCTGGGGATGGTCACAGCCGAAGTCACGGTTCTCTCCTTGGAGCGATCGGTGGGTTTGTAAGTTCAAGTTAAGAAGCCGGAAGGGCACTTCACCTCCTCCGCCGGTACGAACGACCCCTGGCCCGCATGGGGGAGGTGCCCCTAGGGGTTCCTCCGCCCGGGGGTGGAGTGAGACCCTGTCCGCGCACATTTAGGTGTACGAAGAAAGGAAGGGTGCGCGGTGACGGAACCGTCCACGACCCGGGCCGGCGCCGACCCCGCGCCCACCGCCGCCGCCCCCTCGCGCCGCGGGGCCGTCGTCGCGGCGCTCATGCTCGCCATGGGGCTCGCCGCCCTCGACGGGACCGTCGTGTCCACCGCCGTGCCCCAGATCGTCGGCGACCTCGGCGGGCTGTCCGTCTTCTCCTGGCTGTTCTCCGGCTATCTGCTCGCCGTCACCGTCACCCTGCCCGTGTACGGGAAGCTCAGCGACACCTTCGGCCGCAAGCCCGTCCTCATCGCCGGCACCGTGCTCTTCCTCATCGGCTCGCTGCTCTGCGCCGCCGCATGGAACATGGGCTCCCTGATCGCCTTCCGCGTCGTCCAGGGCCTCGGCGGCGGCGCCCTCCAGGGCACCGTCCAGACCATCGCCGCCGACCTCTACCCCCTGAAGGAACGCCCGAAGATCCAGGCGAAGCTGTCCTCCGTGTGGGCCGCCTCCTCCGTCGCGGGACCGGCCGTCGGCGGCCTCCTCGCCGGCTACGCCGACTGGCGCTGGATCTTCCTCGTCAACGTGCCCGTCGGCCTGGTCGCGCTCTGGCTCATCGGCCGCCACCTCGCCGAACCGGCCCGCACCGCACCCCGCGCCCGCGTCCGCGTCGACTGGGCCGGCGCCCTCGCGATCTTCGCCACGGGAGCCCTGCTCATCACCGCGCTCGTCCAGGGTGGCGTCGCCTGGCCCTGGTTCTCCGCCCCGTCCCTCGGGCTGCTCGGCTCGGCCGCCGCCCTCGGCGCCCTGACCGTCCTCATCGAGCGGCGCGCGGCCGAACCGATCATCCCCGGCTGGGTCTGGCGGCGCCGCACGATCGCCGCCGTCAACCTCGCCCTCGGCGCCCTCGGCCTGCTCATGGTCGCCCCGACGGTCTTCCTGCCCACGTACGCGCAGTCCGTCCTCGGCCTGGGGCCGATAGCCGCCGGCTTCGTCCTCTCCTCCTGGACCCTGAGCTGGCCCATCTCGGCCGCGTTCTCCAACCGCGTCTACACCCGCGTCGGCTTCCGCCTCACCGCGGTCCTCGGGATCTCGCTCGCCCTGCTCCTGCTGCTCGCGTTCCCGTTCCTGCCGTTCCCCGGCGAACCCTGGCAGCCCGCACTCCTGATGCTGCTGCTCGGCGGGGCCCTCGGCCTCTTCCAGCTGCCGCTGATCGTCGGAGTGCAGTCGACCGTCCCGTACGGGGAACGCGGCACGACCACCGCGTCCGTCCTCTTCTGCCGCCAGGTCGGCCAGAGCGTCGGCGCCGCGCTCTTCGGCGCGATCGCCAACGGGGTCCTCGCGGCCCGCCTCGGCGCCGACACGGACCTCGACGCGCTGGCCCGCTCCCTCGACACCACCGAGGACATCCGCCGCGCGGTCGACGCCGCCGTCGACTGGGTCTACCTGGGCGCGGCGGCAGCGGCGGCGCTCGCCCTCCTGGCCCTCCTGACCGTGGCCCCCCGCCGCTTCCCTGTGTTGAAGGAGGCGACGGGGGGCGACGACTGAGCGCGCGCCGCGTACAAGCGGCGGTTGTACTACTCCGCCGAGGCGAGCCCGACGAACCCGGCCCACGCCTCGCGCGAGACCCGGAGGGCCGGGCGGGCCACGTCCTTGGAGTCGCGGATGTGGACGGGTCCCGAGCCTGTGGCGACCTCGATGCAGTCACCGCCCTCGGCGCCGCTGTAGCTGCTCTTGAACCAGGCGAGGGGCTCGGCGTTGTTCATAGCTCTCCCAGCAACTTCTCGATGAACGCAAGCGACTCTCCCGGGATGAGAGCCTGTGAACGGATGATCCCATAGCGCGCTGCGGCAAGAGCCGCACGCTTGGGGTCGGTCTCCAGGGCGCTGCTTCCCTGCGCCTCTGCGTAGACGAACCTCTTGCCGTCATCTCGCGTGACAACGGTGAACGGCCCGTCCACGCCCGCGTTGTCCTCGCTGTCGAGCGGCAGGACCTGGAGTTCGACGTTCCTCCGCTGCCCGACGAGAAGCAGCTGCTCCAGCTGGCCGCGCAGCACCTCCCTGCCGCCGAACCTCCGCCGCAACACGGACTCGCACATGACGAAGCTCAGCAGCGGCGCCGGACGGCGGTCGAAGATGCCCTGCCTGGCCAGTCGGGCAGTGACACGCTGCTCGATGGTCTCCGGATCCAGCACAGGCCGCCGCATGGCTAGTACCGCCCGCATGTACTCCTCGGTCTGCAACAACCCCTTGACCACCAGGGTGTCGTACGCCAACAGCTCTATCGACTGCTTCTCCAGCTCTGCCATCCCCTGGAAGAACACCGGGTACTGCGCCCGCTCCAACTGGTCCTTCCAGACCGTCAGCAGCCCGCCCGCGTCAAGGACCTCGTCCGCCCGGTCGATCGCGCGCGGCGGTGGGATCCTGCGGCCCTGCTCGAAGGAGGCGATCGTCGACGCCGAGTAGCCCAGCCGCTTGCCCAGTTCCTCGCGCTCCACCTTCGCCCGCAGCCGCAGCGTCTTCAGGCTCTGCCCGAACGCCGCCACCACGCCCTGGCCGGACTTGTCCGCCGCCGCGCCCGCCTGCTCTTCCGTCATCGCGCCCCGCCCCTCGTACCGGCACCGACACCCCACGTACAAGACCGTCGCGTCAGTGCGTCACCACTGGTCACGCTACGCCACCAAGAGGAGCGTGGGAGTCATGACGAGCAACATCGACAGCACCGCGGACACCACCCAACCCCCTGGTGTCTCGCCTTACTTGGGCAGCAGGGTCTTCACCCTGCGGTTCACGTCGACCACCCGGGGCGCCCGCCTCGCCCGTCGGCTGGTCGCCGTGCGCCTGGACGAGTGGGGCGTGCCGTACGGGACCGGGGCGCACGACACCGTCGTGCTGGTCGCCGCCGAGCTGACGGCGAACGCGGTGCGGCACGGGCACGTGCCGGGACGGGACTTCCGGCTGTTCCTGCACCTGCGGGACGGGGCTCCGGCCGTCGCGCGGATCGAGGTCGGCGACACGCGGGGCGAGCGGCTGCCGGTGCGCCCCGGCCCCCTTCCGGAGGGAGAACTCGCGGAAGGGGGCCGGGGGCTGCTGCTCGTGGAGCGGCTCGCGGACCGCTGGGGCTGGTGCCCCAGGCCCGGCGCTCCGGGGAAGACGGTGTGGGCGGAGTGCGCCCTCACCTGAGGGGCCGGGCTAGAAGACGGCGTTGTAGGACGAGTCCTGCGTCAGGGAGACGGGCAGGCCCTTCTTGAACGGGGCGGACCAGCTGCCCGTGCCCGCGTAGAAGGTCTCGTCGCCGTTCGAGGCGACCAGGTCGGCGCGGCCGTCGCCGTTGGCGTCGCCGACGCCCACGATGTGCTGGAACGCGTTCCAGCCGCCGCCGACCTTCGTGCGGGCGGCGAAGGTGCCGTCACCCTTGCCGAGGTACAGCCAGAGGACACCGGCCTTGTCCCGGGCGACGAGGTCCCCGGCCGGGCCGCCGGCGAGGTTGCCGGTGGCCGTCAGCTGGTTGTAGGCGCCCCAGCCGGTGCCGATCTGCTTCCGCGCGGCGAAGGGAGCGGTGGCCGAACCCGTGCCCTTGTACAGCCACAGGGCGCCGGCCTTGTCGGTGGCGACCAGGTCCGCCCGGCCGTCGCCGGTCAGGTCGCTGCCGCCCGCGAGCTCGGTGTAGGCCTGCCAGCCGGGGCCGATCTTCGTGCGGCCCGAGAGCGTCCTGTCCCGGTCCGCCGTGCCCTGGTAGAGCCAGAGGACCCCGGTCTTGTCCCGGGCGATCACGTCCGGCTCGGCCGAGCCCGCGACGTTCCCGACGGCCTCGATCCGGTCGTAGGCCTGCCAGCCTCCGCCCACCCGGGACGCGCCGGTGTCCGTCAGGGAGCCGCCCGGGGTGGCGGGCCGGGTGCCGAAGCGCCACAGCACGCCGTCGAGGTCCCGGACGAGGAGGTCGGCCGTGCCGTCGTCGTCGTAGTCGTGCGGCGCCGCGGGCCGGGTCACGGTGAAGCGTCCGGTGGAGACGAGCTCCGGTCCGATGCCGTCGTCGGGGCGGGCGGTGAGCTTCCACTCGTACGCGCCGTTGCGGGCCGGGCGGCCCCAGTCGGCGCCCTCCAGGTCCTTGCCGTCCCAGTGCCAGGTGATCCGGCGCGGGGTCCCGGCGTCGAGGCCCTCCGGGACCTGCCACCCGGTGGACACGGACTTCCCGCTGGCGACGTGCGTCAGCGTCAGCCAGACGCGGCTGTCGGCCCGGGACAGGTCCCAGCCGAAGTCGACCCCCTGCGCGACCTGGTCGCCGGTGAGCGCGGTCGGCGTGGTCGAACCGGTGAGGGTCACGACCGTCGACTGCTTCGTGGACGCGACCAGTTCGACGTCCGGGCGGCCACCATCGGCG
This sequence comes from Streptomyces sp. NPDC096079, assembly GCF_040303145.1. Classification (NCBI taxonomy): domain Bacteria; kingdom Bacillati; phylum Actinomycetota; class Actinomycetes; order Kitasatosporales; family Streptomycetaceae; genus Streptomyces; species Streptomyces sp. NPDC096079. The sequence goes on from NZ_JBEOST010000007.1 coordinate 102,556, forward strand.
CGCGGCGAGACCCGGTAGAGGCCCTCGCCGTGCTCGGCGGTGCCACCGCGCACCAGGAGGCTGCCGCCGGGACCGGCGACGGCCGAGGAGAACGCGGTGAGGAGGACGGTCTTCTCGCCGGTCGCGATCGACTGGACGGTGAACGGCCGCTTCGTCGGGTTGGGTCCGCCGTCGACGTAGCCGGAGGAGTCGATGTGGGCCTTCTGGCCGGACGCCACCCAGCCGCCGACCAGGTACAGCGGGTCGGTCAGGTCGTCGTCCGACGGGATCCACCGCTCGGTGGTGCCGCCGCGCTCGAAGGCGACGATCCCGTGGACGGACCGGCCGCCCGACATCCGCGCCTCCCGCCAGGCCACGTGCGTGGCGGAGACGGCGCCTTCGCGGGCCCACTGGTCCTCGAACTGGGGGTACCACTTGGAGGTGCCCGAGGCGAGGTCGACGAGGACCTTGACGTCCGTCCCGGTCGCGTCGACACGGCACTCGTAGAGCGCGGAGGCGGTGTCGGTCCAGCCCTCACGGCCGTCGTCGCACTGGAGTCCGGCCCTGCCGGTCATCAGCCGGGCCGTCGGCGTGCCGCCGTCGAGGGTGACGGCGTACTGCCCGCCGGAGGCGCCCTCCTGGTACCGGCCCAGGAGCATGGTGGTGCCGGCCACTCCCTCGAAGAAGAAGCCCTCGCCGAGGGCGTCGAGGCTCACCTCCCGCGGGACCGGGGCCGCGGTGGGCTGCGCCAGGTCGTAGACCTTCACCGTCCGCCCGGCGACCGGGGCGGACCGGTCGACGGTGACGACGAGGTCCGCGCCGCCGGCGGAGGCGGCGGTGGCACCCGGCAGCACGACCGACGAGCCGTCCGCGTACCAGGTCCAGCGGAACTCCGGTGCGGAGCCCCGGGTCTTGGACAGGAAGCCGCTCGGCCCGGCGCCGACGACGTCCGCGTTCCGCGGGAACGGGACAGTGGTCTGCTGTGCCCCCCGCGTCGCGGCCGGCGCGGCCGAGGCCGGAAGTGCGGTGAGCGTGCCGCCCGTGGCGGCGAGAACGAGGGTGACGGCGGCGGCCGCGAGTCTGCGGCCACGCACGCGCGCGTGGTTCATCTAAAGGGTTCCCTCCCGTGAGGGAACGACGTTAACCGTCCCCGCGCGCGCCCCTCCCACCGCCCCCGTGCCACCACCGGCGGCGCCCCTCCCGCGGCCGGAGCCCGGGCTCCGGCCGCGGGAGGCGGACGTCGTCAGACGCTCCAGATCTCCTTCATCGTGGCCACTTCGCCCTTGGCGTCCAGGGTGACCTCGTAGACGTTGCCGTAGCAGCCGTAGGGGGCCTCCACCTTGGGGTAGTCCTCGGTGGGCGCCCCGATCTCCTGGGCGTGGCAGCGGTCGATGTGCAGCGCCAGCTGCTCGTGGTCGACCCGCTTGGTCTGGCCGGGGCCGAGGGCCAGGTAGGCCTCGACGCTCCGGGGCAGGACGTAGTGCTTGGTCGGGTCCCCCTCCTCGGCGCCGTAGATCCAGTCGTTCGGCGTGCAGTGCGGCTTGGCCTCGGCGGCCTCGAAGCCGCCGGAGTCGCGCATGAGCCGGATCTTCAGCTTCAGGTGCCCGGCGGGCAGGGTCGGCGGCGTGCCGCAGTCGCCTCCCTTTCCGTCACCGTCGACGTCGTCGGCCGGGGCTCCGTCCCCGGCCTCGCCGGGGTCCGACGTCCCGGACGCCGTGGCCGACGGCGTGGCGGCGCCGGAACCTCCGGGCGTGCCCGCGGCGCCGGGGTCCTCCGGACCGCAGGCGGCGACGCCGCCCAGGGTGGCGAGGAGCGCGATCGCGCTGAGAACACGGCGAGTTGAGGTCATTCTTCCATTCCCCCGAATGCGAGTGCCTTGTGACGTGATCATGATTGATCGACGGAGCTTTCTACCTCACCGCGTCACGGAAAGACCAATGGGCGCGAGGACAGGCTCTAGGCGTCCTGGGGCGGGCGGGGTAGCGACAGGCAGAACGGATGGCCCGCCGGGTCCAGGACCACCCGCCACCGGTCCGGGCGCGGCTGGCCGGCCGGGACGGTCGCGCCCCACTCGACCAGGCGGGCCGTGGCCTCCTCCAGGTCGTCGACGTCGAAGTCGAGGTGCAGCTGCTGCGGAACCTCCTGGCCCGGCCAGGTCGGCGGACGGTAGCCCTCGACGCGCTGGAACCCGAGGAAGAGACCGTCGGCGCCCCGCAGTCCGGCGAACTCGTCGTCGGACCTGTCCGCGAGCGGAAGCCCCGTGGCCTTCTCGTAGAACGCGGCCAGGGCCATGGGGTCGGCGCAGTCGAGCGTGACGGCCGCCAGTCTCATCAGCATGATCACGGAGCCTACTCGGCGCCCTCGGGGTCCTCCCCGTCGCCCGAGTCCCGCTGCCCGTCCCGCGGTTCGGACGCCGCCGGGCGACCCGTGAGCGCCGCGAGGGAGTTGCGGATGTGCTCCATGTGGGAGTGGATCTCCTCCCGGGCCTCCTCGTGCTCCCGCAGGACCCGCTCCGTCTCGCGCTCGATCCGCTCCGCCTTCATCCTCGCCTCGGCGAGCAGCTCCTCCGCGCGGGCCTCGGCGTCCTCCTGGCCGTGCCGGGCCTGCTCCTCCGTCTCGGCCAGGGCCCGCCGCGTCTCCTCAAGACGCTCCTGCGCCGCCGTGACCAGCTCCTCGTGGCGGGCGTCCAGGGCCGCCGCCTCCGCCTCGGCCGCGCGCTCCGCCTCGTCCCGTACCGCAGTGTGCTCCGCGTGCTGCTCCGCCCGCAGGGTCTGTGCCCTCCGCTCGGTCTCCTCGAAGGCCTCCCGCGCGGCCTCCCTGGCCCCCTCGGCGTCCCGGCGGGCGATCGCGCCCTTCTCCTCGGAGCGCGCGCGGGCCTCCTCCAGGGTCGCCCGGGCCGCCGCGTCCGCCGCCGTCCTGACGCCCTCCGCGTACGCCCGGGCCGACTCCTCCGCCTCCCGCGCCGCCCGCTCGGCGGCCTCCGCGAGGGCCTGCGCCTCCGCCTCGGCGGCGCGGACGAGCCGCTCGTCCTCCTGCTCGGCCAGCTCCAGGATCCTCTGCGCGGCCTCGCCGAGGGACTCGTACCGCTGCGGCGCAAGCTGCGTGACGGCCAGACGGAGCCCGGCGGCCTCCGTCTCCATCTCCTTCGCGAGGACCGTGAGCCGCGCCGCCCGCTCCCAGGCCGCGTCCCGCTCCTCGGAGAGCGCGGCGAGATGACGGTCGACCTGCTCGGGGCGGTATCCCCGCCCCCGCCCGACGGCGAAACCCATCCCTGACGCCCCTTCCCGTTGACCTCGAACAACAAGGATGCGTCATCAGAACGGACAAAAGGCGCCCAACGTGCACACACGTCGAGCGCCCTTCATCACATCCGGTCCAGCTGCGGCTACAGCAGGCCGTCCCACATCTGCTCCAGCAGCACCGACCACCAGTTCTCCGGCGACGACAGCGCCGCCGGATCCAGCATCGCCAACTGCGCCTGGAAATCGACCGTCCAGCGGCCCGCCTGCTCCGGGTTCAGCCCGAACCGCAGCCGCCACATCCGGCCCAGCAGCGCCATCGACCGCGTGAACTCCGGCAGCCCCGAGTTCACGAACTGCGGCGGCACCACCTGCCCGCCGGGACCCGCCTCCACCGGCACCGCCACGATGTGCGCGGTCCCGTACTGGACGCAGATCGCCCGCCCGAAGTCCGAACCGAGCACCAGGTACGAGCTCGCGTCCGGCGCCGACGGGACCTGCCGCTGCGCCGCCAGCTCCGCCAGCGTCGGCACCACCGGCATCGCCGGCTGCGCCCAGAAGAACGGACCGAAGTCCGCCGGAAGCCCCGCCCACACCAGCGTGCGCGCCACGACCTCCGGCACGCCCTGCCGCGACACCGCCCGCTGGTCGAACCGGAGCACACCCGGACCGAACGCGCCCGCCAGCTCCTGCGCGATCCCCTCCGGGGGAATCGGCGGCGCCGGCTGCACCTGCGGCAGCGGCGCCCGCACCGGAGCCGGCCGCGCCGGACCGTCCGCGACCTGGTGCAACTCGCCCTGATGCGTCAGGAGTTGCCGCATGCCCTGCTGCCGGCCCGCGTGATCACGGCCGTACGGGGCGATGCTGGTGATCCGCGCCTGCGGCCACGTCTCCCGGATCATCCGCGCGCAGTAACCACCCGGCAGCTCACAGGACTCCAGCTCCGTGTGCAGCTCCAGCACCTGCTGCGGCGGCACGTTCATCGCGCGCAGCTCGTGCAGGATCTGCCACTCCGGATGCGGAGTACCCGGCGCGGAACGCCGGATGATCTGCGCCTCGGAGCCGTCGGGCGCGCGGTAGCGCAGCACCGCCTGGTACCCGGGACCGACCGTCGGCTGCCCCGTCGGCTGCGGATAGCCGTACGCGGGAGGCACCGGCCCACCCGGAGGCACCGGCCCCGGAGGCACCGGACCGGGCGCGGGCGGCGGCGTGTGCCCGCCGACCGGCGGCGCCGGAGCGGGCGGCGGCGGAGCAGCGCCCAGACCACCGGGACCGGGGTGCGCCAGCATCGTCGCCGCGTGCGCGACCCCGCCCGCGGGCGTACCGCCCCCCGGCACGCCCGGCGGCGGCGGAGGCGGCGGAGGCGCGCCGGGACCGCCCTGGTTCGGATGCGCCAGCATCGTCGCCGCGTGGTGAACCGGCTGCGGAGGCGTCACCGGACCCGGCGCGGCCGGCGGAGGCGGCGGACCGGGCGGACCCGGCTGCGCGGGCGGCCTCGGCGGCTGCGGACCCTCGGGCCCGAGCTGCGACACCAGTTGCGTGGGAATGTACGCGTTCGAGCCCTGCGAACCGCCCGGAACACCCGGGGCCCCCGGCGGCGGAGGCGGCGTCGGACCCCGCCCGGCCCTCGGCGACACCTCGGCCTTGCCGGTCGCCGCGTCCGCGATGGCCCCGGCACCCGGAGCCGAGGGCCCGGGCGGAGCCGGCGGGGCCTGCGGCGGCGTCGGGGCGGACGCCGGCGGGACGGGCGGAACCGGACCCGCGGCCGGAGCCGCCGGGTCGAGCCGCGGGGCGATCGCGGTCGGGGGCAGCGCACTGCCCCCCTTCATCAGCGCGGTCGGCGCGTCCGCGCCCACCACCGGCGGCGGCGTGTCCTCGTCGTCCGTACCCGACAGCGCCGGCGCGAAGACGGTCGCGGGCAGCGGGACCGCCCCGTCCGCGCCCCCGGAACTCGCGTTCGCGTCCACCCACGGACTGTCCGCCACGGGCACGGGCGCCGGGGCAGGAGCAGGCGCAGGCGTGGACGCCGGAACGCCGTCCATCGCCGTCGGCTCGTACCCGTCTCCCCCCGCCGGCGGAGCCGGCTCGGCCGACACCGCCGGAACCGGAGCCGTACCGGCCTCGGACGAAGACGACGAGGAAGAGGAAGAGGAAGAGGAAGAGGAAGACGACGAGGACGAGGACGAGGACGAGGACGAGGACGAAGAGGACGAAGGCGACGAGGACACCGCCTCCGACACATCGTCCGACGGCGCCGACGCACTCGCGCTCTCCTGCGAAGCGTGCGACTCCTCCCGCGGCAACCCGATCTTGTCCGCCGCGTCCTGCAACCACTCCGGCGGACTCAGCAGGAACGACGTCTGGTTCAGATCGATCCGCGCCGCCGGCACCGCCGCCTGCGCCGGAACCTCCTCCGCCGCCCCGTACTCCTCCTCGTACCGCCGGATCACCTCACCCACCGGCAGCCCCGGCCACAGCGTCGCCTCACCACTGCGCGCGATCACCAGCCGCTGACGCCCGCCGTCCGACGTCGGACCGCCCTCGCGGTCCTCCGCCCACACCACGAACCCCAGCTCGAACTCCCGCACCCGCACCTCACGGTGCTGATACGCCGGCAGGTCGCCGTTGATCCATTCCTCGGCGCGCTCCTGCGCCTGCGCGAACGTCACCACAGCCAGCTCACTCCCCCACCGGGACCACGGGCACGGCACGCGCGAAGCCGCCGTCCACCATCAGGTTCGCCACCGTCTCCAGCTCCGGCGGATTCCCCGCCAGACGCCCGAGGAACGCGTCGAAATCCGCACCGCACGGCAGCAACAACCGCTCCACCCGCTCACTCACCGTCCAGCCGGCCGCCACCGCGCCCGAATCCCGCGCGTCGTCGTACGCGCAGAACCACACCGAACCGACCGCCGCGCCCCGCACCTTCAACGCGATCAGACCGCCCTGGACGAACGCCACGCCCAGATAGTCCTTCGTCAGATGGTCACGCAGACACTTGTTGACATAGACGAGGTCATTGACCCCCGCCTCCTCCCGCACCGTGAAGAACGGCTGGTCGACGAGCAGCCCCAGCTCCGCGTCGAGCGCCGCCCCCACCGGAGCACACCCGCCCGCCGCCTTCAGGAACGAGCGGTACGCCCCCGGCAGCCGATAGCCCAGATCCTCCTCGACACCCTGCAGCTGCGCCTCCGACACCGACACCAGCCCCTTCGGCAGACCGAAGTGCGCCGGCCGGGTCTCCTGCAGCGGACGCGTACCCCGCTTCGACTGGTCCACCGCCGCCGTCGCCACCCCGCCGTGATGACGCAGCAACGCCTTCACCTCGACCGGAACCAGCTCCATCCGCCGCGACCGCGCCACGTGGTGCCACGTCCAGCCGTGCGGGGTCGCCACCGACGGAATCCCGTCCCACAGCTCATGACCCGTCGCCGCCATCGCCGCGTTCGCCGACACGTAGTCCGTGAGACGCAGCTCGTCGACACCGAAACCCTCCGGCGGATCCGCGATCTCCGCCGCCGCACGCGCGTACGGCGAGAAATCCGGGTGACCGTGCTCATCCACCCGTACCCCTCTGGGGTGACGGGACGCACGCACCGGATCCGGGAAATGCACGACCTGCCCGGCGTAGGCCGCGTTCGGTGGCGCGGTGTCCTGCCCGAGCCGACCTGTCGTCATGGCGGTTGCCCCCTGCATGGCGTCACTGACTGCTGCTACCGGCTGATTCCCACAGCCTGATTCCGCACAGCCTATGCGCTGCCACAAGAGCCCGAACCGGCCCCGAACCGACGACCACCGACCGTGACCAACTGTCACGACGCCATGACAGGCACACCATGATTCCGACACACCGAGGACGTGTTTCGCCGCCCCAGCTTCCCCATATGGCTCCCTATTTGGCAGGCTGTCCACGCAACTCGGGGGATTGCAGGAGGGGAAGACCAGCACCATGCACGCAACCACGACGCCCACACAGGGTGACCCACGCCTCAACTGGAGCAGCAGTGCCGAGGCCACACGCGCCCCCTTACTGCTTCACCGCCGCGACGGAATCCTCCCCACCGTAGGAGCCGCACTCTCCGTCCGCGGCGAGACCCTCACGTGCACCGCGGGCCGCGGCGACACGCCCCCCGCCCTGCACGCCCTCGTCCAGGACTTCCTGGACACCCTCACCAGCAGCCAGCGGGAACGCTTCACCGGCCGCTGCCCCGAGGCGATCCTGCTCTCCCGGCACCTCACCGCCACCGAGAACAGCCGCTCCAAACGAGCCCAGCGCAAACCGCTCACCCACAGCGAAGCCCGCCGCTCCCTCAAACACGCCAAGCTCACCGCCCGGCGCATCCGCGAGGACGGCGACCCGCTCCACGGCAGCTACGCGGCACCCTGCCGCTCCTGCACCGCGATGCTCGCCCACTTCGGCGTCCGCACCGTCGACCCCACCACGCCTGTCGAGAACGGCTGACCGCACCCCCATGCCCGACCACCTCAGCACCACCCGCTTCCCGGTCAACGTCGACGCCGCCCTCCGCGAGGCCGGCTGGCAGCCCGGCCGCTGGGACATCAAACTCGCCGAAGAATGGGCCGACACCCTGCGCGCCCACATCTCCCCCGCCGGACACCGGCACAGCGTCTTCCCCGCCGCCGTCGAGGCCTGGGCCGAATTCGGCGGCCTGCGCGTCACCGCACCCGGCCACGGCCGGCAGATAGCGCCCGCCGCCGTCCGCTTCGACCCCCTCGCCGGACTCCACCTCTCCCGCACCCTCGCCGACCTCGGCCGCGCCCTCGACACCGAGCTCGCCCCCCTCGGCGAGGAGGGCGAACACCAGGCCGTCCTCGCCATGGACACCGAAGGCCGCGTCTACAGCCTCGACCACGCCGGCGACTGGTACCTCGGCAAGGACATCGACGCGGCCCTCTCCACCCTCATCACCGGAGCCCAGCCCACCCGCCTCACCGCCGGCTAGACCGCGGGCGGCGTCGGCAGCACCGCCGACACCTTGAACCCACCCGCGTCCGTCGGCCCCGACACGAACACACCGCCGAGCCGCAGCACCCGCTCCCGCATCCCGACCAGACCGTTCCCCCCGCTCGGCAGCCCCGCATCCGCCACCGCCGCGTCCGACGGCCCGTTCTCCACCTGCATCGCGACCTCCGCACCCCGATGCGCGAGCCGCACCACCACCTTCGCGCCGGCCGCGTGCTTGTGGACGTTCGTCAGCGCCTCCTGCACCACCCGGTACGCCGTCCGCTCCACCTCAGGGGCGTACGGACGCGCCGCACCCAGCACCACCAGCTCCACCGCCGCCCCCGCCAGCCGCGACTGCTCGCACAGGGCCTCCACGGCGTCCAGACACGGCCCGTCCTCGGCCGCCGCCTCCGCCGCGGCCGCCGCCGCACGCCCCACCGCCGCCAACGGCACCGCGGCGGGAGCCACGGGAACGGCCTCCTCCCGCAGCACCCCCAACATCTCCCGCAACTCCGTCAACGCCTGCCGGCCCATGTCCCCCACCAGAGCGGCGTTCCGCACGGCCTTCTGCGGATCCTTCAACGCCACCGCCTGCAGCGCCGCCGCGTGCACCACCATCAGCGACACCCGGTGCGCGACGACGTCGTGCATCTCACGGGCGATCCGCGTCCGCTCCTCCTGCCGCGCCCACTGCGCCCGCTGCTCGGCCCGGTCCGCGAGCAGCGACAGCTCCTGCTCCAGCGAGTCCGCGCGCTCCCGCAGGCTCTCCATGAGCCGGCGGCGCGCCCCTATGTACAGCCCGAAGAGAACCGGCGGCGCGTTGAGCCCGAGCGTCACGAAGAGCGCGACGCTCGGCACGTACCAGCCACTCGGATCGATGTCCGGCGGGCCCTCGTCGACCTGGGCGACGTCCTGCCGCATCTGCACGGCGGTCACGACGTACACGGCGAGCGTCGACATCCCGGCGAGGAGGGCGGTGATCCGCCGGGGCACGTCGGAAGCGGCCAGCGAGTACAGGCCGACGATCCCCATGAGGAAGCCCATCTCGGCGGGCGCCACGGCGATCGACACGAGGACGACGGCGATGGGCCAGCGGCGCCGGACGAGCAGCGTGGACCCCACGACCAGCCCGAACAGCACGCCCACGGGGACGGGCAGCGAGGCCTTGTCGGCGAAGCCGATGCCCTCCAGGGCGCACTCCAGCGCGGACACGAGCGCCAGCCCGATGTCGAGGACGGCACTCCGCGGTCTCCCCCACCACCACCAACTCCCGACGCCCACGGCGTCCCGGTCTGCCCCCGTTGTGGTCATACCCACCACCCTACGGGTGGGCCCCCACGTCAACGCCGCGTACACACGTCCCTCGAACTATTGAATCGACCGCGCATTCGATCCGGACGTCCGGATTCCGGACGAGGGTGGGGGCATGACAGCCGCCTCCAGCAAGTACGCGGACTTCGAGGACCTGCGCCGGAAGGCCGTCGCGCTCCGCCGCGAGGGCCTCAGCCGACGCCAGATCCGGGACCGCCTCCACGTCGACAACAACGACCTCCTCAACCGCCTCCTCGAAGGCGAACCCCCGCCGGAGTGGACGAAGCGCCCGAACGCGAAGGACGACCTGCGCGACCGCGCGCGGGAGCTGCGCCTCCAGGGCTGGACCTACGACCGGATCCAGGCGGAGCTGGGCTGCTCGAAGAGCTCGATCTCCCTCTGGGTTCGGGATCTGCCGAAGCCCGAACGCAGGCGGACCAGGGAAGAGGCGTCCGAGATCGCGCGGCGGGGCTGGGAGTCGACCCTGCGCCGCCGCGAGGAGGAGCGCAGCACGGTCAAGCGCACGGCAGCCGAGGAGGTCGGGGCGCTGTCCGAACGCGAGCTCTTCCTGATCGGCGTCAGCCTGTACTGGGCGGAGGGTACGAAGGACAAGCCGCACGCCCGCCGTGAGCGCGTGGTCTTCGTGAACAGCGACTCCGGGATGGTCCGGGTCTTCACCGCATGGCTCGACCTCCTCGGGGTCGAGCGCGAGCGCCGACGGTACTGCGTGATGATCCACGAGACCGCTGACGCGGGCGATGCCGAGCGCTACTGGGGCGACCTCGTGGATGTCGACCCCTCGTCCTTCGGCAAGACGGTCGTCAAACGCCACAGCCCGCTGACCAATCGCAAGAACGTGGGCACCGATTACCACGGCTGCCTCTCCATCCGAATCCTCGGGAGCGCCGATCTGTACCGTCGCATCGAAGGGGCCTGGTGCGGCATAGTAGGGGCCGTCCCGATCTCTCCCACGCGGAATCGGGCATAGCTGGCGAACCATCCCGGATCGTCTAAGGGCAGGACAAATGGTTTTGGTCCATTGAATGAGGGTTCGAATCCTTCTCCGGGAGCCCATGCGCCGCGGGTCCTGACCGTCCAGGTCAGGACCCGCACTCATGTCCGCCCACTTGCCCCCCGGTATCCTTCGTGCGTCCACCACCCAAAGCCGAAGGGCATTCCCGTGAGCGCCAACCGCCCGGCAGCCGTCGTCGTCCTCGCAGCGGGTGAGGGCACCCGCATGAAGTCGAAGACCCCCAAGGTCCTGCACGAGATCGCCGGGCGTTCGCTCGTCGGGCACGTCGTGTCCGCCGCCCGCGAGCTGGAGCCCGAGCACCTCGTCGTGGTCGTCGGGCACGCCCGTGAGCAGGTGAAGGGCCACCTCGACGAGCACTACTCCGGGACCCGCACCGCCGTCCAGGAGCAGCAGAACGGCACCGGGCACGCCGTGCGGATGGCTCTGGAGGAGCTGGGCGCGGCGCCCGAGGGGACCGTCGTCGTCGTGTGCGGCGACACTCCGCTGCTGTCGGGGGAGACGCTCCGCGCGCTCTCCGGCACGCACGCCGCCGACGGCAACGCCGTGACCGTGCTGACGGCCGAGGTGCCGGACTCCACGGGGTACGGGCGGATCGTGCGGGACGCGGACGGCGCGGTGACCGAGATCGTGGAGCACAAGGACGCCTCGACGGACCAGCTCGCGATCCGGGAGATCAACTCGGGTGTGTTCGCGTTCGACGGGAAGCTGCTCGCGGAGGCGCTGACGCAGGTCCGGACGGACAACAGCCAGGGTGAGGAGTACCTGACCGATGTGCTGTCGATCCTGCGCGAGGCCGGTCATCGGGTCGGCGCCTCGCTGGCGGGTGATCACCGGGAGATCCTGGGGATCAACAACCGGGTGCAGCTCGCCGAGGCCCGCGCGCTGCTGAACCGGCGGCTTCTGGAGCGGGCCATGATGGCCGGCGTGACCGTCGTGGACCCGGGCTCGGTGTTCGTGGACGTGACCGTGACGTTCGAGGCCGATGCCGTGATCCTGCCGGGTACGCAGCTGCTCGGTGCCACGCACGTCGGCGAGGACGCCGTGGTGGGCCCGAACACGCGCCTGACGGACGTGAGCGTGGGCCGGGGTGCCCGGGTGGACAACACGGTCGCCTTCTCGGCCGTGATCGGCGAGAGCGCCTCCGTGGGACCGTTCGCGTATCTGCGTCCGGGCACGAACCTCGGCAAGAAGTCGAAGGCCGGTACGTACGTCGAGATGAAGAACGCGACGGTGGGCGAGGGCACGAAGGTCCCCCATCTGTCGTACGTGGGTGACGCGACGATCGGCGAGTACACGAACATCGGTGCCGCGAGCGTGTTCGTGAACTACGACGGCGAGGCGAAGCACCACACCACGATCGGCTCCCACTGCCGTACGGGTTCGGACAACATGTTTGTGGCTCCCATCACGATCGGGGACGGGGCCTACACCGCGGCGGGGTCGGTGATCACGAAGGACGTGCCGGCCGGTTCGCTCGCCGTGGCCCGGGGCCAGCAGCGGAATATCGAGGGTTGGGTGGCCCGTAAGCGGCCCGGCAGTGCCGCCGCGCAGGCCGCTCAGGCCGCCTCTGAGGAGTCCGCCGGCGAAAGCTGACCGGAAACGGGTACGTCGAACTCGGCGTACCGTGATACGTGCACACAAATTCGGCTGGCACGCACATGCGCTCGACGGGCGCGGGGTCGCGGCCAGAGAACACGTCTGAGGAGACAGTGCTGTGACCGGGATCAAGACGACCGGCGAGAAGAAGCTGATGCTCTTCTCCGGCCGCGCCCACCCCGAGCTGGCCGAGGAGGTCGCGCACCAGCTGGGTGTCGGTCTCGTTCCGACCAAGGCGTTCGACTTCGCCAACGGTGAGATCTACGTCCGCTTCCAGGAGTCGGCGCGCGGCGCGGACTGCTTCCTGATCCAGAGCCACACGGCTCCGATCAACAAGTGGATCATGGAGCAGCTGATCATGATCGATGCTCTGAAGCGGGCCTCGGCCCGGAGCATCACCGTGATCATCCCGTCGTACGGCTATGCCCGTCAGGACAAGAAGCACCGCGGCCGTGAGCCGATCTCGGCGCGTCTGGTGGCGGACCTGCTGAAGACGGCGGGTGCGGACCGGATCCTGACCGTGGACCTGCACACGGACCAGATCCAGGGCTTCTTCGACGGCCCGGTGGACCACCTGTCGGCGCTGCCGGTGCTGGCGGACTACGTGGGCGCCAAGGTCGACCGCGAGAAGCTGACGATCGTGTCTCCGGACGCGGGTCGTGTGCGGGTCGCCGACCGTTGGTGCGACCGTCTGGACGCGCCGCTGGCGATCGTGCACAAGCGCCGTGACAAGGACGTCGCCAACCAGGTGACGGTGCACGAGGTCGTCGGTGACGTGAAGGGCCGCGTGTGTGTCCTGGTGGACGACATGGTCGACACGGGCGGCACGATCTGCGCGGCGGCCGACGCGCTGTTCGCGCACGGTGCGGAGGACGTCATCGTGACGGCGACGCACGGCATCCTTTCGGGTCCGGCGGCGGACCGCCTGAAGAACTCGAAGGTGAGCGAGTTCGTGTTCACGGACACGCTGCCGGTGCCGGGTGCCCTGGAGCTGGACAAGATCACGGTGCTGTCGATCGCGCCGACGATCGCGCGCGCGGTGCGTGAGGTGTTCGAGGACGGTTCGGTGACGAGCCTCTTCGAGGAGCACTGAGTCACCGGTAGGTGAGGTGGGGGTCAGCCCGTCCGGGGTTCCGGGCGGGCTGATCCATTTGGGCGGTGCGGGGGCGGCGGGTAGACTGCCGTAGTTGCTCGGCGAGGGAGGCCGTACCCGTAAGGGTCACGGCGGTCCGTTATCGACGCGCTCTTCGTAGCAGGCCATCGCCAGTCGTGGCCGGGTGACCACGTTTTTTCGTCACCTTCTACGAGGAGTGCAGCATGTCCGAGGTCAAGCTCGCCGCCGCCGTCCGTACCGAGTTCGGCAAGGGCGCCGCCCGCGCCATCCGCCGTGACTCGCAGGTTCCCGCGGTCGTCTACGGCCACGGCTCGGAGCCGGCCCACATCACCCTTCCGGCCCACGAGCTCGGTCTCGCGCTCCGTACGCCGAACGTCCTGCTCTCCCTGGACATCGACGGCAAGAACGAGCTGGCGATCCCGAAGGCCGTCCAGCGCGACGCCATCAAGGGCTTCCTGATCCACGTCGACCTGCTGCTCGTCAAGCGCGGCGAGAAGGTCACGGTCGAGATCCCGGTCCAGGCCGAGGGTGAGCTGGCCGCCGGCGGCAACCTGCTGGAGCACGTGCTCGGCACCCTGTCCGTCGAGGCCGAGGCCACCCACCTCCCCGAGGCCGTCACGGTCTCCGTGGAGGGCCTGGAGGCCGGTGCCTCCGTCCTCGCGAAGGACATCGCCCTCCCGAAGGGCGCGACCCTGGTGACCGACGGCGACGCCGTCGTCCTGCAGGTCCTGGCCGCGCAGGCCGAGGAGCCGGCCGCCGAGGCCGAGGCCACCGAGGGCGCCGAGGCCTGAGCCGTAGGCTCTGCCTGACGTGACGGGGTGACGGGCCGTACGGGCCCGTCACCCCGTTTCTCTTGTACGGATACGCGGATACGAGAAGAGCTGACGCACATGACGGACGACGCGAACGCCCCCTGGCTGATCGTCGGTCTCGGCAATCCGGGGCCCGAGTACGCGGCCAACCGGCACAACATCGGCTTCATGGTCGTGGACCTGCTCGCGGACCGGATCCGCGGCTCGTTCAAGCGGGCGCAGAAGGCGCAGGCGCAGGTCGTGGAGGGCCGGATGGGGCCTCCGGGGCCGTCGAGCCGCCGGGTGATCCTCGTGAAGCCGATGTCGTACATGAACCTGTCGGGGGGTCCGGTGACGGCGCTGCGGGACTTCTACAAGGTGCCGACGGCGCAGGTGGTGGCGGTCCACGACGAGCTGGACATCGACTACGGGGTGCTGCGGCTGAAGCTGGGCGGCGGTGACAACGGGCACAACGGTCTGAAGTCGATGACGAAGGCGATGGGCGCGGAGTACCACCGGGTGCGGTGCGGGATCGGGCGTCCGCCGGGCCGGATGCAGGTGGCGGACTTCGTCCTGAAGGACTTCTCGTCGACGGAGCGCAAGGACCTGGACTGGTTCGTGGACCGGGCGGCGGACTCGGTGGAGTGCCTGGTGGCGGAGGGTCTGGAGCGGGCGCAGTCGGCGTACAACTCCTAGGGCCTGGCGATCGGGACGTACGACTGTACGATCGCGGGTCATGACGCACGTCCGTACCGCCGCCATGGCCCTGGTCGCCCTGCTCCTCCTCGTCGCCGGCGCGTGGGCCTCGTGGAACTCGGCCCAGCACGTCCTGCTCGCGAAGGGGCGTGAGCACGGGACGCTGACGGTGACGGCGTGCACGGACGAGACGTGCAGTGGCCGTTACGTTCCGGAGGACCCCTCGTCGTCGCGCCGGACGCTGACGATCGCGCGTTCGGTGGCGGCGGAGCGGGGGGTGACGATCCCGGTGGTGGTGAAGCCGGGCACGGACGAGGGTGTGCGGACGGGGTGGGGCGGGGGTCTGCACGCCTGGCTGCCGCTGGGCGGGGCGCTGTTGCTGGCGGCGCCTCTGGTGGGCGGCGGGATGCGGCTGACGCGGACGGCGTGGTCGTTCGCGGGTGTGGGCGGTGCGGTGCTGGTGGCGGCGTTCTTCGCGCTGTGAGCGTGATCGTTGTGGACCTCTGCCTCAAGGCCGGCTCCTGGCGATGGATAGGCTGCCCCCCGCCACTCCCCACGGCATCCTCATCCCACAGATGGACGACTGCATATGCGACGCTCCTTCCTCCCCGCAGCCGCTCTTGTCGCGGCCATGACGGGCTCCGTGATCCTGGCCCCGACCGCCTTCGCCTCGGACGGCACGCACACGTACCCGCTGCACCAGCAGACGCCGATCGCCGCGTCGGAGGCGTCCCACGACGGTGACTGCAAGACGATTCCGGCCAACCAGGACGGCTGGCACTTCGTCATCCCCGGCAACGGTGTGGAGTTCACCAAGCTGACGGTGACCTTCGACAACGGCGCGCCGGTCGTCATCACCTCGTTCGGCCCGCCGAGCGCCAAGCACGCGTACGTGGGTTCCGCCCCGGGCGCCAAGCTGACGTCGGCCGAGGCCGAGGTCGACGGTGTCATCAAGCAGGGCTGGTTCAACCTCTCCCACACCTGCCCGGCCGGCGACACCACGGGCGGCACCACGGGCGAGCAGACCACCGGCGGCACGACCGGCGAGCAGACCACCGGCGGCACGACCGGCGAGCAGACGACCGGCGGCACCACCACGGGCGAGACCACCTCCACGGGCGGGACCACCACCGGTGAGACCACCTCCACGGGTGAGACCACGTCCACCGGCGAGACCACCTCCACGGGCGGGACCACCACGGGCGACACGACCTCCACCGGCGGCTCCACCACCGGTGAGACCGCCTCCACCGGCGGCTCCACCACCGGTGAGCAGGCCACCGGCGGTTCCGCCAGCGGTGGTTCGGACGCCAAGGGTGGGGGCGACCTCGCCGAGACCGGTTCCAGCGCCCCGGTCGGGATCCTGGCCGCCGCCGCCCTGGCCCTCGCGGCCGCCGGCGCGGTCCTGGTGACCCGCCGCCGCAAGGCCACGCAGAACTGAGGCCGTGACAGAGCCCCCGCCGGGAATCCGGCGGGGGCTCCGTCGTGCCTGCGGGAGGGGCGTCAGCCGGTGTTGCGGAGGCCGGCCGCCACGCCGTTCACCGTGAGGAGCAGGGCCCGCGCGAGCAGCGGGTCCGGGTCCTCGCCGCGCTCGGCGTCCGCGCGCTGGCGGGCGAGGAGGGCGACCTGGAGGTAGGAGATCGGGTCCAGGTAGGCGTCGCGGATGGCGAAGGTCTGCTGGAGGACCGGGTTGGAGTCGAGGAGCTTCTCGCCGCCGGTGACCTTGAGGACCTCGGCGACGGTCAGCGCGTGCTCGGCCTCGATGGTCTCGAAGACGTGCTTGAGGTCGTCGGGGACGAGGGTGTCGACGTAGTGGCGGGCGATCCGCAGGTCCGTCTTCGCGAGCGTCATCTCGACGTTGGAGAGGAAGTTGCGGAAGAAGTGCCAGCGCTCGTGCATCTCGCCGAGGACCGCTTCGAGGCCGGCCTCGCGCAGGGCCTTGAGGCCGGAGCCGACGCCGAACCAGCCGGGGACGATCTGGCGGGACTGGGTCCATCCGAACACCCAGGGGATGGCGCGGAGTCCGTCGAGGGAGACGCCGGAGCCGGGGCGGCGGGAGGGCCGTGAGCCCAGGTGCAGGTCGGCGAGCTGGTCGACGGGGGTGGAGGCGAGGAAGTACGCCGGCAGGCCGGGGTCCTCGACGAGCTTGCGGTACGCGGTGTGGGCGGCGTCCGAGACGGTGTCCATGGCCGCGTCCCAGCGGGCGAGGGCCTCGTCGGACTGGCGCGGCGCGGTGTGCAGGGCGGAGGCCTGCAGGGTGGCGGCGACGGTCAGTTCGAGGTTCTCCCGCGCGAGGGACGGGATCAGGTACTTGTCGGAGATGACCTCGCCCTGCTCGGTCACCTTGATCTCGCCCTCCAGGGTGCCCCAGGGCTGGGCGAGGATCGCGTCGTGCGAGGGGCCGCCGCCGCGGCCGACGGTGCCGCCGCGGCCGTGGAAGAGGCGCAGCCGGACGCCGTAGCGGTGGGCGACGTCGCGGAGCCGCCGCTGGGCGCGGTGGATCTCCCACTGGGAGGTGGTGATGCCGCCGAACTTGGAGGAGTCCGAGTAGCCGAGCATGACCTCCTGGACGTCGCCGCGGAGCGAGACGAGACGCCGGTAGGAGGGGTCGGCGAGCATGTCGTCGAGGATGACGTCGGCGGCCTTGAGCTCGTCGGTGGTCTCCAGGAGCGGCACGATGCCGATCTTGGCCCAGCCGGCGTGCAGGTCGATCAGGCCGGCCTCACGGGCGAGGACGGCGGCGGCGAAGACGTCGTCGGCGCCCTGGCACATCGAGATGATGTACGACTCGATGACCTCGGGGCCGAAGCGCTCGAAGGCCTCCTTGACGGTGTGGAAGACGCCGAGGGTCTTCTCGCCCGCGGCGTCCAGCGGGGCCGGGGTCGGGGCGAGCGGGCGGCGCGAGCGCAGCTCCTTGGCGAGCAGCTTCTGCCGGTAGTCGCGGGGCATGTCCGCGTACCGCCAGGACTCCTCGCCGAGGCGGTCGAAGAGCTGGCCGAGGGCGTGGTGGTGGGCCTCGGCGTGCTCGCGGACGTCCATGGTGGCGAGCTGGAGACCGAAGGCGGAGAGGGTGCGGATGACCCGGTCCATGCGGCCGTCGGCGAAGAGCGCGCCGCGGTGCTCGCGCAGCGAGGTCTGGATGAGGGTGAGGTCGCGGATGAGCCCGGAGGTGCCGAGGTAGTCGCGGCCGTCCTGGTGCGGGGTGCCGTGGGCGAGGCGCTCGCGGGTGTTGACGAGCTTCTGCCGGATGCAGGTGGCCTTGAGGCGGTACGGCTCCTCGGCGTTGAGGCGCTTGTAGCGGGGGCTGATCTCCGGGAGGAGGTCCAGGTCGCGCTGGAGGGAGTCCAGGAGTTCCTGGGTGGCTCCGGTGTAGCGGATGGAGTTGGAGAGCAGTCCGCGGAGGAAGTCGACGAGTTCGAGGGCGTCGGTGATGCCGTGCTCGTGCTGGAGGATCAGGACGTCCCAGGTGACCTGGGGGGTGACGTTGGGGTTGCCGTCGCGGTCGCCGCCGATCCAGGTGCCGAAGGTGAGCGGGCGGGTGCCGGCGGGCAGTTCGACGCCGACGCGCTCCAGTTCGGCGGCGAGGTCCTCCAGGACGTCGCCGACGGCGTTGGCGTGCAGCTCGTCGAGGTAGTAGATGGCGTTGCGGGCCTCGTCGGCGGGCTCGGGGCGGACGACCCGGAGCTCGTCGGTCTGCCAGATGAGGTCGATGTTCTCGGCGAGCCGCAGGTCGGTGCGGCGCCGCTCGGCCTGGGTGACCGGGGTCTCCAGGAGGGCGGCGATGCGGCGGAGCTTGTTGAGGACGGAACGGCGGGCGGCCTCGGTGGGGTGCGCCGTGAAGACGGGCCGCACGTTGAGGTTCCGGACGGTCTCGCGGACGTGCTCGGGGTCGCCGTCCTTGAGCATGTCGGCGGTGCGGGCGAGGAGGCCGCCCTCGGCGGCGCGCTTCTCGCGCATCTCGCGTCCGCGGTGGACCTGCTCGGTGACGTTCGCGAGGTGGAAGTAGGTGGAGAAGGCGCGCACGAGCTTGGCGGCCGTCTCGAGTTCGACGCCTCGGAGCAGCTCGGCGGCTGCCTCGCCGTCCTCGCGGGTGAGGCGGCGGACCTTCTCGACGAGGTCGAGGAGTTCGTGGCCTTCCTGGCGCACGAGGGTCTCGCCGAGGAGATCGCCCAGTCGGCGGATGTCGGCGCGCAGCTCGGTGCTGGCGGTGGGGGTCTGGTCGGCACTGCTCACAGGTGCGGCTCCTTGCAGTGTTCGAGCACGTCTGGAGGGTTCTGGAGGCTTGCGGACCGCGCTGTCCGACGCCCCCAGGATAGGTGTCCACATGGTGGGCGGCGGGCAGGCCCCTCTTTGCGCCCTCTTGCCGCGCGCCACGGCGCTGCCATACTTACGACGCCGTAGGTTACGGAGGCGTAGGCACGGCTTCGTGCTCCGACGCGTTTCCCCCTCCTCTTCACCCCCCAGGGACACCCATGACCATGAGCCCCGAGATGACGTCCGCGTCCGCGGCGCCGGATGATTCCGCGGCCCTGCCCTCCGCCACGCTGGGCGGGGACAGCAAGGGTTCGATCGAGCAGATCACCCTGATGCTGTTCATCACGGTGCCGTTCCTGGCGCTGCTCGCGGCGATGCCGCTGGCCTGGGGCTGGGGGGTCAGCTGGCTGGATCTGGGGCTGATGGTGGTCATGTACTACATCGGCTGCCACGGGATCACGATCGGTTTCCACCGGTACTTCACGCACGGTTCGTTCAAGGCGAAGCGGCCGCTGCGGATCGCGCTCGCGATCATGGGTTCGCTCGCGGTGGAGGGTCCGCTGGTCCGGTGGGTGGCGGACCACCGCAAGCACCACAAGTTCTCGGACGCGGAGGGCGACCCGCATTCGCC
Organism: Streptomyces sp. NPDC096079; assembly: GCF_040303145.1. Taxonomy (NCBI): domain Bacteria; kingdom Bacillati; phylum Actinomycetota; class Actinomycetes; order Kitasatosporales; family Streptomycetaceae; genus Streptomyces; species Streptomyces sp. NPDC096079. The sequence goes on from NZ_JBEOST010000007.1 coordinate 122,166, forward strand.
GTGGCGGTTCGGCGAGACGGTTCCGGCGCTGATGAAGGGCCTGTGGTGGGCGCACATCGGCTGGATGTTCGACGAGGAGCAGACGCCTCAGCACAAGTACGCGCCCGATCTGATCAAGGACCCGGCGATCCGGCGGATCTCGCGCCAGTTCGTGCTGTGGACGGTGGTGTCGCTGGCGATCCCGCCGCTGGTGGGCGGTCTGGTGACGATGTCGTGGTGGGGCGCGTTCACGGCGTTCTTCTGGGGCTCGCTGGTGCGGGTGGCGCTGCTGCACCACGTGACGTGGTCGATCAACTCGATCTGTCACGCGGTGGGCAAGCGTCCGTTCCGGTCGCGTGACCGTTCGGGCAACGTGTGGTGGCTGGCGGTGCTGTCCTGCGGCGAGTCCTGGCACAACCTGCACCACGCGGACCCGACGTCGGCCCGGCACGGGGTGCTGCGCGGTCAGGTCGACTCCAGTGCGCGGCTGATCCGCTGGTTCGAGCAGCTGGGCTGGGCGACGGACGTCCGGTGGCCGGCGAAGTCCCGCATCGAAGCCCGCCGCCAGAGCGCTTCCGCAGACGCGGCATGATGGAAGACGTGGCGATCGAGGGCAGGACCGGCGGTACCGGCAGCAGCGGTGGAGAGCAGAAGCCCCGGCGTGGGCGCCGGGTGCGGATGACGGGCGCGGAGCGCCGGGAGCAGCTGCTGGACATCGGTCGCACCCTCTTCGCGGAGAAGGGCTTCGAGGGCACGTCGGTGGAGGAGATCGCGGCGAAGGCCGGGGTCTCCAAGCCGGTGGTGTACGAGCACTTCGGGGGCAAGGAGGGGCTGTACGCGGTCGTGGTCGACCGGGAGATGCGGCAGCTCCTGGACGGGGTGACGGGGGCGCTGACGGCGGGGCATCCGCGGGAGCTCCTGGAGCAGGCGGCGTTCGCGCTGCTCGACTACATCGAGAACTACACGGACGGTTTCCGGATCCTCGTACGGGATTCGCCGGTGGCGCAGTCGACGGGCACGTTCGCGTCGCTGATCAGTGACATCGCCACGCAGGTGGAGGACATCCTGGGCCTGGAGTTCAAGGCCCGCGGGTTCGACCCGAAGCTGGCGCCGCTGTACGCGCAGGCGCTGGTGGGGAGCGTGGCGCTGACGGGCCAGTGGTGGCTGGACGTCCGCAAGCCGAAGAAGGCGGAGGTCGCCGCGCATCTGGTGAACCTGGCGTGGCACGGTCTCGACGGTCTGGAGCAGAAGCCGCGGCTGATAGGGCACCGCAAGAACTGACGGCGCGGCCGGCAGGTGACGTACGGGGGAAACCGACTCGACTCCCCATGTCCGCCCAGGAGTACACTCCTCCCCACATCCGGGGGGGGTGTTCGCCCTTCGCGCGTGCCCGTCGCCCGTGGCCGTGCGGAGGCGCCGCGGACCTCTCTGCCGGGTCCTTGGTTCTCACGTTCCCCAGGGGGGGATCTTTTGCGTTCCGTATTCTCCGGGCGTGCTCGTCGTGTCACCACCTGCACCGCGCTCGCCCTGTCCGCCGGCATGCTGCTGGCGTCTCCCGCCGTCGCCGCCGAGGCGCCCCGGCCGCCGCGGCAGGCCGTGGCGGAGCCGCGGCACGACCTCGCGGCGTCGTCGGGGCTCGACCTGTCGCCGCTGGCCGGCGCGTCCGGCAGGGCGCGGGCGGCCGGGGCGGCGGCCGTCGTGGCGCCGCGCTTCGACGTCGACGGCGACGGGAAGTCCGACCTGGTCCACCGCAGGTGGGACGGGCGGACGTACGTCGCCACGGCGGCCGCGACCACCGAGTTCGACACCAGTGGCACGCTCGTCGACCTCGACCTCGTGCCGCTGGGCGACCAGGACGGCTCGGGCAGGCCCGAGGTGCTGTCGGTGTCGGCGACCGGTGTCCTGAGGCTGTACGCGGAGGCGACGGCCACCTCGGGTTCGCTCACCTGGTCGGGGGGCGGCTGGACCGTCTACAACAAGGTGTTCTCGCCGGGTGACGTCGACGGCGACGGCAAGGCGGACCTGCTGGCCCGGCAGCACAACGGCGACCTCTACTTCTACCGGTGGACGGGCACGGCGTCGGAGCCGTTCGCCGCCCGGGTGAAGGTGGGGCCGGGCTGGGGCGCGTACGACCAGCTCGTGGGTCTCGGCGACACCGACGGCGACGGGAAGGGCGACGCCGTCGCCCGCACCCCGGACGGGACGCTGTACTTCTACGGCAGCACCGGTGACCCGGCCGCTCCGTTCAAGCCGCGCAGGGCGCTCGGCGGCGGCTGGAACGTCTACAACCAGATCGTCGCCGCCGACGACACGAACGCGGACGGCAGGGCCGATCTGCTGGCGCGGGACCAGAGCGGTGCCCTGTGGGGCTACACGGGGCGCGGCGACGGCACGTTCGCGACGCGGGTGAGGCTCGCCGGCGACTGGGTCGCCGTGGACCAGTTCGGCGGGGCGGGCAGCATCCCCGCCACGGGCAAGAACGCCTTCCTGGGCCGGGACAGGGACGGGTCGCTGTACTGGTACGGCGGGCAGAACAACGGCACGCTCACCGCGCGCAAGCAGTGGGGCGTCGCGTACGACTGGGGCGGCGCGTCCCTGTCGTACGTCTCCGCGCTGGACGGGGGCGCGTTCGCCGACCTCCTGGAGATCTACCAGGGTCACCTCTACAACGCGGACCGGGACCTCGGCGGCGGCTGGCAGATCTACAACCTGCTGGTCGGCCCCGGCGACCTGAGCGGCGACGGCAAGGGCGACCTGCTGGCCCGTGACGGGTCCGGCGTCCTGTGGCTGTACCGGGGCGACGGCGCGGGCACGGGCGTCGCCTCCCGGATCAAGGTCGGCACCGGGTGGAACGCGTACAACCGGCTCCTCGGCGCGGGCGACTTCTCCGGCGACGGGCGCCCCGACCTGCTGGCGCGGGACGGTTCGGGCAACCTCTACCTGTACAAGGGCACCGGTTCGGCGACCGCGCCGTTCTCCGGGCGCGTGCGGATCGGCACGGGCTGGGGCGCGTACCCGCAGCTGGCGGCGCCGGGCGACCTGAACGCCGACGGCAAGGCCGACCTGGTGGCCGTGACCTCGGCGGGCGATCTGTACCGCTACCTGGGCACGGGCACGGGCGCGGTCCTCACGCCGCGGGTCAGGATCGGTACCGGGTACCAGGCGTACCCGACCCTGTACTGACGCGGTCCCGGGCGCCCCGCACCGCGGCCGCGGTGCGGGGCGTCCGCGTGTGCGGCGGGCGTGAGTAGACTCCTGTTCCACATCCGGGGGGGGTGTTCCTGTCCTCGGGCGAAGCCGTCTTCGCGCACCCACGGGCGCGCGGCGATGCCGTCCGAACCCGTGCGAGCCCCCTGTCCGGCTCCGTCGAACCTCTGGTCCCTGGGGGGATCTCTTGCTCTTCCCGCACTCCACGCGCGCGCGCCGTGTCGCCGGCTGCACCGCGCTCGCCCTCACCGCCGGCATGCTCCTCGCGGCCCCGGCGTCCGCCGACGGGTCCGCGCCGCACCCGGTCGTCCCGAAGCCGGTCACCCGGGTCGTCCCGGCGTCGCCGAAGCTCCCCGGGAGCGGAGCCCTCGGTCAGGGCGCCCTGGCGGACGCGGGCGTCGGCGCCTCTCCGCTGCTGTCGGACTTCGACGGCGACGGCGCGGGCGACCTGATCTACCGCGTCTGGGACGGCAAGGTCAGGACGGCCTCGACGTCCACGGCGAGCGCCCAGTTCGGGTCGTTCCCCGAGCCGCCGAAGGACGTCGTCCCGATCGGCAACCAGGACGGGAACGCCAGCGGTCCCGAGGTCCTGACGCTGTCTCCGCAGGGCACGCTCAGCCTGTGGGCGGACGCCACGCCCAGCGGTGGGACGCTCGCGTGGCAGGGCGGCGGCTGGGGCATCTACAACAAGATCGTCGCGCCGGGCGACGTGAACGACGACGGCCGCGCGGACCTGGTCGCCCGTGACCACGACGGCGTGCTGTGGCTGTACTACGCGACCGGCAAGCGCACGGCGCCGTTCGCCGCGCGGGTGCTGCTCGGCGGCGGCTGGAACGGCTACGACCAGCTGTTCGGCATCGGCGACGACAACGGCGACGGCTGGGCGGACCTGCTCGGCCGCGACACCTCCGGCACGCTGTGGTTCTACGCCGGCACGGGCGACAAGGCCAAGCCGTTCGCGACCCGCAGGTCCATCGGTGTCGGCTGGGGCGGCTACAACCAGATCTTCCCCGTCGGCGACGACGACGGCGACGGCAACGGCGAGCTGATCGCCCGCGACCTGGACGGCACGCTCTGGTACTACACCGGCAAGGGCGACGGGACGCTCGCGCCCCGCACGCAGATCGGCCAGCGCGGCGAGTGGGACTGGGTCGTGCAGTTCGGCGGCGCGGGCAACATCCCGGTCGGCGGCGAGAAGGACGGCGTCTTCGCCCGGGACACGACCGGCACGATGTACTGGTACGGCACCACGAACGGCGGCCGTCTCGGCACCCGCGCCCGGTACGGGAACGCCGGGGACTGGAGGGGGGCCGACTTCACGCACCTGTCCACGATGGACCCGGACGCCTCCTCGGACCTCGCGGAGGTCTTCCAGGGCGTGCTGTACGTCGACAGCGTGAAGATCGGCAGCGGCTGGGGCGTCTACAACGCCCTCGTCGGCCCCGGTGACCTGTCCGGCGACGGCAAGGGCGACCTCCTCGCCCGCGACCGCTCCGGCGTCCTCTACCTCTACAAGGGCAACGGCACCGGCACCGCGCTCTCCGCCCGGATCAAGGTCGGCACCGGCTGGGGCACGTACAACAAGCTCCTCGGCGCCGGCGACTACACCGGAGACGGCCGCACCGACCTCCTCGCCCGCACCACCGGCGGAGACCTCTACCTCTACCCCGGCACCGGCAACGCCACCACGCCCTTCAAGACCCGCGTCAAGATCGGCACCGGCTGGAACGCCTACACCAAGCTCGTCGCCCCCGGCGACCTCAACGCCGACGGCAAGGCGGATCTGCTGGGTGTGACCTCGAACGGCGAGCTGTACGCCTACCTGAACACCGCCCCCGCCAAGTTCGGCACCCGCGCCAAGATCGGCACGGGCTACGGCATCTACGACGCGATGTCCTGACCGTCGGGTGAACGCGAGGCGCCCCGTACCGGAGTTCCGGTGCGGGGCGCCTCGCGTTCACCCAATGATCGCTGGCGTCGGGCGACCCGGTGAGTAGACTCGTGTTCAACATCCGGGGGGGTGTTCCGGCTCGTACGAGGTCGTCCCCGCGGGCCCAACGGCCCGCGTCGACGCCGTCCGTCGCCGTGCGAGCCCTCCTGTGTGGTTCTGTCGAACCTCTGATCCCTGGGGGGGATCTCTTGATTTCCGTGTACTCCAAGCGCGCCCGCCGCGTCACCGCCTGCACCGCTCTCGCGCTCTCCGCCGGCATGCTCCTCGCGGGCCCGGCCTCCGCCGAGACGCCGGCGCCGGTCGCGCCGATCACGAAGCCCGCGCCGTCCTTCACCGTCCCGAAGCTGAACCTGCCGAAGCAGGGCGCCGAGCGCGCGGGCGCCGCGGCGGCCGAGGCCGACCCGCTCCTGCTGTCCGACCTGAACGGCGACGGCAGCGAGGACGTCATCCTCCGCGGCTCCGAGGGGCTGCTCTTCTCGGCCACGTCCGAGGAGACCGGTGACTTCTTCGACATCGGCCGCGACGACGACATCGCGAAGGACATCGTCCCGATCGGCCAGCAGGGCGGCGCGGCCGCGCCCGAGGTGCTCGTGCTCTCCGAGAACGGCACGCTCACCCTCTTCCGCGACGCCGGTCCGGCCGGCACCACGTCCCAGTCCGTGGTGGGCGGCGGCTGGCAGACCTACAACAAGATCACCTCGCCCGGCGACGTGAACGCCGACGGCCGGGCCGACGTCGTCGCCCGCACGCTCGACGGCCAGCTGTACCTGTACCTGGCCACCGGCGACCTCACGAAGCCGCTCGGCGCCCGGATCGCCGTCGGCGGCGGCTGGAACGCCTACGACCAGCTCGTGGGCCTCGGCGACGGCAACGGCGACGGCAAGGCCGACCTCTACGCCCGTGACACCGCCGGCACGCTGTGGTTCTACGCCGGAACCGGCGACACGACCAAGCCGTTCGCCGTGCGCACGTCCATCGGCGGCGGCTGGGGCATCTACAACCAGATCATGCCCGCCGGTGACGGCAACCTGCTGGCGCGGGACAACACGGGCACGCTCTTCTTCTACGCGGCCAACGGCAACGGCACCCTGGCCGCCCGTCAGCAGACCAGTGAGAAGGGCGACTGGTCGGGCGTCGTGCAGTTCGCGCGCGCCGGCAACATCCCGTCCACGGGCAAGGAGGGTGTCTACGCGACCACCTCCAACGGCGCCCTCTACTGGTACTACAACAGCACCACCGGTGGTCTCGACGAGCGCCTGGAGATCCTGCCCGCCGGCGGCCTGGACTCCGGCGTGGCCCTCACGCACCTGTCCTCGCTGAACCCGGACGGCGCCTCCGACGTGGCCATGCTGGCCAACGGCTACCTCTTCGTCGAGGGCAACGAGATCGGCAGCGGCTGGGGCGTCTACAACACCCTCGTCGGCCCGGGCGACCTGTCCGGCGACGGCAAGGGCGACCTCCTCGCCCGCGACCGCTCCGGCGTCCTCTACCTCTACAAGGGCAACGGCACCGGCACCGCGCTCTCCGCCCGGATCAAGGTCGGCACCGGCTGGGGCACGTACAACAAGCTCCTCGGCGCAGGCGACTACACCGGAGACGGCCGCACCGACCTCCTCGCCCGCACCACCGGCGGAGACCTCTACCTCTACCCCGGTACCGGCAACGCCACCACGCCCTTCAAGACCCGCGTCAAGATCGGCACCGGCTGGAACGCCTACACCAAGCTCGTCGCCCCCGGCGACCTCAACGCCGACGGCAAGGCCGACGTCCTCGGCATCACGTCGAACGGCGAGCTGTACCGCTACCTGAACACCGCCCCCGCCAAGTTCGGCACCCGCGCCAAGATCGGCACGGGCTACGGCGTCTACAACTCCGTCCAGTGACGGACTGAGGGCGCCCCGGACGCCCCGCACCGGATCTCCGGTGCGGGGCGTCCGCGCGTTCACGGCTTCTTGCGGGCGACGGCGAAGATCCGGCGGAACGGGAAGACCGTGCCGTGCCGGCCCGGCGGATAGGCCTCGCGGAGCAGGGCGCGGTACGCGGCGAGGAAGGCGTCGACCGCCTCCCGGTCCTCGCCCAGGGCGGTGAGGACGGGGCGCAGCGCGGTGCCCTTGACCCAGTCGAGGACGGGGTCCTCGCCCTGGAGGAGCTGGCAGTACGTGGTCTCCCAGACGTCCGCCTCGCAGCCGAGGTCGGCGAGGCGGGTGAGGTAGTCGTCGGTGTCGAGGACGTGGACGAAGCGGCGCCCCTGGTCGCCGAGGCGGGTCCGCCACTCGGGGGTCTCGCAGAGCTCGCCGAGCAGGGCGTGGCTGGGCGAGGTGAAGTTGCCCGGCACCTGGAAGGCCAGGGTGCCGCCCGGACGGAGGCCGTCGATCCAGGAGGCGAAGGACTCGGGGTGGTTGGGCACCCATTGGAGGGCGGCGTTGGAGACGATCAGGTCGTACGGCTCGCCGGGGGTCCAGTGGGCGGCGTCGGCGCGCCGGAAGTCGAGCCAGCCGCCGCCCCGGGTGGTGCCCGCCCAGTCCTTCTCGGCGCGCTCCAGCATCTCGCCGGAGAGGTCGAAGCCGGTGATGTGCGCGTCGGTCCACCGGTCGGCGAGGAGGACCGTCACGTTGCCGGGTCCGCAGCCGAGGTCCGCGATGCGGGCGGGCCGGTCCTGGGTCGGCAGCTTCGGTATTCGGGCGAGCAGGTCGAGGAACGGGCGGGTGCGGTGGCCGGAGTGACGGAGGTACTGCTGGGGGTCCCAGGTCGGTGCGGCTGGTTCGACGGAATGCATGTTCGAAGCCTCCTTGCTGGCAGGAGTTGCCGAAGCGGAACGAGTTCCGGCGGGGTCCCTTCCCCATGGCCCGGGGAAATATATCTTGACTCCAAGATACTCGACATCGAGAAACTTGAATACAAGAGACTTTATGTCAACAGACCCTCTACACTGATCGTCATGGAGGACGAGGTCGACCGACTGGTCGCAGCATGGCGCCGCGAGCGCCCCGACCTCGACGTGGAACCGCTCGAGGTGCTCAGCCGCGTCTCGCGGCTCGCCCGCCACCTCGACCGCGCCCGTCGGCTCGCCTTCTCCGAGCACCAGCTGGAGCCGTGGGAGTTCGACGTCCTGACCTCCCTGCGCCGCGCCGGAGCGCCGTACCAGCTCTCCCCCGGCCAGCTCCTCACCCAGACCCTGGTCACCTCGGGCACCATGACCAACCGCATCGACCGGCTCACCAAGAAGGGCCTCGTCGAGCGGCTCCCCGACCCCAGCGACCGGCGCGGGGTCCTGGTCCGGCTCACCCCCGAGGGCCGCGACCGCGCCGACGAGGCGCTCGCCGGGCTCCTCGCCCAGGAGCGCGCCATCCTGGCCCAGCTCTCCCGCGCCCAGCGCGGCGAACTGGCCGCGCTGCTACGCCGGCTGACCGCCCCGTTCGACAACATCCCCGGATAGCGTCCGCGGGACCGGCACCGGCTCCGCGGGGCCCACGCCCGCCCGGCGGGCCAGCGCCACCGCCGCCAGCGTCGAGTGCACGCCGAGCTTCCCGAGCACGTTCTGCATGTGCGTACGGACGGTGTGCGGGGAGAGGAACAGCCGCTCGGCGACCGCCTTGCGGCCCAGGCCCGCGACCATGCAGCGCAGCACCTCCCGCTCGCGCGGGGTCAGCGACTCCACGAGCCGCTCGCTGTCCGTCCGGTGCCTGCGCGCCTCCGTCAGCTCCCGCAGGACGCCCGTGAGCAGCGCCGGCGGCAGATGCGTCTCGTCGCGCAGCACCCCCCGCACCACCGCGAGCAGCCGCTGGAGCGAGCAGTCCTTCGCGACCCAGCCGGAGGCCCCGGCCTGGAGCGCCAGCGCGGCCCGGCGCGGGTCGTCCTTCTCCGCGAGCACGACCGTACGCAGCGCGGGCTGCACCCGTCGTACGCCCGTGACCAGCGAGATCCCGTCCACGGCGCCCTCGGCGTCCTCCGGCACCGCGCGCGCCACGGCCGCGCCCGCCGGTCCCGCGCCCAGCTCGGCGTCGACGAGCAGCACGTCGAACCTGCGGCCCTCCGCCGCGCCGCGCTCCAGACAGCGCAGGGCCGCCGGGCCGCTGCCGGCGGCGGCGACGTCGACGTCGGGCTCCGCCGCGAGGGCGGCGGCCAGCGATTCGGCGAAGATGCGGTGGTCGTCCACCACCAGGACGCGGATGCGTGCCACGGACACTCCCAAGTGTCGAGGAACGGACCGACGCGGGTACGGCGCCGGAGGCGGGTCCGTCGCGGGCACGGCCGCCGCCGTGCGTTGACTGTTACCCCGCTCCTGGCGCCGTACCCGACGGGTCTCGCCCCCTGAACAGCACCGGCCCCCACCGGCGCTGCCCCTCAGAGTAGGGGTGGGGCGCCGTGGCGGGGGCCGATTCGCGGAACTGTCCGAAGTCGTCGGAAAGCGATCGGTGATTCAGAGGCGGCGGGCGCCCGGCGACGGCACGGCCGGGAAGATCCCCGGGGCCGTGTACCCGGCCTCGGCGAAGGCCTTGCCGACGGCGGCGGAGACCGCCTCGCTGCGCGCGGTGTCGACGAGGACGACGGCCGAGCCGCCGAAGCCGCCGCCGGTCATCCGGGCGCCGAGCGCCCCGGCGGCGTTCGCCGCCTCGACGACGAGGTCCAGCTCGGGGCAGGAGACGCGCAGGTCGTCCCGGAGCGAGGCGTGGCCCTCGGTGAGGACCGGGCCGACGGCCCGGGTGTCGCCGGCGTCGAGCAGGGCGACGGTCCGCTCCACCCGGGCGTTGTCGGTGACGACGTGCCGCACGTACCGCCGCGTCGTCTCGTCGTGCAGACGTGCGAGCGCTTCGGACAGATGCGCGGCGGGCACTTCGCGCAGGGCGCGGACGCCGAGCGCCCGCGCACCCGCTTCACACCCGGCGCGCCGCTCGGCGTACGCGCCGTCTCCGAGCGCGTGCTTCACGCGGGTGTCGACGACGAGCAGCCGCAGCCCCTCACGGGCCAGGTCGAAGGGGACCTGACGGTACGAGAGGTCCCGGGTGTCCAGGTGGAGCGCGTGCCCCTCCTCGGCGCAGGCGGAGGCCATCTGGTCCATCACCCCGCAGGGCACGCCGACGAAGGCGTTCTCGGCGCGCTGGGCGAGCCGGGCCAGCGCGGGGCGGGAAAGACCGAGCCCGAACAGATCGTTCAGGGCCAGCGCGGTGACGACCTCCAGGGCCGCCGAGGAGGAGAGCCCGGCACCGGTCGGCACGGTCGAGGCGAGGTGGACGTCGGCCCCGCCGACCGGGTGTCCGGCCTCGCGCAGCGCCCAGACGACACCGGCCGGGTAGGACGCCCAGCCGCCGCCGGAGAGCGGTTCCAGGGTGTCGGCGTCCAGTTGGACCACGCCGCCGTCGACGTCGCCGGAGTGCAGGCGCAGCACGCCGTCGTCGCGGCGGGAGACGGCGGCGACGGTGGTGTGCGGCAGCGCGAGCGGCAGCACGAAGCCGTCGTTGAAGTCGGTGTACTCCCCGATCAGGTTGACCCGTCCGGGGGCGGCCCAGACACCGTCGGGAGCGGCGCCGTACAGCGCCTCGAAGTCGGCGGCGACGCTCACGCCCCTCCCTCCTGCCCGCGCAGACGCGCGAACGCCCAGGCGTCGGCGACGACATCGGCCAGGTCCGGGCGGGACGGCGTCCAGCCGAGGCGCTCGCGGGCGGTCTCGGCGGACGCGACCAGGACGGCGGGGTCGCCGGGGCGGCGCGCGGCGGTGATCTCGGGGACCGGGTGGCCGGTGACCTTGCGCACGGTCTCGACGACCTCGCGCACGGAGAAGCCGTTGCCGTTGCCGAGGTTGCAGATCAGGTGCTCCCCGGCCGGCACGGCGCCGTCGGTCATCGCGTCGAGCGCGAGGAGGTGGGCCCCGGCGAGGTCGGCGACGTGGATGTAGTCGCGGACGCAGGTGCCGTCCGGGGTCGGGTAGTCCTCGCCGTACACGGAGATCGCCTCGCGCAGGCCCAGGGCGACCTGGAGGACGAGCGGGATCAGATGGGACTCGGGCGCGTGCCGCTCGCCGAGCGGGCCGTGCGCCCCGGCCACGTTGAAGTAGCGCAGCGAGACGGCGGCCAGGCCGTGCGCGGCGCACTCGCCGCCGATCATGTGGTCGACGGCCAGCTTGCTCGCCCCGTACGGGCTGGTGGGCGCGGTCGGCGCGGCCTCGGTGATCGGCACGGTCTCCGGTTCGCCGTAGGTGGCGGCGGTGGAGGAGAAGACCAGCCGGCGGACCCCGGCGGCGCGCATCGCGCCGAGCAGGGCCATCGTGCCGCCGACGTTGTTCTCCCAGTACTTCTCGGGCCGGGCGACGGATTCGCCGACCTGGGAGAAGGCGGCGAAGTGCAGGACGCCGTCGAAGGAGCCGTCGAGCCACCGGGCGGCGTCCTGGACGCGGCCCTCGATGAACTCGGCGCCCTCGGGGACGGCTTCGGGGAATCCGGTGGAGAGGTCGTCGAGGACGGCGACCCGGTGGCCCCGCTCCAGGAGGTGGGCGGCGACCACGCTGCCCACATAACCCGCCCCGCCCGTGACCAGGTACTTCCGCGTCATGCGCTTGCCACCTCTCGGATGCGCCGGGCCGCGTCCTCCGGCCGGACGTCGTTCATGAAAGCGCCCATGCCGGACTCGGTGCCCGCGAGGAACTTCAGCTTGCCAGAGGCCCGTCGGACGGTGAAAAGCTCCAGGTGCAGTCCGAGGTCCTCGCGCCGTCCGTCCGTGAACGGCGCCTGGTGCCAGGCGGCGATGTAGGGCGTCGGCGGCTCGTCCGGGCCGAAGATCCGGTCGAAGCGCCTCAAGAGTTCCAGGTAGACCTGTGCGCACTCTGTGCGCTCCGCCGTGCCGAGGGCGAGCAGGTCGGGGACCCGGCGCTTGGGGTGGAGGTGGACCTCGTACGGCCAGCGGGCGGCGTACGGCACGAAGGCGATCCAGTGCGCGGTCTCCAGGACCACCCGCTCGCCGTCGGCCCGCTCCCGGGCGACGACGTCGTCGAAGAGGTTCCGGCCGGTCGCCGCGCGGTGCTCGTCGGCGCGCCGGCGCATGGCGGCGGTCCGGGGCGTGACGTAGGGGAAGGCGTAGATCTGGCCGTGGGCGTGGGGCAGGGTGACGCCGATCTCCGCGCCCCGGTTCTCGAAGCAGTAGACCTGCTCGACGCCGGGAAGCGCGGAGAGTGCGGCGGTGCGGTCGGTCCAGGCGTCGAGGACGAGCGCGGCGCGCTCCTCGGTGAGGTCGGCGAAGGAGTCCGTGTGGTCGTCGGTGAAGCAGACGACCTCGCAGCGGCCGACGCCGCCGGAGAGGGAGGGGAAGCGGTTCTCGAAGACCGCCACCTCGTATCCCTCCTCGGGGATCTCGCTCTCCCGGCCGTCCCTGGCGGGGCAGAGCGGGCAGGCGTCGGCCGGCGGGAGGTAGGTGCGGGCCTGGCGGTGCGAGGCGACGGTGACGGGGTCGCCGGTGAGCTCGTCGTACCGGATCTCGGAGCGGGAGTCGACGGGGGTGAGGGGGCGCGGGTCGACGGCGGTGCGGACGGTGTCGTCGCGCGTGTCGTAGTAGATCAGCTCGCGCCCGTCGGCGAGCGTGGTGACGGTCTTCTTCACGGGGGCGGACCTCCGGGCAGGATCAAACAGAACCACGCACAAAGAACCACAATCAAACACCGCAGTCAACGCCGGACCCGGCCGGGGCGCCCTGCGCCCCCACCTCGGCACCTCAGGAACTCACCAGGGCCGCCGCTGCCCCGGCACCGCACGGTCGAGCAGCCCCGTCCGGGCCGCGAGCGCCGCCGCCTCCAGCCGCGAACCGACCCCCAGCTTCATCAGCACCCGCTGCACGTGCGTCCGGGCCGTGCTCGGCGCGATCCCCATCCCCGCCGCGATCAGCCGCGTGTCCTCGCCCTCCGCGACCCGCACGAGCACCTCCACCTCCCGGTGGGTGAGCAGCCGCAGCAGGCGCTGCGCCTCGTCGTCCGGCTGCTCCGAGGGGTGCAGCAGCTCCGCGAAGGCCCCCTGGAGCAGCTGCGGCGCCACCGCCGCCTCCCCCGCGCGCGCCTTCACCAGGGCGCGCTCGACGCCCTCGATCCGCTCGTCGTGGCGCACGTACCCCGAGGCCCCGGCCGCGAACGCCGCCGCGATCCCGCGCGGCGACGGAACGGGACCGAGCACCACCACGGCCACCTGCGGCCGCTCGCGCTTGATCCGTACGACCGGGTCGAAGGCCCCCGGCGCGTCCGGCGCCGCCGTGCCCAGGAGGCAGACCTCCGGCGCCCGGCCCACCACCAGCTCCGCGGCCCCCGCCACCGGCGCGGCCGCCGCGAGCACCCGGTGCCCGCGCAGCTTCAGCGCCGAGGCGAGCGCCTCCGCGAGCAGGCGGTGGTCGTCCACCACCACGAGGCGTACGCCCATCCCGGTCATCCCCCCTCCTCCTGGCCGTCCGGACGCCCCGTCGGCCTGACCCGGCAAGCTACACGCTCCCCCGCCCCGGCCGCCGACATGCGCGTGGGCCCCTCCGGATCACCGGAGGGGCCCACAGCGGTCTGGCGGGTCGTCAGCGCGCGACGGCGAAGGAGGCGATCAGGTACTCCTTGATGTCGTTCGGGGACGCGTTCTCCCTGGGCTTGCTCACCAGCGTCGCCGAGATGAAGAACCGGCCGTCCCGGTAGAGGAGTTCGGCGCCGTTGAGGCTGAAGCTCGACTCCGGGCTGTCGAGCGACTTGTTCGCCGGGTTCTCCAGGAGGAGCGTCTCCTTCATCGTGCCGCCGTCCACGGAGACGATCCGGCCGCCCTGCCCGTACGGGGGCTCCTTGTAGACGATGAGGTTGCCGCCGTCCATCCGCAGCGGGACGAAGGTGTACTTGTCGCCGGCGTCGGCCTTCTCCGGCACGGTGCGTCCGGTGGTCAGGTCGAAGGCGATGATCTCGTTGGTCTCGTCGCCGTACTCTCCGGTGCTGCCCTCGTGCTCCTCGGTCGGCACGTACAGCCGGCCGTTGCCGACGAGCGCCTTGCTGCAGGACTCGACCTCGGTCGGGCGGCAGCGGGCCGCGTACTGGTCGGGGTCCGCCGTGATCTTCGCCTTCAGCTTCCCGCTCTTCTCGTCGATCGAGAAGAAGTCCGTGATGCCGCTGCCGTCACCGGCGCTGTCGCCGATGTCGGTCGCGACGACCAGCGGCTTCGTGGAGACGACGGAGGCGTACTTCACGCCGGTCGGCATCTTGAACTGGGAGAGCGGGGCGCCCGTCATCGGGTTGATGGGCTGGATCGTCACGCTCGGGCTGTCGTACTGCCCGCACTTGCGGACCGCGACGAGGGCCTCGCCGCCGCCGTACCCCATGTCGTAGCAGTTCTGGTCGTTGGCCTGCGGCTTCCAGCGCGGGTTGCCGTTCGCCAGGTCGAAGGCGGCGCCGCCGTCGGTGCCGCCGGCCGCGACGGTCGCCCCGCTCAGCGTGACCTCGTTGAACCGGGCCTTCTGGTCGCCGGCGTTGCCACCGGTGACCGAGGTCGACCACAGCAGCTTGCCGGTGTTCAGGTCGACCACGCCGACCTCGGTGCACGGCTGGTAGTACCGCGGCGCGACCCGCTTGGTGGCCTCGAAGAGGATCGGCGCCTTGTTGTCGGCCGTGATGTGGCGCGAGGCGCCGCAGACCTGACCGGTCAGCGGCAGCGTCCACAGGACGCCGCCCTTGTCGGGGTCGTAGCCCACCAGCGAGTTGACGCCGGGCTTCACGAACGCCTTGTCCGTGATCCACGAACCGGAGACGTCGGTGATGTCCGAGACCTTCGGCTCCGTGACCTGGAAGGCGAGCTTCGCCTTGGTGTCCGCCGGGACCTTCTCCTTGCCTCCCCCGCCGAGCCCGTTGCCGCCCGTGCTCCCGCCGCCCGTCGAGCCCTGCGAGGTGCCGCCCGTGTTCTTCGCCTCGTCGCCGCCGTCACCGCCGGAGTTGGCGTACCAGATGCCGACGCCGACGATCAGGACGACGGCGACGACCGCGGCGATGACGATCTGCAGCTGCGCCGACAGCTTCTTCCCGCCGCCGGGGGCCGGAGGCGGGGTGGGCTGGGCGTAACCGCCGTACTGCGGCTGCTGCGGCTGCGTCGGATAGCCGTACGCCGGAGGCTGCTGGGGCTGCTGGTAGCCGCCGTAAGGCTGCTGCTGCGGCTGCTGCGGCGCGGTCGGATAGCCGTACGCGGGAGGCTGCTGCTGCGGGTAGCCGTAGCCGGGCTCCGGCGCCGGCGGCTGCGCCGGGTAGCCGTACCCCTGGTCCGGCTGGGTCGGCGGCTGCTGCGGATAGCCGTACCCCGGCTCCGGCTGCTGCGGGGGCGGGGGCGTCGGCGCGCCGAAGCCGCCCTGCGGGTCCGGGGGCTGGTTCGGCGGGGGCGGGGGTGGCTGCGTCATCGGACCAGGTACCTCACTTGCTGAAGGCCATCATCGTCTTGACCTGCATCTCTTCCTTGTCGTTGAGGGCCGACACCCGCCCGGACGCCACCACGAAGGTGCCGCTGCCGTACGCGTAGCGCGCGCTGTAGAAGTTGCTCTCGATCTCGGCCGTGGACGCCGGGTGCTGGAGCACGATCTTCGGCGCACCGCCGGTCGGCGCGAGCGTCGCGACGGCGCCGCCCTTGTCGTACGAGGGGGCCACGTACAGCAGGAGGTCGGCACCCTCCATGCGCAGCGGGGTCATCTTGCGGCCCTCGGGCGCCTTGGCGCGCCACTTCGCCTTGCCGGTGTTCAGGTCGAAGGCGACGACCTCGTTCGTCTTGCCGTAGTCGACGTCGGTCGACATGTAGAAGGTGTTCGCGTCGGCCGCGACGCCGGTGCAGCCCTGGAGGTTCTTGCCGAAGATGACGAAGCTGCCGCCGCACGAGGGGTCGAAGCTGTCCTTGCCGCCCTGGATCTGCGAGCGGAGCTTGCCGTTGGCGTCGAGCGAGAAGATGGACCACTTCTTCTGCTCGCGCTGGGTGGCCGAGACGACCAGCGGGTCGACCGAGAAGACCTTGTCGACCTCCCAGTTCGCCTCCAGCTGGAAGGTGTACTTCGGCTTGCCCGTGGCGGGGTCGACCTGGCCGACCGCCTGGACCTTCTTCGTCGTGCTGCCCGACGGGCAGTCCATGGCGGCGATCAGCTTGCTGCCGCCCGCGTAGGCGAAGGGCTTGCAGCCGGTGGTGGCGCCCGTGAACAGCTGGTGCCCGTCGGCCATCGAGAAGCCGTACGCGCTGCTGGAGCCGGCCGCGGTGACCGTGTTGCCGCTGATGGCCAGGGTGTTGTCGGAGAACGCGAAGAGGCCCGTCGCCTTCGGGACGGCCTTCTTCCAGCCGGCCTTGCCGGTCTTGAGGTCGATCTTCTGCAGCTGGGTGCACTTGGCGCCGTCCTTGGCGCTCTCGGCGTAGCCGAAGACCATCGAACCGTCGGCGCCGGGCTCCGGCGGGGCCGCGCACAGCACGAACGGCAGGTCGACGTGCCACTTGGGCTTGCCGTCGGAGAGACCGTAACCGTCGACGCCCTTGTACATCGCCTTGACGACGGTGTCCCCGACGATCCACGGGCCGAAGGAGTCGGAGCCGTTGCGGGGCAGGTCGACGTTGTTCTTCAGCAGCCAGGCGGCCTTCGCCTCGCCGGCCTGGCGGCCCGCGTTCAGGTCGTCCTCGCCGTTCCCCCCGTCGCCCGAACCGTCGCCCTGGTCCACCGACTCGGTGGGCTTCGGCGCTGCGGTGGCCGTGGCGGTGGGCTGGGCGACCGGGTCCTTCTCGTCGTCGTCCCCGCCGACGACGGCCCAGGTCGTGACGGCGGCGACCAGGACGGCCGCGGCGGCCACGCCGGCCACGATTCCGGTGCGGCCCTTGAACGGACCGCCGCCACCGGGGCCCTGGGGCGGGGTGGGGGCGCCGCCCTGGTACATGGGCTGGGTGGGGTAGCCGCCGTAGGGGTTCTGCTGCTGACCGTACGGGCCGGGCTGGCCGGGCTGGCCGGGCTGGCCCTGCTGCGGGTAGCCGTAGGGCTGCGGCGTCGGCTGACCGTACGGACCGGGCTGGCCGTACGGACCCGACTGCGGGGCCTGGCCCGGCTGGCCGTACGGGGGCTGCTGCGGGGCCTGGCCCGGCTGGCCGTACGGAGGCTGCTGCGGGTAGCCGTAACCGGGCTGCGGGCCGGGCGGGGTCTGCGGCGCCTGCGGCGGGACCGGCGGAGCCTGCGGCGGGACGGGCGGAACGGCCGGGCCCTGGTTCGGGTCCTGGGGGGCTCCGAAGCCCCCCGGCGGCTGGTTGCTGGGCGGCTGGGTCATGAGCGGTTTCCCCCTTGACGTGAACGGGTTTTCTTTCTACCACTCACGCGATGGCGCAAAAGCGACCGGTCCGCCCCTTGTACCCAAGGGAGGACCGGCCTGTGATGCCCTCGTTATGCGCCCGTGCGCGGCTCGCCGCCTACGCGTCCTCGGCCAGCTCCAGCCAGCGCATCTCCAATTCCTCGCGCTCCCCGGCGAGTTCCCGCAGCTCCGCGTCGAGCTTCGCCACCTTCTCGAAGTCGGTGGCGTTGTCGGCGATCTGCGCGTGCAGCTTCGCCTCCTTGTCGGAGAGCTTGTCGAGCTGGCGCTCGACCTTCTGCAGCTCCTTCTTGGCGGCGCGCGCGTCGGCGGCGGAGACGCCCGGCTTCGCCTGCGCGGGCGCGGCGGCGGCTACGGGGGCCGCCGCCTCGATCATCTTCCGGCGGCGCTCCAGGTACTCGTCGATGCCGCGCGGCAGCATCCGCAGGGTCTTGTCTCCGAGCAGCGCGAGCGTCCTGTCCGTGGTGCGCTCGATGAAGAACCGGTCGTGGGAGATCACGACCATGGAGCCCGGCCAGCCGTCGAGGAGGTCCTCCAGCTGGGTCAGGGTCTCGATGTCGAGGTCGTTGGTGGGCTCGTCGAGGAAGAGGACGTTCGGCTCGTCCATCAGCAGCCGGAGCAGCTGGAGGCGGCGGCGCTCGCCACCGGAGAGGTCGCCGACGGGCGTCCACTGCTTCTCCTTGGAGAAGCCGAACTGCTCGCAGAGCTGACCGGCGGTCATCTCGCGGCCCTTGCCGAGGTCCACGCGGTCGCGGATCTGCTGGACGGCCTCCAGGACGCGCAGCGTGGCGGGGAGTTCGGTGACGTCCTGCGAGAGGTAGGCGAGCCGGACGGTCTTGCCGACGACGATCCGGCCGGCGGCGGGCTGCTTCTCGCCCTGGCTGACGGCCGCTTCGGCGAGCGCGCGCAGGAGTGAGGTCTTGCCCGCACCGTTGACGCCGACAAGGCCGATGCGGTCGCCGGGGCCGAGCTGCCAGGTGAGGTGCTTGAGCAGCTCCTTGGGCCCTGCGGTGACGGACACGTCCTCCAGGTCGAAGACGGTCTTGCCGAGGCGGGCGTTGGCGAACTTCATCAGCTCGGAGGTGTCGCGCGGCGGCGGCACGTCGGCGATCAGCTCGTTCGCGGCCTCGATGCGGTAGCGGGGCTTGGAGGTGCGGGCGGGGGCGCCGCGCCGCAGCCAGGCCAGCTCCTTGCGCATCAGGTTCTGCCGCTTGGCCTCCTCCGTGGCGGCGATCCGCTCGCGCTCGGCACGGGCGAAGACGTAGTCGGAGTAGCCGCCCTCGTACTCGTGCACGTCTCCGCGCTGCACGTCCCACATGCGGGTGCAGACCTGGTCGAGGAACCAGCGGTCGTGGGTGACGCAGACGAGCGCCGAGCGGCGGTTCTGGAGGTGCTCGGCGAGCCAGGCGATGCCCTCGACGTCGAGGTGGTTGGTGGGCTCGTCGAGGACGATCAGGTCCTGGTCCTCGATGAGGAGCTTGGCGAGCGCGATGCGCCGCCGCTCGCCGCCGGAGAGCGGGCCGATGACGGTGTCGAGGCCCTGCTCGAAGCCGGGCAGGTCGAGCCCGCCGAAGAGCCCGGTGAGCACGTCGCGGATCTTGGCGCTGCCGGCCCACTCGTGGTCGGCCATGACGCCGATGACCTCGTGCCGGATGGTGGCCTTCGGGTCGAGGGAGTCGTGCTGGGTGAGCACGCCGAGGCGGAGCCCGCCGCTGTGGGTGACCCGGCCGGTGTCGGCCTCCTCCAGCTTGGCGAGCATCCGGATGAGGGTGGTCTTGCCGTCGCCGTTGCGTCCGACGACCCCGATCCGGTCCCCCTCGGAGACCCCGAGCGAGACCCCGTCGAGCAGGGCACGGGTGCCGTACACCTTGCTGACGTTCTCGACATTGACCAGGTTGACGGCCACGTTGACTCCTGTACGGGGTGATCGATCGATGTCCAGAGTAGACGGTGGGGCGGCCGGTCACTCTTTGTGATGACGTGATCGGGATCCGGCGGCTACCGTGGACGTCAGGCCGAAGAATCCCGTCCATGGGAGGAACCATGACCGCCGAGCCGACGACCAGGCCGACTGCTGAGCAGTCGGCGGCTCCCGCATGGCCGGTGCCGCCCAGCGAGGGCTGGACGGTGGACGACCTGCACACGCTGCCCGGCCTCCCGCCGCACACCGAGTTGATCGACGGGAGCCTGGTCTTCGTAAGTCCGCAGCGTCGTTTCCACAGCGCGATGATCTTCCTGCTCCGGACGGGGCTGCGGATCAGCGCTCCACCGGAACTCAGGGTGGACAGCGAGATGACCGTCGTCATCAATCGCGGCAACGCTCCCGAACCTGACGTCCTCGTCGTCCGCAAGGAGGCCCTGCGGGGCCCGACACAGACGTCCTACCCGGTCGCCGACGTCGTCCTGGCTGTCGAGGTCGTCTCGCCCGACTCCGAGTCCAGGGACCACGACACCAAGCCAGGCAAGTACGCGGCGGCGGGAATCGAGCACTTCTGGCTCGTCGACATGGAAGGCGAGGACAACCACCCGGTCGTACGCGTCTACGAGCGCGACCCCGTCACCAGGACGTACACCTGCACCGGTGTCCACCGTGACCGGCTGAAGCTCGCGGCGCCCTTCCCCATCGACATCGATCTCAGCGAGTTCGACGCAATCTAGGCCGTTCCACGAGGAGCCACCCCACGAGGGCCATCGCCACAGCCACCGGGGCCGTCACCCGGACCGCGATCAGCGTGGCCGCGTGGCCCTCCAGGAGCCCGCCGAGGCCGGTCATCGAGAGCCCGAGGATCCCGATGAGCGCCAGCGCGATCCCGAGGGCGGCGAGCGGCGTGGAACCCCCCTGCGTACGCACCGGAACCGGCGCCTCGAAGCGGCGGAAGGCGGCCACCAGCAGCGCCGTGAGGAGGCCCGCCGCGAGGAAGCGGAGGGGAACCTGCGCCCACCAGGCGCCGCTCGCCGGGGCGGGCAGCTCCGCACCGAGGCCGAGCATCGCCCCGTACACCCCCAGCATCGCCGTCAGGTGCCAGAGGAACGCCGTCATCGCGATCCCGTTCGCGGCGACCACCGCACGCCACACGGAGGCGCGGGCCACCAGGCGCGCCCCGGGGCCCCGGAGCAGCTCCACCGCGCCGACCAGCCACAGGCCGTGGCAGAGCAGGGCGAGGGTCGGCGGGGCCATGTTGGAGACCTTCTCGCCGGGCATCCCCACCATCGACAGCGGATACGGCCCGAGGGCGACGAGCGCGGTCGCGCCGAGCAGGCCCGCCCCGGCGAGCACGGCGGGCCGGCGGATCATGCCGTCGGCGCGGAGGAAGCCGAGCTGATGGACCGCGAGCCACACGAACCCGAAGTTCAGGAACTCGACGAAAGGCACGTCCGCCGCGAAGCGCAGCACGTCCACGGCGGCCGCCCCGCCGGCGAGCACCGCGAAGGCGCCCCACCCCCACCGCTCGTGCAGCCGCAGCAGCGGCGGCGTGAACGCCACCATCGCCAGGTAGATCCCGATGAACCACAGCGGCTGGGTGACGAGCCGCAGCGCGACCCCGGTGAGCCCCCCGTCGGCGCCGGACAGCTGCAGCACGAGTGCCGCCGCGCCCCACACCCCGACGAACACCATCGTCGGCCGCAGCAGCCGCTGGAGCCGGGCCCGCAGGAAGGCCGCGTACCGCGGGCGCGAGCGGTGGGCGAGGGCGTGCGAGAAGCCGCCGACGAAGAAGAACACCGGCATCACCTGGAACACCCAGGTCACCGCCTGGAGTTCCGGCACGACCGCGAGCAGGTTGCCCACCTGGCCGTCGGCGGTGACGGCCGCCATCAGCCAGTGGCCGAGGACGACGACCGCGAGCGAGGCGACCCGGAGCAGATCGACGTACCGGTCCCGCGACGCCGGCGTGGCGGCGGCGAGTTCACGCGCGCTGATTCCCATACGGGCACGGTCCCGCGCCCGCCCCACCGGCCGTCAGCGCGCGGATACTCAACCGGCGGCTGAGTACGGGGCGCGGCGACCGTCGGCGCGCGCCCCCCGTCCACCACCGGGCTCACTGCCAACCGGCCCCATGCCGTCGGCCACGCGGGCGACCTCCCGGCCACGGCTGCCCGGGTCTTCCGCCCGGGAACCGCGAGCCTCTCCTCAGACCGCCCTTCCGAGGAGAGACCCTTGCCCAGACACCCGCGCCTGGCCGCCGTCGTGACCGCCACCGCCGCCCTCGGCGCCCTCGCCGCCGGCCCCGCGTCGGCCGGCGATCCGGCCGTCACCGATCCCCGCGTCGTCGCCCACTTCGACTTCGCCGCCGGCGAGACGCCGGAGAACATCGCGCTGGAGCCCGACGGTTCCGCCGACCTGACCTTCGCCTTCGCCCACAGGGTCGTCCGCGTCACCCGGCAGGGCGTCACGACGCCCGTCGCCACCCTGCCCGACGTGCCGGGCGGGCACTCGCCCGTCGGAGGGCCCGTCGCCTCCGGGATCGCCCGCGCCCACGACGGCACGCTGTACGTCAACTACGTCACCGGCACGAAGGAGACGGGCGTCTGGCGCATCGCGCCCGGCGGGGGCGCGCCGGAGCAGATCGGCTTCTTCCCGGCGGACTCCTTCCCCAACGGGCTCGCCCTCGACGAGAAGTGCGACACCCTCTACGCGGCCGACACGGGCCTCGGCAGGGTGTGGAGCCTGCCGGTGACCGGCGGCGAGCCCACGGTGTGGGCCACCGGGGCCGCGCTCGAACCCACCGTCGAGATCCCCTTCGGCGCCAACGGCCTCAAGGTCCACCACGGAGCCGTGTGGGTGTCCAACACCGCCCAGTCGACCCTGCTGCGCATCCCCGTCCGGGAGGACCGGACCGCCGGCCCGATCGAGACCCGGGCGACCGGGCTGAACTTCATCGACGACTTCGCCTTCACCGGACACGGCGACACGGTCCTCGCCGCGCTGATCATGGACGACACGCTGGAACTCGTACGGCCCGACGGCACCCACAAGCCCGTCCTCACGGCGGCGGACGGCCTCGACAACCCGACGTCCGCGGCGGTGCGCGCCAAGTCCGTCTACGTTCCCAGCGCGGCCTACTTCACCACCCCGGACCCGGACCCGAACCTGCTCCTGGCGCGGATCTCGAAGAACAAGCTCTAGACGCACACGCTCTAGAGGACGGCCGCGCCCGGCGCCGGGGACGTCGTCGTGCGGGCCGTGCGGCAGGTGCCGGAGGCGACGAGGGCGGCGGCGACCGTCTCCGCCGCCTCCGCGTCCTTCACCAGGAACGCCGTCGTCGGCCCCGAGCCGGAGACCAGCGCGGCCAGCGCGCCCGCCTCGGTGCCGGCCGCCAGGGTCGCGGCGAGCGAGGGCCGCAGCGACAGCGCCGCGGCCTGGAGGTCGTTGGCGAGGGTCGCGGCGAGGGCGGTGGTGTCACCGCTCGCCAGGGCGTCCAGGAGTGCCGGGGACGCGGCCGGCTCGGGGACCTCGACGCCCTCGGCGAGCCGGTCGAACTCCCCGTACACGGCCGGGGTCGACAGCCCGCCGTCGGCGACGGCGAACACCCAGTGGAAGGTGCCCCCGACCGGCAGCGCCGTCAGCCTCTCGCCGCGCCCGGTGCCGAGCGCCGCGCCGCCGACCAGGCTGAACGGCACGTCCGAGCCGAGCTCGGCGCAGATCTCCAGGAGCACCTCACGGGGCGTCCCGAGACCCCACAGCTCGTCGCAGGCGAGCAGCGCGCCCGCGCCGTCCGCGCTTCCGCCCGCCATGCCGCCGGCGACCGGGATGTCCTTCTTGATGTGCAGGTGCACGTCCGGCGAGATGCCGTGCCGGGCGGCGAGCAGCTCGGCGGCGCGCGCGGCGAGGTTGGTGCGGTCCAGCGGCACCTTGTCGGCGTCGGGGCCCTCGCAGGTGATCGTCAGCCCGTCGGCGGGCGCCGCCGTGACCTCGTCGTACAGGGAGACGGCGAGGAAGACGTTCGCCAGGTCGTGGAAGCCGTCGGGGCGGGCCGCGCCGACCGCGAGCTGGACGTTGACCTTGGCCGGGACACGTACGGTCACGCTCACCGCTGCTCCGCCTCCTGCTTGTTCTCCGCGATCCGCGCGAACTCCTCCACCGTCAGCGACTCGCCCCGTGCCTGCGGCGAGATCCCGGCCTTCACCAGGGCCTCCTCCGCCGCCGCCGGCGAACCGGCCCAGGTCGCGAGGGCCGCGCGCAGGGTCTTGCGGCGCTGCGCGAAGGCCGCGTCGACGACCGCGAAGACCTCCCGCCGGGTGGCGGTGGTCGCGAGGGGCTCGGTGCGGCGCACCAGGGACACGAGCCCGGAGTCCACGTTCGGCGCGGGCCAGAACACGTTGCGGCCGATGGCCCCGGCGCGCTTGACCTCCGCGTACCAGTTGGCCTTGACGGAGGGGACGCCGTAGACCTTGTTCCCGGGCTTCGCGGCGAGCCGGTCGGCGACCTCGGCCTGGACCATGACGAGGGTCCGCTCGATGGTCGGGAACCGCTCCAGCATGTGCAGCAGGACGGGCACCGCCACGTTGTACGGAAGGTTCGCCACGAGGGCGGTCGGCGGCGGGCCCGGCAGCTCCTCGACCAGCATCGCGTCGGAGTGC
The DNA here is from genome assembly GCF_040303145.1 of Streptomyces sp. NPDC096079. Lineage (NCBI taxonomy): Bacteria > Bacillati > Actinomycetota > Actinomycetes > Kitasatosporales > Streptomycetaceae > Streptomyces > Streptomyces sp. NPDC096079. Next base: position 146,180 of record NZ_JBEOST010000007.1, read on the forward strand.
ACGAGCGCGAAGCGGTCGGCGCGGGCCGGCATGCGGGCGGCGATCGTGGCGGGCAGCGCGGCGGCGAGCACGTCGTCGATCTCGACGGCCGTCACGCGGTCGGCGGCCTCCAGGAGGGCCAGGGTGAGGGAGCCGAGTCCCGGGCCCACCTCCACGACCACGTCCTCGGGCCGCACCTCGGCCGTGCGGACGATCCGCCGGACGGTGTTGGCGTCGATGACGAAGTTCTGGCCCTTCTGCTTCGTGGGGCGCACGCCGAGGGCGGCGGCCAGCTCACGGATGTCGGCGGGGCCGAGGAGGGCGTCGGGGCTTTCGGGGCCGGTGGTGGTGCTCACCGGTACAGCCTACGGGGCCCCGGTGGGGCGGACCTACGCCTCACCGGTGCGGCCCCTCAGCGGTAGAGCCGCCGCCCGCAGTGCGGCCAGGGGCTCGCGCCCCGCTGCACGTACAGCTTCTTCGCGCGGAAGGTCTGCTCGGCGGCGGACGCGTTCTGCGCGGTGCCGCTGCCGCCGAGGGACCGCCAGGTGCCGGGGTCGAACTGGTAGAGCCCGCCGTACGTCCCCGAGGGGTCGACCGCGTTCGGACGGCCGCCGGACTCGCAGGCGGCCAGGGCGCCCCAGTCGAGGCCGTCGGCGCCGGCGACGGAGGTGGGCAGCGGCCGGGTGCCGACCCGGACCGTGCGGCTGACGGGCTCGCGGACGATCTCCTCGCCGGTCCTGCGCGGCCGCTGCCTGACGCCGTTGACCGTGCGCAGGCTGTACGTGACGCGGCGGACGCCCGGGACGCCCTGCCGTTCGACGACCTCGGTGCCGGCGAAGATCCCGGGGTCGCGGACGCGCTCGACGGCATACGGGACGGACTCCTCCCGCACCTGCCGGGAGCCGGTGATCCGCAGCACGTTCACCGTCTGTCCGTCGCGGGGGAAGGAGTCGGCGGGCACCGAGGTGGTGTCCTGTCCCGACAGGGTGATCCCGGCCTCGGCGAGGGCCTCCCGGACGGTGGCCGCGTTCGTGCGGACCGTCCGCTCCCGTCCGTCGGCCAGGAAGGTGACGGCCCGCTCGGTGCGCACGTCGAGGGCGAGGCCCTGGCGGGAGATCGCGGCGCCGCGGGACGCCGACAGATAGGCGCCCTCCGCGCGCACCCCGAGCTGGCGCAGCGCCCCCTCGACGGTCTCGGCGGTCGTCCACACCTGGCGGCGCTGCCCGTCGAGGGTGAGGGCGACCGGCCGCCCGTACCGGACGACGACCTCGGCGCCGCTGACCAGGGCCTCGCCGGGGGCGGGGGCCACGATGTCGTGGTCGCCGACGGCGACGCCCTCGTCGGCGAGGAGCTCGCGGACGTCGTCGGCGAAGGTGTGGAGGGTGCGCGGGACGCCGTCGACGGACAGCTCGACGGACTTGTCGTCGGCGACGAAGGCGCTGGTGCCGCCGGCCAGGAAGGCGACGACGAGGGCCTGCGGGACGAGGCGCCGCAGGCCCTCGCCCGTGCCGCCGGACGCCTTCCGGCGGCGGGCGGCCCGGCGGGCTCCGGCGCGGGAGCCCTGTCCGGGGACGGTGGCGGCCTCGGGCACGACGAGGGGCGCCGTCTGCGTCGGCTGCTCGTGTACGGGCAGGGTCGCGGCCGCGCCCCGCCGTCCGGCTCGGTGACTGCCCTGGGAAGTGCTCACGAGGCCGGGACCCTAGCCCCGACCGTCGTCACTCCGCCGATCGACCCGGCTACGATGCGTAACCGTTATGTTCAGTAGTCGAAGGCGCGGGCCGTGTTCACGGCGATCGCCCCGGCCAGGTCGTTCTCCCCGATGCCGCGGACCTCGGCCATGGCCCGGACGGTGACCGGGATGAGGTACGGGGCGTTCGGGCGGCCCCGGAAGGGGGCGGGCGTGAGGAACGGGGCGTCGGTCTCGACGAGGACGAGCTCCAGCGGGGCGACGGCGAGCGCGTCCCGCAGGTGCTGGGCGTTCTTGAAGGTGACGTTGCCCGCGAAGGACATGTAGTAGCCCTTGGCGGCGCAGATCTCCGCCATGGCGGCGTCGCCGGAGTAGCAGTGGAAGACGGTCCGCTCGGGGGCGCCCTCCTCGTCGAGGACGCGCAGCACGTCGGCGTGGGCCTCGCGGTCGTGGATGACGAGCGCCTTGCCGTGCCGCTTGGCGATCTCGATGTGGGCGCGGAAGGAACGCTCCTGCGCGGCGATGCCCTCCGGTCCCGTGCGGAAGAAGTCGAGGCCGGTCTCGCCGACGCCTCGGACGTGCGGCAGGGCGGCGAGCCGGTCGATCTCGGCGAGGGCGTCGTCGAGGGCCGCGTCGCCGCCGCCCTGCCGGGCGCCCTGGCGGGACCAGCCGTCAGGATCGCCGAGCACGATCCGGGGCGCCTCGTTCGGATGCAGGGCGACGGCGGCGTGCACGTTCGCGTGGGCGGCGGCCGTGTCGGCGGCCCACTGCGAGCCCTTCACGTCGCAGCCGACCTGGACGACCGTGGTCACGCCGACGGCGGCGGCCTTGATCAGGGCCTCCTCGACGGTCCCGGACTGCAGGTCCATGTGGGTGTGCGAGTCCGCGACCTCCACGAGGAGGGGTTCGGGCAGCGGCGGCGGGGCGTCCTTGGCACTCATGGCCCCGATCGTACGAGGGCCACGAGTGCCGCCGCGCGGGGTCACCGGTGACGTACCGGTGACCTACGGGTGGCGCCGGAAGGGTGACCGGCGGACTACTGGTGGCGCCTGAACGGGTGAAGGAGGTCCGACAGGTGCCAGTGGTGCGGCACCGGCGGCTCCTCCGGAGTGTCCTCGGTCAGCTCCTGGCCGATGGGCCCGGCCGGCGAGACGGGCTTCGTCGCCCTCGCCCCGTGGTGGTGCTTCTCGGTCGCGGCGATCAGGTCGAGCACCGACGACACCTGCCCCGCGCGCATGATGCGGACGACGTGACCGCCGCAGTTCATGCAGGTGGGGCTGGACAGCGGGGACGGTACCCGCTCCCCGTCGGCCTTGTAGACGACGAATTCCTGGCCGGCGGCGTCGACGTGGTGCTCGATGTCGTACGCCTGCTCCCAGCCGTATCCACAGCGCATGCAGGCGAAGGCGTACGCCTCATGGGCGACGGATATGCCGGTGCCGGTGATCTCGCTCATGCCAGCTCCTCTCCACTGATCAGTGGACGCCTTTTCGGGCCGGAGCGCATCAGCGGCGGAAGAACCATGGAAGGCTTTTGGCTCTTCCCTTGCCAAGCGCCCTGGAAAGAGTCCCGGCGCCGGGTTCGGCTTTGCCTTTCAGATTAGTCCTTTACCCTTTCCGGGGCCTGACGCGTCCGCGTTCTTTGCCGCGACCACGGCATCGAACACCTCCCGCTTGGGAAGTCCCGCCTCCGCCGCGACGGCGGCGATCGCCTCCTTGCGGCGCTCCCCCGCCTCCTCGCGCACCCGCACCCTGCGCACCAGCTCCTCCGCGTCGAGCTCGGCGGGGCCGGTCTCCGGGGCGCCCTCGACGACGACGGTGATCTCGCCGCGCACGCCGTCCTTCGCCCACTCCGCGAGCACGCCCAGCGGGCCCCGCTTCACCTCCTCGTACGTCTTCGTCAGCTCGCGGCAGACGGCGGCCCGGCGCTCGGCACCGAACACCTCGGCCATCGCGGCGAGCGTGTCGTCCAGCCGGTGCGGGGCCTCGAAGTAGACGAGGGTCCGCCGCTCGTCCGCGACCTCGCGGAGACGGCCGAGACGCTCGCCGGCCTTCCTCGGCAGGAAGCCCTCGAAGCAGAAGCGGTCCACGGGGAGACCGGACAGGGCGAGCGCGGTGAGCACGGCGGACGGGCCGGGGACGGCCGTCACCTTGATGTCCTGCTCGACGGCGGCGGCGACCAGCCGGTAGCCGGGGTCCGACACGGACGGCATCCCCGCGTCCGTCACGAGGAGCACCCGCGCGCCGCCGGCCAGCGCCTCGACCAGCTCCGGCGTCCGGGCGGACTCGTTGCCCTCGAAGTACGAGACGACCCGGCCCGTGGTGTGGATGCCGAGCGCCCGGGTGAGGCCGCGCAGCCTCCGGGTGTCCTCGGCGGCCACGATGTCGGCGCGCTCCAGCTCGGCGGAGAGGCGGGGCGGGGCGTCCGCGATGTCGCCGATGGGGGTCCCTGCGAGTACCAGCGTTCCTGTCACACGGGACATCCTCCCAGCCCGGACAGGCGACGCGCACAGGCGCGTTCCCTACGATGGCGCGGTGACCAGTACCGCACCCGAGGCCCTGGAGGGCCAGCACCCCATGGCGGCGCCCGTGGCAGAGCCCTCTTCCTGGCAGCGAAGGCTGCGGCGCTTCGGCTACGCGCCGCCCGCCCCGGACGCCGCGCCCATCGGGCTGCGCGAGCGGCTCGTCCCCCCGTACACCCGGCCCTCCGCACGGACCTGGTCGCTGCTCGGCATCGGCCCCGGCGGCGCGGAGCGGCTGTGGCGGCTGCTGGCCTGGGGCGGTCCGCTCCTGGTCACGGCCGTCGCGGGCCTGCTGCGGTTCTGGAACCTGGGCAGGCCGCACGCGGTGATATTCGACGAGACGTACTACGCCAAGGACTCCTGGGCCCTGATCAACCAGGGGTACGAGGGGGCCTGGCCGAAGGACATCGACAAGACGATCCTCGCCGACCCCGGCTCGGTCCTGGTGCCGACCGACCCCGGGTACGTCGTCCACCCGCCGATGGGCAAATGGGTGATCGGCGTCGGCGAGAAGCTCTTCGGCTTCGAGCCCTTCGGCTGGCGCTTCATGGTGGCGCTCCTCGGCACGCTGTCCGTGCTGATGCTGTGCCGCATCGGCCGCCGCCTCTTCCGCTCGACGTTCCTGGGCTGCCTGGCGGGTCTGCTGCTGGCCGTCGACGGGCTGCACTTCGTGATGAGCCGCACCGCGCTGCTCGACCAGGTGCTGATGTTCTTCGTGCTGGCCGCCTTCGGCTGCCTGGTCCTGGACCGGGACCGGACCCGGGCGCGGCTCGCCGCGGCGCTGCCGGAGGACGAGGAGGGCGTGCTGCGCCCGGACGCGGAGGTCGCGGAGACCCTGCGCCTGGGCTGGCGGCCGTGGCGGATCGCGGCCGGTGTGTCCCTGGGCCTCGCGGCGGCGACCAAGTGGAACGGCCTGTACGTGATGGTCGCGTTCGGCCTGCTCACCGTCCTGTGGGACGTCGGCGGCCGCCGCACGGCAGGCGCCGTCCGTCCGTACGCCGCGGTGATCAGGAAGGACCTGGTCCCGGCGTTCGTGTCGGTGGTGCCGGTGGCGATCGGCACGTACCTGGCGACGTGGTCGGGCTGGCTGGCCACCGACAACGGCTACTTCCGGCACTGGGCCGAGGACCACGACAAGGCGGTCGGCGGCGGCACCTGGGGCTGGCTGCCGGACTGGCTGCGGAGCCTGTGGCACTACGAGTCCGAGGTGTACACCTTCCACGTCGGCCTCACCTCGCCGCACACCTACCAGTCGAACCCCTGGTCGTGGATCGTCCTCGGCCGCCCGGTCTCCTACTTCTACGAGTCCCCCGCCCCCGGCACCAACGGCTGCCCGGCGACCGCGACCGAGAAGTGCGCCCAGGAGGTCCTGGCCCTCGGCACCCCGCTCCTGTGGTGGGCGGCCTGCTTCGCGATCCTGTACGTCCTGTGGCGCTGGGCCTTCCGCCGCGACTGGCGCGCGGGCGCGATCGCCTGCGGCATCGCGGCCGGCTGGCTCCCCTGGTTCCTTTACCAGGAACGCACCATCTTCCTTTTCTACGCGGTCGTCTTCGTGCCTTTCCTGTGCCTGGCGGTGGCCATGATGCTGGGCGCGCTCATCGGCCCCCGCGGTTCATCGGAAAGACGCCGGACTTTCGGCGCGGTGGCGGCGGGATGTCTCGTCCTGCTCATCGTCTGGAATTTCATCTACTTCTGGCCCATCTACACCGGGACCCCGATTCCGCTGGACCAGTGGCGGGCCCGGATGTGGCTCGACACCTGGGTGTAGCGGGGTTCGGCCGCGTCTGACGGATGTGGCGGAAGGTGCTCGACATGCGAACGCCGCGACTGCTTGACTCGTCGGTCCACCTGGGGAGGGGAGCGCGGCATGCGCAGCGGGGTCAAGGTCGCGATCGTCGGCGGCGTGTTCGTCGTCGTGGCGGGCGGGGTCGGGTACGGGGGTTACAACCTCTGGAGCGGGGTCACCGGCGGTGAGGTCGGGACCCGTTCCGAGGCCGCGCCGAAGACGGGGCCCGTCACGCCCGAGGAGGTCACGGCCACCGCGAGGGACTTCCTGGCCGCCTGGGCCGCCGGGGAGCCGGAGCGGGCGGGCCAGTTGACGAACGACCCGGTCACGGCGGGATCCGCGGTCGCCGCGTACCGCGAGGACGCGAAGGTCTCGAAGGCGGTGATCACGCCCGGGACGCCCGTCGGGGCGACGGTGCCGTTCACCGTGAAGGCGACGCTCACGTACGAGGACGTGTCCAAGGAGTGGTCGTACGCCTCCGCGCTGACCGTGGTCCGCGGCGAGACCACCGGCCGCCCGCTCGTGAAGTGGCGGCCGGGCGTCCTCCATCCGAAGCTGACCGCCGCCGGCACCCTGCGGACCGGCCTCGCGAAGACCGCCGAGGTGAAGGCCGTCGACCACGACGGCGTGGAGCTGACGGCGGAGAAGTACCCCTCGCTCCGGCCGGTCCTGGCCGAGCTGCGCAAGCGGTACGCGACGAGGGTCGACGGCACCCCCGGCGTCGAGACCTGGATCGACTCCGGCAGCGAGAACCTCGCCGACACCCCGCTCCTCGTCCTGCGGAAGGGGAAGCCGGGCACCTTGAGGACCACGATCGACGCGGACGTGCAGGCGGCGGCCGAGAAGGCGGTGAAGGGGTTCGGGCACGCCTCGGTGGCCGCGATCGAGCCGTCGACGGGGGCGATCCGGGCCGTCGCCAACAACCCGGCCACCGAGTTCAACACCGCCTTCCAGGGGCAGCAGGCGCCGGGCTCGACGATGAAGATCGTCACGGCGGCGATGATCATGGAGCACGGTGTGGCCCGGCCGGGCAGCACCGTGGAGTGTCCGCCCGACGTGCTATCGCGGGGCAGGACCTTCCACAACCTCAAGGACTTCCACATCACGGGCGGCACCCTCACCGACGCCTTCCGCCGCTCCTGCAACACCGCCTTCATCAAGGCGATCAGCACCCTCAGCGACAAGGGCGTCGCGGACACCGCCCTCGGCACCACCGCCCGGCGCTGGTTCGGCATCGGGCAGGAGTGGAACGTCGGGGTCGGGGCCTGGGACGGCTCCGTGCCCGAGTCCGCCGGGAGCGAGACGCCCGCCTCGTACATCGGCCAGGGCAAGATCACGATGAGCGCGCTGAACGTCGCCTCGCTCTCCGCGACCGTGGAGAACGGCCGCTTCCTCCAGCCGTACCTGGTGGCGAGGGACCTCGACGACCGCGACTTCGCCGAGGCCGAGCCGCTCCCCGGCGACGTCGCCTCGGGGCTGAAGCTGATGATGCGGGCGGCGGCGACGAACGGCACCGCTACGGACGCCATGGCCGGAGTCCCCTCCCCCAAGGGCGCCAAGACCGGCTCCGCCGAGGTCGACGGCCAGACCACGTCCAACAGCTGGTTCACCGGCTACTCGGGCGACCTCGCGGCGGCGGCCGTCGTCCAGGCCGGCGGCCACGGCGGCGACGCGGCGGGCCAGGTCGTCGCGCGGGTCCTCAAGGCGGGGTGACCGCCCACCGGAACCCTGTCGCGTGGCCCGTACACCGACCGCTAGCGTGCGGGCCATGACGACCGACGAGGACACCGCATCCGCCGCCCACCCCCAGTTCGCCGCCGCCCTCGGGGAGTTGGGTCTCGACGTCGAGATCCGCCGCTTCCCGGACGAGACCCGCACCGCGCAGCAGGCCGCCGACGCCATCGGCTGCGAGGTCGCCGAGATCGTGAAGTCGCTGATCTTCGCGGCCGACGGGGTGCCCGTCCTCGTCCTGATGGACGGCGCCTCCCGGGTGGACGTCGAGCGCGTACGGCAGGAGCTGGGCGCCGCGAAGGTGACCCGGGCGGACGCGCGGGTGGTCCGGGAGACGACGGGGTACGCGATCGGGGGCGTGCCGCCGTTCGGGCACCGCACCCGGACGCGGGTCCTCGCCGACCGGGGCGTCCTCGACCACGAGGTGGTGTGGGCGGCGGCCGGCACCCCGCACACGGTCTTCGCCCTGGACCCGAAGACGCTGGTCGCGCACGCCGGCGGCACTCTGGTGGACGTCCGCGAGACCGCGAGGTGACGCCACTCGTCACGCTCGCGGTCCTGGTCGCGGCCGTCACGCACGCCGGCTGGAACGCGATGGCGCACGGCGTCAGGGACCAGCTGCTCTCCTTCACCCTGATCTCCGGCGGCGGGGCGCTCGTCGGTCTCGCCCTGGCCTGCTTCGCGCCGCTGCCGGCAGCCGGGGCCTGGCCGTACCTGATCGTCTCGGCGCTGCTGCACGTGGGCTACATGGCGCTGCTCATGCGGTCGTTCACGCTCGGCGACTTCGGGCAGATGTACCCGATCGCCCGCGGGACGGCCCCGCTCGTCGTGACCTTCCTCGCGGCGGTCTTCCTGCACGAGGTGCCGGACGGCCGGCAGCTCCTCGGGGTGGCCGTGGCCTGCGCCGGCCTGACGGGCCTCGCGCTGTGGGGCATCCGGGGCAAGGACGCCCGCCCGCACTGGCCCGCACTGCTCGCCGCGGGCGGGACGGGCCTGGCGATCGCGCTGTACACGGTCGTCGACGGCGTCGGCGTCCGCGCCTCCGGCACCCCGCTGGGCTACATCGGGTGGCTGATGGTCCTGGAGGGCCTCGCGATCCCGGCGTACGCCCTGTGGACCCGTCGCGCGGCCCTGCTCCCCGAGCTCCGCCCGTACGCGGCCCGGGGCCTGCTCGGCGCGGCCCTCTCGGTCGCGGCGTACGCCCTCGTCCTCTGGGCCCAGACGAAGGCCCCGCTGGCCCCGATCGCCGCCCTGCGCGAGTCCTCGATCATCGTGGGCGCGGCCATCGGCGCCCTCTTCTTCAAGGAACGCTTCGGCGCCCCGAGGGTCGCGGCGGCGGGCCTGATGGTGGTGGGGATCGGGCTGATGCTGCACGCCGGGTAGGGCCGGACCGGCCTCACCCGTCCCCGAGCACCTCCGCGAAGTGGGTGTTCACCGCCAGGAGTCCGCCGTCGACGCGGAGGGTCGTGCCCGTGATCCAGGAGGCGTCCGTGGAGGCCAGGAACGCCACCGCCGCCGCCACGTCCTCCGGGGTGCCGACGCGGCCCAGGGGGTAGACGCGGGCGGCCAGGGCCGCCAGGTCGGTCTCGCGGCCCGCCCAGGCCTCGGTGGCGATCGTGCCCGGGTTGATCTGGTTGACCCGGACCCCGCGCGGCGCCGCGTCGCCGGCCAGGGTGCGCGTCAGCGACGCCAGGCCCGCCTTGGCGGCGCTGTACGCGTGGCCCCCGAAGTCCGCCTCCGCGTTGACCGAGCCGATCGTGACGACGGCCCCGCGCCCGCCGGCCGCCGCGAGGTGCGGCAGGGCCGCCCGGGAGCAGCGGACGGCGCCCATCAGGGTGACGCCGAGCTGCCCGGCCCAGCCCTCGTCGGGTTCGTCCTCGAAGCGGTCGCGGTCGGCGGCGACGGGGGCGAGCGCGTTGTTGACGAGGACGTCCAGGCCGCCGAAGGCCTTCACCGCGTGGGCGACGGCCGCGTCCACGGAGTCCTGGTCGCCGACGTCACAGCGGAGGGCGACCGCGCCGGGGATCCGGTCCGCCGTCTCACGGGCGGCGGCCTCGTCGATGTCGGTGACGAGGACCCGCGCGCCCTCCGCCGCCAGCCGCGCGGCGGTGGCGGCGCCGATGCCGCGCGCCGCGCCGGTGACCAGTGCCGCGTACCCCTCGAAGCGTGTCCTGAGATCCATGGGCCGATCCCAGCATCCCGCGAAACGTTTTCGCAACACATTGTTCACGGAATTCATGGACGAATGGCCAGAGAACGCGAAGTCGCGACCATTCGGCCAGGGCCGAAAGGCTTTGACACGCACCCCGCCCCAATAACACGATCGATCTGCCGACGATCACCTTTTGACCCAGGGGGAAGAAAATGGCTGCCCAGCAGCAGACGTCCGAGTCGTACGAGTCCGGTGTCGAGGAGATCTGCGAATCCCTTTCCTCCCGGAGCTTCGACCTGATCTCCGGCGACAAGGTGAAGTCGCTCCTCCTCCGGCGCTCCGAGACCGCGCTCGACGACCTGGAGCCGTTCCGCGACAGCTGGAACCGCATGCCGCTCGACGGCTACATGGCGGACGGCGGGCGCTACCGCCGCCGCCGGCACGCGACGCTGAGCGCGCCCCGGTCGAGCGCCGACTACGTCGTCGAGGCGCACCAGCCGCACTACCAGGGCCTCGACTACAACAACCTCAACGGCGGCGTGGCCCGCCACTACGAGCCCTTCGAGGACCAGATCCTGCGCGGCCGCACGATGGACGGCCTGCTGACGCTGGGCTGCGACATCTTCGGCCGCCTCGCCCCCTACTCGGGCTGGCACATCGAGGCCCACCAGTTCCGCATCGAGGTGAACGGCGAGGAGGTCGGCCTGCCGACCCCCGAGGGCGTCCACCGCGACGGCGTCACCTTCGTCCTGATGGCGATGGTCGGCCGCTCGAACGCCATCGGCGGCGAGAGCACGGTCTTCAACCTGGACAAGCAGCCGGTGGAGAAGTTCTCCCTCACCGACCCGCTCGACGTGGCGCTCGTCAACGACGAGCGGGTCTACCACGGCGTCACGCCCATCGAGCAGGTGGATCCCGCCGCCCCGGCCTCGCGCGACGTGCTGGTGATCACCTACCGTCACAAGCCGTAGGGACCCGGAGGACGGTTCGGCGCGGGGGCGGCCACGACGGCGCCCCCGCGCCCTTTCACGACGCGAGTGGGAAGACGGGAAAATGGGTCAGCTAATCGCCGTAGCGGTCATCACCATTCTGGCAGTCATCAGTCCCGGTGCGGACTTCGCGATGACCGTCCGGAACAGCTATTTGTACGGGCGGACCGCCGGCGTTCTCGCTGCCGTCGGAATTTCCCTGGGCGTTCTCGTCCATGTCACCTACACCATGCTGGGCGTGGGCCTTCTGGTGACCAGGACCCCGATGCTTTTCACCGCGATGAAACTGATCGGCGCCGCGTACCTGGTGTACATCGGGTACAAGACCTTCGTCACCAAGGCGCAGGTGGACATCGACCTGTCGAGCGACGCCGGCCTGTCGAAGGCGGGGGCGCTGCGCACCGGCTTCCTGACGAACGCGCTCAACCCGAAGACCATGCTCTTCGTGCTGAGCACGTACACCCAGGTCGTCAGCGCCGACACCCCGGTCTTCCAGCAGGTCGGCTACGGCCTGTTCATGTCGCTCGCGCACCTGGTCTGGTTCGCGCTGGCCGCGGTGCTCTTCTCCAACCAGTCCCTGCGCTCCCGGCTGCTGCAGCGGCAGAGCGTGCTCAACAAGGTCATCGGGACGATCCTCGTCGGGCTCGGGATGGTGCTCGCGCTCACCCCGTCCGTGGCGTGAGCGGACCTCAGACGGTGGAGACGCGCTCGACGCGCGGTTCGGCGATCGTCCGGTAGTCCTCGGCCGACAGGGCGAGGGAGCGGTCGAGCCGGGCCGCGTTGAAGAAGAACTCCGGGTGGACCAGCAGGTCCGGGTCCACGATCAGGTCGAGGCGCTCGTCGAAGGCGAACGGGAGGATCGTGCCGCTCGGCGAGCCGGCGAGCTCCTCCGCGATCTCCGGGGAGGCGAAGGAGACGTACGTGCCGCCGTACAGCGCCTTCACGGCGTTCAGGTCGATGCGCCGGTCGCCGGGCACGACGACGAGCGCGAAGCGCTTCTCCTTCTTGCCGATCTTCACCATGGCGATGATGCACTTGGCCGCCCGGTCGAGCGCGTGCCCGCGCAGGGCGCTGACCGCCTCGGTGGCGCCCTCCGGGGCGTGCTCGATCACCCGGTACTCCGCGCCGCGTTCGCCGAGCAGGGCGAGCAGCTTCTCGTAGGTGTCGTGCACAACGCCCGTGCCGTCCGTGGTCATTCGGTTCCTCCCGCTTTCAACTGGTTGATGCATCCGGCGCGTTGACCCTACGCCTGTTGTCCATGTGCCGGAGCAGTGCGACACCCGGGGCGTCCAGCTCGTACAGCACGCGGACGCCCTCCCGGCGCCGTCGCACCACGCCCGCGGCGACCAGGGCGGTGAGGTGCTCGGAGACCGTGCTCGGGGCGAGGCCCAGCGCCGCGGCGAGGTCCGAGGTGGTGGTGGGGGCGACGAGGCCGCGGACGACGCCGGCCCGGCTGCGGCCGAGCAGGATCTCCAGACGGTCCCCGCGCGCGGGCTCGCCGGCGGCGGTCCGGCCCGGCGGCCGGGCCTCCCCGAGGAGCACGGCGGCGCCCTCGGCCTGGTAGGCGACGGCCGTGGTGCCGTCGGGCGCGGACGCCGTGTACGAGGCGCCCCGGCCGAAGACCAGGGGGACGAGGACCAGCCGGGAGACGTCCGGCACCGCGGTCCGGCAGCTCGCGGCGGTGCCGTGCAGCCGCAGGACGTCGCCGTGCCGTGAGAGCCGCCGCCCGCGCAGGGAGCCGAGGAGCCGCTCCGGGCCCTGCGTGGCGAGGATCCGGGCGCGCAGCAGGATGTCCTCCTCGGTGGCGATCCGCAGGGGTGCCCCGTACGGGGCCAGGGCGGCGCGCCAGTACCGGGGCACGAAGTCGGCGAGCTCGGCGAGGCGGGCGCGCGGGTCCTCGTACAGGGGGCGGACCTCGGCGGGGACGCCGCCCGGGAACCACTGCTCCAGCTCCTCGCGGACGCGGGCGGGCGGGACGGCGGCGAGCGCGGCGAGGTCGGCCGTGAGGTCGCCCCGGGACGGGCGGGGGACGACGAGGAGGAAGGACGGGAGGGTGCCCCCGCGGGCGCGGTACAGGGCGACGAGCCAGCCCGGGATGGTCACCTCGGCCCGGGTCAGCGAGCGGCGGGCCATCCGGTCCCAGCCGGTGTACGGCCAGGGCGCGAGCCCGCGCCGGGTCGAGAGCAGCCCGATGCTGCCGTACGTCTCCCAGAGCCGGCTGTCGGCTATCCGGACCGTGCCGCATCCGGACCGCCGCAGCGGAATCTCGATCACCACGCACCCCCGCGCCCCGCTCCATGGTCGGTGGAGCGGGCACACGGTATCGGCCAGGTGGCCGGGGCCCTGCCCGGCTGCGGCTCACAATGTCAAGTCGCCGTCCAGGAAACGTTTTTCGGCCTTCCGAGGGGCTGTTTCAGCCGGTCACCGCACGGACGGCCCGCACGAGGGCCTGGGCGCGCGGGTCGGCCGTGACCGTCTTCCGCATGCCGTTGGTGACGTACCCGAAGGCGATCCCGGCGTCCGGGTCGGCGAAGCCGAGGGAGCCGCCGCGGCCGGGGTGCCCGAACGAGGAGGGGCCGAGCAGCGGGGAGGCCGGGCCGTGCAGCATGTGGCCGAGGCCGAAGCGCGTCCCGACGAGCAGGACCCGGTCGGGGCCGGCGGACTCCTCGGTGCGGGCGAGGGTGAGGGTGGCGGGGGCGAAGAGGCGCTCGGCGCCGTCGACGGGGCCGAGGGTCGCGGCGTAGAAGCGGGCGAGGGCGCGGGCGGTGGCGACGCCCGCCGAGCCGGGCAGTTCGGCGGACCGGTAGACGGGGTCGTTCTCGTCGGGCTTGGGGTCGATGACCCCGAAGGCGCGCCGGGTGAGGGACCGCGGGTCCTGGTAGGCCTCGGTGACGGAGCGCTTGGGGCGGAGCCTGAGGGCCGCGCCGCCGGGCGGGTCGATCTCCTCGACGGGGCCGAGGCGGCCGACCCGGTGGGCTTCCTCCGCGGGCAGGCCGATCCACAGGTCGAGGCCGAGGGGGCCGGTGATCTCCTCGGCGACCCAGCGGCCGATGGTGCGGCCGGTGACCCGGTGGACGAGACCGGAGAGCAGCCAGCTGAAGGTGTGGGCGTGGTAGCCGTGGGCGGTGCCGGGCTCCCAGACGGGGGCCTGGGCGGCTATCGCGCGGGTCGCGGTGTCCAGGTCGACGGCCTCGGTGAGGCTGAGGGGCCGGTCGAGGACGGGCACTCCGGCACGGTGCGCGAGGAGCTGCCGCACGGTCACCCGGTCCTTGCCGTGGGCCTTGAACTCGGGCCAGTACGCGGCGACGGGGGCGTCCAGGTCGAGCTGTCCGCGCTGGTGCAGCAGCAGGGGGACGGCGGCGGCGACGCCCTTGGTGGCCGAGCGGACGACCTGGGCGGTGTCCGCCGTCCAGGGCGCGGGGCCGTCGACGTCCTTCACGCCCGCCCACAGGTCGACGACCTTCTCGCCGTCCCGGTGGACGGCGACGGCCGCGCCGCGCTCGCCCCGCTGCTCGAAGTTGCGCAGGAACGCGTCCCTGACCGGCTCCCAGCCCGCCGCCACCGTGCCCTGGACGTCCACGTCCCCACTCCTCACTCGCCGATCCGACTCTCCATGGTGCAACGCGGCCGGTGAGGGGCGGATTCCGGGGGCCTCAGGCCACCGAGCTCGGCACGAAGCCGAACGGCAGCTCCAGGCGGTGCCGGCCCATCAGCTCCTCGTCGGCGAGGATCCCGGCGGTCGGGCCGTCGGCGGCGATCGCGCCCTCGCTGAGGATGACGGAGCGGGGGCAGAGCTCCAGGGCGTACGGCAGGTCGTGGGTGACCATCAGGACGGTGACGTCGAGCGTCCGGAGGATGTCGGCGAGCTCGCGGCGCGAGGCCGGGTCCAGGTTGGAGGACGGCTCGTCGAGGACGAGGATCTCCGGCTCCATGGCGAGGACCGTGGCGACGGCGACCCGGCGGCGCTGCCCGAAGGAGAGGTGGTGCGGCGGCCGGTCGGCGAAGTCCGCCATGCCGACCTTCTCCAGGGCGCGCCGCACGACGGCGTCGAGCTCGGCGCCGCGGACCCCGGCGGCGGCCGGGCCGAAGGCCACGTCCTCGCGGACGGTCGGCATGAACAGCTGGTCGTCGGGGTCCTGGAAGACGATGCCGACCTTCCGCCGGATCTCGGCCATGTGCTTCTTGCCGACGGGCAGCCCGGCGACGGTGACGGTGCCCGCGCCGCCGGTGAGGATGCCGTTGAGGTGGAGGACGAGGGTGGTCTTGCCGGCGCCGTTGGGGCCGAGGAGGGCGACGCGTTCGCCGCGCCCGACGGTCAGGTCCACACCGAAGAGGGCCTGGTGGCCGTCGGGGTACGCGTACGCGAGGCCGCGGACGTCCAGAGAGGCGGTCATCGGGTCCATCCCAGGAGGCAGATGAGCAGTGCGGTGAGCGGCAGGGCGGCGGCGTACGCCCACTGGGCGCGGGTGGCCGTGACCTCGTCGATGAGGGGCATGGTGCCGGTGTAGCCGCGGCTGACCATGGCGAGGTGGACGCGTTCGCCGCGCTCGTACGAGCGGATGAAGAGCGCGCCCGCGGACTTGGCGAGGACGCCCCAGTGACGGACGCCCTTCGCCTCGAAGCCGCGGGAGCGGCGGGCGACGGACATCCGGCGCATCTCGTCGCTGATGACGTCGCCGTACCGGATCATGAACGAGGCGATCTGGACGAGCAGCGGCGGCAGCTTGAGCCGCTGGAGGCCGAGGATCAGGGCCCGCAGCTCGGTGGTGGAGGCGAGGAGCACGGAGGCGGCGACGCCGAGGGTGCCCTTGGCGAGGACGTTCCAGGCGCCCCACAGGCCGGGGACGCTCAGCGACACCCCGAGGACCTCGGTCTGCTCGCCGGGCACCACGAAGGGCATGAGGAGCGCGAAGGCGACGAACGGGATCTCGATGAGGAGCCGCCTCAGCAGGTAGCCGGCCGGGATCCGGGCCTTCGCCGCGACGCCCGCGAGCAGCGCGGCGTACAGCGCGAAGGCCCAGACGGCCTCGCGGGGCGTCGAGACGACGACCACGACGAAGCCGAGGACGGCGGCGAGCTTGGTGTGCGGGGGCAGCCCGTGGACCGGCGACCGCCCGTGCCGGTAGAGCTTGTGCGCGTGCCCCGCACCCATGTCACGCCTCCTGGACGGCGGTCTTGCGGCGGCGGACGACCCAGAAGGCGCCGGAGCCGACGGCGAGGGTGGCGCCGACGCCGATGACGCCGGCGAGGCCGCCGGAGAGCCGGGGGGCCTCGATGCCCTTGACGCCGTAGTCGGCGAGCGGGGAGTCGGCGGCGGCGTGGTCCTCGACCTTGGCGTCGATGCCCTTGTCGGCGGCGACCTTCTCCAGGCCGTCGGGGCTGGCGGAGGCGTAGAAGGAGACGAAGCCGGCGAGGACGAGGGCGGTGACGACGCCGCCGATCCACAGCTTCCGCGGGGAGCCGCCGGCCGCCGGGGCGGCGGGGGCCGGCGCGGGTGCGGCGTCGACGAGTTCGCCGTCGACGCGCAGCTTGAGCGGCGCGGTCAGGCCGCGGGCGCCGTACACCAGGTCGGGGCGGACGGCGATCACGGCGCCGACGGTCAGCATGGTGATGACGGCCTCGCCGATGCCGATGAGGACGTGCACGCCGACCATGGCCGTGAGGACCTTGGAGACGGGGACGTCGGTGGTGCCGCCGATCGCGTAGATCAGGGTGAAGGCAGCGGCCGCGGCCGGTACGGAGACGAGCGCGGCGGCGAACGAGGCCACCGTCACCGAGCGGCGGGTGCGCGGCAGGACGAGGACGAGGCCGCGGAAGAGCGCGTAGGCGACGACGACGGTGACGACGCCCATGACCGTGATGTTCACGCCGAGCGCGGTGAGGCCGCCGTCGGCGAAGAGGATGCCCTGCATGAGCAGGACCACGGCGACGCACAGGACACCGGTCCAGGGGCCGACGAGTATCGCGGCGAGCGCACCTCCGAGGAGGTGTCCGCTGGTCCCGGCGGCGACCGGGAAGTTCAGCATCTGGACGGCGAAGATGAAGGCGGCGACGAGGCCGGCGAGCGGCGCGGTCCGCTCGTCGAGCTCCTTGCGGGCCCCGCGCAGGCTGACGGCGACGGCGCCGGCGGCGACGACACCGGCGGCGGCCGATACGGGGGCGTTGATGAATCCGTCAGGTACATGCACGTCCGGAATGATAAGGCGCTCCTGCGAAGGGCTTGCAAGAGCGCATGGGTCACAGGACGGCGGCGCACGGGGGCACGTGACCCCGCCCACACTCCGTGCGGTCCGCGTATGCGTCGCGCCACGGAGGGAAGGAGGGGAACATTGGGAGACAAGAGGACAAAAGGTGAGGAGTCACCATGGCCGCCGTAGACGCCCGCGTGATCGACGACCATGCCAAGGGGAGGATCATCAGTGACGCCCCCCTCTCCCGCCCGGTCCCCGTGGCCCTCCGCTACGACCCCGAGGACTCCTCCGCGACCGTCCGCTTCGTCTTCCCCGGCGCCGTCGAGTGGTCCTTCCCGCGCGCGCTCCTGGAGAAGGGGATGCGCACCCCGACCCGCCGCGGCGACATCGGCGTCTGGCCCTGCGGCCGGGTGCAGACGGTCGTGGAACTGCACCGGCACGACGGGGTGACCGTCGTGCAGTTCGACACGACGGCCCTGCTCCGCTTCCTGAAGCACACGTACGCCGCCGGCACGTCGATGACGACGCGCTGACGGCGTACGGGGGACCGCACCGGCCCGGGGATCAGACCTTCACGAGGTCCGGCTTCGCGGCGCCCGCCTCACCGGTGGACTGCGCGAGACCCTCGCCCTCCACGTCCACGTTCGGCAGGATCCGGTCCAGCCACTTCGGCAGCCACCAGGCCTTGTGGCCGAGCAGCGCCAGGACGGCCGGGACGATCGCCATGCGGACCACGAAGGCGTCGAAGAGGACGGCGGCGGCGAGGCCGAAGCCGATCATCTTGACCATCTGGTCGTCCATGCCGATGAAGCCGGAGAAGACCGCGATCATGATCACCGCGGCGGCGGTGACCACCCGGGCGCTGTGCCGGAAACCGGTCACGATCGCCTCGCCGGGACGCTCGCCGTGCACGTACGCCTCGCGCATCCGGGTGACGAGGAAGACCTCGTAGTCCATCGCGAGGCCGAAGACGACACCCACCATGAAGATCGGCATCATCGACATGATCGGGCCGGTCTGCTCGACCCCGAAGAGGCTGCCGAGCCAGCCCCACTGGAAGACCGCGACGACCGCGCCGAGGGCCGCGACCACCGAGAGCAGGAAGCCGAGGGCCGCCTTCAGCGGGACGAGGACCGAGCGGAAGACCAGGGTCAGGAGGACGAAGGCGAGGCCGACGACGAGCGCCAGGTACGGCACGAGCGCGTCGTTCATCTTCTGCGAGAAGTCGATGTTCATCGCGGTGGCGCCGGTGACGAGGACGTCGTCGCCGGTGGCGTCCCGGATGTCGTGGACCAGGCCCTCGGTGGCGGTCGAGGACGGCCGGTCCTTCGGGACCACGGTGATCATCGCGGCGTCGCCGGCCTTGTTCGGGGTCGCCGGGGTGACCGCCGCCCAGCCGTCGAGGCGCTTGATCGTGGAGACCGTCCGGTCGGCGGTCGCCTTGTCGCCGTCCACCACGACCAGCAGCGGGCCGTTGAAGCCGGGGCCGAAGCCGTCGGACAGCGCGTCGTACGCCCGGCGCTCGGAGGTGGAGGTCGGCTTGACGCCGTCGTCCGGCAGGCCCATCTCCAGGGAGGCGGCGGGCACGGCGATCGCGCCGAGGCCGAGGACGCCGACGATCAGCACCATCAGCGGGCGGCGGATGACGAAGCGGGCCCAGCGGGTGCCGCCGTTGGGCTTGTCGCTCGCCTTGGCGGTGCCCTTGCGCTGCTTGCGGCTGACGACCTTGTCGCCGGCGAAGCCGAGCAGGGCCGGGATGAGGGTGAGCGCGATCAGTACGGCGATGACGACCGTGCCGGCGGCGGCGAAGCCCATCTTCGTCAGCATCGGGATGTTGACGACGGCCAGGCCGACCAGGGCGATGACCACGGTGAGTCCGGCGAAGACGACGGCGGAGCCGGCCGTGCCGACCGCGCGGCCCGCGGCGTCCTCCTTCGTGCGGCCCTCGGCGAGCTCCGAGCGGTAGCGGGAGACGATGAAGAGGGCGTAGTCGATGCCGACGGCGAGGCCGATCATCGACGCGAGCGTGGAGGTGGTGGTCCCGAGGTCCAGGACGTTCGCGAGCGCGGTGATCGCCGAGACGCCGATGCCGACGCCGATGACCGCGGTGAGCAGCGGGAGTCCGGCCGCGACGAGCGAGCCGAAGGTGATGACGAGCACGAAGCCCGCGAGGACGATGCCGATGGCCTCGCTCGCGCCCTGCTCGGGCATGGTCTGGAGGGCGTCGCCGCCGACCTCGACGGTCAGGCCCTTGCCCTGCGCGCTCTCACCCGCCTGCTTGAGCGCCTCGCGGGTCTCGTCGGTCAGCTCCATGGCGTTGACCTTGTAGGAGACCGAGACGTAGGCGGTGGAGCCGTTCTGCGAGACGGCGTTCGCGGTGTACGGGTCGGTGACCTGGACGATCTGGTCCGAGCCGGACTTCAGCGCGGCGACGGTGTCCTCGACGACGGCCTTGTGCGCCGCGTCGGTCATCCTCTGGCCCTCGGGGGCCTTGAAGACGACGCGGGCGGTGGCCCCGTCGGCTCCGGCGCCCGGGAAGCGCTCTTCGAGCAGGTCGAAGGCGCGCTGGGCCTCGGTGCCGGGGATCGAGAAGGAACTGGAGGTGGCGGTGGGCGCGGTGGCGGCGCCGACACCGGCGATCGCGAGGAGCGCCACCCAGAGGAGGGCGACGAGCCGTCGGCGCCGGAAGGCGGCGCGGCCCAGCTTGTAGAGGAACGTGGCCACGGGGGCGTACTCCCAGTGTGGGGCGGACAGGGCATGGGGAGCCGGCCCGACGGCGTGAGCGGTTCGTCGTCAGGTGGAGCAGTGGAGGTGGTGCGGGGTCAGACGCCGAGTGAGGGGAGCACGACGGCGTCGACGTAGGCGCGGAGGAACGCGCGGTCGACCGGCTGATCGTCGATCAGCGGGCGGGCGATGAAGGCACCGATGAGCATGTGGGGGACGAGCCGCAGCGCCGGGTTGTCGGCGTCGACCTCGCCCCTGCGGACCGCTCGGCGCACCACTTCGTCGAGGCCGTTCATCTCGGGTTCGATGAGCAGCTCGCGCAGCGCCCGGTGCAGGTCGGGGTTGGTGTGGACGGCATGGGCCAGACCCCGCATCAGCGCGGAGTCCTTCTCCATCTGGCAGTCGTCGGTCCGCTCCATCAGCTCGTGGAAGTCGCCGCGCAGGGAGCCGGTGTCGATCTCGGAGAGATCGGCCGGCTTGTTGGCGCGCAGCGCCCGGGCGACCAGCTCGGGCTTGCTCCCCCACTGGCGGTAGAGGGTGGCCTTGCTGGAGTGGGTGCGGGCGGCGACGGCGTCCATGGTGAGGGCGTCGTAGCCGACTTCGCGGAGGAGGTCGAGCACGGCTCCGTACAGCTCGGACTCCCGCTCGGGAGTGAGTCTGCTGCGGGCCATGCCGTACCTCCGGACCGAACGAAACGGTTTCGTACAGTACGAAGATACCCCCGCCCTCATCGAAACGAAACCGTTTCGTACGTGTCGTGGGCCACACAGGACAGGACGCCCGCATACACGTACGAGTTGCCTGACCCCCTCCGCGCGGAAAGCATGAACGGGTGAGTGACGACGTCGCGTATCTCCGGTTCCCGCACCTCCACGACGACCTGCTGTGCTTCGCGGCCGAGGACGACGTGTGGCTCGCCCCGCTCGTCCCCGAGGGCCACCGCCCCGGCCGGGCCTGGCGCCTCACCGTCGACCGGACGCGGGTCGGCCACCCGCGCTTCTCGCCGGACGGCCGGCACATCGCGTACACGAACTGGCGCAGCCTCGACCCCGAGATCCACCTCGTCCCCGTCGACGGCGGCTCCGCCCGTCGGCTCACCCACTGGGGATCCACCGACACCCGCGTCTGCGGCTGGACGCCCCCCGACAAGGACGGCCGCTCCGACATCCTCGCCGTCTCCTCGCACGGGCAGCCCTTCTCGTACTACTCCTGGGCCTACACCGTCCCCACCGACGGCTCCCCCGGCCTCCGGCTGCCCTGGGGGCCCGTCTCGGACATAGCCGTCACCGACGACCCCGCGGTCACCGGACAGGACGGCGAGCGCCGCAGCCTCCTGCTCACCGGGAAGCCGCCGCACGAACCGGCCGCCTGGAAGCGCTACCTGGGCGGCGCCACCGGGCGCCTCTGGCTCCACGGGGAACGGCTCCTGCCCGACATCGGCGGACACCTCGACGCGCCCATGGCCGTCGGCGGACGGATCGCCTTCCTCTCCGACCACGAGGGCGTCGGCAACCTCTACTCCTGCCGGCCCGACGGCACCGACCTGCGCCGCCACACCGACCACGACGACTTCTACGCCCGGCACGCCTCGAGCGACGGCCACCGGGTCGTCTACCAGTGCGCGGGCGACCTGTGGATCGTCGACGCCCTCACCCCCGACTCGCGCCCCCGCAGGCTGGAGGTCCGCCTCGGCGGGCAGCGCGTCGGCCGCCGCTCCTACCAGGTGCCGGCCGCCCACCACGTCGACGCGGTCTCCGTCGACGAGACCGGCCGGGCCTCCGCCGTCTCCGTGCGCGGCAGCCTGTACTGGCTGACACACCGCGACGGCCCCGCCCGCACCATCGTCGACACCCCCGGCGTCCGCGTCCGGCTGCCCGAGATGCTGGGCAGCGGCGGCCAGGTCGCCTACGTCACCGACGCCGAGGGCGAGGACGCCGTCGAGGTCGCCTACCTGCCCCGCGCCAGCGGCGACCGGCCGCCCCGCAGGCTCGCCTCGGGCGACCTCGGCCGCGTCGAGGAACTCGTCTCCGACCCGGACGGCGAGCGGCTCGCGATCGCCTCCCACGACGGCCGGCTCCTCCTCCTCGACGCGACCGAGGAGTCCAACGGCGAGGTCACCGAACTCATCCGGTCCGTCAACGGCCCCGTCCGCGACCTCGCCTTCTCCCCCGACGGCGACTGGCTCACCTGGTCCCACCCGGGCATCGGCCGCTCCCTGCGCTCCATCAAGATGGCCCGCATCTCCGGCCCCGGCGCCCGCACCGTCGTCGACGTCACCAACGGCCGCTTCGAGGACGAGAACCCGGTCTTCACCCGCGACGGCCGCTACCTCGCCTTCCTGTCCTGGCGCGGCTTCGACCCGGTGTACGACGTGCACACCGGCGACCTGTCCTTCCCCCTCGGCTGCCGCCCCTACCTCGTCCCGCTCTCCTCCGCCACGCCCTCCCCCTTCGCGCTGCTCCCCGACGGGCGCCCGGCCGCCGGCGGCCTCGACCCCGCCGACGACGACACGGAGAACGCCGACGGCACCGTCACCGTCGAGATCGAGGGGCTCCCCGACCGCGTCACGCCCTTCCCGGTCGCCGCCTCCAAGTACTCGGCGCTGCAACCGGTCAGCGGCGGCGGCCTGGTCTGGCTGCGCTGGCCCATCTCGGGCGCGCTCGGCGAGACCTTCGCCAACCCCACCGACACCTCGGGCAAGCCGACCCTGGAGCACTTCTCCATCGTCAAGGCCCGCAAGAGCGAACTCGCCAAGGACCTCGACTGGTTCTCGGTCAGCGGCGACGGCACCCGGCTCGTCGTCGCCGACGAGGGCGACCTGCGGGCCGTGCCCGCCACCGAGTCCGGCGACGGCGACTCCACCGTCTACCTGGACCTGCGGCGCATCCTCCACGAGATCGACCCGGGCGCCGAATGGCGGCAGGCCTTCGACGAGGCCGGCCGGATCGTCCGCGCCTACTTCTGGGAGCCCGACATGGGCGGCGTCGACTGGACCGCCGTCCTCGACCAGTACCGGCCCCTCGTCGAACGGGTCGCCTCCCCCGACGAGTTCGCCGACCTGCTCCGCGAGGTCATGGGCGAACTGGGCACCTCCCACGCGTACGTCACCCCCGCCCGCCGCAATGAGGGCCCGCCGCACTACCAGCGGCCGATGGGGCTGCTCGGGGCCAACCTCGTGCCCCGGGACGCCGGCTGGACGGTGAAGCGGATCCTCCCCGGCGAGTCCTCCGACTCCAAGGCCCGCTCCCCGCTCGCCGGCACCGGCATCCGCGAGGGCGCCGTCCTCACCCACGTCGACGGCCGGCCCGTCGACCCCGTCGCCGGCCCGTACCCGCTGCTCTCCGGCACCGGCGGCACCACCGTCGAGCTCACCTTCACCCCCGCCGAGGGCGAGGGCCGCGCCCGCCGCGTCGCCGTCGTCCCGCTGATCGACGAGCGGCCCCTGCGCTACCAGGACTGGGTCGCCAAACGGCGCGCGGTGGTACGGGAGATCAGCGGCGGACGCTGCGGCTACCTCCACATCCCCGACATGGGCGGCTCCGGCTGGGCCCAGTTCAACCGCGACCTGCGCATGGAGGTCTCCCGGCCCGCCCTCATCGTCGACGTGCGCGGCAACGCCGGCGGGAACATCAGCGAACTCGTCATCGAGAAGCTGACCCGCAAGATCCTGGGCTGGGACCTCACGAGGAACGCCCAGCCCGTCAGCTACGCCTCCAACGCCCCGCGCGGCCCCGTCGTCGCCCTCGCCGACGAGGCGACCTCCTCCGACGGCGACATGATCACCGCCGCCTTCAAGCTCCTCGGCCTCGGCCCCGTCGTCGGGCAGCGCACCTGGGGCGGGGTCGTCGGCATGACGGGCCGTCACCGGCTCGGCGACGGCACCCAGATCACCGTGCCGATGAACGCGGCCTGGTTCCCCGAGTACGGCTGGTCCCTGGAGAACCACGGCGTCGAACCCGACCTCGCGGTCCTGCGCACCCCCCTCGACTGGGCCGAGGGCCGGCACGCCCAGCTCGACGACGCCGTCCACGTCGCCCTCGCGCTGCTCGACGAGACCCCGGCGGCGAGCCCCCCGGGTTACGAGTCCCTCCCGGACCGGGCCCGCCCGAAGCTGCCGCCGAGGCCGGGCGGTCAGGAGGCCAGTGCCAGGTCCAGCTCGTAGGCGGTGGCGGGTGCGCCGCCGTCGAGCGTGACGCTCCCGACCGCCCCGAACCCGACCCGCCCGAGCACGGCCCTCGACCCGGCGTTGTCGAGGGTCGTGACGGCGGTCAGCCGGCTCAGCCCGTACTCCTCGCGGGCCAGCCGGCACAGCTCCCGCACGGCGGCCGTCGCCACTCCGCGCCCGGTCGACCGCTCGGCCACCCGGTAGCCGAGTTCGGCAGAGCCGTCGGCGACGTCGACCAGGTTGAACCGCCCGAGGATCTCCCCGCCCTCCGCCACGAGAACGTGGAAGTGGATCGTCCCGGTCTCCTGCTCGTCCAGCAGCTCCCGGTGCCGGGCGTCGAACTCCACGAAGTAGGCGTCCCCCCGGTCGGGCACCCGCGCGGCGAAGAAGGCACGGTTCTCCCGCTCGAACGCGAGCAGGGCGGGTGCGTGGTCGGGGCGGAGTCGCTCAAGTACGGCCATGGAGATCACGGTACGAACATCCGGCCCCCGACACGTACAACTTTTCGGACCGCCGGGTGTCTGACCTGGTGGAGGGCGCAGCCCGCGCCCTCGCACCGGGAGGATCCATCGTGTCCCACGTCCGTCCGCCGCGACGCGGTCTCGTCGCCGCCGTCACCACCGTCCTCGCCGTGACCCTCGGTGCGGGTGCGCTGACCGTCCCGGCGACGGCCGCCCCCTCGGTTCCGGCCACGGCCACGGCGAAGACCGCCGCGGCCCCCTTCCTCTTCCCCAAGGGCCACACGCTCGTCGACGCCGGCGTGAAGGGCTTCCTCACGCAGTCCGCGGACGGCACCTCACGCCGCTTCGCCTGGTACGGGCAGGACACCGGCTCCGGCTGGGGCGTCCGCACCTGGCTGCGCTCGACGCGGACCAACGACTACCTGGTCTACGTCGACCACTACAAGGCCACGGTCCGGGACATGACCACCATGTCGGTCCACGAGGCCGCCCTCGACCCGCTGACCGGCTCCCCCGCGTTCGCCGGCTCGGCCGCCGACTCCCTGTTCACCACCGTCGGCACGGACCTGCGCCGGCACTCCAGGGCGAGCGGCACCGTGCCCGTCGCCGGGCTGCCCGACGGGGCGACCTCGGTCGCCGTCACCCCCGGCACCCCCGACGACGCCCTGGTCCGGTTCAAGGTGGGCGGCGTGGAGAAGTGGGGCCTGCTGAACCTCGCCACCTCCACCGTCGAGGACGTCCACGACCTCCCGGCGGGCGCCGTCGTCAAGGCCGTCTCGGCGACGCGGGTCGCCTGGACCACGGGCACCGGCGTCAACGGCGAGGTGCCCGCGCTCTTCGTCCTGGACCGCGCCACGGACACCGTCCAGGAGATCCCGGTCGTGGACGCGCCCGGCACCCTCCAGGTCCAGCTGGTCGGCGGCTGGGTGGTGTACGCCGACCCCGGCGCCTCCGCCGGCCGCGCCCCGAGCCCGCTGTACGCCCTCACCGCGTACAACCCGGCCACGAAGGAGACGGTGACGCTCCTCGACCACATCACCTCCGCCGCCACCGCCGGCGACGGCACCCTGCACGCGCGGGGCGGCAGCCTCGCGCAGGGCGAGGGCATGTACAAGATCACGGCAGACGGCGACAACACCCCGGTCGTCACCTTCGAGGCCTCCACCGACGAGCCCACCGACCTGCGGATCACCGGCAACGACGTCCCCGCCCAGGTCGACCTCGACCGGAACTCCGGCAAGGCGACGTTCACCTGGAACCTGTCCCGGCCGAACGCCGAGGTGAACCTCACCCTGAGGCACACCCGGACCGGCGAGACCGAGATGTTCAACGACTACCCGCTGGACCGGCGGACCACCACCTTCACCTGGCAGGGCGAGTACAACGGCGCCTACACCTGGGAGCTGACGGCCCGCCCGCTCAACGGCATCGGCCCGACCGCGACCGCGACCGGCTCCTTCACGGCGACCCGGGCGCCCAGTCCGCACGACTACGACGACAACGGCGCCCCCGACGTCCTCCTGCGGGACGGCACCGGCCGTCTGTGGCGCGCCGACACCTCCTACGGCACCCGGCTCCAGGCCGACCCGCACCTGAGAATCGGTGTGGGCTGGCAGGCGTACGACCGGATCGAGGCCTCCGGCGACCTCGCCGGCACGACGGTCGGCGACCTCGTCGCCCGGGACCCGGCCGGTGTGCTCTGGCTCTACCAGGGCGACGGGCGCGGCGGCTTCGTCAGCCGCAGCAGGATCGGCCCCGGCTGGCAGGCGTACACCGAGCTCGCGGGCGGCAGCGACCTGAACGGCGACGGCCGGGCGGACCTGGTCGCCACCGACAAGGCCGGCGCCCTGTGGCTGTACCAGGGCACCGGCTCGGCCGCCGCCCCCTTCGCCGCGCGGAAGCAGATCGGCACCGGCTGGGGCATCTACAACCAGCTCACCGCCACCGGCGACCTCGCGGGAGCCCCCGCCGGGGACCTCCTCGCCCGTGACAAGGACGGCGTCCTCTGGCTCTACCTCGGCAAGGGCGACGGCACCTTCGCCGCCCGCACCAAGGTCGGCGGCGGCTGGAACGCGTACCGGCACATCGTGGGCATCGGCGACGCCGACGGCGACGGCCGCGCCGACGTGATCGGCTTCGGTGCCACGGGCGAGTTCCTCCACCGCGGCACCGGCGACTGGCGCGCCCCGATGCTCGGCGCGCAGTCCGCGACGCTGACCTTCGGCGGCGGCCCGTACGACAGCGTCACCTGACCCACGCGCGAAGGCGCACCCGGCGTCCCGGGTGCGCCTTCCTCAAGGACGGGCCGACGTCAGGCGTCGTAGTCCATGTCCATGCGGTCCTGGGCCTCCTGCTGGGCCCGGCGGGTCTCCTGCTCGGAGCGCCCGCGGCCCTGGGAGGCCCGCTCGGACGCCTCGTCCTTCGCCTTGCCCGCGGCCTGACGGGCCTGCTCCTTGAGCTGCTCCGTCTTGTCCTTGAACTGGTCCTTCATGCCCATGAAAGGTCACTCCTCGAAGGGGTGTGAGGGGGGTCGGGGCGAAGTGCCCCTCGGGCTCGACCAGCCTTGCACGAGCGAACATTCCACGCATTTCGATCAGTTACGGACGGCTACCGCGCGGCGGAGCCCTCCGCGCGGGCCTGCTCGTCGGCCGCGCCGCCCGCGCCCACCAGGCCCTTGGACACCGAGTTCAGGCGCGGCTCGAAGCGCCGCATCTCGCGCTTCCCGACTGTGGCGATCATCCCGGGCAGATAGCCGCGGACCGACTGCATCCCGCGCAGCCACCACTGTGCGTACACGTGCGCGGAGCGCCGCTCGATGCCCGCGACGATCCGGTCGACGGCCGGCCCGAGGGGGTAGGTGCGGTTCGAGGGCCACGGCAGCCGCTGCCGCAGCTCCTTCATCACGTCGTCCTGGTCCGCGCCCCGCACCATGTCCGTGTCGGTCCACGAGAGGTAGCCGACGCCGACCTTCACGCCCTTGTAGGCGACCTCGGCGCGCAGGCTGTGCGCGAAGGCCTCGACGCCCGACTTGGACGCGCAGTACGCCGTCATCATCGGCGCCGGGGTGATGGCCGCGAGCGAGGCGATCTGGAGGAAGTACCCCCGCGACTCCATGAGGACCGGGAGGAACGCCCGGCCCGTCACCGCGCCGCCGATCAGGTTGACCTCGATGACCCGCCGCCAGGCGGCCGGGTCGGAGTCGACGAACGGACCGCCCGCCGCGACACCGGCGTTGGCGACGACGATGTCGACCTTCCCGAAGCGCTCCTTCACCTCGGCCGCGACCCGGGCCATCGCCTCGTGGTCCGTGACGTCGGCGTGCCACCAGTCGGCCTCGGTGTGCAGCCGCCCGGCGACCTCCTTCAGCTGCTCGGGCTCCAGGCCGACGAGCGCGATCTTCGCGCCGCGCGCGGAGAGCTTGCGGGCGAGGAGCTCCCCGACCCCGCGGGCCCCGCCGGTGACGACCGCGACCTGTCCTTCCAGGCTCACCCTGCTCATGCCTCTGCCTCCTCGTTCTCTTTGACGCCCAGGTACGTGAGGGTCAGTTCGCGGATCTGCCCGGTGACGGCCTCCGGGGCCTCCACCGGGGTCATGTGGCCCGTGCCCGCCAGCCGGACGAGTCCCGTGCAGTGCGGCAGCGCCTGCGCCATCGCGTGCGCGTGGACGGGCGGGGTGAGCCGGTCGGCGGTGCCGACGAGCACGGCCACCGGCAGCCGCAGCTCCCGGAGCCCCGCTTCGAGGTCGAGTCCGGCCAGGACCTGCGACCAGCCGTAGCGGGCGCCGCGCGGGCAGGCGTGCACGATCCGGGCGCAGGCCTCGACCCGCTCGGGCGCCGCGCCCGGTCCCATCGTCGCGTAGCTCAGGACCTTCTTCGAGACGGCGTTGACGGGGCCGAGCGGGGCCTTCGCCCCGAGGACGGCCGCGGTCAGCCGGCTGCGCAGCCCGCCGGGCCGCAGCGGGACGACGGTGGCCTCCGCGGTCAGCCGCGAGGGCCCGGTGGAGCACAGCAGGACGGCGGCGGCGTGCTGCCGGAAGGCGGGCCGCCCGGCCGCCGCCATGATCGTCATGCCGCCCATGGAGTGGCCGGCCAGGACGGCCCGCTCGCCGGGACGGAGGGCCGCCGTGAGCACCGCCTCCAGGTCGTCGGCGAGCGCCGTCGTGGAGTAGCCGGTGCCGCCGCCGGCGGCGGGCGCGGGGGTCCGGCCGTGGCCGCGCTGGTCGTAGGCGATGACCCGGTGGTCGGCGGCGAGGGCCTGTATCTGCTCGGCCCAGAAGGCGATCGAGCAGGTCCAGCCGTGGGCGAGGACCACGGCGGGCGCGCCCTCGGGGCCGTACACCTCGACGTGCACCGGGGTGCCGTCGGCGGAGACGGCGGTGAGCGCGCGGGGCGCGGGAAGGCCGTGGAGCGTCACGTGGCGTTCTCCTTCTTCCGGGTGCGGGCGGCCTTGGGGGCGGGCAGGGGCGCGCGGATCACCTCGTACTCGGAGAGGTCGACCTGCCGGGTCTCGCGCCGGAACTCGGCGGTGGTGCCGGGCCACAGGGTGGTGTTGCGGCCGTTGGCGTCGAGGTACCAGCTGTCGCAGCCGCCCGCCTTCCACACGGTCCGCTCCATGCGGGACTGGACCTTGCGGTTCCAGGCGCCGACTGCGGAGGGGCGGACGGCGAGGGCGGACCTGCCGCCGAGGCCCGTGGGAGTGAGCAGAGCCAGCTGGCGGAGGTAGTCGGCCAGGTAGTTCAGCTGGGACTCGATCATGAGGATCATGGAGGAGTTCCCGAGGCCGGTGTTCGGCCCGATGATCATCATGAGGTTGGGGAAGCCGCCGGCGGTGGCCCCGCGCAGCACCTGGACCCCGTCCTTCCAGGATTCGGCGAGCGTGTGGCCCTCGGCGCCGACCACCCGTTCCGCGATGGGGATGTCGGTGACGTGGAAGCCGGTGCCGAAGACGATCGCGTCGACCTCGGTCTCGGTGCCGTCGGCGGCGACCACGGTCGAGCCGCGGACCTCGCGGAGCCCGGAGGCGACGACGTCCACGTTGGGCTGGGCCAGCGCCGGATAGTACGTGTTGGAGAGCAGGATCCGCTTGCAGCCGATGCGGTACGAGGGCGTCAGCTTGGCCCGCAGCTCCGGGTCCTTGATGGAGCGGGCGATGTTCGCCTTGGCGAGCCGCTCCACCAGGCCCAGCTCGCCCGGGTGCTTGGTGAAGGCGCCGACCTGGAGCTCGCGGATGCCCCAGAGGACACCCCGGCGCAGAGTGGCCGTGGCGGGCAGCGCCCGGTGCAGCCAGCGCTCGGGGGCGCTGATCGCGCGGTCCATGCGCGGCATGACCCACGGGGGCGTGCGCTGGAAGAGGGTCAGCCTGCCGACCTCGCGCTGGATCTCGGGCACGATCTGGATGGCGGAGGCGCCGGTGCCGACCATGGCGACGCGCTTGCCGCGCAGGTCGTAGTCGTGGTCCCAGCGGGCCGAGTGGAAGACCTTGCCGGGGAAGTCGGCGAGGCCCGGGATGTCGGGGATCCGGGGGTCGGAGAGCGGTCCGGCGGCGGCGACGAGGACCTCGGCGCTGAAGGTGCCGCCGCTGGTCTCGATCTCCCAGCGCAGGGTGTCCGCGTCCCAGCGGGCCTTCAGCATCTCGTGGTTCAGCCGCAGGTGCGGGCGGATCCCGAAGGTGTCGGTGACGTGCTCCAGGTAGGCGCGGATGTGGCGCTGCCCGGAGAAGGTCCGGGGCCAGTCCGGGTTGGGCGCGAAGGAGAAGGAGTAGAGGTGGGAGGGGACGTCGCAGGCGCAGCCGGGGTAGCTGTTGTCGCGCCAGGCGCCGCCCACGGAGTCGGCCCGCTCCAGGACGACGAAGTCGGTGATCCCCTCGCGGCGGAGCCGGACGGCGGCCCCGATGCCGCCGAATCCCGACCCGATCACCGCCACCCGTACGTGCTCGTGCTTCGCCATGCCGCCTCCCGTGCGCCCGGCCAAGATTCCGCCAGCAATCACTGGCACAGTCGGGACTGTAGAGCAGCTCCATACCGAGCGGTAGGGGTACGACGAGGGAAAGTTACCGGCGGTACAACATAGGCTGGCGGGTGTGGCAGAAGGATCACGTCCCGAGACGGGCGCACAGGACGGCCCCCGCGAGGCGCCGCACGACGGCGCGCCCGCGCACCGCGAGTACCGCATGGAGGAACTGGCCTCCGCCGCCGGCATCACCGTGCGCACCCTGCGCTTCTACCGCGAGCGCGGCCTGATCCCGCCGCCCCGCCGCGAGGGCCGGATCGCCTGGTACGACGACAACCACCTGGCGAGGCTCCGCACCATCGCCGCCCTCCTGGAGCGCGGCCACACCCTCAACGGCATCGCCGACCTCACCACCGCCTTCGAGAGCGGCCGCAACGTCCGCGAGGTCCTCGCACTGCCCGCCCCCTCCGAGGAGGAGCCGGTCCGCCTCACCCCCGAGGAGCTCGCCGACCACTTCGCCGGCGAGGTCACCGCCGAGAACCTCGCCGCCGCGCTCGACCTCGGCTACCTCCTCACCGACGGCGAGGAGATCATCCACATCAGCCGCCGGCTGCTCGACGTCTCCGCCGCCCTGGTCCGGGAGGGCGTCCCGCTCGCCGAGGTCCTCAAGGCCGGCGCCCGCGTCCGCGAGCACGCCGACGCGCTCGCCGGGCTCTTCACCGAACTCCTGCGCACCCACACGAAGGGGGACGACCTCTGGCGGCTGCGCCCGCTCGCCAAGAGCGTGGTCGAGGCCGAGCTGTCGATGGCACTGGACCGACGGCTCCGCGAGACGTCCTGAGCCCCCGTCACGACCTCATGATCACCTGACAGGTTCTTCAACGGTTCTTCATGACCTCCGCCCTACGGTCGGTCCACCCGTCGCGCCCGCGGCCGGGCCCGACAGGAGGAACGGGAGAACCGATGAGGACGAACCGGATGCTGCTGGCCGCCGCCGCGGCGGTCACGGCCTTCGCGCTGACCGGCTGCGGCGGTGGCGGAGACGACGGGGCCGGGAAGATCCCGACGGCCGGCGACGGCTCCTCCTCCACCGCCACGGGCAAGGCCACGAACGGCGACGGGACCGGGAGCGGCGGCGGGAAGGACGACGTCACCGCGTACATCGAGGCCAAGCGGGCCTGGGTGACGTGCCTGCGCGAGAACCACGTCGACGCCCCCGACCCCGACGCGAACGGCCAGGTCGACCTCGGCGACGCCGGGGCGCTCAAGAAGAACCCGGCCTTCCTCAGGGCCTCCGGGAAATGCTCCTCGCTCAACCCGCCGGTCCCCGCCGAGATCGAGCGCAGGCTCGCCCCCAAGCTGACGCCCGAACAGATCAGGACCCAGCGCGCGTACGCCGACTGCATGCAGAAGAACGGCGCCCCCGACTTCCCCGACCCCGAGCCCGACGGCAACGTGTACGGCGACGTCCAGTGGGACTCCACCACGGCCGCCGCCAAGCAGGCCGCCCGCAGCTGCGCCCCGATCATCGGCGACCCCGTCGAGCAGGGCCCGGGCAAGGGCTGAGCGATGAGCGGGATGTTCACCGACAGGGACGAGACCACGGGGACCGGGGAGGCGGAGCCGGAGCAGGAGGGGACGGCTCCACCGCGCACCCCCGGCCGTCGGCGGCGGAGCCGTACCGTCCTCGTCGCCGCCGTGTTCACCGTGGTCACGGCGGTGGCCGTGGTCGGCGCGCTCGGCCTCGGCGGCGACGGGGACGGGGGCTCCACCGCCCCGCCGAGGGCGGGCTCCACGGTCGCGGTCGCCAGGACCACCCTGGTCGAACGCACCACGGTCGACGGCACGCTGGGGTACGGGACGGAGATACCGCTGCCCGCCAAGGCCTCCGGCACCGTCACCTGGCTCCCGGAGGCGGGCACCGTCGCCGAGCGCGGCGACACGCTGCTCCGCGTGGACGACCGGCCGGTGGTCCTGCTCTACGGGACCCTGCCGATGTACCGCGAACTGGGCACGACGGCCGGCTCCCCGACCCCGGACACCACCGGGACCCCGACCCCTCCGGCGCCGGGGGGCGCCGGAGGCAAGAACGGGGGCGGGACGGACGGCGGTACGGGCGGCGGGACGGACGGCGGTACGGGCGGCGGGACGGACGGCGGTACGGGCGGTACGGGCACGGCCCCGCCCCCCGCGGCCCCTCCACCCTCCGCTCCCCCGCAGCCGCTCCGCGGCATGGACGTCCTCCAGTTCGAGTCCAACCTCGCCGCCCTCGGCTACACCGGCTTCACCGTCGACGAACGGTTCACCTCCGGCACCGAACGGGCCGTGCGACGCTGGCAGGAGTCCCTGGGCCTGCCCGGGACCGGCCGGGTCGGCCTCGGCGACGTCGTGTACGCCTCCGGCCGCATCCGCCTCGGCCAGGCGAGCGTCCGGCTGGGCGCCGCCGCCGGCGAGAACGTCCTCGGCTACACCGGCACCACCCGCAAGGTCGTCGTCGACGCCTCCGCACGGGAGGCCGCCTGGGCCGTCCGCGGCGCCGAGGTCACCGTCACCCTGCCCGACGGCACCCCCGTGCAGGGCAGGGTCGCCTCCGTCGGCCGGCAGGCGACCGCACCCGAAGGCGACGGCGGGACCGGCGGCGGGCCGCCCACCGTCCCGGTCACGATCACCGTCGCCGACCAGCGCGCCCTGGGCCGCCTGGAGAGCGGCCCGGTCTCCGTCGCGTACGTCGGCAGGAAACGCGAGGACGTCCTGGCCGTCCCCGTGGCCGCCCTGGTCGCGCTCGCCGAGGGCGGGCACGGACTGGAGACCGAGGACGGCCGGTTCGTCACCGCCCGCACCGGCCTCTTCGCCGACGGCATGGTCGAGGTCAGCGGCCCGGCGCTCCGCGCGGGCCTGAAGGTGAGGATCCCCCAGTGAGCACGGGCACGGCCCCCGAGGCCGTGGTGGAGTTCCGGTCGGTCTCGAAGACGTACCCCGGCGGGGTCGCGGCGGTCCGGGACGTGAGCCTGCGCGTCCGGCGCGGCGAACTCGTCGCGATCGTCGGCCCGTCGGGCTCCGGCAAGTCCAGCATGCTGAACCTGATGGGCAGCCTCGACCGCCCCACCTCCGGCCACGTCCTGGTCGACGGCCACGACGTGGCGGAGCTGACGGACCGGGAGGTGTCCGCGCTGCGGGCCACCCGCATCGGCTTCGTCTTCCAGCAGTTCCACCTGGCGGTCGGCGTCCCGGTCCTGGACTCGGTCGCGGACGGCCTGCTGTACGCCGGGGTGCCGCTGCGCCGCCGCCGGGCGCGGGCGGCGTCGGCGCTCGCCCGGGTCGGGCTCAGCCACCGCGTCCACCACCTGCCGCACCAGCTGTCCGGCGGCGAACGGCAGCGGGTCGCCGTGGCACGGGCGGTGGTCGGCGGACCGGCGGTCCTGCTCGCCGACGAGCCGACGGGCAACCTGGACTCGGCGTCCGGGGCGGCCGTCCTGGCGCTCCTGAGGGAACTGCACGCCTCGGGCACGACCGTCGTCGTCATCACCCACGACCGGGAGATCGCGGCCGCCCTGCCGCGGCGGATCGAGATGCGCGACGGCCGGGTGGTCGCGGACAGCGCCACGGACCCGATCGGAGCGCACGGATGATCCCCGCCCCGCGAGGCAGGGCACGGGACGGGCGCCCCGCGCTCCGCCCGGCCCGGCTCCGCCCCGCCGACGTCGTCCGGCTCGGCGGCACCGGTCTGCGCACCCGCCCGCTGCGGGTGTTCCTCTCCGCGCTCGGCATCGCGATCGGCGTCGCCGCCATGATCGCGGTGGTCGGCATCTCCGGCTCGGGCCAGGCGGAGGTGGACCGCCGGCTCGACGCGCTCGGCACCAACCTCCTCCGGGTCGCCCCCGGCGCCACCCTCACCGGACAGCGGACCCGCCTCCCGGTCGAGGCTGCCTCGATGATCGGCCGCATCCCGCCGGTCCGCGAGGTCGCCGCCACCGGCACGACCGACGCCAAGGTCTACCGCAACGAGCGGATCGCGGTCGGCCGCACCGGCTCCCTGACCGTCCTCGCGGCGGACGACGGCCTCCTCCCGGCCGTCGGCGGCCAGGTGCGCCAGGGCCGCTGGCTGGACGCGGCGACCGAGCGCTACCCGGCGGTCGTGCTCGGCGCGACGGCCGCCCAGCGGCTCGACGTGTACACCCCGGGGACCCGGCTGTGGATCGGCGGCCGCTGGTTCTCCCTGGTCGGCGTCCTCGCTCCCGTACCGCTCGCCCCGGAGCTGGACGGGGCCGCGCTCGTCGGCCGGCCGGCGGCCCGGACGTACCTGCGGTTCGACGGCCATCCGTCGACGGTCTACGTCCGCACCGAGGACAGCGCCGTCACGGCGGTGCGGGCGGTGCTCCCGGCCACGGCGAACCCGGCGAAGCCCGGCGAGGTGCAGGTCTCCCGCCCCTCGGACGCGCTCGCGGCCCGCGAGGCCACCGAGTCGGCGCTGACCGGTCTGCTCCTCGGCCTCGGCGGGGTCGCGCTGCTCGTCGGCGGGGTCGGGGTCGGGAACACGATGGTGATCTCCGTCCTGGAGCGCCGCCCGGAGATCGGGCTGCGCCGGGCCCTGGGCGCCACCCGCGGCCAGATCCGCACCCAGTTCGTCACGGAGTCCCTGCTCCTGTCGGTGATCGGCGGGCTGGGCGGGACCGTCCTCGGGACGGTGATCACCGCCGGGTACGCGCTGAGCCGCGGCTGGCCGACGGTCGTCCCGGTGTGGGCGACGGCGGCCGGGGTGGGCGCGACCCTGGTGATCGGGATGATCGCGGGGCTCTATCCGGCGGTACGGGCGAGCCGCCTCGCACCGACGGTGGCACTGTCCGGGACCTGACGGCACGTCACGAGAAGCGGCCAACCTGGTCCGGGAACCGTCCCGGGGCGGGTTGGCCGCTTCCCGCCCCTTCCCCCGGACCCGGAATCGGGACATCCATGGGAACGGAATCCGATTCCCTTCTCCCCGTCTCCCCGTCACGGGCTCCGGAATCCCGACGACCGGAGGGCGAAAGGGGTGTTCCGGCGCGTCGCACAACCGTCCTGAAACAATTCAGGACCACCACCGCCCACCCACCGCCGAAAAGCAGCCGACACCACGTCCGCCCATTGAACGATTTCTCCCCGTCGGGCAATTCTTTCTCCGCACTCGAACGAACCGGCCCGCCCGCCCGGCACGTCGCCCGGCGGGAACGACCAAGAGTTCAGGAGAGATCGATGCGTCTTCGGACGAAGCTCGCCGCGGTGGCCCTCGGCGCCGTCGCGGCCACCGGCGGCCTCGTGCTGCCGACCACGGCGGCCGTGGCCGCCCCGGAAGGTGCCGCCGCCTGCTACAACCCCGGCTGGTCCAACAAGGACAACTCGGCGGGCGGCACCAACACGAACGGCGTGAACATCCGCAGCGGCCCCACCACCGAGTGCGTCGCGCTCGGCCAGGCGCAGGCGAGCCACAGCCTCACCCTGCACTGCTGGGTGTCGGGCGAGAACGGCACGTGGTCGCACGTCCGCGACAACAGCACCGGCGTCTCGGGCTGGATCAAGGACAGCCTCCTGAACAACAACGGGGCGGTCTCCTCCTGTTAGTCCCGCACCCCGCCGCCGGCCCCGCCCCGCGGGGCCGGCAGCACCACCGTGAACACGGACCCCACGCCCACCTCGGAGGCCACCTCGACCGCCCCGTGGTGGTCCGCCACGATCTGCCGGGCGATCGAGAGCCCGAGCCCGCTGCCGCCGGTGGCCCGCCCGCGCGCCGCGTCCGCCCGCCAGAAGCGGTCGAAGAGGTACGGCAGGTCGGCGGCCGGAATGCCGTCGCCGGTGTCCCTGACCGCGATCCGCACCCTCTCGTCCCGCTCGTCCAGTTCGAGCCGAACCCCGCCCCCGGGGGCCGTGTGCCGCACCGCGTTGCCGACGAGGTTCCCGAGCGCCTGGCGCAGCCGGTCCGGGTCCCCGTGCAGCCGTACGGCTCCGGGGCCCGCGCCCACCACCTCCAGGGCCACCCCCGCGGCCGCCGCCCGGGCGCTGTGCGCGGTCCGGCAGGCCTCGACCAGCTCCCGCGCGTCCAGCGGCCTGCGGTGGTACGTGAGGGCGCCCGCCTCGGCGAGTGCCAGGTCCTGGAGGTCGTCCACGATCCGCTGCTGGAGCAGCACCTCCTCGTGGAGCGAGTCGAGCAGTTCGGCGTCGGCCTGGAGGACGCCGTCCCTGAGGGCCTCCAGATAGCCGCGCAGGTTGGCCAGCGGGGTGCGCAGCTCGTGGGCGATGTCCCCGACGAGCCGCCGCTGCCGCTCCTCGCTGTCCTGGAGGGAGCCGGCCATCCGGTTGAAGGAGCGGCCGAGCTCGGCGATCTCGTCCTTGCCCACGGCGGGCACCCTGCGGCCCAGGTCTCCCTCGCCGAGGCCCCGGGAGGCCGCCGTGAGGGCGCGTACGGGACGCAGCACGGCCCGGCCGAGGAGCAGCGCGCAGGCGAGGACGGTGGCGGCCACGGCGGCGGCGACGAGCGCCGTCGGCCCGGCGGCGAGCGTCTGCCCGGCGTCGTCGACGGCACCGAGGCGCACGGTCAGCGGCTGGGGGGCGACGGCGGCGGTGCGCTCGGTGAAGACCCGGCGGAGACAGGCGAGCACCTCGGCGGTCCCGGCGCCGCCGCAGGCGCGGGCCGCGGCGCCGTCGGCGGCGCGGGGCCCCGAAGCGCCGGCGGCGCACGGCGTGCCCCCGGGGGCCGTTCCGCCGTCCTGGAAGGCCGGCATGCCGAACTTGCCGCGCACGACGGTCACCGGCTGCCCGAGCCGGGTCAGACAGGCCGCGTAGGAGACGCCGGAGGTGTAGCTCCCGATCACGGACGGCGTCACCTTGCGCATGGAGGCGGCGTCCCAGCCCGCGGGGAACTCCAGCTGGGGCCTCGGGTCGACGAGGAGCGCGGGGGCGGTGCCGCCGGGGCGCGGGTCGCGGCCGACGAGGGTGTCGGAGTCGGCGATCTGGCCCTGCCGGTCGGTGCCGATGCGGATGCGCTGCCCGGTGCGTCCGGCGAGGGCGCGCACGGTGCCGGCGACGCCGTCCCAGGTGCCGTGGTCCGCGCCGTACGCCCGGAGTTCCTCGGTGATGGCGGCGATGGACTGGCGGTCGGCGGCGGCGGACTCGCGGAGCTGTCCGGTGACCTGCCGCAGGGTCAGCCAGGCGGTGGCCGCGGTGGCCGCCACGGCGACGAGCAGCACGAGCGAGAAGACCCTCAGCCGGAAGCTCATGGCGTCAGGCCCCTTCGGAGAGCCGATAGCCCCGCCCGTACACGGTCTCCAGACGGCGGGGCCGGCCGGGATCGTCCTCCAGTTTCAGCCGGAGGTTGCGGACGTGGACGTCGACCGTGCGCTCCAGGACGTCGCTGTCGAAGCCGAAGACCCGCTCGATGATCTGCGCCCGGGTGAAGACCCGGCCCGGCTCGCGGGCCAGGACCTCAAGGAGCGAGAACTCCTTGGAGGTCAGGACCACCGCGCGGCCCGCGACCCGGACCTCGAAGCGGGCGGTGTCCAGCTCGACCGCGCCGACCCGGAGGACCGTGTCCCGGGCGGCCGCGCCGGTCGCCCGGGACCGGCGGAGCAGGGCGCGGACCCGTGCGGTGAGCTCCCGCGGGCTGTACGGCTTGGTGAGGTAGTCGTCGGCGCCGAGGTCGAGGCCGAGGAGCATGTCCTCCTCGGTGCTGCGGGCGGTGAGCAGCAGGATCGGGACGTCCGATCCCTCGGACCGCAGAATGCGGCACACGTCGAGGCCGTCGACGAAAGGCAGCATCACGTCGAGAACGACGAGATCCGGCCGGATGCCGCGGACGCGCTCCAATGCGGAGCGGCCGTCCGCGACGACCTGGACGGAATTCCCCTCGCGTTCCAGATAGAGGCGAATCAGCCGTGACTGCTTTTCGTCGTCCTCGGCGATGAGAATGCGCGCGCCCAACGATGCCCCCACCCGGTCCCGTGAATTGCACAGCACGGTACCGCGTGGCCGGGCCTACATCTCGTAGACGGCGGTCACGGGGGCGTGGTCGCTCCACCGCTCGTCGTGGGTGGCGGCCCGCTCGACGTGGGCCTTCACGGCCTTGGCGGCGAGCCCGGGGGTGGCCATCTGATAGTCGATCCGCCAGCCGCTGTCGTTGTCGAAGGCGCGCCCGCGGTAGGACCACCAGGAGTAGGGCCCCTCCTGCTCGGGGTGGAGCGCGCGCATGACGTCCACGTAGCCCCCGTCCCCCTCCTCCAGCACGCGGGAGAGCCACTCCCGCTCCTCGGGCAGGAAGCCGGCGTTCTTCCTGTTGGCCTTCCAGTTCTTGAGGTCGGCCTCGCGGTGGGCGATGTTCCAGTCGCCGCAGACGACGACCTCACGGCCGTCGGCGGCGGCCCGGGCCCTGAGCCCCTTCAGATAGGGCAGGAACTCGCCCATGAACCGGTACTTCTCGTCCTGGCGCTCCGTGCCGACCTCACCGGACGGCAGGTAGAGGCTGGCGACGGTCACACCGGGCAGGTCGGCCTCGACGTACCGCCCGCTGGTGTCGAACTCGGCGGAGCCGAAGCCGATCCGTACGGCGTCGGGCTCGCGGCGCGTGTAGAGGGACACACCGGCGCGTCCCTTGGCGGCGGCGGGGGCGTGGACGGTGAACCAGCCCTCGGGGCTGCGCACCTCCTCGGGCAGCTGCGCCTCCTCGGCGCGGACCTCCTGGAGGCAGACGGCATCGGCGGAGGTGCCGGCCAGCCACTCGACGAAGCCCTTCTTGGCTGCGGCGCGGAGACCATTGACATTCACGGACGTCACAGTGAGCATCCCGGGAGAATACCGACACCCCCACAATGCACACACATACACTTGAGCGCATGAACATTCAGCCCACGCCCTACGACCACCCCGACGCCGTCACACTCGACGACGCGGTGCAGGCGGAGTACGCCGTCCGCTACGACGACGAGGGCGACGTCACACCGCTGGACGCCGGAATGTTCGTCCCGCCCCGCGGCCTCTACCTCCTGGCGTACGACCCCGAGGGCCGCCCGGTCGCCACGGGCGGCTGGCGCACCCAGGACCGGAACGACGAGGGCTACTCGGACGGCGACGCCGAGCTCAAGCGCATGTACGTGGTCCCCGAGGCGCGCGGCCTGGGCCTGGCCCGCCGCATCCTCGCGGCCCTCGAAGCCGACGCCCGCGCCGCCGGCCGCACCCGCATGGTCCTGGAGACCGGCACCGCCCAGCCCGAGGCGATAGCCCTCTACGCCTCCAGCGGCTACGAGCCCTGCGCCAAGTTCGGCCACTACCGCGACTACCCCAACAGCCGCTGCTTCGCGAAGCCGCTGGTCTGACACCGCCCCGGACCCGCACCCGGCCGGGTGCGGGTCACCCCGTACTCCCCGCACATGCGAAAGATCCCGCCCGATCTTGCGATCGGACGGGATCTTCCGTGTCTGTGGACCTGTGGGGATTTGAACCCCAGACCCCCTCGATGCGAACGAGGTGCGCTACCAGACTGCGCCACAGGCCCTTGCGACGTGTGAAACATTAGCATCCCGATCGGGAAGAACAAAAATCGCTTCCGTCGCAGGTCAGCCGGGGGCCGTCGCGGACCCCCGGCCGGGGGTCATTCGTTGGCCGCGCGGGGGCGGTCGTCGTCGGCGTACTGGTCGAACAGCGGGGTGCGGCCGCCCTCGCGGCCCCTGCGCGGCGGGGTGGCGCGCTGACGGGGCGCCGGGGACGGGGCCGGCGTCGGGTCGGCCGCCGTGGAGGAGCGGGCCGCGCTCCAGGTCTCCGGGTCCGTGATGTCGATGCCGCTCGTGGCGCGCGGGGCGACCGGGGCGGTGACGTACGTGGGGAGCGGCACCGGGACCGGGTCCCAGCTGTCGCCCCGGGCCGGGCCGCGCTCGCGCTGCTGGTCCACCCACTCCGCGTGGTCGGTCTGCTCGACCAGGGCCCGCCGGTCCGCCTCCTGCGGGGAGACCGCCGGGGCCATCGGGGCCGGGTCGGCCTCCGGCTCCGGCGTCGGGACCGGGCGGCGGCTCTCGCGCAGCCGGGCGGCGGCGGCCTCGGCGCGGCGCCGGTCCATCACGTAGACGAAGCGGCGGCGCTCCTGGATCCGCAGGTGCACGATGTACGCGCTGAGGAGCAGCGCGGGGACCGCCGGGGCCCACAGGAAGGCGACGCCGCCGACGGCCGCGACGACCGCGCCGAGCGTGAAGGCGGCGAAGAGGAGCGTGGTGGTCCTGCGCCGGCGGGCGAGGACCTTGCCGCGACGGGCGCGCTCGGCGGCGCCCGGGGCGGGACGGGCCGCCGCGGCGGGTTTCGGCGCCGGTTCCGGATCGGGCTCCGGGAGTTCCAGGCGCGCTTCCGTCCTGGCCGCGGGCGCGGAGAAGGCCCGGACGTCGACCGAGCTCAGATGCTCGGTCTCCGCGTCCGGGTCCACGTCGGGCGTCGGTCCCTCCGCCGTACGGTCCCGCTGCTTGAGCTCCTTGGCGTACCGGCGCTCCATGCCCGCCCGTCCGGAAAGCAGCCGGATGGCGGTGCTGAAGCGTTCCGTCGGACGGGCCTCGTTCAGCTCGTCCTGCCTGCGGAGCCACATCGGCACCAAGTAGGCGGCCCAGGCCCCGACGATGACTGCGTAGATGAGGCCGCTGCTGCTCACGCCTCACACGGTAGAGGGGTTCTGTAACACGCATCGGCCAATTGGCCCGGTGTGTCGCACGATCTGGCTGATATCACTGAACTTTTTTGTGATTGTTCAGATCGATTGACCGCCAACTGACGATTGAATTCGAACACTTATTGCATTCTCGCGTGATGCCAGCGCCGCAGCAGCCCCTCCGGCACCTCTTCCGCCGTCAGCGCGAACACCAGATGGTCCCGCCAGGCCCCGTCGATGTGGAGATAGCGGGGCCGCAGCCCCTCCTCGCGGAAACCGAGCTTCTCCACCACCCGGCGCGAGGGCCCGTTCTCCGGGCGGATGCACACCTCCATGCGGTGCAGCCCGACCACCCGGAAGCAGTGGTCGACGGCGAGCGCGACCGCCGTCGGCATCACCCCGCGCCCGGCCACCTCGCTGTCCACCCAGTACCCCACGTGCGCCGAGCACATGGAGCCCCAGGTGACCCCGGCCACCGTCAACTGGCCGACGAGCCGCCCCCGGTACTCGATGACGAAGGGCAGCATCCGGCCCGCGTTCGCCTCCGACCGCAGATGGCGGACCATCTGACGGTACGTCGGCCGGTGCGCGACCGGAGCACCCGGAGGGGCCGGCGGGACCGTCGCCTCCCAGGGCCGCAGCCACTCGCGGTTGCGCCGGTTCACCTCGCGCCAGGCCGCCTGGTCGCGCATCTTTATCGGGCGGAGCAGCACCTCGCCGTCGACGAGGACGACCGGCCAGGACGGGATCACGACGCTCTCGGGTGGTCGCCGCCGCGGATCTGGTCGACGGCGTGCCGGAGGAGCGGCTCCAGGACGGACAGACCGTCCCGCACCCCGCCCGGGGACCCCGGCAGGTTCACGATCAGCGTGCCGCCCGCGACCCCGGCCAGACCGCGCGAGAGCGCCGCCGTCGGGACCTTCTCGCGGCCGTACGCGCGGATCGCCTCCGGGATGCCGGGGATCTCCCGCTCCAGGACCCGGCGGGTGACCTCCGGGGTCTCGTCGGTGGGCGAGATGCCCGTGCCACCGGTGGTGACGATCACGTCGTACCCGGCGGCGACCCCCTCGCGCAGCGCCGCCTCGACCGGCGCCCCGTCCGGGACCACCCGCGGGCCGTCCACGGCGAACCGCATCCGGGTCAGGCCCTCGGCGATCAGCGGACCGCCCTTGTCCTCGTAGACCCCGGCCGACGCGCGGTTCGAGGCGGTGACGACGAGCGCCCGGTAGGCCGCCGCGGGGACCTCACCGTCCTCGTGGGCCTCGTGCTCGTGGACCCCGGCCACCCTGCCCGCGCGCGTCACGCCTCGGTCCTCGTCCAGTGGCCCGACTTGCCGCCCGTCTTCTCCTCCACCCGTACGTCGGAGATGACCGCGCCCTTGTCGACCGCCTTGATCATGTCGACGACCGTCAGCGCCGCCACCGAGACCGCCGTGAGGGCCTCCATCTCGACGCCCGTGCGGTCCGTGGTCTTCACCGTGGCCAGGATCTCCACGGCCTCGTCCGTGACCGCCAGGTCCAGGGTGACGCCCGAGACGGCCAGCGGATGGCACAGCGGGATGAGGTCCGGGGTCCTCTTCGCGCCCATGATCCCGGCGATCCGGGCGGTCGCGAGCGCGTCGCCCTTCGGCACGCCCTCGCCGCGCAGCAGCTCGATCACGCGCGGCGAGACGAGGACCCGCCCACTGGCGCGGGCGGTCCGGGACGTGACGTCCTTCGCCGATACGTCGACCATCCGGGCCGCGCCCGCCTCGTCGATGTGGGTGAGACCTTGCTGCGTGCTCATCGCCGTGACACTCCCGGTCGCTGTGTGAAGGACGACACCGTACCTCCAGCGTCGCCTCCTCAGCCGAGGAGGACCACTTCCAGCTCCGCGCCCGGCTCCACGGTCTCCGTGTCCTCCGGGACCACCAGCAGGCAGTCCGCGTGCGCGAGGGCCGCGATCAGGTGGGAGCCGGCGCCGCCCACGGGGGTGACGCTGCCCGCCGCCCGGTCGTACGTGCCGCGCAGGAACTGGCGGCGGCCCGCCGGGGACGACAGCGCCTCGTCGGCGGCGAGCACCGCCCGCACCGTAGGCCGGTGCAGGTCCTCGACGCCCATCAGCGCCCGGATCGCGGGACGCACGAACAACTCGAAGGAGACGTACGACGAGACCGGGTTCCCCGGCAGGGCGAGCAGCGGGATCTGCTCGGCGCCGATCGCGCCGAAGCCCTGCGGCTTGCCCGGCTGCATGGCCAGCTTGCGGAAGTCGACCTGCCCGTCGGCGGTCAGCGCCTCCTTCACCACGTCGTACGCGCCGACGCTCACCCCGCCGGTGGTCACGAGCAGGTCGGCCCGGATGAGCTGGTCCTCGATGGTGGCGCGCAGCGACTCCGCGTCGTCGGCGACGGCCCCCACCCGGTAGGCCAGGGCGCCCGCGTCCCGCGCGGCGGCGGCGAGCGCGAAGCTGTTCGAGTCGTGGATCTGGCCCTCGCCCAGCGGCTCGCCGGGCTGCACGAGCTCGCTGCCGGTGGACAGGACCACCACCCGCGGCCGGGGGCGGACCTTCACGGTGCCCCGGCCGATCGCGGCGAGCAGGCCGATCTGCGGCGGCCCCAGGACCGTGCCCGCCGCGAGGGCGAGCTCCCCCGCCCGCACGTCGCTGCCCGCCCTGCGGACGTGGGCGCCGGCCTCGGCGGACCGGTGGACCCGGACCTCGCCCCCGGCGCCCTCGGGTGCGGCGCTGGCGGCGGTCATGCCGGTGGCCGCGCCCCCGCCCGTACCGCCGTCGGTCCACTCGACGGGCACGACGGCCTCGGCACCGGGCGGCAGCGGGGCGCCGGTCATGATCCGGGCGGCCTGGCCGGGGCCGACCTCGGGCAGGCCGCCGGCGCCCGCGGCGACGTCGCCGATGACGGTGAGGACGGCGGGGAACTCCTCGGTGGCCCCGGAGACGTCGGCGACCCGGACCGCGTACCCGTCCATGGAGCTGTTGTCGAAGGGGGGCAGCGCGACCGGCACCGTCACGTCCTCGACGAGGACACAGCCCTGGGCGTCGAGGAGTTGCAGCTCGATCGGTTCCAGCGGGGAGACCGTCGCGAGGATGTCGGCGAGGTGCTCGTCGACGGACCACAGGCCGCGGGCCGGGCCCGCGCAGGGGTCCGGCGCGCCGCCCTCGTGGTCGTGCTTCTCGTGGTCGTCGTGGGACGGCGACGGTGCCGCGCTGCTGCTCAAGGTGCTACATCTCCTCGCTGACGTATCTCCGGAGCCAGGCCCGGAAGTCCGGTCCCAGATCTTCACGTTCGCACGCGAGTCTGACAATGGCACGCAGATAGTCGCCGCGGTCACCGGTGTCATAGCGGCGCCCCTTGAAGACGACGCCGTGCACCGGGCCGCCGATCTTCTCGTCGGAGGCGAGTTTCTGCAGGGCGTCGGTGAGCTGGATCTCGCCGCCGCGGCCCGGCTCGGTCTCCCGCAGGGTGTCGAAGACGGCCGGATCCAGCACGTAGCGGCCGATGATCGCGTAATTGCTGGGCGCCTCACCCGGGTCCG
The DNA here is from genome assembly GCF_040303145.1 of Streptomyces sp. NPDC096079. Classification (NCBI taxonomy): domain Bacteria; kingdom Bacillati; phylum Actinomycetota; class Actinomycetes; order Kitasatosporales; family Streptomycetaceae; genus Streptomyces; species Streptomyces sp. NPDC096079. The sequence continues at coordinate 190,688 of NZ_JBEOST010000007.1, forward strand.
GCTTCTCGACCAGGTCCGTCACCTTCACGACGTCCGAGTCGGCGGTCCCCTCGACCGCCGCGCAGCCGTAGAGGTGGATCTGCGAGGGCTCGACCTCCATGAGGGCGATGACGCTGCCGCCCTCCCGCTCCTGGACGTCCACCATCCGCGCGAGCAGCGGGTCGCGCGGGTCGATCAGGTCGTCGCCGAGGAGCACCGCGAAGGGCTGGTCGCCGACGTGCGGGGCGGCACAGAGCACGGCGTGGCCGAGGCCGCGCGGGGCACCCTGGCGGACGTAGTGCATGGTGGCCAGGTCGCTGGACTCCTGGACCTTGGAGAGGCGTTCCTCGTCGCCCTTCCGGATCAGGGCTTCCTCCAGCTCGTAGTTCCGGTCGAAGTGGTCCTCCAGCGGACGCTTGTTCCGGCCGGTGATCATCAGGACGTCGGTGAGACCGGCCGCGACGGCCTCCTCGACGACGTACTGGATGGCCGGCTTGTCGACGACCGGCAGCATCTCCTTCGGCGTCGCCTTGGTCGCCGGGAGGAAGCGGGTACCGAGACCGGCGGCGGGGATGACAGCCTTGCTGATCCGGCCGAGCCTGGGGAGCGACAGATTCATGCGGAGCACCTTAGTGCTTGGGAATGAGAGGAAGATGTGGCTTCGGTTAACTTCCTTCACATAAAGACAGTTACGAGAATTTCGTACAGGTACATGAGGCTTTGATGACACCCGAGATGTCCGAAAAGACGATGCTGCGCAGCCGACTTCTGGCCGCTCGTGCCGCGCTGACCTCCGCGTCCCTCGCGGACACGGCCGAATCTCTCGCCCGGCGGGGCATGGAACTGGCCGAACTCTCCGGAGCGGCCACCGTGGCCGCCTATGTGTCCGTCGGCCGCGAGCCGGGCACGCGCGCGCTGCTCGACGCCCTCCACGCGCGCGGGGTGCGGGTCCTGCTCCCCGTCCTGCTGCCCGACAACGACCTGGACTGGGCGGCGTACGAGGGACGCGAGGCCCTCGCGAAGGCCGGCCGGGGCCTCCTGGAGCCGACCGGGCCCCGGCTCGGCCCCGAGGCCGTGTGCGCCGCCGACGCGGTGCTGCTGCCGGGCCTCGCCGTCGACGGCCGCGGCATGCGGCTCGGGCGGGGCGGCGGCTCGTACGACCGGGTCCTGGCCCGGCTCGCACGCGCGGGCGTGGATCCGGCGCTGGTGGTGCTCCTCTACGCGGACGAGGTGGTCGCCCGGGTCCCGGAGGAACCGCACGACCACCCCGTGCACGCCGTGGTGACCCCGGAGGGGGTCACCCGCTTCAGGGCTTCAGCGTGAGCGTGTCCTTCGTCGTCGCGTCGACCGCCGCCTTGCCGTAGGCCCAGTCGTACAGCTCGCCCTTCGCCCAGGCGTCCGTCTGGTCGGTGTAGTTCGAGTGGAAGGCGTGGCCGGAGGCGCCGGTCAGGTTGACCCAGCGGGACCTGTCCCAGTCGCCGACGTTGACGACCATCCGCATCGACGGGACCCAGATGACGTCGTAGCCGCCGGCCGCGTTCCAGCCGGTGGCGTCGACGGCCGCCTCGCCGCCGCCCAGGTTCCACGGGCCGCGGTTGAGGAGCTGCTGCACGACGCCGGGTCCGGCGGTGCCGAGGGTCTGGTTCTTGAGCGTCAGCTGGTGCAGCCGGCCCCAGCTCCAGGTGGAGACGTCCTTGCCGAGCTTGGCGGTCAGCTCCCAGCGGGCGTCCTTCATGGCGCGGGCGAGCAGCTGGTCACGGGTCTCGGTGGCCGGGTCCAGGCGGTTGCCCGGGGTCGTCCACCACTCGCTCTTCTCCTGCTTGAGCAGCGGGCGGACCACCTCGTACCAGCGGTCGCCGCCGTCCGGCTGCGCCGACTCGGGGTCCCGCTCGCCGCACTCGCGGACGAGCTTGTTCTGCTCGTCGACCGGTCCGGTCGCCTGGGCCGGGCGGACGTTGATGCAGTCGCCCTCGGCGCGCAGCTCCTTGGGCAGCCTGTTCCCGAAGGCCAGCTTGAGGACGTTGCGCCAGACCGCGTTGAAGTAGGCGGCGGCCGCCGAGTCGGGCTCCTGGGTGTAGTCCCAGCCTTCGAGGAGTTTCTGCGCCTCGCGGACGTAGGGGTCCGAGATGTCGATCTTCAGCAGGAGCGGGTTGAGCAGGGTCGCGATCTCGCTGCGGTTGTCGGTCTGCATGGTCCGCATGTCGTCCGGCGAGATCTTGCCGCCGTCCTTGATCTTCGACTCGATGAGGTCGTTGATCCGCTGGCTGCGCGAGCCGTAGCCCCAGTCCTTGGTGAGCAGGTCGGGGTAGGTCTTCTGGTCGATCACGGCCTGGTTGGCGGTGACGACGTAGCCGCGCTCGGGGTCGTACTCGTACGGCAGCTTCTCGAAGGGGATGTACCCCTTCCACCGGTACGAGGAGTCCCAGCCGGGCGCGGGCAGGGTGCCGTCGCCCTTGGAGCGCTGCGGGATCTTGCCCGGCGACTGGTAGCCGATGTGGCCCTCGGTGTCGGCGTAGATCAGGTTCTGGGACGGGACCTCGAAGTTCTTCGCGGCGGCCCGGAAGGTGGTGAAGTCCTTGGCGCGGTCCAGCGCGAAGATCGCGTCCATCGACTTGCCCGGCTCCAGCGCGGTCCACTGGAGGGAGACGCCGTAGCCGGTGCCGCGGTCGGGGGCGGCGTTGCCGACGGGGGCCTTCTGGCCGACCGTCCCCAGTTCGGAGGAGCGGTCGGAGACGAGCGGGCCGTGCCCGGTGGAGCGGACGGTGATCCTGCGGTCGCTGCCGCCGGCCACCTTGATGACCTCCTCGCGGACGGTGAAGGGCTTGACCTTGCCGTCGACGAGGTAGCCGTCCGGGCCGATCTTCTCCAGGTAGAGGTCGGTCACGTCGGCGCCGAGGTTGGTGAGGCCCCAGGCGATCTTGTCGTTGTGGCCGATGATCACGCCGGGCATGCCGGAGAAGGTGTAGCCGGCGACGTCGTAGCGGCAGGTCGCCGAGACCGAGCGGCAGTGCAGGCCCATCTGGTACCAGAGGGACGGCAGCTGCGGCGCGAGGTGCGGGTCGTTGGCGAGCAGCGGCTTGCCGGAGGTCGTGTACTTCCCGGCGACGACCCAGGAGTTCGAGCCGATGCCGTTGCCGTTCGGGCCGAGCAGGGCCGGGACGGTGTCGAGGACCTCGGACAGCGCTCCGAGCTGCGACGACGCACCGCCGGAGGAGCCGGAGCCGTCCGGGCCGGAGCCCGGGGTGTCGCCGGTGGTCGCCCCGTCGCCCTCGCCCGCCTCGGCCTTCGGGTCGAAGGTCCCGGTGGACTCGTCGACGGCGCCCTTGTCCACGATCGGCTGGTGGAGCGCGTACGGGTACTCCGGGTACAGCTCCTTGATCTGCTTCGCGTTCAGCCGGCTCGTCATGAGGGAGCGGTCGATCTCGTCCTGCATGTTGCCGCGCAGGTCCCAGGCCATCGCCTTGAGCCAGGCCACCGAGTCGACCGGGGTCCACGGCTCGATCGCGTAGTCGTTGGTGAGGCCGAGCGCCGCGTACTCGACGGAGATCTCCTTCGGCGCGCGGTCCTTCAGGTAGGCGTTGACGCCCTCCGCGTACGCCTGGAGGTACTTCTTCGTCTCCGGCGACAGGACCTTGTCGTACTCCTCCTGCGCGACCCGGCGCCAGCCGAGGGTGCGCAGGAAGGCGTCGGTGTCGACCTGGCTCTCGCCGAACATCTCGGAGAGGCGGCCCGCCGTCACGTGCCGGCGGACGTCCATCTCGTAGAACCGGTCCTGCGCCTGGACGTAGCCCTGGGCGCGGAAGAGGTCCGTCTCGTTGTCGGCGTAGATCTGCGGGACGCCGTTCGCGTCCCGCTTCACCTCGACGTCGGCGGAGAGCTTGTCGAGGCGGATCTCGCCGGTCGTCTGCGGGAACGAGGCCCGGACGGTGCTGACTCCCCAGTACCCGCCGAAGCCGATGCCCGCGACCAGTGCGAGGACCAGGACGACGAGGATCAGGCGGGCGCGCCGCCCTTTCTTCTTGGCGGTCTTCTTGCCGGGGGGCGCGGTCGTGTTGGAGGGCATCGCTGTCCTTCGAGGGGCAGGGTGGTCCTGGAGTACGGGAGCAACCTTAGGCGCAGCGTCCGGACGGCCCGGACGCGGTGTCAGGAAGAGAACCGTACTGGTGAGCGAGGAGAGGCAAAGGCGGCGTCAAGAAAGCGTTAAAGATTAGGTAAGGTAACGAAGTACCTTGCCGCTGGAGGAACGATCCAGCCGCACGTGAGGGGAAGGAACGGCCACTGACTGTCCACCAGCTCAACGAACTCCTGCTCGTCTGCTCCCTCGTCCTGCTCGTGGCCGTCGCGGCCGTGCGGATCTCCTCCCGCAGCGGACTCCCCAGCCTTCTGCTCTACCTGGGCATCGGCGTCGCGATCGGACAGGACGGCATCGGCAACGTCGCCTTCGACAACGCGGAACTGACGCAGGTCATCGGCTACGCCGCCCTCGTCGTGATCCTCGCCGAGGGTGGCCTCGGCACGAAGTGGAAGGAGATCAAGCCGGCCCTGCCCGCCGCGGTCGTCCTCTCCACCGTCGGCGTCGCCGTCAGCGTCGGCATCACCGCCGCCGGCGCCCACTACCTCGTCGGGCTCGACTGGCGGCAGGCGCTGATCATCGGCGCCGTCGTCTCCTCCACCGACGCCGCCGCGGTCTTCTCCGTCCTGCGCAAGGTGCCCCTCCCCTCACGGGTCACCGGCGTCCTGGAGGCCGAGTCCGGCTTCAACGACGCCCCCGTCGTCATCCTCGTCGTCGCCTTCTCCACCGTCGGACCGGTCGACCACTGGTACGTCCTCGTCGGAGAGATCGCCCTCGAACTGGCCATCGGCGCCGCCGTCGGCCTCGCCGTCGGCTTCGTCGGCGCCTACGGCCTGCGCCACGTCGCCCTGCCCGCCTCCGGCCTCTACCCGATCGCCGTCATGGCGATCGCCGTCAGCGCCTACGCCGCAGGCGCCATGGCCCACGGCTCCGGGTTCCTCGCCGTCTACCTGGCCTCGATGGTCCTCGGCAACGCCAAGCTGCCCCACGCGCCCGCGAACCGCGGCTTCGCCGAAGGCCTCGGCTGGATCGCCCAGATCGGGATGTTCGTCCTGCTCGGCCTGCTCGTCACCCCGCACGAGCTCGTCCACGACTTCTGGCCCGCCGTCGTCATCGGCCTCGTCCTGACCGTCGTCGCCCGGCCCATGGAAGTCCTGGTCAGCCTGCTGCCCTTCCGGATCCCCTGGCAGGAGCAGGCCCTGATGTCCTGGGCCGGCCTGCGCGGAGCCGTCCCCATCATCCTCGCCACCATCCCCATGGTGTCGAAGATCGAGGGCAGCGAACGGATCTTCAACATCGTCTTCGTCCTCGTCGTCGTCTACACCCTCGTCCAGGGCCCGACCCTCCCCTGGCTGGCCAAGGCCCTCAAGCTGGGCGACTCCAGCGAGGCCGCCGACCTCGGCGTCGAATCCGCCCCGCTCGAACGCCTCCGCGGGCACCTGCTCTCCGTCGCCATCCCGGAGCGCTCCCGGATGCACGGCGTCGAGGTCGCCGAGCTGCGCCTCCCCGCCGGAGCCGCCGTCACCCTCGTCGTACGCGAGGACGCCAGCTTCGTACCGGGCCCCGCGACCGTCCTGCGGCACGGCGACGAGCTGCTCGTGGTCGCCACCGACCCCGTGCGGGACGCCACCGAGCGGCGGCTGCGGGCCGTCGGACAGGGCGGAAAGCTCGCCGGCTGGCTCGGCACCGGGGGCGCGACCGCGGTCTCCGCGCCCGCCGCCTCGGGCCGCTTCCACCTGCCGGGCAGCGGCAGCCAGAAGCCGGGCCATGGTGGACCCAGGAAAACATCCGGTTAATCGCAGGCATTAATTCAGGTGCGGGAGCGTTTTCCCAGGCGGGAAGACGCTCTTCCCTGTACCATGAAGGCACACCAGATCGAACCAACTCTGCCTGACGCAGAGCTGGCGCGACCGTATGGCGGCCGTGGCGCCCCTCCGCAGTGGGGCCGGCCCGGTATCTACCGCAGTGACGCGCATGAGGACAGCTCTCGGCGACACCCGCACCACCGTGCCGGGGCGCGCTACCAGGCGGCAGAAAGGCAAGGACCGTGGCGTCCACGGTCATCACGGACAAGCGGCCCGGCTACGGACAGCTGCTGCGCACACCCGGCGCGCTGTCCTTCCTGCTCCCCGGCTTCGCGGCCCGGCAGCCCTTCGCGATGCTGACCATCGGCATCGTCCTGCTCGTCCAGCACACCACCGGCTCCTTCGGCAGCGCCGGCGCGGTCGCCGCCGTCACCGGCGTTTCCATGGCGCTGTTCGCCCCCCAGAGCGGCAAGCTCGCCGACCGCTTCGGCCAGCGAGCCGTCCTCGTCCCCGGCGTGCTCGTCCACACCGCGTCCGTCTCCCTGCTCGTCGCCCTCGCCCTGGCCGGCGCCCCGATGTGGGCCCTGTTCCTGGCCGCGATCCCCGCAGGCGCCTCCGTGCCCCAGGTCGGGCCCATGGTCCGCGCCCGCTGGGCCGCCAAGCTCGACGGCACCCCGCTGATGCCGACGGCCGCCGCCTTCGAATCCGTCACGGACGAGTTCACCTTCGTCGTCGGCCCCGTCCTCGCCACCGCCCTGTGCACCGGCATCCACCCGGCAGCCGGCCTGATCGCCGAAGCCGCCCTCACCCTCGTCGGCGGCCTCTTCTTCGCCGCGCAGCGCGCCACCCAGCCCGCCCACGGCATCACCGCCGCCGCGGGCCGGCACGGCGCCGAGCCGCACCGCTCCGCCCTGTCGATCCCCGGCGTCCGCGTCCTCATCGTCGCCTTCCTCGGCATCGGCTCCGTCTTCGGCGGCATGCAGGTCTCCCTCACCGCCTTCACCGAGGAGATCGGCAACCCCGGCGCCAACGGCCTCCTGTACGGCATCTTCGCCGCCGGCAACATGCTCGCGGGCATCGCCATGGGCGCCGTCGCCTGGAAGACCGGCCCCCGCCGCCGCCTGATCCTCGGCTACGCGGGCCTCACCGTCGCCGCCTCCCTGCTGTGGACGACGCACTCCGTACTGCTCCTCGCCGCCCTCGGCCTGGTCGTCGGCCTGTGCATCGCCCCCGCCCTGATCACCGGCTACACCATCGTCGAGACCCTGATCCCCGCCTCCGCCCGCACCGAGGCCTTCACCTGGCTCACCGGCGCGGTCGCCCTCGGCCAGGCCGCCGCCGTCACCGTCGCCGGCCGCCTCGCCGACGCACACGGCGCGAGCACCGGATTCCTGGTGCCGATGGCGGGCACGGCCCTCGCCCTGGCCACGCTCCTCGCCCTGCGGTCGCGGCTGAAGCCGCGCGAGGCGAGCCGGGTCGCGGCACGTGGCATCGGTCACCGCGTGCCGGTGACGGTGGACTGATCCCACGGAATACGTCAGTATGGATCGTCGTTAGCACTCGATGAGTGTGAGTGCCAGGAGGAAGTCAAGTGCCGACCTACCAGTACCAGTGCACCGAGTGCGGCGAAGGCCTCGAGGCGGTGCAGAAGTTCACCGATGACGCCCTGACCGAGTGCCCCAGCTGCAAGGGCCGCCTGAAGAAGGTGTTCTCGGCCGTCGGCATCGTCTTCAAGGGCTCCGGCTTCTACCGGAACGACAGCCGCGGCTCGTCGTCCAGCAGCTCGCCGGCCGCGTCGAAGTCCACGACGTCGACCTCGTCGTCCTCTTCTTCGGACGCGAAGCCCGCCGCGTCGACCGCCTCGTCGACCGCTTCCTCCTCCTCGACGTCCTCGTCGAGCACCGGAAGCTCCGCAGCCTGATCTTCCCGAGGGCCCCCGTCGCCGCGTGCGACGGGGGCCCTCGGCGTTCCCGGGAACGGCCGCCCTTAGGGTGATCCGCATGGCCAACCATGACGTGTACGCGGACATCGGCGTGATCGGCGGCTCCGGCTTCTACTCCTTCCTGGAGGACGTCACGGAGGTGCCCGTCGACACCCCGTACGGCAGCCCCAGCGACTCCCTCTTCCTCGGCGCGATCGGCGGCCGGCAGGTCGCCTTCCTCCCCCGGCACGGCCGGCGCCACACCGTCCCGCCGCACCGGATCAACTACCGCGCGAACCTCTGGGCCCTCCGCTCCGTCGGCGTACGGCAGGTCCTCGGGCCCTGCGCCGTCGGCGGCCTGCGCGAGGAGCACGGCCCCGGCACCCTCGTCGTGCCCGACCAGCTCGTCGACCGTACGAAGAGCAGGGCGCAGACCTACTTCGACGGCGTGCCGCGGGCCGACGGCGCCGTGCCGAACGTCGTCCACGTCACCTTCGCCGACCCCTACTGCCCCGACGGCCGGCGGGCCGCCGTCAAGGCCGCCCGCGGCCGCGGCTGGGAGCCCGTCGACGGCGGCACGATGGTCGTCGTCGAAGGCCCCCGGTTCTCCACCCGCGCCGAGTCGCGGTGGCACGCCGCCGCGGGCTGGTCCGTCGTCGGCATGACCGGACACCCCGAAGCCGTCCTCGCCCGCGAGCTGGGCCTCTGCTACACCTCGCTCGCCCTCGTCACCGACCTCGACGCGGGCGCCGAGACCGGCGACGGCGTCTCCCACACCGAGGTCATGCGGGTGTTCGGCGAGAACGTGGGACGCCTGCGCGAGGTCCTCTTCGACGCCGTGGGAGCCCTGCCGGCGACGCTCGACCGGGACTGCCTGTGCACCCGGGCGCACTCCGGCTGGGACCTGGGCATCGAGCTGCCGTAAACCACCCCGGGGAGTGGGGCGGTCGTCCACAGGCGACGGTTCGTCCCCAGGCCGGAGCGGGGCGGTGGCGGGACGGGGACAGTGGGTGCGGAACCCGTTCCCGACCAGGACAGGCGGCACCGCCATGACGACCACCCCTCCCGCCCCGCCCCTCGTCTCCTCCTCCGTCCCCGGGCCCCGCACGGTGCCGCCGTTCGAACCGCTCCGGGTCCGGGGCGCCCGCCACCGGCTGCGCGGGGCGCTCCGGCGCGGACGACGGACACCCGCGCTGCTCCTGGCGCTGACGGCCGGCGCGCTCGCCGTCGCGCACACCGGCACCGCCCCGGCCGCGCCACCCCCTGCGGCGCCCGCCCGCGCACGGCCGCCCGCCGCCGCGCCCCTGGTGTCCGCACCCGTGCGGATCGCCGACGCCGCGACCGTACGGCTGCTGCGCCCCGGCGACCGGGTCGATGTGATCGCCGCGCCCAACTCGCCGCTGGGCGAGGGGGCTGAGGCCCGGGTCGTCGCGACGGGCGCCCGAGTGGCCGAAGTCCCGGCGCCGGGCGAGACTCGTTCGGACGGAGGGGCGCTCGTCGTGCTCTCCGTGCCACGGCCGACGGCGGCGAGGCTGGCAGGTGCCGGTGTCACCTCCCCACTGGCGGTGACGATGTGCTGATTCGTACTGACTTGCTGTCAAGTCACCGTCCCGTGTGTACGGATTGGACGCCTCTGCGCCGTTCACGGCCTAATGGCTCCGCACACAGCAGCACACGCGACGAAAGGCACCCCGGTGGCCGAGAAGAAGGAATCCCTGCTCGGAGGCTTCAAGGCCTTCCTGATGCGCGGCAACGTGATCGACCTGGCGGTCGCGGTCGTCATCGGTGCCGCGTTCACCAACATCGTGAACTCGGTGGTCAAGGGCATCATCAACCCGGTCGTCGGCGCCTTCGGCACCAAGGACCTGGAGAGCTACGCGTCCTGCCTGCAGGCTCCCTGCCAGGTGGTCGACGGAGAGATGCAGGGCATTCAGATCCAGTGGGGTCTGGTCCTCAGCGCGGTGCTCAGCTTCCTGATCACCGCCGCCGTCGTCTACTTCCTCATGGTCCTGCCGATGGCCAAGATCCTCGCCAAGCGCGCCGCGCACGACAAGGCGAGGGAGGGCGTCGAGGAGGTCCTGGAGGTCAGCGAGCTGGAGGTCCTCAAGGAGATCCGCGACCACCTCGTCGCCCAGCGCGGCCCGGGCATGAACAACACGACCCCGGGCTCCGGAGTCGCCGGCGGCGGGAACGCGGGGGCGCACTCCACCTCCTGACCGGCGACCCACGCCGGTCTCAGAGGTGGTGCGGCGGCTTCTCGTCGAGGAAGCGCGCGAGGTCGGCGGCGCTGTCGCCGCCGGCCGGAGGCCGCTCTCCCCACCCGCGGTCCGTGTCGTCCGCGGACTGCCGGTCCAGCGGATCGTCGAAGACGAGTACCGGCTTCGGACTGCTCTCGGGGCTGGAAGACATGCCGGGCCGCTTCGCGTCTCGCGGTCCGTGGGCGGGGGCGGTGCTCATCTCTTCAGACTACGCCCGCTCGCCCGCCCCGTACCCCGCTGATCAGCGATCCTCCGGATCGATCAGCCAGAGGCCCAGCACCACCAGGAACGACAGGACGAGGAAACCCGCACCCCACCAGGCGGTGCCGGTGTCGCCCTCCATCCACTCGTCCACCACGATCGTCAGCCCCCACAGCTGGCCGATGACGACCGTGAGCGCCAGCGCGAGGCGGGCCGAGAGCTTCGAGGACCGTTCCGGCTCCTGCTCGGTGCCCGCCCCGGGACCCGGGCCGGTGTGCCGGATCCGCGGATCGCCGTACCCGCTGGTGGGCCGGATCTGCGGGTAGCGCTCGCGCAGGGGCCGGTTCAGCCGGGGCTGGGCGCTGCCGGGGGTGTACGCGGGCGGGCGCGGGGCCGCCGCCGGGTCTGGGTCCGGGTCCGGCGCCTCGGGATCCCGGGGGAACGCGCTCTCGCTCATGTCCGCTCACTCCTCTCCGGCCCGCCGGACGCCGCCTGGGCCCCGCCCTCCAGGCGCTCGCACAGCGGGCTCCCCTGGCCGCGCTGGCGGCAGTAGCCCTCCTGGAGGCTTTCTCCGGAGCGGGCGGTGCCGATGGCCCAGACGCTGCCGTCGACCTGTTCGAGGAGGATCACCTTCGGCAGGCCGCGCGGCGGAGGGCCCGCGGTGACCTCTCCCGAACGGGCGTCGAAGACCCCCTCGTGGCAGGGGCAGTACAGCTCGCCCTCGCTGCCCCGGTCCCGGCGCCAGAGCACGGCGCAGGCGAGGTGGGTGCAGACGGCGGAGTAGCCGGCGAGGGTGCCGTCGTCCATGCGGACGGCGATCGCCCGGTCCTCCTCGCCGGGATAGCGGAAGGCGAGGGACTCCCCCGGTTCGATGCGGTCGGCGATCTTCTTGATCGCGGGCATGCCGTCGGGGTCGCCGTGCCGGTGCAGGATGCCGGAGGCGACGCCGACGCCGCCGACGGCGAGGCCGCCGGAGACGGTGGCGACGATCCGCAGGTAGTCGCGGCGGGTGGTGAGGGAGTCGGCGGCGATCCGGTCGTGGAGCGCCTCCTGCGCCGCGTCGGTGCGGGCGTCCGGCGTGGGCGGCTGCGGGTCGGTGACGCTCAACGGACTCCCTCCCGTCGCCCGTCGCCACCCCTGTTCGAGTTCGCTCCGCTCACGTCCCTTCCGTTGATCTCGACGACGGGGAGCCCGCCGGGCACCGGCCACTGGACCTTGTCGGCGGGGACGACCATGGCCACTCCGGTGGAGACGGTGGTGCTGCCGAAGGTGAAGGAGTCGGCGACCTGGACGCCGGGGCGTTCGGCGCGGAGCTCGTCGAGGGTGCCGTAGAACAGGGCGCCGGTGGGGCAGACGGTGGCGCACATGGGGGCGAGGCCGTAGGCGGTGCGGTCGTAGCAGAGGTTGCACTTCATCTGGAGCTTCGCCTGGAGGTCGATCTTGGGTACGCCGAAGGGGCAGGCGTTGACGCAGTTGGCGCAGCCGATGCAGCGGGTGGTGTCGGCCTGCTGCACGACGCCGTCGGCGGTGACGAGGATGGCGTCGGCGGGGCAGACCTCGGCGCAGGGGGCGACGGGGTCCTCGCAGTGCATGCAGACGGTGGGGAGGGAGGCGACGGAGCGGCCCTCGTCGGGGTAGTCGAGGTGGATCATCGACTTTCCGCGGTGGGAGTCGCATTCGCGGCAGGCGGAGACGCAGGCCTGGCAGCCGATGCAGCGGCCCGGGTCGATGAAGATCGTGCGGCCCATCATGTGCGGGTCAGCTCCTCTCCGCGGTGCCGCGGCCCTGGGGGGAGGTGGGGGGCAGCGGGTCGGTGCGGGATACCTGGGTCTCCGGGTAGGCCTGGTGGCCGGGGGCGGTGGGCGGTGCGGGGACCTCGTCGACGCGTTCGGCGGCTTCGATGCGCGCGGCGCAGACCTTGTACTCGGGGATCTTGGAGCGGGGGTCGAGGGCGTCGATGGTGAGGGCGTTCGCCGCGGTGGGGACGGGCCAGTGGTAGGGGACGAAGACGGTGTCGGGGCGGATGGCCTCGGTGACGAGGGCGGGGAAGACCTCGCTGCCGCGGCGGGTGACGACGCGGACGGGTTCGCCGTTGCGGAAGCCGTGCGAGGGGTGGACCTCGACCCAGGGGCGGGGGGTCTGCTCGACGAGGGCGCCCAGGCGGCGGGTCTGGTTGCCGGAGAGGAAGTGGGCGACGGTGCGGCCGGTGGTGAGGGAGAGGGGGTACTCCTCGCTGTACGGGTCCATGGGCGGGTGCCATTCGACGACCTGGAGGTGGATCTTGCCGTCGGGGTGGTAGGAGCGGCCGTCCTCGAAGAGGCGGGGGGTGCCGGGGTGGTCGGTGCCGGGGCAGGGCCAGGCGATGCCGCCGGTCTCCTCCAGGCGCTCGTAGGTGATGCCGTAGTAGTCGTTGACGGTTCCGGCGGAGGCGACGCGGAGCTCCTCGAAGACGGAGCGTGAGTCGGGGAAGGCGAACTTGTCGCCGGCGCCGAGGCGTCGGGCGAGTTCGCAGATGACCCAGGTGTCGGTGCGGACGCCCGCGGGGGGTTCCTGGGCCTTGTTGTGCTTGACGACGCGGGCCTCGGCGTTGGCCATGACGCCCTCGTCCTCCGCCCAGACGGTGACGGGGAAGACGACGTGGGCGTTGGCGGCGGTCTCGGAGAGGAAGAAGTCGAACTGGGCGTGGAATTCGAGGGTGTCGTAGCCGTCCTTGACGGTGGCGTAGTTCGGGAGGGAGACGAAGGGGTTGTTGCAGATGCCGACGAGGCCGCGGATCTCCTTGCGTTGCATCTGCCAGACCATCTCCATCATGGAGGTGCCGGCGAGCGGGAGTTCGGTCTCGTCGATGCCCCAGATCTCGCAGATCTGCCGGCGGTGTTCGGGGTTGGTGATGGAGCGGCCGCCGGGGAGGAGGTCGGACTTCTGCCCGTGTTCGCGGCCGCCCTGGCCGTTGCCCTGGCCGGTGATGGTGCCGTAGCCCGCGCCGGGCCTTCCGATGTTCCCGGTGGCGACGCAGAGGTTGATGATGGAGAGGCAGTTCTCGACGCCCTGGGAGTGGTGCTCGACGCCCCGGGCGTGCCAGGCCATGGCCCGGCCGGCTCCGGCGAACACGCGGGCGACCTGGACGATCTGTTCCGCGGGTACGCCGCAGATCTCCGCCGAGCGGGCGGGCGGGTAGGCGGCGACGGTCTGCTTGACCTCGTCCCAGCCGGTGGTGTGGGCGGCGAGGTAGGCCTCGTCGGCGAGGCCTTCCTCGACGACGACGTGCAGGACGGCGTTGAAGAAGGCGGAGTCGGTGCCGGGTTTGAGGGCGACGTGGATGTCGGCGGTGCGGGCGATCGCGGTTTCGCGGGGGTCGACGACGACGAGGGTGGCGCCCCGGTCGCGGGCTCCCCAGAGGTACTGGGTCATGACGGGGAAGCATTCGCCGACGTTGGAGCCCGCGATGAGGAGACAGTCGGTGAGGAGGATGTCGGAGAAGGGGTTGCCGGCGCGGTCGATGCCGAAGGCGAGCTTGTTGGCCCCGGCGGCGGAGACCATGCAGAGGCGGCCGTTGTAGTCGACGTGCCGGGACCGGAGGGCGACGCGGGCGAACTTGCCGACGAGGTAGGTCTTCTCGGAGTAGAGGCTGGCGCCGCCGAGGAGTCCGAAGGCGTCGTTGCCGTGCTCGCCCTGGATGCGGCGGATCTCGGCGACGGTGTGGTCGAGGGCCTCGTCCCAGCTGACCTCGCGGAAAGGCTCGTCGCGGTTCCGGCGCATGAGCGGGGCGGTGAGCCGGTCGGGGTGGTTGACCTGCTGGTAGGCGTTGATGCCCTTGGGGCAGAGCCGCATGCGGTTGATGTCGTGGTTGCGGGGTTCGACGCCGAAGACCTTGCCGTGGCGGTCGACGCGGAGGTACATGCCGCACTGGACGCCGCAGAAGCAGCAGTGGGTGGGGACGAGGGTCTCGCCGTCCTGGTCGGCGCGCCAGCGGTCGGCGGGGATGCCTCCGGCGTCGCGGAAGGCGCGGGTGCCGGGCGGGGCGAGGGAGGGGTCGAGCGGCACCGGCCGGCCGGGGGTCGCGGGGTCGGTCGCGGTCACTTGAAGCCCTTCTTCACGTGGTCGAGGTAGGCGGTGCCGCGCAGGACGCGCTTGCAGCGGGGGCAGTACTCGGCCCATGCGTCGAAGCCGAGGTCGAGGTCGCGCATGGTGCCCCGGAGGTTCTCGACGTAGGGGGCGGTGTCGATGGGCTCGTGGCAGCGGCGGCAGGTGAGGATCTCGTCGTCGTCCTTGCGGCGCGCGGTGTACTTGAAGAGCTGCATGCCGACGGCGGCGGGCCGCTGGACGATGTGGAAGAACTTCCCGAAGGGGATGTAGATGAGGGTGAAGACGACGGACACCATGTGGAGGACGGCGAGGAACTCGTAGCCGCCGCCGTGCAGGAAGATCGACGAGAAGGTCAGCAGCAGCCCGGTCACGGAGACGACGATGAGGGCGAGCAGCGGGACCAGGTCGTAGGCGAAGCGCTGGCCGGTGATGGCGCCCCGGTCCTTCAGGCGGCGCCAGAGGAAGTAGGAGGCGCCGGCGATGACGAGGACGGCGGCGATGTCGAGGCCGTGGAACATGAGCCAGCCGACGGCGTTGAGGGCGTCGAAGCCGATGATCTTGAAGCCCCAGATCCGCATCTCGTAGCCGGGTCCCGCGCCGCTGTCGGAGGTGAAGGTGAACCAGCCCCAGGTGAGGGGGAAGGTGATGGCGGCGGCGAGCAGGCAGCCCCAGAAGAGGAGCTGGTGGGCGGCCCAGCGGGCGTGTGAGCGGGCGCCGAGGAACTTCTGGAAGCCGAGGTAGGTGGCGATCATCTTCGGCAGGGCGGTGGGGGCCTTGCGGAAGTTGGCGGCGGAGAAGAAGGAGCGCCAGCCCTGCCGGAAGAGGCGGCGGGCGCCGGGGGCCGAGATCCAGACCGTGTAGCGGTAGGCGACGCCGAAGGCGAGGAAGACGGTGGCGACGGCGTACGGCAGGAGGGCCGAGTCGAAGTCGCGGAGCAGGCGGCTGCCGAGGACGATCGCGACGATCAGCAGGGCGGAGACGGCGGTACCGGCGAGGGCGGCGCGGCGGCGCACGGCGCCGGGGGTCCGGGGTGCGGGCCTGTCGGCCGCCGCGGGGCCGGGCGTGGGTTCCGGGGCGGGGCCGGGGGCGGGGGTCGGCTCGGCTGTCTGCGGTGGCTCGGTCACGCGGTCACGGTAAGGCCATTTGCCCTATTCAGTCCCTTTTTGCGCGCCGTAGGGGTGACGCGTCGCTCAGACGGCGTGCAGTCCGTGGGCCTGGAACACCTCGCGGGCCGCGATGACCTGTGCGGGGGTCGGGGACGGCGTGTCGTGCAGGGTGAAGGGCTTGGCGAGTGCTTGCCACTTCGCTTCGCCGAGCTTGTGGAAGGGCAGGATGTCCACGCGGGACACGTTGCCGAGGCCGGCGGCGAAGGCGGCGACACCCTCGACGTTCTCCGGGGCGTCGGTCAGTCCCGGGACGAGCACGAAGCGGACGTGGACCTCCTGGCCGAGGCCGGCGAGCCGCCGGGCGAAGTCCAGGGTCGGCTTCAGCGGCCGCCCGGTGACCTTCCGGTACGTGTCGGGGTCCCAGGACTTGATGTCGAGCAGCACCAGGTCGGTGTCGCGCAGCAGGGCGTCGGTGGCGCGGGCGCCGAGGAAGCCCGAGGTGTCGAGGGCCGTGTGGAGGCCGAGCTCGTGCTTCAGCCGGTGCAGCAGCTCGCCGGTGAAGACGGGCTGGAGGAGGGGTTCGCCGCCGGAGACGGTGGCGCCTCCGCCGGACGCGGAGATGAAGCGGACGTACTTGGACGCCTCGGCGATCACGGCGTCGGCGGAGGTGCGCGTGCCGTCGCGCATCTTCCAGGTGTCGGGGTTGTGGCAGTAGAGGCAGGTGAGGGGGCAGCCGGAGAGAAAGGCGACGAAGCGGGTGCCGGGTCCGTCGACGCCGGTGGACAGGTCCCAGGAGTGGAGCGAGCCCTCGGAGGTCCGCTGGGTCGCCGCGGCGGCCGGGGTTCGGGCCGGGGAGGTGGCCGGACGGGCGGCGGCGGTGACCGGGGCGGTCGCGCTGGCCATGGCGGGGACTCCTTCGGGTGAGGGGTGCGACCCGGGGCCGGGGTGGGGATCACCGGCCCCGGGTGCGATCACGGGGCTACAGGGAGCCGTGGAAGGTGCGGTTCAGGACGTCCAGCTGCTGTTCGCGGCTGAGCCGGACGAAGTTGACCGCGTAACCGGAGACCCGGATGGTCAGCTGGGGGTGGTTCTCCGGGTGCTCCATCGCGTCCTCCAGGACGTCGCGGTCGAGGACGTTGACGTTCATGTGGAAGCCGTCGCCGGCCATGTAGCCGTCGAGGACGCCCGCGAGGTTCCTGATCCGCTCCTCGGGGGTGCGGCCCAGGCCGTCGGGGGTGACGGTGCTGGTCAGCGAGATGCCGTCCTCGGCGTCCTCGTACGGGAGTTTGGCGACCGACAGGGCCGAGGCGACGTAGCCGTGGGTGTCGCGGCCGTTCATCGGGTTGGCGCCCGGCGAGAAGGGTTCGCCGGCGCGGCGGCCGTCGGGGGTGTTGCCGGTCTTCGTGCCGTAGACGACGTTGGAGGTGATGGTCAGGACGGACTGGGTGTGTTCGGCGTCGCGGTAGGTGGGGTGCTTGCGGATCTTCCGCATGAACTCCTCGACCAGCCGGACCGCGATCGCGTCGGCCCGCTCGTCGTTGTTGCCGTACGCCGGGTAGTCGCCCTCGACGACGTAGTCGGTGGCGAGACCGGTCTCGTCCCGGACCGGGGTGACCCGGGCGTACTTCACGGCGGCGAGGGAGTCGGCGGCGACGGAGAGGCCGGCGATGCCGCAGGCCATGGTGCGGCGCACGTCACGGTCGTGGAGCGCCATCTCGATGCGCTCGTAGGCGTACCTGTCGTGCATGTAGTGGATGACGTTCAGGGCGTGGACGTAGACGCTCGCGAGCCATTCCATCTGCTCGTCGAAGCGGGCCATGACCTCGTCGTAGTCGAGGACGTCCGCCGTGATGGCGCCGGTGGCCGGGCCGACCTGGGCGCCGGACTTCTCGTCGCGGCCGCCGTTGATCGCGTAGAGGAGGGTCTTGGCGAGGTTCACGCGGGCGCCGAAGAACTGCATCTGCCTGCCGACGGGCATCGCGGAGACGCAGCAGGCGATGGCGGTGTCGTCGCCGAACCGGGGGCGCATCAGCTCGTCCGACTCGTACTGCACGGAGGAGGTGTCGATGGAGACCTTCGCGCAGAACTCCTTGAAGCCCCGGGGGAGCCGCGGCGACCAGAGGACGGTCATGTTGGGCTCGGGGGCCGGGCCCAGGTTGTAGAGGGTCTGGAGGTAGCGGAAGGAGGTCCTGGTGACCAGGGGGCGGCCGTCCTCGCCCATGCCGGCGAGGGACTCGGTGACCCAGGTGGGGTCGCCGGAGAACAGTTCGTCGTACTCGGGGGTGCGCAGGAAGCGGACGATGCGGAGCTTGATGACGAAGTCGTCGACGAGTTCCTGGGCCCGCTCCTCGGTGAGGAGACCGGCCTCGACGTCACGCTGGAGGTAGACGTCGAGGAAGGTGGAGGTGCGGCCGAGGGACATCGCGGCGCCGTTCTGCTCCTTCACGGCGGCGAGATAGGCGAAGTACAGCCACTGGACGGCCTCGTGGCCGGTGGTGGCGGGGCCGGAGATGTCGTGGCCGTAGGAGGCGGCCATCGTCTTCAGTTCGCCGAGGGCGCGGATCTGCTCGGACAGCTCCTCGCGGAGCCGGATCGTCTCCTCCAGTGAACGGTGGCCCGCGGGAAGGGAGTCGAGCTCCGCCTTCTCCTCCTTCTTCGCCTCGACGAGGCGGTCGACGCCGTAGAGGGCGACGCGGCGGTAGTCGCCGATGATGCGGCCGCGGCCGTAGGCGTCGGGGAGTCCGGTGACGACGCCGGCCTTGCGGGCGGCGCGGATCTCGGGGGTGTACGCGTCGAAGACGCCGGCGTTGTGGGTCTTGCGGTACTCGGTGAAGACCTTCTCCAGCTCGGCGGAGACCGGGTAGCCGTAGGTTTCCAGGGCGCCGGCGACCATGCGCCAGCCGCCGTACGGCATGATCGCGCGCTTGAGCGGGGCGTCGGTCTGGAGGCCGACGATCAGGTCCTTGTCGCGGTCGACGTATCCGGGGGCGTGGGCGGTGATGGTGGAGGGGACGTCGTACGAGACGTCGTACACGCCCTTGGCGCGCTCCTCGGGGAAGCGGTCCGTGAGGGCCTTCCACACGGCGGTGGTCCGCTCGGTGGGCCCGGCGAGGAAGGAGTCGTCCCCTTCGTACGGCGTGTAGTTCTGCTGGATGAAGTCGCGGACGTCGATGGCGTCGCGCCAGAGTCCGCCCTTGAAGCCCTTCCAGGCTCGCTCGTTCACCGTTGCCTCAGCAGGGGTAGCAGTCACTGCCCGCACCGCCTTCTTCGAATCATTCGATCGCGTCGTTGCCTGTCTTCATTCCACTCCTTCCGATCGATCGTTTCGGGCGGCGTTGGTCACCGTTCGGGGGCCGTAGGTCCCGTGCCGGGCATGCGGAAAGACCCCGCCGCGGGCGGGGTCTTTCCTCGGTGGAATTCCTGTCTCTAGCTGGGGGCCTCGGCGTTCTTCCGGGCGTAGAACCACCAGGTCACGACCGTGCAGCTGAGGTAGAAGGCGACGAATCCCCACATCGCGCTGGTCACGGCCACGGAGCCGAAGAGGGCCGGGATGAAGAAGAATCCGTAGGCGGCGACGGCCGAGGTGAAACCGGTGACCGCGCCGGACTCCATCTCCGCCTGCTTGAGCGCCCTCGCGTATTCCGGGGTGCCCTCTTCGAGGCCCTTGAGGTGGGTGCCGCGGAAGATGACCGGGATCTGCCGGAAGGTGGAGCCGTTGCCGATCCCGGAGAAGAAGAACGCGGCGAGGAAGCAGAAGAAGAAGCCGTAGAAGGAGCCGGCGTCACCGCCCGACGGCAGGAAGGTGATCACACCGACGATCGAGGCCGCCATGCCCACGAAGGACAGGATCGTGACCCGGGCGCCGCCCCACCTGTCGGCGATCCAGCCGCCGCCCCAGCGGGCCAGGGCGCCGACGGCGGGGCCCATCCAGGCGTACGTGGCGACCGAGTAGTCCGGGAAGGTGGTCTTGATCAGCATCGGCAGCGCGGCGGCGAAGCCGATGAAGGAGCCGAAGGTGCCGACGTACAGCCAGGTCATCAGCCAGTTGTGCTTGCGCCTGAAGATGATCTTCTGTCGGCGGAAGGGGGTCGAGGCCACCTTCAGGTCGTTCTGGCCGAACCAGGCGACCGCGGCGAGGACGAGCAGCACCGGCACCCACAGGAACGCGGCGTTCTGCAGATACACCGGGGTGCCGTCCGCCTTGTGCTGGGCCGAACCGATCGCGATCGTCGACCAGGTGATGACGATCGGGGTCAGCAGCTGGACGACGGAGACGCCCAGGTTGCCGAGACCGCCGTTGATGCCGGTCGCGCTGCCCTTCCTCGCCTTCGGGAAGAAGAAACCGATGTTCGCGAGGGAGGAGGCGAAGTTCGCGCCGCCGATGCCGCAGAGCGCGGCGATGGCGACCATCACTCCGTACGGGGTCGTCGGGTCCTGGATGGCGACGCCCAGCCAGATCAGCGGGACGACGAGGACCGCCGTCGACAGCGCGGTGAAACGGCGCTGGCCGACCATCGGACCGAGGAAGGTGTAGAGGATCCGGGCCGTGCCGCCGGTCAGACCGGGAACGGCCGTCAGCCAGAACAGCTGGGAGGTCGAGAAGCCGAACCCGACGTCCTTCAGGTTCGTCGCCGTGACCGACCACACCTGCCAGACGACGAACGCCACGAGCAGCGCCGGGACGGCGATCCACAGGTTGCGGGTGGCGACCCTCTTGCCGATCGACGTCCAGAAGAGCTCGTTCTCCGGCTCCCAGTCGGTGATCGGCTTCCCGGGACGGTACTGCTCCGCGTCGTACGAGGCGGGTGACCGGCCGGCCGTTCTGCTGTCCTGGACTACGGAACTCATGGCGCTTCCCTGATGTTTCGGGACCGTGCTTCCTTGCCCTTCCAGGCTGCGCCCGCGCGGGAGGGTGAGGTCAGAGCCGATGGTCGCCGGACGGGCGGGCGGAGGTCCCGTCAGCGGGAGGCCGGAGGAACCGGCAGCACCGGCAGGGCGGCCTCCGGATCGTCGAGGCAGGCGTGTCCGGTACGGCGGCCAGGGCCACCCGCTCCTGGCGGCGGCCGTGGCCGCCCGGTGCGCGGACGGAGGAGACCCCGGGCGTGGCAGGCACACCGGCCCGGCGCCCGCTCTGCTGTGCTGGGGCGCATGACACAACCGTTCCTTCCCCTCACCGCCCGCTCCCGCGAGGAGACGCACCGGACCGCCACGCCCCTGGAGCTCTTCTTCGACCTCTGCTTCGTCGTGGCGGTCGCCCAGGCCGGTGCCGAGCTGGTGCACGCGGTCGCGGAGGGCCACGCCGGAGAGGGCATCCTCAACTACGCGATGATCTTCTTCGCGATCTGGTGGGCCTGGATGAACTTCTCCTGGTTCGCCTCCGCGTACGACAACGACGACGTCCTCTACCGCGTCGTCACCCTCGTCCAGATCGCCGGTGTGCTCATCCTCGCCGCCGGGGTGTCCCGCGCGTTCGAGGAGCACGACTTCCTCGTCGTCTACCTCGGCTACCTCGTGATGCGGGTCGCGCTCGCCTCGCAGTGGCTGCGGGCCTCCCACCACGCCACCGCCCCGGCGGAGCGGACGATGTGCCGCCGGTACGCGGGCGGGGTCCTCGCCGTCCAGATCGGCTGGCTCGGCCTGCTCCTGGCGCCCGAGCCGGCCCGCCCGTGGGTGTTCCTGGTGATGGCGCTGGCGGAGATGGCGGTGCCGGTGTACGCGGAGAAGGACGCGCCCAGCACCTGGCATCCGCATCACATCGCCGAGCGGTACGGCCTGTTCACCATCATCGTGCTCGGCGAGACCGTGGCCGCCGCGACGGTCGCCGTGAAGACCGGGATCGCCGAGAACGACGCGCTCGGCGAGGTGCTGACGATCGCCGCGGGCGGTCTGCTGCTGGTCTTCGCCGCCTGGTGGATCTACTTCGTCGTGCCCGCCCACGACCGGCTGACGTCCAGCCGTCAGGGCTTCCTGTGGGGCTACGGGCACTACGTGATCTTCGCTTCGGCCGCGGCGGTCGGCGCGGGTCTGGAGATCGCCGTCGAGCAGGCCGTGGGGAAGGCCCACATCTCCACGCTCGCCGCCTCCGCGGCGGTGACGATCCCCTCGGCGGTGTTCCTGCTGTCGGTGTGGCTGCTGCACGCCCGCTACTTCAAGATCGGCATCGCCCAGCAACTGGTGCTCCCGGTGTCGTCGTTCGCGATCCTGATGTGCTCGTTCGCGGGCCGCTGGGCCGTGCTCGCGGCCGGGGTCGTCGCGGCGGCGACCGTCGCGGTCGGCGTGACCCTGACCGCCAGGACCGCGGGCACGCGCGCGAGGACGGCCTGAAGGACACCACCGGAGGCCCGAGGGGAGGGGGCTGGAAGGGCCGCCGTCCGGCGGGGACGGCGGCCCGGAGGACTGGAGGGCTTGAGGACCGGAGGGCCGGAGGGCCGGGAGCCGGACGGCTTGAGGACCGGAGGGCCGGGGCCCGGACGGCTTGAGGACCGGAGGGCCGGGGCCCGGACGGCTTGAGGGCTGGAAGGGCCGGGGCCCGGACGGCTTGAGGGCTGGAAGGGCCGCCGTCCGGCGGGACACAATCCGGCACATGATCTTCCGCCTCCTGGGACCGCTCACCGTCACCGGCGCAGCCGGGGCCGTCGGCGCCCCCAAGGTCCGCGCCCTGCTGGCCCGGCTCCTCCTCGACGCGGGCAGGACCGTGCCGGTGGAGCGGCTCGTCGACGGGCTGTACGGGGACGAGCCGCCGGCCGGCGTCCAGGGCGCGCTCCAGGCCCAGGTCTCGCGGCTGCGCCGGGCCCTTCCACCGGGCGTGACGGTGGAGTTCTCGCCCGGCGGGTACCGGCTGGCCGTCGCGGACCCGGCCGCGGACGTGGACGTGCTGCGGTTCGAGGCGCTCGCCCGTGAGGGCGCGCGGGCGGCCGCGGCGGGCGACCCGGGACGGGCTGCCGCGCTGCTGCGGGAAGGGCTCGGGCTGTGGCGGGGGGCGGCGCTCGCGGACGTACGGGACGCGCCGTTCGCGGCGGGTCAGGCGGCCCGGCTCGACGCGCTGCGGCTGGACGCGGTGGAGGAGTGGGCCGCCGCCGAACTGGCCGCGGGCGGTGACCCGGCGGTTCTCGTACGGGAGGTGGAGCGGGCGGTCCGCGCGCAGCCGCTGCGCGAACGGCTGCGGGGCCTGCAGATGCGGGCGCTCGGCGCGGCGGGGCGGCAGGCGGAGGCGCTGGCCGTGTTCGAGGAGGTGCGGGCGGCCCTGGCGGAGGAGCTGGGGGCCGATCCGTCGCCGGAACTGTCCGCCGTGCACCTGGAGGTACTGCGGGGCGGTGCGGCGGCACCGGAGCGGACGTGCCCGCCGCTGCCGGCGCCGCTGACGGACTTCGTGGGACGCGAGAGGGAGCGGGAGCGGCTGGCGGCGCTGGTGACGGCGGCCCGTCTGGTGACCCTGGTGGGGCCGGGCGGCGCGGGCAAGACCCGGCTGGCCCTGGAGGTGGGGGCGGGGCTGCCCGGGGAGGTCCGCTTCGTGGACCTGGGGGCGGTGACGGGCGGGAGCGGGGCCGCGTACGGGGGCTCCGGGCTCGTGGCCGGCGAGGTCGCCGAGGCGTTCGCGGCGGCGCTCGGGGTGCGGGGCGCCGCGCGGCTCGAAGCGGCCCTGGCCGGGCGGCCGGTGCTGCTGATCGCGGACAACTGCGAGCACGTCGTCGCGGAGACGGCCGTCCTCGTACGGCGCCTGCTCGCCGCCTGCCCCGGGCTGCGGGTCCTGACGACGAGCCGGGAGGCGCTCGGCATCACCGGGGAGTCGCTGCTGCCGCTCGGCGCGCTGGAGCCGGGGGCGGCGCAGGAACTGTTCGTGCGGCGGGCGGCGGCCGTACGGCCCGGATTCACGGGCCACGCGCGCGTGGCGGAGCTGTGCGCGGGCCTCGACGGGCTGCCGCTCGCCGTCGAGCTGGCGGCGGCACGGCTGCGGACCCTGTCCGTGGAGGAGCTGGCGGACGGGCTCGGCGAACGGTTCGAGCTGCTGTCGCGCGGGGACCGCACGGCGCCGGAGCGGCACCGGACGCTGCGGGCGGTGGTGGAGTGGAGCTGGTCGCTGCTCGAACCCGGCGAGCGGGAACTGGCCGCGCGGCTCTCCGTGTTCCGCGGCGGGGCGACGGCGGAGACGGTGGCCCGGGTGTGCGGGGCGGACGGGGCGACCCTGGCGTCGCTCGTGGAGAAGTCGCTGGTGGAGGTGCGGGACGACGGCCGCCACCGGATGCTGGAGACGATCCGGGCGTACGCCGCCGAGCGCCTCCCGCACGACGATCCCGCCCCGGCCGCGCACCTCGCCCACTACCGGGACCTCGCGGAGGCGGCCGATCCCGAACTGCGGGGAGCCGCCCAGCTGGAGTGGCTGGCCCGGCTGGACGCGGAGGACGCGAACCTGCGGGCGGCCTTGCGACGGGCCGCCCCCGAGGACGGGCTGCGGCTCGTGGCGGCGCTGAGCCCGTACTGGTGGCTGCGCGGGCTGCGGGGCCGGGTGGCGGCACCGGTCGCGGAGCTCCTCGGCCGGGTGGAGCCGACGGCGGAGCGGGGCGAGGAGTACGCGCTGTGCGTCCTCGCGGCGGGCCTGCGCGAGGGCGAACACGTCGACCGGGCCGCGGCGTTCCTCCGCGCGCGTACGGCCCCGCTGCGGCAGCCGTACACCGCGTTCCTGTGGTCGACGTCCGTGGGCCCCCTGGAGGGCCTGCGGCTCGGCGACGACCCGTGGTCCCGGGCGCTGGGGCTCGTGGGCCGGGCCCATCTGACGACGGTTCCGGCCGAGGCGGAGGCCCTCCTGACGGAGGCGCTCGCGGGCTTCCGCGCGCTCGGCGAACGATGGGGGACGGCGACGGCCCTGGAGGGCCTCGCGGCGCACGCCCGCGACCCGCTGCCCCTCCTGGCGGAGGCCCTGGAACTCTTCGAGTGCCTGGGCGTGGCGGAGGACGTGGTGGACCTCCTCCTGCGCCGGGCGACCCTCCACGAGACGTCCGGGAACCCGTCGTCGGCGGCGACGGACCGCGCCCGCGCCCATGAGACGTCCCGCAGGGCGGGCCTCCAGGAGCCGTAGCCCCCACGGGCGGGGCGACGCCGTCAGGCGGTCGTCAGCGGCTCGTCAGCGGCTCGTCAGGGGGGCGCGCCACCGTACTCCCGTGCCCCGGGGAGACGCCCCGGGCCCGCCCCGGGGAGTACGTCATGCAGCAGCCCACCCGCACCGCGCTCGTCACCGGTTCCTCCCGCGGCATCGGGCGCGCCGTCGCCCGCCGGCTCGCCGCCGACGGGATGGTCGTCGCCGTCCACTACGGGCAGGACGCCGCCGCCGCGCAGGAGACCGTGGACCTGATCGTCCGGGACGGCGGGCGGGCCTTCTCCGTCGGCGCCGACCTGGCCTCGTACGACGGCGTGCTCGCCCTCGCCGACGGCCTCCGGGCCGGGCTCGCCGCCCACACCGGCGGGACGGTGCTCGACGTCCTGGTCAACAACGCCGCCGCGACGACCTCGGGCGGTCACCTCGCGGACGAGACCCCGGAGGCCTTCGACCGCGTCTTCGCCGTCAACGTCCGGGCACCGTACTTCCTCGTGCGGGAGCTGCTGCCGCTGCTCCGGGACGGCGGCCGGATCGTCAACATCGGGTCCGCCGTCACCCGGATCGCGCTCGCCGACGAGCTGGCGTACGCGATGACGAAGGGCGCGATGGAGACCTTCACCCGTACCCTCGCCAACGTCGTCGGGGAGCGCCGGATCACCGTCAACACGGTCGCCCCCGGCCCGACGCAGACCGCCGGTCTCACCGCCGCCATGGCGGCGATGCCCGCGCTGGAGGGCATGCTGATCGCCGGGCAGGCGCTGCCGTGGGTCGGGCAGCCCGAGGACATCGCCGACCCGGTGGCCTTCCTGGCCTCGGAGGACGGCCGCTGGATCACCGGCACCGTGATCGACGCCTCGGGCGGCACCTACCTCGGCCCCAAGCGCTGAGCCAAGCACCGTGGTAGGCAGGGGACATGACACTCCCCGAGGAGACGGACGGCCGGGACGCGATCACCGACGTGAGCGGGCTGCGCGTGGGCCACGCGCGCGTGGCCGGGCCGGGGGCGCTGAGCGGGACCACGGTCGTGCTGGCCCCGGAGGGCGGTGCGGTGGCCGCCGTGGACGTACGGGGCGGCGGTCCCGGCACGCGGGAGACGGACGCCCTCGACCCGCGGAACCTGGTCCAGCGGATCGACGCGCTCGTCCTGACCGGCGGCAGCGCGTACGGCCTGGACTCCGCCGCCGGGGTGATGGCGTGGCTGGCGGAGCGGAACCGGGGCGTGCGCGTGGGCCCCGATCCCTCGCACGTGGTGCCCGTGGTGCCCGCCGCCTGCGTCTTCGACCTGGGCCGGGGCGGCGACTTCACGGCCCGCCCGGACGCGGCGACGGGCCGGGCCGCGGTCGAGGCGGCGGCCGCGAGCGGGGACCGCGCGCGCGTGGAGACGGGCGCGGTCGGCGCGGGCACCGGCGCGGTGGCCGGGGGGCTGCGCGGCGGGGTGGGGACGGCGAGCACCGTCCTGGAGTCGGGGATCACGGTCGGCGCGCTCGTCGTCGTGAACGCGGCGGGCTCGGCCGTCGACCCGACCACGGGCGTCCCCTACGGCAGCTACTTCGAGGCGGGCCGGCCGGCGTTCCCGGACGGCGGGGTCCACGAGGCGGCGCTGCGGCGCCTCGCGGAGGCCCGGACGGCGGGCGCCCCGCCCCCGATGAACACCACGCTCGCGGTCGTCGCGACCGACGCGGCGCTCACCCGCGCCCAGGCGCAGAAGGTGGCCGGCACCGCGCACGACGGCATCGCGCGCGCGGTGCGCCCGGTGCACCTGATGAACGACGGCGACACGGTGTTCGCGCTGGCGACCGGGGCGCGGGAGCTGCCGGAGGGGCCGGGGCCGCTCGCCCTGAACGCGATCCTGGCGGCGGGCGCGGACCTGGTGACCCGGGCGATCGTCCGCGCGGTCCTCGCGGCCCCCGGCGGGCAGCGCGGACCCGGCGGCGACTTCCCCTCGTACGGCGAGCTGTACGGACCGGAGGCGGGCACGTACTCCCGGTAAGCCCAAGGGAGTTGAATGAAAGGGGCGGGAACTTCCCAAGGGTGCCCCTCGTTTTCCGGAACCCCGGACCAGATGTCGGACCCAGGGACTACGTTAAGCAAGCACCAAGTGACATGCGGCGACGGCCTGGAGACCCTCTTGAACGATCCGCAGGATCCTCACGATCCGTACGAGACGACCGAGACGCACCTTGAGCGGCTCCTCGGCAGGGCCCTCAACTCCTTCGACCTGCCCGACTCGACGGTCGAGCGCCTCGGCACGGCGCTCGCCCACTCCAGCGCGCTGCACTCCTCGCACCACAGCGCGTCGCTGCACCGCACGACCCACCGCCACACCTATCTGCTCGCCGACGGCAGCGCGCTCAGCCTGTGGGAGCTCGCGCACAACGCCGGCCGGGACGGCACCGAGCAGTACGAGCTGTACACGGAGGAGTCGGAGGCCCGGCTCGCCGCGTCCCGCCTCCCGACCGGGCCGCTGCCGGGGTGGACGGCGGAGCGCTCCGACGGCCGCGCCCTCGATGACGACGACGACCTGGAGCTGCTGAGCGCGCTGCTCGCCCGCCCGATACCGGCGCAGCCCCGGATGTACGTGCCGGACAACTCCGCGGACCACGCCCGCCGCGTCCTGCGCCGCGCGGAGAACGCGGACCGGCCGGGCGAGCGGACGGCCCGCAGGCTCCGGCTGGCCTTCGCGCACCACATCACGCAGGCCTTCGGCCGCCACTGCCCGGTGGAGGGCGGCCGGGACGCCGGCTTCACCCTCTACGAGCACCAGTTCCTGCTGCTCGACGGCAGCGAGGTCAGCCTCTGGGAGGTCGAGCACACCGCGACGCCGGACGGCCGTCACATGTGCGAGGTGTACGAGGACGAGCGCGCGGCCCGCGGCGCGATGGAGTCCCGCTCCCGCGTCCGCTGACCCGAGCCCCGCCCGGGCCGGCCCCTCGGGGGGTCGACCCGCGGGCGGGCGACCGTGATCAGTGGGCCAGGACGGGGGGCGCGGATCCGGCCAGGCGGTCCAGGGCGAACGCCCTGTTGGCGCGGGTCTGTTCGCGGTAGCTCTCGGGCAGGTCCGGCAGCGCGAGCAGCCGGTCGCAGGCGTCGAGCGAGGCGGCGTGGTCACCCACCCAGTACGCGGTGATCGAGTACTCGAAGAGCAGCCCCCACCGGTACACCCACGGCTGCGTGAACAGCACGTCGTCCGGCATCTCCCGGTCCACCACGGCGGACACGATCGCGTGGGCGGTCTCGTGGCGCCGCATCGTCCGCAGCCTCGCCACCAGTTCGTAGCAGGCCTCAAGGCGGCTCGGCCGGGAGTCCCAGGCCCGTGAGAGGGCGTCCATCGCGGCCGGCCAGTCGCCGGCGTCGGCGCGGAGGACCCCCGACTGGAGCAGCGAGAAGTAGACCTCCTCCGCCCAGCCGCCCATCGCCGCGCGCCGCTCGTAGAGGGCGACGGCCTCGTCCCTGCGGCCCATGTCCCGGAGCGTCTGCGCGAGGTAGAAGACCGTGCGGTGGTTCGCCGGGTCCCGTTCGAGCTCCGCGCTCAGCAGCCGGGCGTCCCGCTCGAACTTGTCGTGCCGCGAGCCGCCGTCGGCGTGGTCCTCGATGACGAGGGCGTCCAGGTTCTCCTGGACGTGGTCACGGTCCGCCGTCAGGTACTCATGGGTGACCCCCTCGTACCGCCACGGAAGATCACCTCTGACCAGGCGCTTGATGCGGTACTCGACGGTCCCCCGGTGGCGGATCATGTACGCGTCGGCGAGCGGGCCCCCCGCGGCGGGCAGCGGGGCGTCCTGCCGCAGGACGTGGTCGGCGTCGAGGAGCAGCAGATAGTCCGCCCGGCCGCGGGCGTGCGCGATGTTCAGGCTGCGGTTGTGGCCGAAGTTCACCCACGGCTCCTCGTGGAGTTCCCCGGGGATGCCGTCGAGGGCTGCGCGGATGAGGTCCTGGGTGCCGTCGGTGGAACCGGTGTCGGAGATGACCCAGGTGTCCACGAGACCGCGGACGGACGCGAGGCAGCGTTCGATCACCGCGGCCTCGTTCTTGACGATCATGCACAAGCAGATGGACGGACGCACGGCAACACCACTTCCGGTGGGGGCGGGAGAGCGCTCGGGGGGCCGATGGGGTGGGTGACCCTAGGCGCCGCCTCCCGGGGATCGGGGTCGGCGCGCCGACGGGCCGTTCGAAGTTCGCCGTCGCGTACGCATCCAATCGGCTGTCCGTGCTAGGCCATGGCGCTGAGAGCGCCGGAAATCGGTCAAGCCTTCGCATGCGCGATCCGATGATCCGACCAGGGGAACGAGATTCCGTTTCCCCTCTCGATCGCGCTCACACCGGCCGCGGAGCCGGTGGAGGAAGGAGCATGCATGCGTCCTGATGCCAGGACCAGGTCCCCGCTCGGCCCGCTGCCCCGACGACGCGGATGGCTCTGCAGCGGAGCCATCGCCTCCGTTGCCCTCGTCCTCACCGGCTTCGCCTCCCCGGCCGCGGCCGCGTGGGGCCAGAACTCCGGTACGACACTCGCGGGTCCCCCGCCGGGCGGCCCCTGTGAGGAGCGCCCCCACCACCACGAGGGCGGCCACCACGAGGACGGCCCGCCGCCGCATCACGGGGACGGCCGCCAGGGGGACGGTCCCTCCGCGGAGGAGCAGGACGGAGCGCCGCCCTGGGAGCAGGACGTGCCCTCGC
This sequence comes from Streptomyces sp. NPDC096079, assembly GCF_040303145.1. Taxonomy (NCBI): domain Bacteria; kingdom Bacillati; phylum Actinomycetota; class Actinomycetes; order Kitasatosporales; family Streptomycetaceae; genus Streptomyces; species Streptomyces sp. NPDC096079. The sequence goes on from NZ_JBEOST010000007.1 coordinate 219,884, forward strand.
ACGCCGACCTCTCGGCCTTCCTCGACCAGCAGGTCCAGGGCCCCCGCGCCCTCACCGAGGCCGCGCTGCGCACGGGTGGCGGCGGCCACGACGACGACTGCCAGGTCGGCCCGACGGGACCCCCTGGCCCGACGGGCCCGGCGGGCCCGACCGGACCCACGGGCGCGACGGGCGCGACGGGCGCCACCGGTGCGACGGGCGCCACCGGAGCCACCGGAGCCACCGGTGCGACCGGTGCGACCGGTGCCACGGGCACCACCGGTGCCACGGGCGAGACCGGAGCGACGGGGGCCACAGGCGCGACCGGTGCCACAGGCGCCACCGGAGCCACAGGCGCCACCGGAGCGACGGGCGAGACCGGAGCAACGGGCGCCACCGGAGCCACGGGTGCCACCGGTGACACCGGCCCGACGGGCCCCACCGGAGCGACGGGCGCCACGGGCGCCACCGGAGCCACGGGCGAGACCGGCGCGACGGGCGCCACGGGTGCCACGGGTGCCACCGGAGCCACAGGCGCGACCGGAGCGACCGGTGCCACAGGCGCGACCGGAGCCACCGGCCCGACCGGGCCCTGCTCCGACATCGACACCTTCAGTCCTTCGAACACCGAGGACTTCCAGGCCGTGCTCACCGGTGGCAAGGCGTACGCCGGCAAGGCGTCCACCCCGGGCGGGACGATCGCCTGGCAGGACCTCACCAACCTGACCGCGACCATGACCGACCCCGCGAACGGCTCCGTGGCTGCGGGAACCGCCTTCCCCGGCAACGCGTGCGGGATCGCGATCGAGGCACAGGGCAACGACGCCTACGTCAAGATCGTCCGCACGAACGGCGAGGTGTGGCAGACCCACGGCGACATCAACGGCCAGACGTTCGTCTGGGACGAGGGCTGGTTCCAGCAGACGACACCCACCCCGGCCGCCCTGCGCGCCGGCAAGTTCCAGCGGGCCCTGCCCCCCGGCACGGCACGCAACCTCATGCCGGGCCTGACGCGCCCCTGACCGAAGGGCGGCACGGCTGAGGGGCGGTGCGCTCGTGCGCACCGCCCCTCTCCGTCCAGCGCCCACCGGGGGGCTCAGTGCGCGAGCACCGGCTCCTTCTCGGCCGTCACGGCCTCGTCGGTCCCGTCGGCGTCGTCACCGCCGCCCTCCAGGTGCTGCTTCGGCTTCGCCGGCAGCGCGAACATCACCAGGAAGATCAGGGCGAGCACGCCCGCCGCCCAGCCCAGCGAGTTCTGGAAGGCGTCGGTGAACGCCGCGCCCACCTCGGACGGCGCCTTGGCGAGCTTCTCGTCGTCGATCGTCCCGAAGAAGACCACCGACACCAGGCCGAGTCCGAGCGCGTTGCCCATCTGCCCGGTCGTGTTGATCAGGCCGGAGGCCGAACCGGCGTGCTCCTTCGGCACCTCCGAGAGCACGGCGTCCGTCAGCGGCGCCACGATCAGGCCCATGCCCAGACCCATGACCACCAGCGGCGGGATCATCTGCCAGGAGTGGATCCCGGCCCCGTAGCGCCCCGCCTCGAAGAGGTAGAGCAGGATGCCCGCGATCATCGTCAGCGCGCCCGCCTGGAGCACCTTCCGGCCGAAGCGCGGCACCAGCTTCTGCACCGACATGCCGGCGGCCACCGAGACCGAGATCGAGAACGGCACCCCGGTCAGACCGGCCTTCAGCGGGCTCCAGCCCAGCCCGATCTGCATGTACAGCGTCCACACCAGGAAGAAGATGCCGAGGACGACACCGAAGGTCAGCTGCACGGCGATGCCGGCCGCGAAGCTCTTCACCTTGAACAGCGACAGCTCGACGAGCGGGGAGCCGTCCTTCTTCGTCTTGTACTTCTCGTACGCCACGAGCGCCGCGAACACGAGCAGGCTGCCGGCCATCATCAGGTGGCCCCAGAGCGGCCAGTCCAGCTCACGGCCGCGGGTCAGCGGGTAGACCAGCATGAGCAGCGCCGCCGTCACCAGGAGCACGCCGACCATGTCGAGCCTGAGCGCCTTCGGCGCCTTCGACTCGGTGATGAACTTCCGGCCCAGGAACAGGGCGGCGACGCCCACCGGCAGGTTGATCAGGAAGATCGGGCGCCACTCCAGGCCCGCGATGTTCCACTGGGTGAGCAGCGCGCCGAGCAGCGGGCCCGAGACCGCGCCGAGGCCGATGATCGCGCCGAACATCCCGAAGACCTTGCCGCGCTCGTGCGCGGGGAACGTGACGTGGATGATCGACAGGACCTGCGGGACCATCATCGCCGCCGCCGCGCCCTGGAGCAGCCGGGAGCCGACCAGCATCTCCTGGTTGGCCGCGAAGCCGCAGAGCGCCGAGGCGAGGGTGAAGCCGGCGGTGCCGAGGAGGAAGAGGCGCTTGCGGCCGTAGATGTCCCCGAGGCGGCCACCGGTGATCAGACCGGCGGCGAACGCGAGCGCGTACCCGGCGGTGATCCACTGGATGGCCCCGAACGAAGCGCCGAGGTCCTTCTCGATGCTGGGGATCGCGATGTTGACGATCGTGGCGTCGACCAGGTCCATGAAGGCGGCGGTCATGACGATGGCGAGGGCGATCCAGCGCCGCTTGTCGCTGGCCGCGGCCGCTTCGCTGGCGGCTTCGTGTGAACTCATACGAAGAAGATAGGAGTCATGTAGGTCAGGTCATGTCCTAGATGAGCCTCATCCTGGAAGACATGACGGACACCCCGGCACGACTCCTGAATCTGCTCTCGCTCCTCCAGACCCCGCGCGAGTGGCCCGGAAGCGAACTCGCCGAACGGCTCTCGGTCTCCCCGCGCACCATCCGCCGCGACATCGACCGGCTCCGCGACCTCGGCTACCCCGTCGAGGCCACCATGGGCGCCGTCGGCGGCTACCGGCTCGTCGCCGGTACGGCGATGCCGCCGCTGCTCCTCGACGACGAGGAGGCCGTCGCGATCGCCGTCGGCCTGCGCGCCGGGGCCGGGCACGCCATCGAAGGCGTCGACGAGGCGTCCGTACGGGCCCTGGCGAAGCTGGAGCAGGTGCTGCCGGCGCGGCTGCGGCACCGGGTCTCCACCCTGCAGAACGCGACGATCCCGCTGACCCGGGGCGACGGCGCCACCGTCACCCCCGCCACGCTGACCGCACTGGCGGGCGCGGTGACCGGGCACGAGCGGCTGCGGTTCGGCTACCGGGCCGGGGACGGCACGGAGTCGAAACGGCTGGTGGAGCCGTACCGGCTGGTCTCGACCGGGCGGCGCTGGTACCTCGTCGCGTACGACCTGGGGCGCGAGGACTGGAGGACCTTCCGGGTGGACCGGGTCAGCGAGCCGTTCCCCACGGGCGCGCGCTTCACCCCGCGCGAGCTGCCGTCGGGGGACGCCGCGACCTACATGGCCCGGTCGATGGCACGGGCCCAGGGCGAGGTCGACCTCGACGTGACGTTCGCCGCGCCGGCCGAGTTCGTCGTCGCCCGCCTCCCGTCCCACCTCGTCCCCGTCGCGACGGACCCGGACCACTGCCGGCTCCGCGCCCGCGTCGCCGACTCGGTGGAATGGCTGGCCCTCCGGCTCGCCCTGATGGACGTCGACTTCACGGTCCACGGCCCGGAGCCCCTGATCACGTACATGCGGGACCTGTCGACGAGGCTGGCGTCGGCGACCGGCTGAGTCCCGTCGTGGGGCGGGCGCCGCCCCACGACGGGCGCGGGCGCCGCCCACGACGCGCTCTAGGCCACGGCGTCGAAGCCCGTGTCGTGCGCCATCTTCTTCAGCTCCAGGAGCGCGTGCTTCTCGATCTGGCGGATCCGCTCGCGCGTCAGCCCGTGCTGCTTGCCGACCTCCGTCAGCGTCCGCTCGCGCCCGTCCTCGATCCCGTACCGCATGCGGATGATGGACGCCGTGCGGTGGTCGAGCTTGTCGATGAGGTCGTCGAGCTCCTCGCTGCGCAGCAGCGTCAGGACGGACTGCTCCGGGGAGATCGCCGAGGTGTCCTCCAGGAGGTCGCCGAACTGCGTCTCGCCCTCGTCGTCCACCGACATGTTCAGCGAGACGGGGTCCCGCGCCCAGTCGAGGACGTCCGTGACGCGCTCGGGCGTCGAGCCGAGCTCGGCCGCGATCTCGGCGGGCTCGGGCTCCCGGCCGTTCTCCCGGTTGAACTCGCGCTGCACCCGCCGGATCCGGCCCAGCTCCTCCACCAGGTGGACGGGGAGCCGGATGGTCCGGGACTGGTCGGCGATCGACCGGGTGATGGCCTGGCGGATCCACCACGTGGCGTACGTGGAGAACTTGAAGCCCTTCGCGTAGTCGAACTTCTCGACCGCGCGCACCAGGCCGGCGTTCCCCTCCTGGATCAGGTCGAGCAGCGGCAGCCCGCTGCGCGGGTAGCGGCGGGCCACGGCCACCACGAGCCGCAGGTTGGACTTGATGAAGAGGTCCTTGGCACGCTCGCCCTCGGCGACCAGCGCCTCGAGCTCCTCACGGCTCGCCCCGCCGCCCTCGCTCTCCACCTCTCCGTCGAGTATCTGCTGGGCGTAGACGCCCGCCTCGATGGTCTGGGAGAGCTCGACCTCCTTGGCGGCGTCGAGCAGGGGCGTACGCGCGATCTCGTCGAGGTACATGCCGACCAGGTCGCGGTCGGCGATCTCCCCGCCCACGGCGCGAACGCTGCTTGCCCGTGCGGCCCCGCTCTGGGCGGAGGTCTGACGACGGGCGACGGCACGGGTTGCCATGCGTGCTCCCTTGCTGAGTAGGTCGCGACACCCTTGCGGGTGCCCTGCATCCGACGGAAACAACGACTGGAATCAGGACAGAATTCCCACCCGGCACATGGATTTTCGCGATCATGCAGTATCCTGCGCGGCCGCCGCCCCCGCGGGCACACCGCGGACACCCATGGAGGTGCAGGTCAGACCGGGCACGGAGGGTGAAACGGCGCCCCTCGCGGGAGCACCCGACCACTCTGTCGGTGAGACCGCGATCACATGCGGCGCCATCCCTTCAGACGCCACCACGCGGATCACGGTTGCCTCCGCCGCCCCACACCGTCCGCACGCGTCACGGACCCCGCGCGAGCCCGCGCCCCCCACGAGTCACAGAGCCCGCACGAGCCCTGCGACCCCACGCGCGTCACGGACCCCGCACGAGCCGTGCGACCCCCGCACGAGCCGTCGCTCCGCCCTGCGTCCTAGGTCCCCAGCCCGTTCCGCGCCTCCGCTCCCCGCGCCTAGCGTCGCCCCATGACCGACACCACCGGCACCCTCGACGAGGCCCTCGAACGGCTCCACACCACGGGACCCGAGCGCGGCGGCTGGCTCACCAACCACGCCCCCATGGCCGTGGAGGCCCTGGTCCGGCACGGCCAGGCCCCCGCCGTCCACCGCTGGCTCGACCACTACGCGCCCAAGCTGGAGGAGGCGCCGCCCGCGCACCTCCCGGTCACGTCCGGCACCTGGCGGGAGGCGATCGGCGACCCGGCGCGGAGCACCGACTGGACCCGTTTCTTCTCCCGCGAGCTGGCGGACCGGCCCTGGCGCTCGGTGCTCGCCGAGTGGTGGCCCCGGCTGCTGCCCGGCATCGCGGGCGGGGCCACGCACCCGGTGATCCGTACGGGTCACGCCGTACGGACCCTGCTCACCACGGAGGAGACGGCGCCGCGCCGCGCCGAGCTGGCGCACGCCCTCGGCTACTGGGCGGCCCGGCATCAGCCCCTGCCGCCGCTCGCCCCGCTGGCCGTCGCGCCGACGGCCGCGGCCGCGCTCGACGCCGTACCGCCCGTCGCGGAGCAGGACGGCGGGATCCGGGCCCGGCTCGCGCAGCTGACGGCGTTCCCGGTGTGGGGCGAGGCGCCGGACCCCGACACGGCGAAGGCGCTGCTCACCGAGCTGGTGGCGGCGGCGACGCACCGGTACGCCTCCCACGGGCACGGCGCGCCGATCATGCTGGTGCACGCGGCGACCGCGCCGAACGCGGTCCTGCGGGCCCTGCCCGCCCTCCCCCGCGAGCTGTGGGCGCCGAGCGTGTCGGCGGCCTGGGCTGCGGCGGCCGCGGTGACGGCGGCCTACACGCCGCGCGAGGCCGCCCCGTACGCCGGGACGGGCCTCGGCCCGGAGGAGGTCTTCGCGCGGGCGGCGGCGCACGGCGACGACCACACGATCAAGTTCACGGATACGGCGCTCGACGTGGGCGGCCCGCTCGCCCTCGCCGCCGCCGTCCGCTCGATCGCACTCAATCCGCCCGTGCTGTAGCGGGTCAGCCGAACTGGACGGACCGCTTCGCGAGCCCCATCCAGAAGCCGTCGATCACGGACCGCTCCGCGTCGAGGTCGCCGGCGGCGTCCGCCGCGCCCATGGTGACGAAGAGCGGCGCGAAGTGTTCGGTACGGGGGTGGGCGAGGCGTCCCGCGGGCGACTTGTGCGCGAAGTCCAGGAGGGCGTCGACGTCCTGCGCCGCGAGCGCCTCGCTCCCCCAGGCGTCGAACTCGGCGGACCAGCCGGGGACGCCGGGGCCGGTGTGCCGGAGGGCGGCGAGGTTGTGGGTGAAGAAGCCGCTGCCGACGATCAGCACGCCCTCGTCGCGCAGCGGGGCGAGCCGGCGCCCGATGTCCATGAGCCGGCGCGGGTCGAGGGTGGGCATGGAGATCTGGAGGACGGGGATGTCGGCGCCGGGGAACATCTCGACGAGCGGCACGTACGCGCCGTGGTCGAGGCCCCGGTCGGGGATGTCCTGCACGGGCGTGCCGGGCGCGCGGAGCAGCTTGCGGACGGCCTCGGCGAGCAGGGGGGCGCCGGGGGCCGCGTACTGGACGCGGTAGTAGTGCTCGGGGAAGCCCCAGAAGTCGTAGACGAGGGGGACGGTCTCGGTGGCGCCGAGGGCGAGCGGGGCCTCCTCCCAGTGGGCGGAGACCATGAGGATCGCCTTGGGGCGGGGCAGTCCGGCGGACCAGGCGGCGAGCTCGCCGGGCCAGACGGGGTCGTCGGCGAGGGGCGGGGCGCCGTGGGAGAGGTAGAGGGCCGGCATTCGTTCGAGCGTGGCGTCCATGGCGACCTTCCCGATCCTTGAAACTTCAAGCTAACTGCTCACACGGTAACGCCAGATAGTTCAACTTTCAAGAACGAGTCGTACGATGGGACCCATGGGAGACACGACCGAACCCCGCTGGCTGACCGACGAGGAGCAGCACGTCTGGCGCGCGTACCTGCATGCCACCACGCTCCTGGAGGACCACCTCGACCGCCAGTTGCAGCGCGACGCCGGGATGCCGCACGTCTACTACGGACTCCTCGTCCAGCTCTCCCAGGCCCCCCGCCGCCGCCTGCGGATGACCGAGCTGGCGAGGAGCGCCAAGATCACCCGCTCCCGGCTCTCCCACGCGATCGCCCGCCTGGAGAAGAACGGCTGGGTACGGCGCGAGGACTGCCCCTCCGACAAGCGCGGCCAGTTCGCCCAGCTGACGGAGGAGGGGACGGAGGTCCTGCGGCGGAACGCGCCGGGGCACGTGGCGGCCGTCCGCCAGGCCATGTTCGACCGACTGTCCGCGGAGCAGGTGGAACAGCTCGGCACGATCATGCGCGTGATGGCCGAGGGCCTCGAACCCACCGACGCGGACGCGGACCTGCCCTGGCTCCGCTGAGCGAGCGGAACCCCGACGCACACCTGCCCGCCCCCGCTCAGCGAGCGGACCCCGGACGCACACCTGCCCCGGCTCCACTCGGCGAGCGGAGCCCGGACGCACACCTGCCCCGGCTCCACTCGGCGAGCGGAACCGGGGCAGGCGGCCTACGGCGGTGATCAGTGGGCGACGACCGGGATCCTCACCTCGTCCTCCACGTCCGCGCCGGACGCGGCGACCTGTCCGGTCCCCGGCTTCCCGGTGTTGATGAGCACGAAGGCGATCGTGGCCGAGACGGCCAGGATGCCGACCGCCCACCAGATGGCCGCCGCGTACCCCTCGACCATGCCCTGGAGCTGGAGCAGCTTCTGCGCGGCCGGAGTGGTCGCGCCGGCGGCGTGGTCGACCAGATAGGCGGTGGTGGCCGAGGCGGCGATCGTGTTCAGCAGGGCCGTACCGATGGCGCCGCCGACCTGCTGCGAGGTGTTGACCATCGCGGAGGCCACACCGGCGTCCCGCGGGTCCACGCCGAGCGTCGCGAGCGACATGGCCGGCATGAACGCCGTACCCATGCCCAGGCCGAGGAGCAGCTGCGCGGGCAGGATCAGACCCGCGTACGAGGTGCCGATCTCCAGCTGGGTGAGGAGCAGCATGCCGAGCGCGGCGGTCAGGAAGCCCGGCGCCATCAGGAGGCGCGGCGGGACCCGGGTCATCAGCCGGGTGCCGATCTGGGTCGAGCCCACGATCATGCCCGCGATCATCGGCAGGAACGCGAAGCCCGTCTTGACCGGCGAGTACCCCTTCACGACCTGGAGGTAGTACGTCAGGAACAGGAACAGGCCGAACATCGCGATGACGGCGAGACCCAGCGACAGGTAGACGCCGCCGCGGTTGCGGTCGGTCACCACGCGCAGCGGCAGCAGCGGGGACTTCACGCGCGACTCGACGAGCGCGAAGGCGAGGAGCAGCACCGCGGAGCCGACGAACAGGCCGATCGTGCCGGCGTCGCTCCAGCCCGCGGACTCGGCGCGGGTGAAGCCGTACACCAGGGAGACGAGACCCAGGGTGGAGAGGACGACGCCGGGGATGTCGAGCGCGGAGCGGTTGCGGCCGCCCTCGGGCTCGCGGACGACGAGGTACGCGCCGACGGCGGCGACCACGGCGAACGGGATGTTGACGAAGAAGGTCCAGCGCCAGTTCAGGTACTCGGTGAGGAAACCGCCGAGGATCAGGCCCACGGCGCCGCCGCCACCGGCGATCGCGCCGTAGATGCCGAAGGCCTTCGCGCGCTCCTTGGCGTCGGTGAAGGTCACGGCGAGCAGGGAGAGCGCGGCGGGCGCGAGGAGCGCGCCGAAGGCGCCCTGGAGCGCGCGGGCGCCGAGCATCATGGCCTCGCCGGTCGCGGCCCCGCCGAGGGCGGAGGCGGCGGCGAAGCCGATCAGGCCGGTGATGAAGGTGCGCTTGCGGCCCCACAGGTCGGCGATCCGGCCGCCGAAGAGGAGGAGTCCGCCGAAGGCGAGGGCGTAGGCGGTGATGACCCACTGCCGGTTGGCGTCCGAGATCCCGAGGTCCTGCTGGGCGGAGGGGAGGGCGATGTTCACGATCGTCGCGTCGAGCACGACCATCAGCTGGGCGAGGGCGATGAAGATCAGGGCTTTCCAGCGGCCGGGGTCGGCCGCCTGGATCGCAGGCTTCGCGGGGATTTTCGGCATGGGGGTAGCCACCTCTTGGCGCGTACTGGTGAAAACGGGGAGGTAAGGGGGTATACGGGCAGGGCGTTATGCGGGCGGGGGGTTATCCAGGCTGGTCGCCCTGCGGGCGGGATACGGGGCGCGGGTGTGACGTGAGCCGGGGCGCCCGAAGGGGGTCTCGCCCGTCGGCCCTCACTTCGCGCAGGCGTCGCGTCTCAGGTCCTCCAGGGTCGCGGCCGTCCCCGGGAGCACGGAGCGCGCGGGCGCTTCCAGGCCGTCGAGGAACAGCTGCAGGTGGCGGTGGACGAACTGGTCGAAGGACCCGCAGGCCGAGCCGGGCAGCGGCCGGGTCAGCTGGGACAGCGCCACCATCAGGTCCCCGACGCCCACGTCGGCGCGGAGCCGGCCGGCGGACTGCGCCCGGTCGATCATGTCCTGGACGGCCTCCTCCAGCCGGTCGCGCTCGGCGAGCAGGTCGGGGTGGTCCTTGTCGAAGGCCTCGTCGAGCATCGGGCACAGGGCTCCGACGCGGGCCTCGGCGGCGCCGTGGGCGAAGCGGCGCACGGCCGCGAAGGGGTCCGCCTCCTCCTCGACGGCCCGTTCGGCCAGCTCGGTGACGCCGGCCATGATCGAGAGGACGACCTCGCGGACGAGGTCGGCGCGCTCGGGGAAGTTCCGGTAGAGCGTGGCGTTCCCGACGCCGGCCCGGCGCGCGATCTCGTCGTACGGCACCTGGAAGCCGAACTCGACGAACATCTCGCGCGCCGCGCCCACGATCCGCTCACGGTTGCGCAGGGCGTCGGCCCGCGGGCGGGGTACGCGGCGGGCGGGCGCGGTGTCGGCGGTGCTGGTCACGCCACGGCCTCCTCAAGGTTCATCCGGGATGGCACCCGGTCGGGGTATCCGGGGAAAGAGTCCCCACTTGCTTCGACACAGGCGTAAACGGGGACCGAGTCCCCGGTTATTTCCCGGGCTTCGTGTGACCTGGGTCACAGCCGCGTGATCGGTGACGGTCCGGTCGCACCCCGTGGACGGCGTCCCACGATCGGGCCACCCGGCGCGCGCTCCCCGACCCCGCGTCACAGGCTGATCGCACAGCGCGGACCCGCGGAAGGGGTCGCGGCGCCGACCTGCACCCCACCGGAGAGGCGACGCATGCAGACCCCCCGCCGACGGATACGCAGACCCGTCGCCCTGGCGGCGACCACGGCCCTCTCCCTCACCCTGCTCGCCTCGGCGAGCAGCACCCTCCCCGGGCCCGCGCCGGCCTCGGCGGGCCCCGTGGCCGCCGCGCCGAGCGGCGCCCAGCTGGGGCCGTGCCGCATCACCACGACGATGGGCGTGCAGATGTCGGAGGGGCTGCCCACGGCCCCCGGATACGTCCGCTCCACGGGCAGCGTCAGGGCCCTCAACCTGATGATCGACTTCCCGGACGCCCCCGGGGACGGCACGGCCATGGGCCGCTTCCGCGAGTTCTTCCCGCAGACCGCCGACTGGTTCCGCACCAGCTCGTACGGGCGGCTGCACTACCAGGCCGAGGCACCGATACCCGACTGGCTGCGGATGCCCCGGCCCTTCTCCTCGTACGGGATCGAGCGCGGCTCACCGTACGAACCGGGCTACCGCGCCCTCGTCGAGGACATCGTGAAGGCCGCCGACCCGCGGGTCGACTTCAGCTCCTACGACCTGGTCAACGTCCTCGTCACGCCGAACGCCGGGCCCTCCGCCCTCGACACCGTCCTGTCCGTGACCTTCTCCGGCAACGACGACGCGCCCTACGCGGACGGCGTACCGCTCGCGAACACGTCCTTCGTCTACAGCCGCCAGGACGACGGCTCCGGCAGCTTCGCCGAGACCGGCTACCGCGTCCTGCCGCACGAGAACGGCCACGTCTTCGGCCTGCCCGACCTCTACACCGCCGACGGCGGCGGCACCGTCGGGCACTGGGACATCATGTCCGAGGACTGGGGCGCCAACAACGACCTGCTCGGCTGGCACAAGTGGAAGCTGGGCTGGCTCGACAACGACCAGGTCAGCTGCGCCTCGGGCCCCGGCACCGGCGACTACAGCCTCACCCCGCTCGCCGTCCCCGGCGGACCCAAGCTCGCCTTCGTCCCGCTGTCCGGCACCTCCGGGTACGCCGTCGAGGTCCGCAGCAGGGGCGGCAACGACGAGGCCGTCTGCGAGCAGGGCATCCTCGTCTACCGGGTGGAGTCCGACGTCGACACCGGCCACGGCCCGGTGACCGTCGCCGACAGCGACCGGGCCAGCGGCGGCTGCACCCGCAGGGCCAACGTCCACGCGGAACTCTCGGACGCCCCGTACGGCCCCGGCGAGACCTTCACGGACCGCGCCAACGGCATACGGATCACCGTCCTGGACGAGGACGACTCGGGGACGTACCGGGTGCGGATCACCCGCCGCTGACCAGCTCCCTGAGCTGCCGCTTGAGGATCTTCCCGGTCGGGTTCCGGGGCAGTTCCCCGTCGCGTACGAGCACCCGGGCGGGCACCTTGAAGGCGGCGAGCCGCGTGCCCACGTGCGCCCGCAGCCGCTCGACGTCGGGGTCGGCACCGGGCCGCAGCCGCACGACGGCCACCACCTCCTCCCCGAGGAGCGGATGCGGAACCCCGACCACGGCGGCGTCGAGGACGTCCGGATGCTGGTGCAGCACGCCCTCGACCTCGACGCAGTACACGTTCTCGCCGCCGCGGATCACCATGTCGGTGAGCCGGTCGACGATGCTGACCCGCCCCTCCCCGTCGACGAGGGCGAGATCCCCGGTCCGGAACCAGCCGTCCTCGGTGAAGGCCTCACGGGTGGCGGCCTCGTTCCCCCAGTACCCGCGGACGAGGGACTGCCCGCGCAGCCACAGCTCTCCCACGCCGTCCGCGTCCGGCCGCTCGACGCGCACCTCGGTGACGGGCGAGGGCCGCCCGACGCTCCCGGGATGGGCCCGGTACTCGGCCCCCACGTTCGACAGGACCCCGCCGCAGGTCTCGGTCAGCCCGTAACCGTTCCGGGGCTCGATCCGCTGCCCGTACCCCTCGGCGATCCCGGAGACGATCCCGGGCGGGGCGGCGGCGCCCCCGGTACTGAGCAGGGTGAGGCTGGAGAGCGGGTCGCCGGTGCGCCGCGCGAGGTCGAGCAGCTGGAGAGCGGTGGTGGGAACCCCCGCGTAGTGGGTGACGCCGTGCTCGCGGATGAGCTCCAGGGCGTGCGCCGCGTCCCACTTCCGCATCATCACGAGGGTCCCGCCGGCGGCCATGACGGCGTAGAAGGACGTGAACGCGGCGACGTGGAAGAACGGGAACGTCGTCAGCGACACGATCGCGGGGCCCGTCCCCGGCACCTCCCCGCGCGCGAGGGCCGCGGCGGCGGCGAAGTACCGCGGGTTCATGGCGGCCCCGGCCTGCGCGAGATGGGTGGCGACGGCGCCCTTCGGCCGCCCGGTGGTGCCGGAGGTGTAGATGATCGTGGCGTCGTGCTCGGGCAGGACGTCGACGGGCGGGGGCCCGAGCAGCGGATCGGTGTCGGGGACGTACCCGGCGAACCCCTCCTCGGCCTCGCCCCGGAAGACGATGCCGGGCACCCCGTTCCGTACGGCCCACGCGCGCACCCGCCCGACCCGCTCCCCGTCGACGAGGAGCACACCGGGCGCGCAGTCGTCGAGCGCGTACGCGAACTCGTCCTCGGTCCACCAGGCGTTGAGCGGTACGGCGACGAGCCCGGCGAGCTGCGCGGCCCAGAAGGCGACGTGCCACTCGGGCAGGTTCCGCATGGCCACCACGGCCCGGTCGCCCGGCCGCAGCCCGTACTCCCCGACGAACCGCCGCGCGAGCCCGCAGGCGGCGTCGAAGAACTCCCGGTAGGTCACCGAGACGCCGTCGGCCACGAGGAACACCCGGTCCCCATAGCCCCAGGTCACCTCGACGAACTCGCGCAGGGTCCGCGGCCCGCCGGCGTACACCCCGTCCGCCACGGCGAACGGCGCGCCGCCGGCCGTCAGCCGCTCGGCTCCGTCAGCCACCACACCGTCCTCCTCAGGGCCCGCAGGTCAGCCCCACGAAAGTACAGGCGGCTCACGCGCACGTCACTGTCGTCAGTGGTTGATGTCGATGACGATCCGGTTGGGGGCGGTCAGCTTGAAGACCTTGTAGGAGGAGTGCGGGCCGAGCGCGAGACCGAAGGTGTTGCTGTCCTCGAAGGAGTACACGAGGGCCTGGCCCTTGAGGCTCGGGTAGCCGAAGGTCTGCGAGCGGGGGCTGGTGTACGTGGGCTGATGGCTGCCGTCGAAGGTCTCGGCCGGCATCAGGGTGACGTTCAGGTACGAGTCGCCCGTGATCGGCACCTGGGTCTGGGACCCCTCCTCGCCCCAGTAGAGCGGCGTGGTCTGCTCACTGGTGGTCCACCCCGGGATGGTGCCCTCGCCGAGGTCGATGACGACCCGGTCGAAGGTGTCGTGGGTGGCCGTCCGCATCCCCAGGATGCAGATGTCGGCACAGGTGGGAGCCGCGGCCACGGCCACGGCGGACGTGGTGCCGAGCAGGGTGGCGGCGAGCGCCGCCGTGCCGGTCAGGGTGGCTATCGCGGTCTTGCGCATGATGGCTCCTCAGAAGGGTTTGTCACATGGGTGGGGGGTGGAGCGTGGATGCCCACGGGCGGTGCGCCCGAGGGGGGGTTCGGCGGACGGAACGGGCCGCGCTGCGCCCGAGGGGGGGCAGCGGACCGAGCGGGCCGCGCTGCGCCCGAGGGGGGTCAGCGGACCGAGCGGGCCGTGCTCAGGCTCAGCCGCCAGGCGGACCGGTACTCCTCCAGCTGCCGGGAACGGGCGGTGATCTCCGTGGCCTGGTAGCCGGCTTCGAGCGTCCTCCGCCGCTCGACGTAGCCGACGTCGGTCTTGCACGTCACGTCCGCGCGCGCCATGGAGACCTCCTGGGCGCTCGGCGCCCCGACGGGACCCCGGACCCCCGGCGTCGTACCGGATCCGGCCCAGGCCCCCGCCGCGGAGAGCGGATCCGGCTGCGGGTGCCCGGACGTCCGCATGCAGGCGCTCCACTCACGGTCCAGGTCCCGCAGCCTCGGGTCGCCCTTCGTCCTCGCCCAGGCGGCGCTCGACGCGGCCGACACCGGATCGGACGTGTTCATCCACTGCATGTGCAGCGTCTGCCGCGCCCGGTCCTGGCAGCCGGGGCTGTCGCCCTCCCCCGTGTAGGCGTTCATCGTGGCGCGGTCCACGGAGGCCAGACGCCCCTCGTTGCGCTGGTTCCAGCGGTACTCCTCCGCGCGCGAGACACCGACGGGCGGCGGCAGCTGGTAGCCGTACGCGGCCGCGAGGGCCGCGTCGCTGATGCCGTAGCGGCGCTGGTTCGGCTCGCGGCCCGGCCCCGGAGGAGCGAGCGGGGCCGGCCACTTCATGCCGCGCCGGCGCATACAGGAATCGGCCAGGACGTACTGGGCCCGCACGAGGGACTGCCGGTCGGCGGCGCTCAGCCGGTACGCGTCGAGCGGGAGTTCCAGAATTCCGGAAGGGGACACGGCCGATTTTTCCGGCGTGGCCCCGGAAACGGGGGCGGTGCGGTCGTCGACGACATTGTCCGCGCAACCGGACATTCCGAACGAGGCCAACAGGGCGAGCGCACCGAACGCGGTCGCACGACGCCGCCACTTCATAGCATTTCGCCCTTTGGTCGGTGAGGAAGAACAAGGAAAAGCGCCACGGAAGAGACTTCCATGGCGCCCGCAGGCCCGATGCGCCTCTTAGAGGGGGCAGGCCGAATTGTTCCAGAAGCAGTGGGAGGAGACCTTGTCGTCGGTCCACGACTCCAGGTCGTTGAGCGTGGCGTCCGACCAGGCCGTCGTGTGGTCGCCCGTGTAGTTGGCGTTGGTGTAGAGCTCGGCGTTGGTGTCGGGGTCCAGGTTCTTGACCGACGTCACGCTGTCGTTGATGGAAATGCCCGTCCCGTAGTACGTGCCGGTGTACGACGGCTTGCTGTAGAGCGTGTCATAGAGGGGGCCGACCGCATTGGCGTCACGGTAGAGGCAGATTTCCCCGCCGCCCGAAGAATTGCACACACCGTCGTACGAGGCCGCCTGGGCGGGTGCGGAAAACGCGGCGACACTGAACACGGCCGAGGCAAAAGCAAGTACGTGGAGCTTGCGCATGGGACCCCCATTGTCGACACCCTCGGGTGCGCCGCGAAAGCGACAGGGGACCATAGGCAAAGATCGCCCCGACCCGTCAAGATCACTTGGCTCCCGCCGAAGGCAAATGGCTGGATCTCTCCCCTCCCCGGACTCAAAGCAGCCCTCCCCCGACGGGCTCCCCGCACCACCGCCGCCCCCACCACCGCCCGCCCACCGAACAACCCCCACGCCCGCGTGCCACCCACCCGCTACACTGACAGCGCTCCGCCTTCGCCTTCGTAGCTCAGGGGATAGAGCACCGCTCTCCTAAAGCGGGTGTCGCAGGTTCGAATCCTGCCGGGGGCACAAGCCGAAGGCCCCGGACCGATCGCGGTCCGGGGCCTTCGTCGTTCCCGCCCGGCCGGGAGAACTCGGTGCCGGACCCTGGTCGTTGCCGGGTCGTCTCCGACGGGCACCGGCAGTCGGTCGGGGATACGATGGCCGTGAGCTTCGATCAGCAGACACCCTTCCGGGGCCGTGCTTCTCTTCCGGTCCCCGACGGCCTTGGCGTCGCCCCTCGATTCGGCCGAGCACCCGGTACACACCGCCCGAAGAGGCCTTGCCATGATCAACTCACCGCAGGCGTCCCGTCCCCCGGCCACACGGCTCATCTTCGAATACGAGGGCGAGGCGGTGCGCCTCGTCTCCCAGCAGCCGGTCGACACGGTCATCAGGGACTTCGACGCCCCCGGCCCCGGCGACTTCGTCGTCGAGACGCGGGACGGGTCCGGGCAGCCCCTTGGCCGCGTCCCCGCGCGTGGGGCGTTCCTGAAGAGCGCCGAGGTCTTTCCGGAGGACCACACGGAGCCGATCATCCGGGTGGACGTGGAGCCGCGCGGCGCGTTCACCGTGATCGTCCCCGCACCGCCCGAGGCCGCCCAGGTCGCCGTGGTCCGCCTCGCGGCCTCGGGGCGCGAGGGGCTGCAGGACGTCGACCTCGCCACCTTCCCGCTTGAGCGATAGCAGGCCGTGATGACCACTTCCGACGGCACCGTCCAGGGCCGCACCCAGATCCACGGAACGGCGCCACGCAACCGGGCCTTCACCATCGTGCTGCTCGGCGACGGCTTCACCGCCGCTCAGCAGACCGCGTTCAACACCGCCTGCACCTCCTTCGTCACCGCGCTGACCCTCACCCCGCCGTTCAACAGGATGGCGCGGACGATCAACATCTGGCGGGTCAACGTCACGTCCACCGACTCGGGCGCCGACGATCCGGCCGGCGCCGGCGGCACCGGCGCGACGGCCCGCACGTACTTCGACTCCACGTTCGGCGCGAACGGCATCCGACGGCTCCTGGTCTGCGACAACTCGACGGCACTCCAGACAGCAGCCGCCCAGGTCCCGGAGTTCACCGTCGCGCTCGTCGTGGTCAACTCCACGATCGACGGAGGGAGTGGCGGCTCCGTCGGCACCTACTCCCTCGCAGAAGGGGCGGTCGAGGTCGCCCTTCACGAGATCGGCCACACGGCGTACGGACTGGCCGACGAGTACGCGTACTACAGCGGCGCCGAGAACGAGACCGGGCACGACTACCACCCGGCCGGCGAACCCGTCGAGCCGAACGTCACGCTCAACACCTCCTACACCTCGCTGAAGTGGGGCTGGGCGGTCGCCGGGACCACGGCCCTGCCGACGATGGCCAACCCGAACTGCGCGAAGGTGGACCCGCGGCCGAGCACGGTCCCCGCCGGAACGGTCGGCTGCTTCGAAGGGGCGCACTACTACCACTGCCGCGCCTACCGGCCCGAACACAACTGCCAGATGCGGGAGTTGGGAAATTGGTTCTGCACGGTGTGCGCCCAGGTGATCCAGGCACGGACGAAGGTGGCCAAGAACGTCTGCGCGCTGACTCCGAACAAGGACGCCGTGTACCGGTACGACGGCTCGGGGACGTCCTGGACGAAGATCGGCGGCGCCGCCGGCCAGCTCTACGCGGGCGCGTGGGGGCTCGTCGCCACCAACCCCGGCTCCGGTGACCTCTACCGCTACCTCGGCACCCCCGACAGCTGGCAGCTCATCGGCAGCGCCGGAGCGTCCTTCGCCGTCGGCACCGACACCGTCTACGGACTGACCCCGAGCCGGGACGCCGTGTACCGCTACAACGGGACGGGAAGCTCCTGGACCCGGATCGGCGGCGCGGCGAGCCAGATCTACGCCGGAGGCTGGGGGCTCGTCGCCACGAACCCCAGCTCCGGTGACCTCTACCGCTACCTCGGCGCCCCGGACGAGTGGGTGTACATCGGCAAGGCCGGAGCGTCCTTCGCCGTCGCCGGCGACGCGCTGTACGCACTGACCCCGAGCAGGGACGCCGTGTACCGCTACGACGGCTACGGAACCACCTGGACCAAGATCGGCGGCCCCGCGGCCCAGATATACGCCGGGGAATGGGGGCGAGGGCTCGTCGCCACGAATCCCGTCACCGGGGGCCTCAAGGCCTACCTCGGCGTTCCCGACGCCTGGAAGGTCCTCTCGGGCCCGGGAGCGTCCTTCGCCGTCGCCACCGACGCGGTCTACCGGCTGACCCAGGCCAAGGACGCCGTCTACCGCTACAGCGGCAAAGGGATCCTCTGGGCCAGGATCGGCGACGCCGCCCACTCCCTCGTCGCCGGCGACATCTAGCGGCCCCGGGCCCGCGCGGCGGCGCGCGGTATTCTCGGGCGGCCGGGCGACCGGCGGAAAGGCGGCGGGATGACGGGCGGTGAGCGGGGCGGCGCTGCCCGGCGGAGGCAGGGGGAGCTCGAAGGGCAGGTGCTCGCCGTGCTGCGGGAGGCGCCCGGGGCGCGGACCGCGGGATGGGTGCGGGAGCGCCTCGGCGGCGGGCTCGCCTATACGACGGTCATCACGATCCTCACCCGTCTCCACGCCAAGGGCGCCGTGAGCCGCGAGCGGGCGGGCCGGTCCTTCGAGTGGACGGCCGTCGCCGACGGGGCCGGGCTCGCGGCCCTGCGGATGCGGAAGGTCCTGGACGGCGAGGCCGACCGGGACGCCGTGCTCACCAGCTTCGTGACCGGTCTCTCCGCCCATGACGAACGCCTGCTGCGGGACCTGCTCGCCGAGGGGGCGGAGGAGGCCCGCGGGCCCGGCGAGGCGGAGGGCTGACGGCGTGGGCGTCTTCGTCTTCCTGCCGCTCGTCCTCCCCCTGAGCGCGTGGCCCGTCGCCCGGCTCGCCGCCCCCCGCCTCCACCCCCGTACCGCCACCCGGCTGCTCGCCTGGTTCTCGGCCGCTCTCGCCGTGTGCAGCACCCTGTGCCTGGCCCTGCTCATGGTGGTCGGCACCGCCCAGCTGCCCGGCAACCCCCTTCCGGACGCCTGGTCCGACCCCGAGGTCCGCGCTGCCCTCCCGTACGACGAGATCGCCGGCAAGGCCGCCATCCCCGCTCTGCTCGTCGTCCTCGCCTCCTGCTCCAGGGCCCTGTGGCGCCACCACCGGGTCCGCCGCCGCGCATCCCGGGCGCTCGCCGGTCTGCCCGGCACCTCCGTCGTCGTGCTGCCCGACGCCCGCCCGTACGCGTACGCCCTTCCCGGGCGGAGGGGCCGCCTCGTCGCCACGACCGCCATGCTCGCCGCGCTCTCCGGGCCCGAGCGCCGCGCGCTCTTCGCCCACGAGCGCGCCCATCTGGACGCCCGCCACCACCGGTTCCTGCTGACCGTGCAGCTCGCTGCGCGCGCCAACCCGTTCCTGCGCCCCCTCCGTACGGCCGTCGCCTACACCACCGAGCGGTGGGCCGACGAGGAGGCCGCCACCCGGATCGGCAGCCGCCGCACCGTGGCCCGCGCGGTCGGCAAGGCCGCGCTCGTCTCCCGTGGCGCGCCGTTCCCGGTGCTCGCCGGCTTCGCCGCGGCGGCCGGGCCCGTGCCGCGCCGGGTGGCCGCGCTGCTCGCGCCCGCTCCGGCGGGCCGCCGCTGGCCGTCCGTGTTCACCCTCGCGGGTCTCGCCACCTGGGGCGCGGCGGCGGGGACCGCCGTCTCCGCGCTGTCCTCGGCGAACTCGGCCGTGACGCTGTTCCGGATCCTGAAGGCCGCGACCCCTCTCTGACCCGGGCCCGGCCGCCCTATCCTGGCCTTCACGTACCGGGGGAACGGGGGAACGGGGAAGCGATGGAATGGTTCTGGTGGGTTCTCATCCTCTTCTGGAGCGGTGGCTTCGCGTGGGCCGCCGACAACGTCCGCACGGCGCTGCGCCATCGGCACGAGCGGAAGATGGAGGTCCTGGAGGCGGCCAAGCAGGAGCGTCTCGCCCTTGACGCCGCGCACAAGACGCCGGAGCCGGTCTGCGGCTGCACGCACCACCTCGCGAAGCACGACAAGCAGGGCCGCTGCCACGAGCGGGTCGAGGTGCCGACGGCCTGGGACGAGAACAAGAAGCCGGTCCGCTACGAGGCCGGCACCTGCAACTGCCAGCAGTACGTGGGGCCGCAGCCGCTGTCCCAGGTGTACGCGGACGAGCTGACCGACCTTGCCTGAGCCGAGGCCCGCGGACCGGCTCCCGTACGTGGACGAGCACGCCGTCCTCGTCGACTGCGGGGCCGACGACCTGTGGGGGCGGCTGCTCGCCGAGGTGGAGCGCTCGCTCTCCGGCGCGGCCGGCGCCCGGTACGCGCGGCTCGTACGGGCCGATCCCGTGGCGGCGGGCGGGCCCCGGCCCCTGGCCGCGGGGTCCGCGTTCCCCGGGTTCCTTGTCGCCGGGTTCGAGCCGGGGCGGGAGCTGGCTCTCCACGGGCGGCACCGGTTCTCCACGTACGCGCTCGTGTACCGGATCGAGTCGCTCTCCGACGGCCGCGCCCGGCTGCGGGCCGAGACGCGCGCCGTCTTCCCGGGCGTGGCCGGGCGGCTCTACCGGCTCCTCGTGATCGGCAGCGGCGCGCACGCCGTCGCCATGCGCCGCATGATGGACGCCTACCGTCGGCCGCCGCGCGGCGCGTGACGGCCGGCTACCGCAGTTCCTCCGGGCAGGCCGTGCCGCGCGACAGCTTGTACGGGGCGCCCAGGCGGTAGACGCCCGCCTTCGGGGCGACGAGTTCCGTCCACTCGTCGCCCTCGGTGTCCGGCTCGGCCTTGAAGAGGCAGCCGTCCTCGTTGGCGAACACCTTCGGGAGCTCGGTCTCCGACTCCTCGCGGGCCAGCTTCGACGCCTCGGTCTCCTTCGGCGGTTCGATCTTGCCGCCGTTCTCGTCGACGAGGGCGAGCCACGGGGAGTACGGGACGCGGATGAGGACCCGGCCGGGGCGGTCGACGCGGATCACGACCTCGTTCTCCTCGGCGCTCTGCACCTGCGCGGGCGGGTCCGCCAGCGGGGTCGGGTTCTCGACCTCGTACAGCCGCCAGTTCTCGTCCGACCAGACCTGGTGGAGGTACGGCAGTCCCTCGCGGACCAGCTCGGCCTCCTGCGCGGCGCCCGAGTCGGGGGCACCGGTGGGCAGGACGACGTAGTGGACGGCCCAGCGGTCGAGCCACTCCTGGTAGTTCACCGCGTTGAGGGTGTCGTCGTAGAAGAGCGGGTTGCGCTCCATGTCGGCCTGCCGGTTCCAGCCGCGCGCCAGGTTGATGTACGGGCTGAGGGCGGAGGACTCGCGGTGGCTGGACGCCGGGACGACCTCGACGCGCGCCTTGCCCGCGTCCCGCACCTGGAGCTGGTTGACGAGCGGCGCGAGCTCGCGGGCCCAGGAGGCGTCCGGGGCGGTGCGGATGACGTCGTCGACGCCCTTGAAGCCGATCCAGAAGTTCAGCCCGGCGACGGCGAGCAGCAGCGCGTACCAGCGGCGGGAGCGGGGCGCGGTGTACGGCAGGGCCGCGAGCAGCACGACGCCCGCGAAGAGCATCGGCAGCCGGGAGATGTTGGAGCCGATCTGGGAGTCGATCAGCCAGGTCAGGAGGGTGCCGATGGTGTACACGGCGGCGGCCGTGCGGACCGTGCGCCAGTCCCCGGGGACGAGGACGAAGGTCAGGATCCCGAAGAGCAGCGGGAGGGCCGTGGAGCCGAAGGCCATCGGCTGCGTGCCGGAGAAGGGGAAGAGCCAGGAGGAGAGGGCGACCACCGCGACCGGGGCGAGGCCGAGGGCGTACGCGCCGGGGCGCCGCTTGTTGAGGAAGAGCGCCGCCGCCGCGACCCCGAGGAACAGTCCGGCGACCGGGCTGCACGCCGTGGCCAGACCGGCGAGCGGGGCGGCGACCGCCGCCTTCGCCCAGCGCTTGTAGCGCCAGCGGTACGGCCAGCAGAAGACGGCGGCGACCGCACCGAGCGCGAACATCATGCCGAGGCCGAAGGTGACCCGGCCGGAGAGCGCGTTGCAGAGGAACGCGAAGACGGCCGCGATCGAGCAGACCATCGGGTTCCGGACGGCCCGGACCCGCACCAGGATCAGCGCGGTCAGGGCGGCCGACACGGTCCCGGCGACCATCATCGTGCTGCGGACGCCGAGCAGCGACATCAGGTACGGCGAGACCACGCTGTACGAGACGGGGTGCATCCCGCCGTACCAGGCGAGGTTGTACGCGGAGTCCGGGTGCCGTCCGACGAACTCGGCCCACGCGTCCTGCGCGGCCAGGTCCCCGCCGCTGTTCGCGAAGAAGAAGAACCACAGGACGTGGGTGAGGGCGGCGAGCCCGGTGGCCACCATGACCGGGTAGCGGCGCTTGCGCCGCGGGGGGCGGACGGGGGCGGCGGACGGTGCCGGGGAAGGTGCGGGCGCGGGCGCGGGCCGCTGGGTGGGCAGCACTATTCGCGGGAGCGAAGCAGGGCCGGTATCCCCGGACGGGTCGCCGACGGTGTCCCGGGGGTCCCGGGTGCCCCGGGTGTCACGTGCGTCATGCGCATCACGGTAGACGTCGGGGTCTGACTCCGCGCGGTCGGCGCGTGTCGGCTCGGCGGTGGTCACTGCGGCCCTCTCCCGTGCTGCCCGTCTCGCTTCTCGCGTGGTCACGCGTGCGGTCACGCGGTCTCTCGTCCCCCCGAGACGCTAACAGCCGGGCGCCCCGGGGTTCCGGGGTGCCCGGCCGAGCGGGTGGTCTCAGCGGGACCGGTCGTCAGCCCAGGCGGGTGAGCTTCTTGTCGAAGCCGGGCTCCGCCAGGTCCGCCTTGAGGGCGACCGGGGAGCTGACCTTGCCGGCGCCGGTGCCGATCGACACCTGGCCGACGATGTCTCCGGCCTTGCCGGTGTGCGGGACGGCCTTGCCGCCGTCGGTGAGCTCCAGCTTCACCTGGAGGCCCGGCCAGCCGACCGCCTTGAGCTCCTTGGTGGCCACGACCGGGGTCCGGCCGCCGAGGCCGTCGTCGACGTAGCCGAGGACCTGGCCCTTCTTGACCACGGCCGCCGAGGTGACGTCCTTCTGGGCCTGCTGGATCAGCTTGAGGCTGTAGTCGATGGCGAGGGTCAGCTTGTCGTCGAGGATCTTGGCGTTCTTGGCCCCCATGACGATGCCGAGGACGCGGCGGTTCTGGCCGTCGACGATGGTGTTCGCCGCCCAGAGCAGGTTGCCGCCGGCCGGGGTCGACGAGCCGGTCTTGATGCCGCTCACACCCGGTTCGAGCAGGATCTTGTTGTTGTTCTCGATCCGGCCGGGGATGCCGTCGACCGTCAGGTTCGGCATGTTCACGATCTCGCGGAACACGTCGTACTGCATGACCGCCTTCGCCAGCTTCAGCTGGTCCTGCGGGGTCGACACGGTGCTGTCGAGCAGACCCGACGGGTCCGTGTACGTGGACTGGGTCATGCCCAGCTCCTTCGCGGCGGCGTTCATCTTCTGGACGAACGCGGCCTCCGAACCGGCGTCCCAGCGGGCGAGCAGCCGGGCCACGTTGTTCGCGGAGGGGATCATGAGGAGCTCCAGGAGCTCCTTCTCCGTGTAGGTCTGGTTCTCCTGGACCGCGGCCGTCGACTCGTGCGTCGCGTGGGCCTGGTCGGCGGCCTTCTTGTCGACCGTGATCTCGGGCCCCTGCTGCTTCCCCTTGATCGGGTGGTCGCGGAGGATCACGTACGCCGTCATCGTCTTGGTCACGGACGCGATCGGAGCGGGCTTCTGCGCTCCGTACATGCCCATCGACCCGACGCCCTCGACCTCGACGGCGCCCTGTCCCTCGCCGGGCCACGGCATGTCGAGCTTGCCGCCCCCGAAGGTGAACGTCGGCTGGGCCGACAGGGTCAGCGCGGGCGCGGGCAGCGGGCGGACCATCTGCACGATCGCAAAGACGATCAGCAGGAGCAGCACCAGCGGGGTCCAGATCCGCACCCGGCGCAGGGTCGTCCGCATGGGGGTCGGCGGCGGGGGCGGCGTGTTGGTCAGCTCGGCGAGCAGGTCGAGCGGCGGCAGCGGGGGCAGCGGCTGCTGCCGGGTCCGCTCGGCCTCGGCGACGGCCTTGGGGCCCTCGGGGGCCGTGGGAGCCTCCGGGGCCTTGGGCACGGCCGTCTTCGGCGCGTCCGGCTTCGGCACGGCCGTCTTCGGCGCGTCCGGCTTCGGCGCGTCCGGCTTCGGCGCCGCGGCGGGCGCAGGGGCGGCGGCGACGGCCCTGGCGGCCTCCTGGGCCGCCTCGGCGGCCTTCGCGGCCTTCTGCTCGGCGGGGATGTCGGGGCGCAGCGCACGGAAGACGCTGGTGCGCTCGCTGTCGGAGTCCGCGGTCAGACTCGACGGGAGCTTGAGGGCGGTCGTCGGCTGGTCCACGACGGGCGGACGGACCATCTTGAACATGGCCGTCGGCTGGTCGACGGGCTCTTCCGGCTTCTCGTCGGCAGACGGCTTCTCGTCGGTCGGCTTCTCGTCGGCCGACGGCTTCCGCGCGGCGAACCAGGAAGCGGAAGGCGCCTTGTCCTCGGCGGACTCCTCGACGGAGGCTTCGACGGAGGCTTCGACGGAGGCTTCGTCCGCCTCGTCCTCGACCTCGACCTCGACCTCGTCCTCGGACTGGTCGCCGGACTCGTCGTCCGCGTCCTCGGGCTCGTCGTCCGCGTCGTCGTCCTGCGACTCGTCGTCGGGCTCGTCCTCGGCGTCGTCCGCCTCGGAGTCGGCCTCGGAGGCGTCGGGCTCGGCGTCGTCCGCCTCGGACTCGGCCTCCGGCTCCTCCGCGGTCGCGACCCACGCCGCCACGGCGGCCTTCAGCCGGTCGCCCTCCGGAGCGTCCGCCTCCGACACCGGCTCCGTCTCCGGCTCCGGCTCCGGTTCCGTCTCCGGTTCCGTCTCCGTCGGCGCGTCGTCCTCCGGCGTGCGCGGCGCCAGAGTCTTGAACACGGCCGTCGGCTGGTCCACCCGGACCGCCGAGGACGACGAGGACTCTGACTCACGGAGGACGGAAAGCCGAGGATCCCGGCCGCCGCCGCCCGGGACCGCCGCCTCCTGCGACGACCCCTGCTGCTCCGCCTTGTCGGGGGACTCGCCCGCCACCGTGCCTCCTCCATGCGTCATACGTACGTCCGAACCGTCTACCAGTGTCCTGTGTGAACCCCTTGGCTCCCGTGCTAGACGAGAACGACATACCTACTGGTTCCCGGATGAACCACCCAGGCACTCTCGACAGATGAATGTGAGAGGGGTCACCCTGTCATTCATCCACGCGGGGAGGCATGGATGGGCAGGAGCCGCAGAACTATTCCGGAAGAGCTTCTGCTGCTCGCTCTGGACCCGACCACGGGTACCACAGCGCAGCCGCAGTCGCTCGACCTCGGTCTGGCCGGAGCACAGCTAGTGGAGCTGGCTCTGGCAGGCCGGATAGCCCCTGACGGGGATCGTATCGCCGTGGTGATGCCACGGCCGACCGGAGATCCGACTCTGGACTCCGCACTGGAGCTGCTGCGCAGGCGTGGCAGCCCGGTTCGGGCCGTCCACTGGATCGGCGGGCCCCGGCTGGGGCTCCGTCAGACGTATCTCTCGCATCTGGAGCGATGCGGCATGGTGCATGCCGTGGAGGGCCAGATGTGCGGGGTGTTGCCGACGGTTCGCTACCAGGCGACCGACACGGCGATCAGCCGGGAGATCCGAGCCCGGCTGGACAGTGCGATCCGCACCGGCGTTCCGCCGGACCCGCGGACCGCGGCGCTTGCCGCGCTGGCCCATGCGGTCGGTCTCGGCAAGCACCTGTACCCCGGCAACGAAGGAAGGTCGTCGCGGTCCCGGCTGCGCGACCTGATCCGGCACGACCCCATGGGCGGACTCGTGGCGCACGCCGTCATGGACGTCCAGAACGGTGCGGCGGCGCAGCCGCGCAGGAGCGCCGCGGGCGTCCCGGCGCAGCCTCGCGGCAGCATGGCCCGCGCGGCCGCGCACTGACGCTCGCCCGCGAGCGGCCCACCAGCACCACAGAACCACCTGGAACCATCCCGGGAGCCGCACAGGTGTGCGGGGCGGTCTGGACGGCCGTCCCGCACATGTGCGTTGTCCTGGTTTCCCAGCGCGCACCCGGCCATTGGTGGCAGTCTGCCAAGCGGTAGATACTCACAGCTACGCAGCAGACAGCCGGAGGTGCAGTTTCCGTGGCGTCCAACGTCAACCCCACCGTCAGGCGACGCCGATTGGGCCAGGAGCTGCGCAAGCTCCGCGAGGCGAAGAACATGACGGCCGAGCAGGTCGCCGAGCGCCTTCTCGTCTCGCAGTCCAAGATCAGCCGGTTGGAGAACGGCCGCCGCTCCATCAGTCAGCGTGACGTCCGGGACCTGTGCGGCGTGTACGAGGTCGAGGACGAGCGCATGGTCGACTCCCTCATGCAGATGGCCAAGGACTCCCGCCAGCAGGGCTGGTGGCACGCCTTCGGCGACATCCCCTACAGCGTCTACATCGGCCTGGAGACGGACGCGGAGAGCCTGCGGATGTACGAGTCGCAGATCATCCCCGGACTGCTCCAGACGCCCGCTTACGCGGAGGCGGTCATCTCGGGCGCGATGCCGGAGTCGACGGCCGCGGACATCGAGAAGCGGGTCACGGTCCGGACCCGCCGCCAGGACCGGATCCGGGACGAGGAGCGTCCGCTGCGGCTGTGGGCGGTCATCGACGAGGGCGCGCTGCACCGGATCGTGGGGAGCCGGCCGCTGATGGTCGAGCAGCTGGAGCACCTCATCGAGCAGTCGCACCTGCCGCACGTCACCGTGCAGGTGATCCCGTTCGAGATGGGCGCGCACCCGGGGATCAGCGGGCAGTACTCGATCCTGGAGTTCCCGGACACCTCGGACTCCAGCGTCGTGTACATCGAGGGCGTGACGAGCGATCTGTACCTGGAGAAGGCGCAGGACGTCGGCAAGTACTCGGTCATGTACGAGCACCTCAGGGCGCAGGCGCTGAACGTGGAGCAGACGCGGGAGTTCATCTCGAAGATGGCGAAGAAGCACGCCCAGGGCTGAGCATCGGCGGCGGGGGCAGGCACGGTACACCCCGTGATCGCTCCCACGGAAGCGCGGTTGGAATATGCCACTCGGACGTGTGAACGCCGGTCCCGCCCGCCGGGACCGGCGAGTAGCGTCGATCACGCCATCAAGAACGTTGGCGCGACACCTACTCGGCAGAACCGGAGTGAGCAGCATGGCGATTATTCAGGGCGGTCTGGACACCTGGACGAAGTCCTCGTACTCGGGCGGGAACGGCGCCTGCGTCGAGGTCAAGTCCCCTGTCGTGGCCGCGATCGCGGTGCGGGACTCCAAGGCCCCCGAGGGCCCGTCCCTCTCTTTCGGACCGGGATCGTGGAACGCCTTCGTCGGCGAGGTGAGCAACGGGGCCCTCTGAGCCCCGGTGCACACGCCGTCATCGGCAGTACGCAAGAGCCCTCTCGACCGGTCCGCCGTCCTGGCCGAGGGGGCTCGGCCTTTTCCCGCGCACGGCCGCCCGCGAGCCCCCCGGGGAGCGGCTCAGCGCAGCTCGTCCACGTAGCGGTCGGTGCCCGGGACCGTGGGGATGAACGGGGCCACCAGTTCCACCCGGGCGGCCGGGCCGCCGAGCGTCTCCAGGTCCGCGAAGTGCTCCGTCCAGCACTCCCGGGGGTCCTGCTCCAGGAACCACAGCAGCGTCAGGCGGGTGTCGACGCCCTCGACCTGCTTCACGTACGTCATGCGGTCGCCGGGCAGCGGGGTCGGACGGAAGAGCGTCACCATCGCCGCGGGTGAGCCGGCCAGGCGCCGGGGCAGTTCGCGGGAGCGCAGCCGTTCCACGAGGGCGTCCCGCGCCTCGGGGCCCTCGGTGTCGATCACCTGGAGGACGAGCCCGGCGTAGGGGTGGTCGAGGGCGTGGAAGTCGCGGGGACCCGCGGCCCCGTCGCGGTAGACCGTCGCCTCGTGGTCCTGGAACGAGGTGAAGACGTGGGTGCGGTCGTGGTAGACGCGGGCGTCCCGGTTGAGGCGCTTGTTGATGCCGACGGTCCACTTCATGTGCTCGTCGTAGCGGCCGTCGGTGATCCAGTACGTGGAGAGGTAGCAGCCCGCGGTGACGGGCTGGGCGACCGCGGACTTCTCCGGCCCGCGCAGCTCCTGGAGCGCCCGGGTGGCGACCCAGCGGCGGCCGGCGAACATCCAGGGCATGGCCATGGCGCCCGCGTAGTAGTGGTCGTCCTCGTACCAGCGGTTGTAGGCGTACTCGTGGCCCGGGTGCGGTTCGACCATGGTGATCAGCGCGTGCCCGGGGTGCACCCCGTACGGGCCGACCGACGCCAGTTCCGCGTACGTCTCGATGTCGCTCATCGTCCTGCCCCTTCCCTGCTCGATTGCCTGCACCTACTCTGACGGGCCGTCAGATCAATGAACAGGCCCAGGGAGGTCCCGGATGCTGCTCCAGGGAAAGACGGTCGTCGTGTCGGGTGTCGGTGCCGGACTCGGGCACCGGATCGCGGAGACGGTCGTGCGGGACGGGGGTCACGCGGTCCTCGGCGCCCGCACCGAGGCCAACCTCGCCAAGTCGGCGGCGGAGATCGACCCGGAGGGGCGCCGTACCGCGTACCGGGCCACGGACATCACCGACGAGGAGCAGTGCGAGGCGCTCGCGGCGCTGGCCGTCGAGCGCTTCGGCGGGATCGACGCGGTGGTCCACGTCGCCGCCTGGGACTCCTACTTCGGGGGCCTGGAGGACGCGGACTTCGCGACCTGGCAGGGCGTCCTGGACGTGAACCTGCTCGGCACCCTGCGGATGACCCGGGCGTGCCTGCCGGCGCTGAAGGAGCGCGGGGGTTCGGTGGTCCTGATCGGGACGCAGTCGGCGGTGGCGGCGCCCTCGCAGGTGCGCCAAGCGGCGTACGCGGCCTCGAAGGGGGCGCTGACCTCGGCGATGTACTCGCTCGCGCACGAGCTGGGGCCGCACCGGATCCGGGTCAACACCGTGCTGCCGGGCTGGATGTGGGGGCCGCCCGTGCAGGCGTACGTCCAGTTCACCGCGCACACCGAAGGGGTCCCGGAGCCGGAGGTGCTCGCGCGGCTCACCGAGCGGATGGCGCTGCCGGAGCTCGCGACGGACGGGGACGTGGCCGAGGCGGCGGCCTTCCTCGCCTCGGACCGGGCGCGGGCGATCACGGGGCAGTCGCTGCTGGTCAACGCCGGGGAGCTGATGCGCTGACGGCCCGCCCGCCGCTCGTGACAAGTTCATAAGCATGAACAAGGGTCAGTGAACCGAACGATTTTACTGCCCCTTGACCCTCCCTTGCATTGTCCGGGTCTTTCAACTCCCCACACCATGAACCGCGTTCACAAGACGGACCGGACCTCATGGAGGGGCGCAATGAACAGTCTCGACTGGGCCGTGCTCATCGGCTACTTCGGCGTCATGGTCGCGATCGGCGTCTGGTCCCACAAGCGCGTGGACACCGTCTCCGATTTCTTCACCGCGGGCGGCCGGATGCCCTGGTGGCTCTCCGGCATCTCCCACCACATGTCCGGCTACAGCGCCGTGATGTTCACCGGATACGCGGGCATCGCCTACACCTACGGCGTCACCTCCTACGTCACCTGGTCCTTCCCCATCGCCATCGGCATCGCCATCGGCGCCCACCTCTTCGCACCCCGCCTCAACCGGCTGCGCTCCCGCCTCCGGGTCGCCTCCCCGCTCGAATACCTCAAGGACCGCTACGACCTCCCCACCCAGCAGGCCCTCGCCTGGTCCGGCGTCCTCCTGAAGATCGTCGACGTCGGCGCCAAGTGGGCCGCCATCGCGACCCTGCTCTCCGTCTTCACCGGCATCTCACTCGACCAGGGCATCCTCATCACCGGCGTCGTCACCGGGATCTACTGCACGGTCGGCGGGCTCTGGGCCGACGCCCTCACCGAGCTGGGCCAGTTCGTCATCCAGCTGCTCGCCGGCGTCGCCATGCTCGTCGCGGTCCTCGGCAGGCTGGGCGGGGGCGAGGCCCTCTGGACCGTGTGGGACCGCCCGGAGCTCCAGGGCCACACCGCGCCCACGGCCGGCCCGTACACCCTGACCTTCCTCCTCGCCTACCTCTTCATCAAGACCTTCGAGTACAGCGGCGGCATGTGGAACCAGGCCCAGCGCTACATGGCCACCCCGTCCGCCCGCGAAGCCACCCGCTCCGGCCGCCTCTCCGCCGTGCTCTGGTTCGTCTGGCCGCTCGTCCTCTTCTTCCCCATGTGGTGCGCGCCGCTGCTCGTCCACCCGAAGAAGCCCGACGGCTCCGACGCGTACGCCCTGATGACCGAGCAGCTGCTGCCGCACGGCCTCCTCGGACTCGTCGTCGTCGGCTTCTTCTCGCACACCATGGCCATGTGCTCCTCCGACGCCAACGCCATCGCGGCCGTCTTCACCCGTGACATCGCGCCCGCCCTCAGCAAGGCGGCCCGGAGCTGGTCCCAGCGGGCCGGCCTGGTCGCCGCGCGCTGGTCGACGATCGCCTTCCTCGCCCTGTCGATGGCCGTCGCCACCCAGGTGAACTCCCCCACCTTCAAGGACATCATCACCGTCGTCATCAAGTGGGTCGCCGGACTCATGGGCCCGATCGCGATCCCCTTCATGCTCGGCCTGCTCCGCACCTTCCGGAAGTCCGGCCCCACGGCCGCGCTCGTCTCCTGGGCGGCCGGGCTCTTCGCCTTCTGGCTCACCAACTACGGCCTGGACGGCGTCGAACTGCAGATCCAGATCGTCTCGCCGCTCGCGACCTCGCTCGTCCTGTACGTCCTCGTCGGATACGTGAAGCCCGAGGCCACCCCGGAGCGGGACGCGCTCCTCGACCGGCTGGGCACCGACGGCGGCCCCGTCCCCTCCCCGGCCGGCGCCCGCACGGGTCAGCCCCTGGGATAGCGCGCCAGCCAGCCGGGCGCGGACTCCGTGGCGCTGTGCAGGGCCGCGCCCTGGGTCATCTCCATCGCGAAGTCGTCCGCGAGCTCCAGGACCGTCGCACGGCCCTCCAGATCGGCCAGCCAGGCCGGCGGGAGGGCCGTCTCGCCGTGCAGGGCTCCGAGCAGGGCGCCCGTGAGCGCGCCCGTCACCGCCGAAGGGCCGTCGTGGTTCACCGCGAGCCGCAGCCCGTGCCGCACGTCCTCGCCGACCAGGGCGCAGTACACGGCCACCGCCAGCTGCGCCCCGGCCCGGTCCTCACCGGCCCCCAGGGCCGCCACCCGCCGCGCGTCCGGCACTCCCTCCCGTACGGCTCCGAGGGCCCGGCCCAGCGCCTCGGTGACCGGCTCGTGGCCGGGACGCACCGCGAGCTGCTCCTGGGCGCGGGCCACCGCCGCCTCCACCGAGCCGCCGCGCGCGAGGCCGTGGACGACGACCGCGAAGGCACCCGCCGCGAGGCCCGCGGCCGGGGCGCCGTGCGTCTGCGCGGCGCACTCCACGGCGAGCTGGCAGACCAGCTGCGGCTCCCAGCCGACGAGCAGGCCGAAGGGGGCCGAGCGGACGAGCGCGCCGGAGTCGGCGGCGTCGGGGTTCTTGGGTCGGTCGAGGGTCCCGAGGACGTCGTCGCCCAGGCCCGTGAGGCAGGCGCGGGGCGGGGTGCGGCGGGAGTAGAGCCACTCCTCGCGGGCGAGCCAGCCGTTGTCCTTGCGGCGCTCGTCCGGGCCCCAGTCGCGCTGGGTGGCCGCCCAGCGCAGATGCGCCCGGTGGACGTCGGTGGGCGGGTGCCAGGCGCCGGTGTCGCGGCGGACGTGGGCGCGGATCAGGCCGTCGACGGTGAACAGGGTCATCTGGGTCGCGGCGGTGACGGCGCCCCGGCGGCCGAACGCGGGGGCGGGGTCGGTGAGTCCGTCAGGTCCATGGGCGTCGCGGAGCGCGTCCAGCGGTCCGTCCGCTCCGGCGCCCAGGGCGTCGCCGAGGGCCCCGCCGAGCAGACAGCCCCGTACGCGGGCCCGGAAGTCCTGCTGCTCGGCGCGGCCCCACACGGCTGCGGCTGTCGTGGCCACGACGTGCCCTCCCCCGGTCGGCGGTCTGCGGAGCACTGTAATCGACCGGGTGTGGCCGTTCGGGGTCCGGAACGTTATGCGATCCGAACCCCTTCAGCCCGCTTTTGCCCATGTTCCCCGCCTGTTGTGGGCCGTGGAGGGCTACTCCTGCGGCAGGACCGGGAGGAGCTCCGGGAGATGCCCGTCCGAGGCGCGGGCCGTGGCCCGGCGCTCCTCCGGTACCTCCCCGTACAGCGTCGTCCGGGGCTTCGCCGGACGGCCCGCCGCCTCCGCGATCGCCTCCAGGTCCCGGATGGAGCGGTACGAGCCGTAACCGGAGCCCGCCATGCGCGAGATGGTCTCCTCCATCAGCGTGCCGCCCAGGTCGTTGGCGCCCGAGCGGAGCATCTCCGCCGCGCCCTCGGTACCGAGCTTCACCCAGCTGGTCTGGATGTTCGGGATGTGCGGGTGGAGGAGGAGCCGCGCCATGGCGATGACCGCGCGGTTGTCCCGGGCGGTCGGGCCGGGGCGGGCGATGCCCGCGAGGTAGACGGGCGCGTTGGTGTGGATGAAGGGCAGGGTCACGAACTCGGTGAAGCCGCCCGTCTCCTGCTGGATGCGGGAGAGCGTGCGGAAGTGGCCGAGCCAGTGCCGGGGCTGGTCCACGTGCCCGTACATCATGGTCGAGCTGGAGCGGATGCCCAGCTCGTGCGCCGTCCTGATGACCTCGATCCACGTCGCCGTGGGCAGCTTGCCCTTCGTGAGCACCCAGCGGACCTCGTCGTCGAGGATCTCGGCGGCGGTGCCGGGGATGGAGTCGAGGCCCGCCTCCTTGGCGGCCGTCAGCCACTCCCGTATCGACAGGCCCGTACGGCTCGCGCCGTTGACGACCTCCATCGGCGAGAACGCGTGGACGTGCATCCCCGGGACGCGCTGCTTCACCGCGCGGGCGATGTCGAAGTAGGCCGTGCCGGGCAGGTCGGGGTGGATGCCGCCCTGCATGCAGACCTCGACGGCGCCGACGTCCCAGGCCTGCTCGGCCCGGTCGGCGACCTGGTCCAGGGAGAGGGTGTACGCGTCGGCGTCCGTGCGCCGCTGGGCGAAGGCGCAGAAACGGCAGCCGGTGTAGCAGACGTTGGTGAAGTTGATGTTGCGCGTGACGATGTACGTGACGTCGTCGCCGACCGCGGAGGCGCGGACGTCGTCCGCGATCCGGGTCAGGGCGTCGAGGGCGGGTCCGTCGGCGTGCAGCAGGGCGAGCGCCTGGGCGTCGGTGAGCCGCGTCGGGTCGTCGGCGGCGACGGAGAGCGCCTCACGGACGTCCGCGTCGACGCGCTCGGGCACCATCCCGGGCGCGGCGGCCTCGCGGAGCGCCTCCCAGTCGCCGTACACCTCGTCGAAGTCCTCGCGCCGGTCACCGGTGCGGCCCTCGGTGTCGACGGCCGTGTGCAGATCCGTGCGGCCGGTGGCGGTGAAGACCTCGTCGGACTCCTGCCAGGGCAGACCGCGCACGGGCGCGTCGGGGTTCGCGAGACCGGTCTCGGGGTCGGCGAGGGCGCGGACGTGCGGGAGGAGCCGGGGGTCCAGCCAGGGCTCACCGCGCCGGACGAACTCCGGATACACACAGAGCCGTTCGCGCAGCTCGAAGCCGGCGGCCCGCGACCGGGCGGCCAGCTCCTCGATCTGCGGCCAGGGGCGCTCGGGGTTGACGTGGTCGATGGTGAGGGGGGAGACCCCGCCCCAGTCGTCGATGCCGGCGGCGATCAGCCGCTCGTACGCCGAGTCCACGAGGTTCGGCGGGGCCTGGAGACAGGCGGAGGGGCCCATGATGAGCCGGGCGACGGCGACCGTGGCGACGAGGTCGTCGAGTTCGGCGTCGGGCATCCCGCGCATGGCCGTGTCCGGCTTGGCGCGGAAGTTCTGGATGATCAGTTCCTGGATCGAGTGGTAGGCCCGCGCGATCCGGCGCAGCGCGAACAGGGACTCGGCCCGCTCCTCCAGGGTCTCCCCGATGCCGAGCAGCAGCCCCGAGGTGAAGGGGACGGAGGACCGGCCGGCGTCCTCCAGGACCCGGAGCCGCACGGCCGGCTCCTTGTCGGGGGACCCGTGGTGCGGGCCGCCGGGCTCGGACCAGAGCCGGGTCGCGGTGGTCTCCAGCATCATGCCCATGGAGGGCGCGACGGGCTTGAGGCGCTGGAAGTCGGTCCAGGACAGCACGCCGGGGTTGAGGTGCGGCAGGAGGCCCGTCTCCTCCAGGATCCGGATCGCCATGGCCCGCACGTACGCGATGGTGTCGTCGTAGCCGTGCGCGTCGAGCCACTCGCGGGCCTCGGGCCAGCGGTCCTCGGGCTTGTCGCCGAGGGTGATCAGGGCTTCCTTGCAGCCCATCTCGGCGCCGCGCCGGGCGACGTCGAGGACCTCGTCCGGCGACATGAACATCCCGTGCCCGTCCCGGCGGAGCTTGCCCGGGACGGTGACGAAGGTGCAGTAGTGGCACTTGTCCCGGCACAGCCGGGTGAGCGGTATGAAGACGCTCTTCGAGTACGTGACGACCCCGGGCCGCCCGGCGGCCCGGAGCCCGGCGTCCCGGACGCGGCCCGCGGAGGCGACGAGGTCCTCCAGGTCGCTCCCCCGCGCCCGCAGCAGCACGGCGGCCTCCGCGACGTCGAGCGCGACCCCGTCCCTGGCCCGCTTGAGGGCACGGCGCATCGCGTTCCCGGTGGGTCGTCCTGCCTGGTGATCCGTCATGTAGGGAGCATACGAGCGACCCCCGGACGGGTGGTCCGCGTCCCCACGGCCGTCCGCGCCGGAACCCGGACCCGGCCGCTCCTCAGAGGTACCGCGCATATCCGTCGAGCACCTCCAGGACCTCCCGCTCGTCCCCCGGGGGCAGCTGGAGGACGACCTCCTCGCAGCCGAGTTCGGCGTAGTGGGCCAGTTTGCCGGGGGACGGGAGCACCGCGTACGGGACGAGCTGGAGGGCCTTCGGATCGCGGCCGGCCCCCTCCCAGGCCTCGCGCAGGACGGGGAGGGACTCCGTCAGGCCCCGGCCGCCGATCGGCATCCAGCCGTCGGTCTGCGCCGCGATCTGCGCGAAGAGCTTCGGGCCCGCCGCGCCGCCCAGCAGGATCCGCGGGGCGCCGCCGGCCGGCTTGGGCCAGACCTCCGAGGCACGGACGGACTCGCCGTACTCCCCTTCGTACGCCGTCGGTTCGGGTGCCCACAGGGCCCGCATCAGCGCGAGCCGGTCACGGCCGAGTTCCCGGCGGGTGGACCAGTCGACGCCGTGGTCCGCTGCCTCCTCCCGGTTCCAGCCGAAGCCGAGGCCCAGCGTGAACCGGCCCCCGGAAAGGTGGTCGAGGGTGGCGATCTGCTTGGCCAGGACGATCGGGTCGTGCTGGGTGATCAGCGTGATCCCGGTGCCGAGGCCCAGGCGCTCGGTGACCGCCGCGGCCTGCCCCAGGGCCACGAGCGGGTCGAGCGTCCGGGTGTACTCCCGCGGCAGCCGCCCGCCCGCCGGCCAGGGCGTCTCGCGGGCGACGGGGATGTGGGTGTGCTCGGGCAGATAGAGCCCCGCGAAGCCGCGCTGCTCCAGCTCCCGCGCGAGCCGCACCGGGCTGATGGTCTCGTCGGTCAGGAAGATCGTGGTCGAGATCCGCATAGCCGCACGGTAGGGGGTGGGGCGCGGATTTCCGAGAGGTGCGGCGGGCTTCTCCTGCTCCCCCGGGAAATGCCCCGCCCCGCCGTGGCCCGGCTGCTTGGATGAGCCGGTGCTGAAGCGAATCGAGTCGTACTACGACGCCGTCCCCCGTTCCGCCGCCCGCGCCGAGGACTTCGGGCCGCTCACCCTCTTCGTGCAGGAGGGGACGGGCTGGCCCTACTACGCCCGTCCGGCGCTCGGCCACGAGGGCGCGGTCCCCGTGGCGGCCGTGGAGAAGGTGCGGGCCCGGCAGCGGGAGCTGGGCGTGCCCGAGGCCTTCGAGTGGGTAGCGGAGACGTCACCCGGGCTCCGGGCCGCGGTCGAGGCGACCGGGCTCACCGTGCACGAGCACCCGCTGATGGCCCTGGAGGGCGAGCCGCTCGCCGTGCCGGCCCCGGAGGGCGTCACCGTCCGGCTGGTGGGCGCGGACGACGCGGCGCTGGAGACCGCGGTCGCCGCCCCGTACGCCGCCTTCGGGGCGGAGCCGGCGCCCGGCAGCACCGCGCAGGTGGCCCGGCGTCTCGCCGCCGGTCTCACCCGGCTCGCGGCGGCCTTCGACGCGGCCGGGACCGCTCTCGCGGCCGGTCAGCACCAGCCCGTCGGGGCCGTCTCCGAGGTCGTCGGCGTCGGCACCGTCCCCCCGGCGCGGCGCCGGGGCCTCGGGCTCGCGGTCACGGCCGCCCTGGTCGCGGACGCCCGCGCCCACGGCACGGAGCTCGTGTTCCTGACGGCCTCGGACGCGGACGTGGCCCGGCTCTACGGCCGCCTCGGCTTCCGCACGGTCGCGACCGCCCTCATCGCGGAGGCCTGAGACGCGGGGGCGACGCCCGGCGGGCAGGCGGGCAGGCGGGCAGGCGGGCAGGCGGGCAGGCGGGCAGGCGAAAAAGATTCTCCCGTCGTGTCACATCCTCGGCCCGCGGTCCGTCAGTGCGGTGGAAGCAGCGAACGAGACACAGACACCGAGGAGCGATCACCATGGCGCACCAGCCCGAGGCCCGTATGACCAATCCCGCGTACGTCCTGGCCGGTGCCGGGCCGGCGATCCAGGAGCTCGTGAAGGCCACCCGTCAGGGCGGGGTCGACGAGGCGGTCCTGGAGCTGGTGCACCTGCGGGCCAGCCAGATCAACAACTGCGGCTTCTGCGTCGACTACGGCGCCAAGAGCGCCCGGAAGAACGGCGTCTCCGACGAGAAGCTGTTCGCCGTCGCGGCCTGGCGCGAGGCCCCGTACTTCTCCGACGAGGAGCGCGCGGCCCTGGCCCTCGCCGAGGCGGCGACCCGGCTCGCCGACGTCTCGGACGCGGTGCCGGACGCGGTGTGGGACGCCGCCGCCGACCACTTCGACGAGAAGCAGCTCGCCGCGATCGTGCTGATGGTCGGCGTCACCAACCTGTTCAACCGGCTCAACGTCACCGTCCGGCAGCCCGCGGGCGCGGGGTTCTGACCAGCGTGACGTCCACCGGGTCCTCCGACTCGAAGCGGAACCCCTCGCGCTCGTAGAGGCGGCGGGCCGCGCTGCCCTGGAGGACCACGAGCCGGACGGGCACGCCCTCCGCGTCCGCCCGGCCGAGCAGCTCGCGCAGGACCGCCGTCCCGAGGCCCCGGCCCCGGGTCTCGGGAGCCAGGTAGAAGTGTTCGAGGTAGAGGCCCTCGCCGTCCTCGTACGGGCGCACCGTGACGCAGCCGGCGAGCGAGCCGTCCAGTTCGATCACCGAGGTGTGCCGCGGCGAGAAGCCGTCGCGCAGCCGCTGGCGCACCCGGTGCTCGTCGTAGCGGCCGAGGCGTTCGAGGTCGGGGCGCATGACCTCGGCCCGCAGCTCGGCCATCGGCTCGACGTCCTCCGGGCGGCCCGGGCGCAGCGCCCAGTTCGTTTCACCGTACATGCACGCATCCTAAGGAGGCCTCCGTGTCCCGGCTCGTCAAGGCCGTGCACTCGGGCGCCGACGTGCCCGGCGCTGCGGGTACCGCGTGGCCGGCGGGGCCTGGTAGGTCGTAACCCCGTGGGGGGACGCGCGTTACGACGGGCATGAAGAAGATCCTCACCGCAGCCGCCCTGACCGTCTTCGCCGCCGCCGGTGCCGCCGGTGCGGCGGCCGGCACCGCCGCCGCCGACACCGGCGGCATGAACCTGCCCTCGGTCGTCCCGCTCAGCGGCGTCCTGACCCCCAAGGCCAAGCCGGCCGGCACCCCCGACCTGCCGCCGGCCAACGCGGCGGTGGAGCGCCTGCTGCCCGGTCACCACTGACCGCGGCGAAGGGGACGAAGGCGGCGGGACCCCCCACGGGCCCGCCGCCTTCGCGTTTCTCGGACGCCCCGGGAGGGCGTCAGTCCGCGAGCACCATCGACGGGGTCTCCTTCGTGAGGACCTCGCCGCGGAAGAACGCGGGGCTCTTCCGCTGCATGACCAGCATGATCACGAAGCCGAGGAGCAGCAGTCCGACACCGATCACGAAGACGGAGCCGACGCCGAAGACGGCGGAGCCGGAGCCGTACGCCGGGTCCCACATGTCGTAGAGCGTCTTGCCGAAGACGGCGGTGAGCATCAGGCCGCCGAGGGCCGGCAGGAGGCCCTTGAAGGCGAAGGAGCGGGCGGAGCGGAAGAGCTCGCCGCGGAAATACCAGACGCAGGCGAAGGCCGTCAGCGCGTAGTAGAAGCAGATCATCAGGCCGAGCGCGTAGATGGTGTCGACCAGGACGTGCTCGCTGACCAGGGTCATCACGGTGTAGAAGACGCCGGTGGCGACGCCGGCCACGACGGTGGCCTTGCCGGGGGTCTTGAAGACCGGGTGGACCTTGGTGAAGGACTTCGGCAGCGCCTCGTACGTGGACATCGCGAGCACCGTGCGGGCGACCGGGATGAAGGTGGTCTGGAGGCTCGCCGCCGCCGAGGCGAGGACCGCGACGAAGAGCAGGATGCCGAGCGTGGGGCCCATGACGGGGCCGGCGAGGGCGGCGAAGACGTTGTCGGAGGTCTCCGGGTTGGCGAGGCCGAGGCCCTTCTCGCCGGAGCCGACGGCCATCTGGGCGGCGACGCCGGTGGCCAGGTACGAGCCGACGAGGACGACCATCGCGATGAGGGCGGCGCGGCCGGGCGTCTTGGCGCTGCCGGTGGTCTCCTCGTTGGTCGCCATGCAGGCGTCCCAGCCCCAGTACATGAAGATCGAGAGGGAGAGTCCGGCCGTGAAGGCGGCGAAGGACTGCACCGCGAAGGGGTTCATCCAGGACCAGGAGAAGTCGACCGAGGTCTCGAAGGAGCCGGCCTTCGACAGGGCCATCGCGACGAAGATGCCGAGGACGACGAGCTGGAGGCCGACGAGGGTGTACTGGATGCCCTTGGTGGCGGTCATGCCGCGGTAGCTGATCGCGGTGGCGACGGCGATGAGCGTCAGGCAGGTGAGGATGTGGACGGCCTTGTTGTCGTCCAGGGCGGCGATGGAGTCGCTGCCGCTGATCTCGCCCGCGAGGAGCCAGAAGTAGGAGGTCGCGACGCCGGCCAGGTTGGACAGCACGATGATCGTCGCGATGACGAGGCCCCAGCCGCACATCCAGCCGATCTTGGGCCCGAAGGCCTTCACGGTCCAGGTGAACGAGGTGCCGCAGTCGGGCATGACCTTGTTGAGCTCCCGGTACGCGAAGGCGACGAGGAGCATCGGGAGGAAGCCCGCGAGGAAGATGGCGGGCATCTGCAGTCCGACCTCGCCGGCCGTGGAGCCGAGCGTGGACGTCAGGCAGTAGACGGGGGCGACGGTCGAGATGCCGATGACGGCGCTGCCGAGGAGGCCCACGGAGTTGCCGCCGAGGCCCTTGGTGCGCACGCCGGAGGTGCCGCCCGGGGCGTCGACGCCCCTTACCGTGTCTCCGGCCTGCTGCCGTACGTCCACCTGAGTCATGAACAGGACGTTAAATGCTGCGGTTTCCACATCCGGAGGATCAGAGTCCGCTCACTTGATCGATCATCGCCTTGCATTGGGTGGGTCGAACCGGACACTCGCCAATGATTGAAAGATCGACCAACCGGGCGAGCCGACCAACCGGTAGGTCCGGCGACGAGTGTCCGATATGCGGGAACCGCAGCTGTGCCCCAAATGTCCGATTCCAAATTTTCCCGAAGAATTTTCGGGACCGTTCCCACCCGGGTCTCACCCGGGTCTCACCCGGGTCTCACCCGGGCCAGACGACCGCCTGCAGCTCGCTGTACGCGTGCAGCGCGTACGAGCCGACGTCCCGCCCGACACCGCTCTTCTTGAAGCCGCCGAACGGCGCCTCCATGTTCCGGCCGATCGTGTTCACGCCCACCCCGCCGGCCCGCAGCCGGGCCGCGACG
This sequence comes from Streptomyces sp. NPDC096079, assembly GCF_040303145.1. Taxonomy (NCBI): domain Bacteria; kingdom Bacillati; phylum Actinomycetota; class Actinomycetes; order Kitasatosporales; family Streptomycetaceae; genus Streptomyces; species Streptomyces sp. NPDC096079. The sequence continues at coordinate 259,640 of NZ_JBEOST010000007.1, forward strand.
CGGAAGGCGCGGGCCACGTCGCCGGACCACACGTAGTCGATCAGCCCGTAGTCGCTGTCGTTGGCGAGCGCGATCCCCTCCTCCTCCCCGTCGAAGGGGACGACCACGACGACCGGACCGAAGATCTCCTCCCGCACCACCCTCATCTCGTTGGTGCAGTCGGCGAGCAGCGTCGGGGCCACGTAGAAGCCCTTCGCGAAGTCCGGACGCTCGCCGCCCGCGACGACCCGCGCCCCTTCCTTCCGCCCCAGCTCGACGTACGACTCCACCCGGTCGCGGTGGGCCGCCGAGATCACCGGGCCGACCACCGTCCCCCGCTCCGCCGGGTCCCCCACCGTCATGAAGGCGAGGTAGCCGGTCAGCTTCTCGATCAGCCGCTCGTAGATCCCGCGCTGGGCGAGCACCCGGGTCGGCGCCGTGCAGATCTGTCCGCTGTAGAAGGCGAAGGTCGTCCCGATCCCCATGACCGCCGAGTCCAGGTCGGCGTCGTCGAAGACCAGCGCCGCGCCCTTCCCGCCCAGCTCCATCAGCTGCCGCTTGAGCGAGCGGCCGCAGACCTCGCCGATCGCCTGTCCGACGGCCGTGGAGCCGGTGAAGGAGACCATGTCGACGTCCGGGGAGTCGACGGCCGCCTCCCCGACCGCCCGCGCCGAGCCGGTGACGACGTTCACCACCCCCGCCGGGACGCCGGCCTCCGCCAGGGCCCGGGTCATCGCGTACACGGAGAGCGGGTCCTGCGGGGCCGGCTTCACCACGACCGTGTTGCCCATCGCGAGCGCCGGGGCGATCTTGCCCGCCGGGTTGGCCCAGGGGTTGTTGTACGAGGTGATGCAGGTGACGACACCGACCGGGCGCCGCACCGCCACCGCGCCGAACACCCCGGCCTTCCCCATCGGGCCGGCCTCGTTGATCTGCGGGGGCAGCGCCTGCTCGACCGGCTCCATGGCCCCCCGCGCGTACCGGCGGAAGCGGGAGGAGCCGACCGCGACCTGCATCCCGCGTGCGGTGCCGGTGGTGGCGCCGGTCTCCGCGCGGGCGAGCAGCGTGTTCTCCTCGGCGTCCCGGGCCATCAGGTCCGCGGCCCGGTCGAGGATCGCCGCCCGCTCCTCCGGCCTCGTGCGGGACCAGGTCGCGAAGGCCTCGCGGGCCGCGGCGGCCGCCTCGTACACCTGCGCCCGGGAGGCCTCGGGCGCGAGCCCGACGACCTCCTCGGACGCCGGGTCGATCACCTCGTAGTGCCCGCCGTCGGGCTCGACCCACTCTCCCCCTATATAGAGGCGCTCGGTCCGGGTCATCGCGTGCTCACCGTCCTCGTGTCGCGGCCCGAGCGCAGCACCTTGCCCGGGATCGCTCCGGTCACCTCGTCGTCCCGCACCGTCTCCACGCCGTTGACCCGCACCGACACGATCCCCACCGCCCGCGAGTCCAGGCGCGGGCTGTCCCCCGGCAGGTCGTGCACCAGGGTCGCCGGGCCCGCGTCGATCCGCTCCGGGTCGAAGAGGACCAGGTCGGCGTGGAAGCCGTCCGCGATCCGGCCGCGCTCCCGCAGCCCGAAGAGCCGGGCCGGGTCGTCGCTCAGCATCTTCACGGCCCGCTCCAGGGGCACCAGCTTCCGGCCGCGCAGACAGTCGCCGATGAAGCGGGTGGTGTACGGGGCCCCGCACATCCGGTCCAGGTGCGCGCCCGCGTCCGATCCGCCGAGCAGGACGTCCTCGTGGTCCCAGGTCTCCCGGCGCAGTGCCCAGGAGGCCGGGTCGTTGTCGCTGGGCATCGGCCACAGGACGGTCCTGAGGTCGTCGTTGGCGCAGATCTCGACGAGCGCCTGGAAGGGGTCCTGTCCCCGCTCGGCCGCGATGTCGCCGACGACGCGGCCGGTGAGGCCCTCGTTCTCCCGGCTGTAGGTGTCCCCGATGACGTACCGGGCGAAGTGCGCGAGGCGCCGGAAGACGCCCGCCTCCTTGGAGTCGGCGCGCCGCAGCATTCCGGCCCGTACCTCGGGGTCGCGGAGCTTCGCGATCCGCTCGGGGACGGGGAGGGCGAGGATCTCGCCCCAGCCGGGGATGAGGTTGAGGGCGCAGAACGTGCCGAGGGACATGTTCATGGGGGTGAGGATGGGCATGGTCAGCGCGACGATCCGGCCGCCGGACTTGCGGGCCCGCTCCGAGGCGGTGAGCTGGCGCGGGACGCGCTCGGGGACGGCCGCGTCGATGGTGAGGACGTTCCAGTTGAGGGGCCGCCCGGCGGCGGCGGTCATCTCGACGAACAGCTCGATCTCGTCGTCGGAGAACTGGTCCAGGCAGCCGGCGAGGATGGCCTCCAGCTGCGTCCCCTCGTGCTCCCCGACGGCCCTCGACAGGGCGATCAGCTCGGCGGGGCCCGCGTGCCGGGAGGCGACGGGGGCGCCCTCGCCGTCGGAATGGGTGGCGGACTGGGTGGTGGAGAGCCCCCAGGCGCCGGCCGCCATGGCCTCCTTGAGCAGTCCGACCATCCGGTCCAGCTGCTCGGGGGTCGGCTGCCCGCCGACGGCGTCCGCGCCCATCACGTAGCGGCGCAGGGCGCAGTGGCCGACCATGAAGCCGGCGTTGACGGCGATCCGTCCGTCGAGGGCGTCCAGGTACTCGGCGAAGGAGGACCAGGTCCAGTCGACGCCCTCCTCCAGGGCCTTGAGCGCCATGCCCTCGACCTTGGACATCATGCGGCGCGTGTAGTCGGCGTCCTCGGGGCGGTCCGGGTGGAGGGGCGCGAGGGTGAAGCCGCAGTTGCCGCCGGCGACGGTGGTGACGCCGTGGTTCATGGACGGGGTGGCGTACGGGTCCCAGAACAGCTGGGCGTCGTAGTGGGTGTGCGGGTCGACGAAACCGGGGGCGAGGACGAGGCCCGTGGCGTCCTCGGTGCTCCGTGCGGTGGCGTGGTCGGGGACGGGGAAGACGATCCGCCCGTCGCGGATGCCGACGTCGGCGACGTGGGCGGGGGCGCCGGTGCCGTCCACGACGGTGGCGCCCGTGATCAGGTGGTCGAGCATGACGGTCCCTCTCTGTCCTCTGTCCGTCTCTGTTCTCTGTCCGTCTCTGTTCTCTGACCGTCTCTGTTCTCTGTCCGTTTCCGTCCTCTGTGCGTTTCTCCTCGGACGCGGGTGTGCCCCGGACCGGGGGCCGCCGCGGAACGGCCTCCGGCCGGGGCAGGTACGGGGCGGCGATCCGGGAAGACCCGCCCCGTGTTTCCGCCGTCCTGGGCCGCGCCCCGTCGGCGCCGCCCGCACGGGTGGGGGCTCAGGAGCCCGCGGACCGGCGCATGCGGGTGGTGCGGTGGACGGGGTCCGTGTCGATCTTCGGGATGACGTGCTCGCCGATCAGCTTGATCGAGTTCATCGTGTCCTCGTACGAGATCCCGATCGGCAGGCCGAAGGACAGCTGGTCCGCCCCCGCCTGCTCCCACCGCTTGCACTGCGCGAGGACCTCCGACGGGTCGCCGCAGATCATCAGTTCCTCCTGGATGAGGAGCTCGATGATCTCCGCGGAGTACTCGGGGAGGAGCTCGGGCCACTCGGGGATGCCCTCGGGCCGCGGGAAGGTGTCGTGGTAGCGGAAGAGGAGGGACTGGAGGTAGTTCAGTCCGCCGCCGACCGCGATCTCGACGGCCTTCTCGTGCGTCTCGGCGCAGATCGCCGTCGAGGTCACCATGACGTTGTCGTTGACGAAGTCGCCGACCGCCTTGGCCTCCTTGATCGCGTTCTTGTAGGACTCGACGACCCACTCCATGTCGGAGACCTTCTGGACGCTGAAGCCGAGGACGCCGAGGCCCATCTTTCCGGCCATGGCGTACGAGGACGGGGACCCGGCGGCGTACCACATGGCGGGGTGGGACTTGCCGTACGGCTTGGGGAGGACCTTGCGGGGCGGCAGCGACCAGTGCTTGCCCTGGAAGCCGGCGTACTCGTCCTGGAGCCACATCTTGGGGAACTCGGCGATGGTCTCCTCCCAGATCTCCTTCGTGTGGTTCATGTCGGTGATGCCCGGCATGAACCCGAGGATCTCGTGGGAGCCCGCCCCGCGCCCGGAGCCGAACTCGAAGCGTCCGCCGGAGAGGTGGTCGAGCATGGCGACCTTCTCGGCGACCTTCACCGGGTGGTTGACGGGGGCGAGGGGGTTGAAGATTCCCGAGCCCAGGTGGATCCGTTCCGTCGCGTGGGCGAGGTAGCCCAGGTAGACGTCGTTGGCGGAGAGGTGCGAGTACTCCTCCAGGAAGTGGTGCTCGGAGGCCCAGGCGTACTTGAAGCCGGACCTGTCGGCCTGGATGACGTACTCGGTCTCCTCCATGAGGGCCTTGTGCTCGGCTTCGGGATCGGTCTCGGCGCGCTTGCCGACGTATCCCTGTACGAAGATCCCGAATTCCAAGGGGGTTCACCGTCCTCGTCTTATCTGACGATGCGTCAGATTCCTTGATGTGCCCGACTCTCGCACCGCCGCGCAGGTGCGTCAATACCTGACGAGCCGTCAGAACAGGCTCACGCCCGCCAGCCAGCCGCCGTCGATCACGAACGGCTGCCCCGTGATGTACGCCGAGTCCTCCCCGGTCAGGAAGAGCGCGAGGGACGCCACCTCCTCCGGCCGGCCGATCCGCCCGAGGGGCACGAGCTTGCGGTACAGCCCGGCCGTGGCCTCCGGATCGACGCCCTCCGGGTTGCTCATGGGGGTGTCGATCGCCCCCGGACAGACCGCGTTGACCCGGATCCCCTTCGCGGCCAGCTCCAGGGCCGCGACCCGCGTCAGCCCGAGGACCGCGTGCTTCGTCGCCGCGTAGGCGCCGACCCCGGCCATGCCGGTGATCCCCGTGTACGAGGCGGTGTTGACGATCGTCCCGCCGCCGGCCGCCGCGATCTCGGGCGCGACCGTGCGGATCCCCAGGAAGCAGCCGGTCTGGTTCACGGACACGATCGCCCGGAACTCCTCCAGCGGCGTGGAGACCAGCTCGTTGAAGCGGAGGATGCCCGCGTTGTTGACGAGCCCGTCGATCTTCCCGAACCGCTCCTTCGCCGCCGCGACGGCCGCCGCCCAGCCGTCCTCGCTCGTCACGTCCAGATGGACGTACGCGGCCCGGTCCTCCCCCAGCTCCTTGGCCAGCGCCTCCCCGGCCTCGTCCAGGACGTCCCCGAGGACGACCCTCGCCCCCTCGGCGGCGAACAGCCGCGCCTCCTGCTCGCCCTGCCCGCGCGCCGCGCCGGTGACCAGGACGACCCGCCCGTCGAGCTTGCCCATGTCCGTACTCCCTAGAGGTCTACAGGTGGGGGGCGACCTCCGTGCCGAAGGCCGCCATCTGATCGATGAGTTCGGTCAGGCCCCGGGAGCGGAACCGGACCTGGATCTGGTGCACGCCCATCTCCCCGTACGCGCGCAGGGAGGCCGCGAGCTCCTCCGGCCGGCCGCTCAGGGTGCGCCGCCCGACCTCCCAGCCGGGCGTGCCGACGTACAGCGCCTCGGTGATCGCGCCGACCGTGATCGGCTCCGCGATCCCCGCGTCCGTACGCAGCCGCAGCAGCCTCCCGATCTGCGCGGCGAGCTTGTCCCGCGGGTCGCCCTGCGGCAGCCAGCCGTCCCCCTTGAGCGCGGCGCGGCGCACGGCGGCCGGGGAGGAGCCGCCCACCCAGAGCGGGACGCGCTCCTGCGCGGGCCGGGGCAGCTGCCCGAGGTCCTTGAAGGAGAACCGCTCCCCCAGGTGCTCCGGGTACTCCTCGGGCCCGAGGGCCGCCCGCAGCGCGTCGACCGTCTCGTCGAGCACGGCGCCACGGCGGGCGAAGTCCACGCCGAGCACCTCGAACTCCTCCTGGACGTGCCCGGCGCCCACGCCGAGGACCAGGCGCCCGCCGGAGAGGTGGTCGAGCGTCGCGTACGCCTTGGCCGTGACGAGCGGGTGGCGCAGGCCGACGACGGCGACGTGCGAGAGGAGCCGGACCCGCTCGGTGGCGGCGGCGAGGAAGGAGAGCGTGGCGACCGGGTCGTACCAGACAGTGCTCATGGCCCCGGCGAGCCGGCGCGGGATGGCGACGTGGTCGCAGCTCGCGAGGTAGTCGAAGCCGTGGGCCTCGGCGGCCCGGGCGACGGCGAGCAGATCGGCCGGACCCGCACCCGCCTCCCAGGCCTCGGCGTAGAGGGTGCTCTGCGACTGGACCGGCAGCTGCATGCCGTAGACCACCATGGGAAACCCCTCATCTGACGGACCGTCACTTCAACGAGCAGGCCCATGCTCGTACCTGACGATCCATCAGGCAAGGGGTAGGAGGTTCCGCGTGCGTGACGCACCCCCGCCCGGGCGGCCGGAGCCGCCCGGGCGGGGTCGTCGTCCTGGGGTCGACTCAGGTGCCGCCCGCCGCACCGGCCGCCCTCGCGTGGCGCACCACGGCCGCGCCGGCCAGACAGACGATGCCCACGGCGCTCAGCAGCGCCAGCGCCTTCGCCCAGGCGAAGGTGGTGCCGAGGCTGCCGCTCAGCAGGTCGACGGTGCGGGCGCCCGCGACCCCGTGGAGCGCGATGACGAAGACGGCGACGCCCGCGGCGGCGGCCCAGGCGATCAGGGTGTCCCGGGCCGCGAGCCACACCGCGCACGCCAGGCACAGCACGGTGACGACCACGGACAGCGCCCGCGCGTCGCCGCCGGAGCGCAGGCCGTCGAGGTCCGTCGGCAGGTGGATGAGGCCGCAGGCGAACAGCGCGACCGCCGCCGGCCAGCGCAGCACCGACCGCAGCGCGGGCGAGGAGGTGTGGCTGCCGGGACCCGCGGCCAGGGCGCCGTCCAGGGGGGACTTGCGGCCCTTGGCGGCGCCTCGGACGCGCTTCGGGGCGGCGGCGGCCGGTGCGGCGCCTTCCGGTCCGGGCTTGCGGACCGCTTCGTCGACCCCGGCCGCCGTGGACCGCCAGTCGCTGCTGTCGGCGCCGAGGATGCCGACGAGCCGGACCACGTCCTCGACCGGCCGGCCCACCGCCGCGGCGCGCAGCGTGGTCTCGGCCTGGTGGAGGTCGTACCCGGACGCGTTCAGCAAGGCCAGCAGCTGGCGCACTTCGTCCAGCGGGCGGGTCACGGCCGCCGCGCGGAGCGCCACGTCCGCGGGGCTGGAGAGCTCGCCGGTCTCCTGGAGGCGGGCCACCAGCGTGGCGACCTCCTCCACGGGCCGCTCGGTGGCCGCCGTCCGCAGCAGCGTGTGGACCGCTTCGTCACCGGTCTCCTCCGACGCCTCGTCGTCGGCCGGGGACTGCGGATCGACCGGGGACCCGGCGTCGGCCGGGGACTGCGGGTCGACCGGGGACCCGGCGTCGGCCGGGTACTCAGCGTCGGCCGGGGACTGCGGGTCGGCCGGGGACTGCGGGTCGGCCGGGAGCAGTGTCGCGACCGGCGACGCGGCGGGCGCCGCCGGCGACCGGCCGGGGAAGGGACGCGCGTCGAGCGCCGGGAACGGCGGGCCGACCGGCTGACGGGACTGACCTGGACGGACCCCTGTGGCTTCTGCGGTTGCTGCGGTTGCTGCGGTCCCCGCGCTCCCCGCGTCCTCGGCGCTGCTCGTGGTGTCGGTGGTCGTCGGTTCCGCGCGTTCTATGTGGTCGTCCGCCGGATGGTTCTGCGGGAGGTCGGGGGTCATGTCACAGGCTCCGTTCGTGGGCATCCCCGGGGGGACGCCCACTGGCTGTCTCGTGATGTGCAAGAAACGCACACTTGAGTACTATTTGCGCGCAGTCCGTCACACTCCGCCATCAGGGGGCGGCCCCGTTGGGCCATTGCAGCGACGAGCGGCCCGTACGGAAGCGGCCGGGTCCCCTCCGGAGGAGACCCGGCCGCGAGCCGTCATACAGGCCTCAGGGCCGCCAGAGCCCGTCCGGGGACAGACCGAGGAGCTCGATCGCGTTGCCCCGGACGATCCGGTCGACGACGTCCGGCGGCAGGTGGCCCATCTGGGCCTCGCCGACCTCCTTCGACTGGGGCCAGGTGGAGTCCGAGTGCGGGTAGTCCGTCTCGTACAGGACGTTCCCCGCCCCGATCGCGTCGAGGTTGCGCAGCCCGAAGGCGTCGTCGAAGAAGCAGCCGAAGACATGGTCCGCGAAGAGCTCGGACGGCGGGCGGGTGACCTTGTCGGCGACGCCGCCCCAGGCGCGGTTCTCCTCCCAGACGACGTCCGCGCGCTCCAGGATGTACGGGATCCAGCCGATCTGCCCCTCGGCGTACATGATCCTCAGGTTCGGGAAGCGCTCGAACTTGCCGCTCATCAGCCAGTCGACCATCGAGAAGCAGCAGTTCGCGAAGGTGATGGTGGAGCCGACGGCCGGCGGGGCGTCGGCGGAGGTGGACGGCATCCGGCTGGAGGAGCCGATGTGCATGGCGATGACCGTGCCGGTCTCGTCGCACGCACGGAAGAAGGGGTCCCAGTGGTCCGTGTGGACCGAGGGGAGCCCGAGGTGCGGCGGGATCTCGGAGAAGGCGACGGCCCGGACCCCGCGCGCGGCGTTGCGCCGCACCTCGGCGGCGGCGAGCTCCGGGTCCCAGAGCGGGATGAGGGTGAGCGGGATCAGCCGCCCGTCCGCCTCGGGCCCGCACCACTCCTCGACCATCCAGTCGTTGTAGGCGCGGACGCAGAGCAGCCCGAGCTCGCGGTCGCTCGCCTCGGTGAAGGTCTGCCCGCAGAAGCGGGGGAACGTGGGGAAGCAGAGCGCGGACTGGACGTGGTTGACGTCCATGTCGGCGAGCCGGTCCCGGACGGAGTGGGAGCCGGGCCGCATCTGCTCGTAGGTGATGACTTCGAGGCGTATCTCGTCCCGGTCGTAGCCGACGGCGGTGTCGAGCCGGGTGAGGGGCCGGTGCAGGTCCTCGTACACCCACCAGTCGCCGATCGGCCCGTCGTCCCCCTTGGCGCCCATGACCGGGGCGAACCTGCCGCCGAGGAAGGTCATTTCCTTGAGCGGGGCGCGGACGATCCGGGGTCCGGTGTCGTGGTACCGGGACGGGAGCCGGTCCCGCCAGACGTGCGGGGGCTCCACGGTGTGGTCGTCCACCGAGATGATCTTCGGGAAGGTCTCCATGTCCTTCACGGTAGCGCTGATCTGACGACCCGTCAGCTAGTGGGGGCCAGAACGCCCCGTGTTACGGCCTCGCAACGGCCGACCCGATGCTGACGGACCCGCTCCGGACAAGGCAGACTGTCCTGGGCGAAACCAGCGGCAGGGGCAGGGGGAGCGATGGACCGTGAGAACGGGCCGCGAGTTCCGGCACGGTTCCCGGGCGGGAGCGACGCCGAGGCCGAACCCGGCGTGCCCGCCCAGCGGAACGGCCGGAGGACGGCCGCCGACGGCACCGGCAAGCGGCAGGACACCGCCGGAACCGGAGAGACGGCGACCGGCGGGGCCGACCGCCGGACGGACACCACCGGCACCACGCCGACAGCGGCCGGCGACCTCCGCTTCGGCGTGCTCGGGCCCGTCCGCGCCTGGCGCGACGGCGAACCCGTCCCCACCGGCTCCCCGCAGCAGCGCGCCCTGCTCGCCGCGCTGCTCCTGCGCGGAGGCCGCACCGCCACCGCGCACGAACTGATCGACGCGCTCTGGGGCGAGGAGCCCCCCTCCCAGGCACTCGCCGCCGTCCGTACCTACGCCTCCCGGCTCCGCAAGGCCCTCGACCCGAAGGTCCTGGTCAGCGAGTCCGGCGGCTACGCGCTCCGGACGACCGCGCTCGACGTGACCGCCGCCCAGGAACTGGCCGCCGAGGCGGACAGGCTCCGCGCGGCCGGGGACCGGACGGCCGCGCGGGAACGGCTCGCCGAGGCCCTCGACCTGTGGGACGGCGAGGTCCTCGCGTCCGTACCCGGCCCGTACGCCGAGACGCAGCGGACCCGCCTGGAGGAGTGGCGCCTCACCCTCCTCGAAACCCGCCTCGACATCGACCTGGAGATCGGCGCGCACGCCGAGGCGGTCTCCGAACTGACCGCGCTCACCGCCGCCCACCCCCTGCGGGAGCGCCTGCGCGAACTCCTCATGCTGGCGCTCTACCGCAGCGGACGGCAGGCGGAGGCGCTCGCCGTGTACGCGGACACGCGGCGGCTCCTCGCGGACGAACTGGGCGTCGACCCGACCCCCGAGCTCTCCCGGCTCCAGCAGCGCATCCTCCAGGCCGACGCGGAACTCGCCCGCCCCGTGGAGGAGCCGGCCCCGACGGCGGCGCCCGTCGCCCGCCCGGCCCAGCTCCCCGCCACGGTCCCGGACTTCACCGGCCGCGCCTCCTTCGTACGGGAACTGGGCGCCCGGCTCGCCACCGCCGAGGGCCACGTCATGGCGGTCTCGGCGCTCGCGGGCATCGGCGGCGTCGGCAAGACCACGCTCGCCGTGCACGTCGCCCACGAGGCCCGGCCGCACTTCCCTGACGGGCAGCTGTACGTGGACCTCCAGGGCGCGGGCAACAGCGCCGCCGCGCCCGAGACGGTCCTCGGCTCGTTCCTGCGGGCGCTGGGCACCGCGGACTCGGCCATCCCGGACTCGCTCGACGACCGGGCCGCGCTGTACCGCTCGACGCTGGACGGGCGCCGGGTCCTGGTGCTCCTGGACAACGCCCGGGACGCGGCCCAGATCCGCCCGCTCCTCCCCGGTACGGCGGGCTGCGCGGCCCTCGTCACCAGCCGCATCCGCATGGTCGACCTGGCGGGCGCCCACCTGGTGGACCTGGACGTGATGTCCCCCGAGGAGGCGCTCCAGCTGTTCACGCGGATCGTCGGCGAGGAGCGCGTCGGGGCGGAGCGCGAGGCGGCCCTCGACGTGGTGGCGGCCTGCGGCTTCCTGCCCCTCGCGATCCGCATCGCGGCCTCGCGCCTGGCGGCCCGCCGCACCTGGACGGTCTCGGTCCTCGCGGCGAAGCTGGCGGACGAGCGCCGGCGGCTCGACGAGCTCCAGGCGGGCGACCTCGCCGTCAAGGCCACCTTCGAACTCGGCTACGGCCAGCTGGAACCGGCCCAGGCCCGCGCCTTCCGCCTGCTCGGCCTCGCGGACGGCCCGGACATCTCGCTGGCGGCAGCGGCGGCGGTCCTGGACCTCCCGCTCTGGGACACCGAGGACCTCCTGGAGGCCCTCGTCGACACGTCCCTCGTCGAATCCGCCGCCCCTGGCCGCTACCGCTACCACGACCTGGTCCGCCTCTACGCGCGCGCGTGCGCGGACCGCGACGAACAGCCCCCGTCGGAGAAGGAGGCGGCGCTCTCCCGCCTGCTGGACTTCTACCTGTCGACGGCGGCGCGGGTGTACGCGATCGAGCGGCCGGGCGACCGCCTGGTGGACCACCTGGAACCGACCTCGTACGAGGGCCTGACCTTCACCGACCGGCACGAGGCCCAGGACTGGCTCTACGCGGAGGCGAACTGCCTCCTGTCCACGGTCCGCCAGTCCGCCTCGGCCCCGACGACCCTCCGCAGGGCGGTGGACCTCCTGTGGGCGAGCCTGGACCTGGCGGAGTCGGGCGCGAACTCCAAGGAGTACGAGGCGGTGGCGGAGGTCCTGCGGGACGCGGCGGGGCGCGTGGAGGACACGCGGGCTGCGGGCCGAGCGGCGATCACGTCGGCCTATGTGCACCACGTGGCGGGACGCTTCGACCAGGCGGACCAGGAGGCCCGCGAGGCCATGGGCCTGGCCCACCGGGTGGACGACCGGATGCCCCACTCCTGGGCGGCCAACACCCTGGGCGTCATGGCGGTCTACCGCAACCAGTACGAGGAGGGCGAGGAGTTCCTCAACCGCGCCATCGAGGAGTTCCGGACCTGTCAGGACGAACCGGGCGAGGCAAGCGCCCTGTGCAACCTGTCCCGGATCCACCTGCTCACCGGGCGTACGACGAGCGCGGTCGTCCTGGCCCGCCGGGGCACCGACATGTACGACCGCATGGGCCACGCCCTGAAGGGGGCGAACGGCCGCTACGCGATGGGGGTGGCGCTGACGCAGAGCGGTCAGCTCACCGATGCCTACGACAGCCTGGCGGCGGCTCTGGACGTCTTCCGGGACAGCCGGCAGCGGCTGTGGGAGGGCATGACACTGTTCCGCATGGCCGAGGTGGACGTCACCGCCCGACGGTTCACACAGGCGGCCTCCAACGCCGAGATGGCGCTCACGGTGCTGCGCGGCGTCGGAGGAGAGTGGCGGCGGGGCAACGTCCTCACCGTCCTGGGCCACGCCCTCACCGGAATCGGCCAGTTGGGCAGGGCCGAGGTCTGCTGGCGGGAGGCCCTGACCATTTTCGAGGAGCTGGCCTCCCCCGAAGCCGCCGAGGTCCGCGCCCTGCTCTGCCCGGCCGCGGCCGCCTGACCGGCGGTCCGGGCTGGGCGTTCATCGTTCGTTTATCACCGACGGGCATGCTTCTTTCATCGATCCGTCGCGTCGGGGGGCAGACGGTTCGCCGGTAAGGCCGTCACTACGACGCACTAGGGTGAACGGCCCTGCGGAGAGACCCGTCCGGCAGTCCACGGGGGAACAGCCGGACGGGTTTCGACGACCCATCTGTCTCAGTAGAAACACAGGAGGTTGCGATGAGCGACGTCACCAACGGCGAAGCCACGGACATCGAGACCAAGAACATCCACGTCACCGGTGGTGAGGCCGAGGACGCGATCGCCGAGAAGATCGGCATCAAGAACATCCACGTCACCGGTGGCGAGCCCGACGGCAGCGCCCCGGCCGCGGCTCCGCTGGGCAACATCCACGTGACCACGGAGCCGGCCAACTAAGAGCCATTCCCGACGGGGAACGGCCGCGGCGGCGACTTCGGGGGAGCTGCCGTGGCCGACCGGGGAAGGTCCGGTCGACGGGGGAGCGCACGGACTCGGGGGACACCCGACGGAACCAGGGGGGATCCGTCCGGGCAGGGACCGTGCGCAACGCGATCGGACCACCGCGGGCGGAGGGGCCGGGCAGATGCCCGGCCCCTCCTGCCGTTCGGTGCCGACCTGACGAAGTAGACCGTTCCGCTTCGCACGGACATTCGACCCGCGACGAAGATCGAGTTCGTTCGGATCTCCACACCTCCACAGGAAGTTGGACATGACCCGCAGCAAGCGTTTCCTGGCCGGTGCCTTCCTCGCCGCCGCCATCGCGGCCGGCACGGCCTCTCCCGCCCTGGCCAACATGCACGCCACCGGCGGTACGCCGACCACGGGCGTCCAGGTCACGGTCGACTCGTCCGACCTCCAGGTCGCGAGCGACTCGACCGACAACATGCACGCCACCTGATCGCACCCGCTTGTCCCGAGCCCGGACCGGAACACGGTCCGGGCTCAGCGCTGTCGCCGCACCGGGAACCGCGCCACCGGACGGCCCCCGTCACGCCGTGGCCGCCCGCTCCCTCAGTTCGCCCTTCACCACCTTGCCGCTCGCGTTCCTGGGGAGTTCCGGGACGAACTCGACCTCCCTCGGGACCTTGTAGTTCGCCATCTCCCGGCGCGACCAGGCGATCAGGTCGTCCGCCGTGACCCGTGCGCCCGGTCTCCGTACCGCGAAGGCCTTGCCGACCTCGCCGAGCCGGGGGTCCGGGACGCCGATGACGGCGACGTCCGCGATGTCGGGGTGCAGGCCGAGGAGCTGCTCGATCTCGGCCGGGTAGGCGTTGAAGCCGCCCACGATGAACATGTCCTTGAGGCGGTCGGTGATCCGGAGGTTGCCGGCCTCGTCCAGGACGCCGATGTCGCCCGTGTGCAGCCAGCCGTCCGCGTCGATCGCCTCCGCCGTCGCCGCCTCGTCCTCGAAGTAGCCCTTCATCACGTGGTGGCCCCTGAGCAGGACCTCGCCGGTGTCGGAGAGCCGGAGTTCGGTGCCGGGGATCGGGCGGCCGGAGGTCGTGGCGATCGTCTCGTCGGGGTCGTCGCGCCGGCACATCGTGGCGACGCCGCTCGCCTCGGAGAGGCCGTAGGCGGTGAGGACGGTGGCCACGCCCAGCTCGGTGCGGAGGCGTTCGACGAGCCGCAGCGGCACGACGGCCGCGCCGGTCACGACGAGGCGGAGGGTGGAGAGACCCTGCGCGGAGCGGGACGGGTGGTCCAGGAGGGACTGGTGGAGGGTCGGCGGGCCGGGGAGGACGGTGATGCGTTCGGCGGCGATGTTGGCGAGGACGGTGTCGACGGTGAAGACCGGCTGCGGGACGATCACCGCACCCCGCATGAGGCAGGCGAGGACACCGGCCTTGTAGCCGAAGGTGTGGAAGAAGGGGTTGACCACCAGGTAGCGGTCGTCTTCCCTCAGGCCGGCGAGGTCGGACCAGGTCGCGTAGCAGCGCAGGGACTGGGCGTGGCTGATGACGGCGCCCTTGGGGCGGCCGGTGGTGCCGGAGGTGTAGATGATGTCGGAGGGGGCGTCGGGGTCGATGCCGTCGGCGCGGGCACGGACCCGGGCGGCGGGGACGGTGTCGCCCTCCGCGAGGAAGGCCTTGAGGGTCGTCCAGCCCGTGTCGTCGGGGGCGGTGTCCCCGAGGACCACCATGCGCTCCAGGTCGGGGAGTTCGATGCCGGAGCGGCGCAGGGAGGCCACGTACGAGGTGCCGAGGAAGGTGCCGGTGACGAAGAGGAGCCGGGCGCGGGAGCGCCGGAGGACGTCGGCGGCCTCGGTGCCCTTGAAGCGGGTGTTGAGGGGGACGAGGACGGCTCCGGCGGTGACCGCGCCGAGGGCGCAGATGATCCAGTCGAGGGTGTTGGGGGCCCATATAGCGACCCGGTCGCCGGTCCGTATACCGGTGGCGAGACAGGCGGCGGCCGCCCGTTCGACGCGTTCGCCGAGTTCGGCGTAGGTGATGCGGACGCGGCCGTCGACGACGGCCTCCCGCGGGCCGTGGCGCTCGGCCGCCGCCCGTACGAGCCCGGGGATCGTGCCCCACTCCAGGTCGCCGCGCATGTCCATGACCCACCCTCCCTGTAGCTGACTATCCGTCAGATTAGTTGTAGCCTGACGCGCTGTCAGCAGTGCTGCCCCATGAGGAGGTTCGGTGCTCAAGGACGCCACGGCCATCGTCGGCATAGGACAGACCGCCTTCGCGAAACAGCTCCGGGAGACCGAGAAGACCCTCGCCTGCCGGGCGATCCTCGCCGCCCTCGACGACGCCGGCATCACCCCCGACGAGGTCGACGCCTTCGCCTCGTACACGATGGAGGAGACCGACGAGGTCGAGGTGGCCAAGGCCATCGGCGCCGGAGACGTCACCTTCTTCAGCAAGGTGGGGTACGGAGGCGGCGGCTCCTGCGCCACCGTCGGCCACCTCGCCGCCGCCATCGCCACCGGACAGGCGAGCGTCGGCGTCGCCTGGCGGTCCAGGAAGCGGGGCTCGGGCCCCCGCCCCTGGAAGAACACCGCCGTCCAGCTGCCCACCCCCGGCCAGTGGACCCGCCCCTTCGGGCTGCTCCGCCCCGCCGACGAGATCGGCATGCTCACCCGGCGCTACATGCACGAGTACGGCGCCACCCGCGACCACCTCTTCAACGTCGCCCTCGCCTGCCGCAACCGCGCCAACCAGAACCCCGCCGCGATCATGTACGACCGGCCGCTGACCCGCGAGATGTACATGACCGCCCGCTGGATCAGCGAACCCCTCTGCCTCTTCGACAACTGCCTGGAGACCGACGGCGCCCTCGCCTGCGTCATCGTCAGCGCCGAACGCGCCCGCGACTGCCGCCAGAAGCCCGTCTACGTGCACGCCGCCGCCCAGGGCCTGCCCTCCCAGCACCACGGCATGGTCAACTACTGGAACGACGACCCGCTCTCCGGCCCCGCCTGGACCGCCGCCCGCCACCTGTGGAAGCAGGCCGACTTCGGCCCCGCCGACGTCGACGTCGCCCAGATCTACGACGCCTTCACCCCGCTCGTCCCCCTCTCCCTGGAGGGCTACGGCTTCTGCGGACGCGGCGAGGGCGGCGCCTTCACCGAGGGCGGCGCCCTGGAGATCGGCGGCCGGCTGCCGCTCAACACCGGCGGCGGCGGACTCTCCGAGGCGTACGTGCACGGCTTCAACCTCATCAACGAGGGCGTGAAGCAGCTCCGCGGCACCTCCACCGCCCAGGTCCCCGACGCGGCCACCTGCCTGGTCACGGCCGGCGAGGGCGTCCCCACATCCGCCATCCTGCTGAGGAGCTGAACCCGCATGCTCACACCGGTCATCGACGAGGACGGCGCCCCCTTCTGGGAGTACGCCGCCCGGGGAGAGCTCCGCGTCCAGGCCTGCGCCGCCTGCGGCGAGCTCCGCTTCCCGCCCCGCCCCTGCTGCCCGCACTGCCGGTCCTTCGACAGCGAGTGGCGGCTCATGTCCGGCCGCGGCCGGATCTGGTCGTACGTCCTCCCCCACCCGCCGCTGCTGCCCGACTACGCCGCCCAGGCCCCGTACAACGCGGTCCTCGTCGAACTCGCCGAGGCCCCCCGCATCCGCCTCGCCGGGAACGTCGTCGCCGCCCCGGACGCCCCCCTGAACTCGGTCGACCCGGCCCGGCTCCGCATCGGCGCCGCCGTCCGCGTCGCCTTCACCGAGATCGACGGCGTCGCCGTCCCCCGCTGGCTCCTGGAGCGCTCATGACCATCCGCGTCGAACGCGACAAGGAGACCGGCGTCGCGGTCGTCACCCTCGACCGGCCCGAGCGGCACAACTCCGTCACCCTGGACATGGCACGCGAACTCGCCGCCGTCTGGCGGGGGTTCCGGTACGAGGACGAGATCCGCGCGATCGTCGTCACCGGCGCCGGCGGACGGGCCTTCTGCACCGGCATCGACCGCGACGACGCCGGAAGGGTGCCGCAGCCCTCCTCCCCGTACACGATCGACGACCCCCTCCTCACCCTCGGCCCCAAGGCCAACGACCTGTGGAAACCCGTGATCGCCGCCGTCGAGGGCATGGCCTGCGGCGGGGCCTTCTACCTGCTCGGCGAGGCGGAGTTCCTGATCGCCGGGCAGGACGCGACCTTCTTCGACCCGCACACGACGTACGGGATGGTCTCCGCCTTCGAGACCGTCCACATGGCGCAGAAGATGCCGTTCGGGGAAGTCGCCCGGATGGCCCTCATGGGCACGGCCGAACGGGTCTCCGCCCGGCGTGCGTACGAGACGGGGCTCGTCAGCGAGGTGACGGAGCCGGGCGGGGCGCTCGCCGCCGCGATCCGGGCCGCCGCCGTCATCGCCTCGTACCCGACGGAGGCCGTGCAGGGGACGGTCCGGGCGCTGTGGTCCACCAAGGAGGCGTCCCGCGTCCAGGCCCTGGCACACGCCCCGCATCTGGTGACGCTCGGGAACCTGCCGCCGGAACGGCAGGCGGAGCTTTTCACCCGACGGAGCGGCGGACACCTGCTCCGGTAGCGGATGCAACAGTCTGTTTTAATGGATCTTCGTTTGATAAGACGCCGTCAACAGCGGTGGGACTGCCCCGCGTTCGCAGCACGATCGGGTCACGCCCGACCGCTGTGGCACGCAACGGGGAGCTGTGATGGGACGACACATCGTCAAGGCCGGACTCGCGGCCGGAGCCGCGCTCATGCTGGCCGGGTGCGGCGGCGGGGGCGACCCGGTGACAGGCGCCGTCGGTGGGAGCGAGGCCGGACAGGACGGGAACGGCGGCGCCCCGAAGACCGCCTCGCTCGCCCAGCCGGACAGCCTCACGGTCGCCTTCTGCCAGACCATCGAGGACGGCACCGGGGGCAAGGCCTACCAGGTCTTCCTGCGCTCCTTCGCCGCGAAGGACGGCGCCTTCGCCGGAGAGCGCAGCGCCGCCCTGCCGCCGAACGCCGAGCCGGGCGCGGGTTGTGACGAGGACGGACCCAGCTACAGCGCCGACCTGGCCTTCAACAAGGACCTCACACTGGTCGCCGGCCTGGTCGACGGCGACCGCGCCGCCGCCTTCGACATGGCCACTGGCCGGGAGGTCGGCGCACCCGACCCGGACTCCTTCACGAAGCGCCTGGACAACGGCAGCGCCGTCTTCCACCCGGTGACCGGCCGTCTCTGGTACGACATGGGGCGCATCGACCCCGACGCCAAGGGCGACCTCGCCTCGCGGGACCCCAAGGGCGGCCTGAAGACCGAGGAGAACACCCTCTTCGGGAAGATCCCGGACCTCCTCGGGAAGGACGGCCCCACGGCGGAGACGGTGCTCGCGACGGACGACATCGACGCGGCGGTGGTCCCCGCCGGCGGAGTCGTGGCGACGAGCAACAACGACTACGGCGTCAGCCTGAGCAAGATCGGCCCCGAGAGCGGGGGCAGCGGTGCCGGGGTCTACCTGCACGACATCACCACCACTGGCCTCGGCGACAAGGGCAGCGAGGTCTTCTGCGAGCCGGCCTTCTGGCGGAACGCCACCACCCTGGTCTGCGACTTCAAGCAGCTGACGTTCTCCGCCGACTACACGAAGCTCCTGAAGACCGAGGACCTCATCCCGGAGAACGACCGGCACAACGGCCTGCCGGTCCTCGCCCCGGACGGCAAGAGCTTCGCGTTCCTGTCCAGGGGCGAGGACGGCCGCACGGGCCTCTTCCGAGGGGACTTCTCCGGCGGCGAGCCCAAGAAGATCACCAACGTGGACCCCCCGGTCCCGGACCCGGAGCGCGAGCTCCGGACCGCGCTGATCCGCTGGAACTGACCCCCGGCGCCGCTACTTCTTCCGTACGTCGTACACCCAGCAGTTCCTGACCGACGAGACGGCCTTCGGGGTCTTCATCGCGACCTCGAAGGTCTTGTCCTCGTAGGCCCCGACGGTGACGAGGGCCGTCGTCGAGTCCACCGCCGACCCCGTGGCGCCCTTGAACTCCAGGGTCACCTCGTACGTGCCCTCCAGCGCGTCGTGCGAGGAGATCCTCAGGGTCGCCGTGGTGTCCGCCTTCCGGGCCGGCCTGCCCTTCCGCTTCTTCTGCGCGGGCTTCACACAGTCGACGACCACCACCTCGACCTCGGCGGACGTGGGGGAAGGGCTGACGCTGGGCGTCGAGCCGCCCGAGCCGCCGTAGTCGTCGTTGCTCTTCTCGTCGCTGGAGCAGCCGCCGCCCGAATCGTCGTCGTCGTGGGAGCCCGAGTGGCTCCTGCTCTTGCCGCTCTTGCTCTTCCCGCTGCCGCCGCCGCTGCCGTGACCGCCCTTGCCGGTGTGGAAACCGGTCAGCGCGAGGACCACCACCGTGAGCGTCGCCGCGAGCTTCAGACGCGTCCGTACCATCGCCGCTCCCCGTCCTGTCTGTCGTGTCCGCGCCACCCTAGCGCCGCCGCCGCGTCGCATGGCGGGCCCCCCGCACCCGGCGTAGCGTCGTGAGCGGGAGCCGGACCGCCGAGGAGGCCGCATCGATGATCCGCACCATCGCCGGATCCGTCCTGGCTCTCGCCGGAGCGACGGCCGCCGTCTGGAGCCCCTTCCGTGCCTGGTACGACGGCCGTCCCGGACGCGACTACGCCGTCGGGGACCTCTTCACCGGCATCACCGACGAGAAGGCCGACCTCCTGGCGTCGATCCTGCTGCCCTTCGCCTTCGCGGCGCTCCTGACCCTCGTCGGCGTCCTGCTCCGCTCCCGCCTGCTCGTCGCCCTCGCCGGGGTCGTCGTCCTCGGCTTCACCGTCCTGTGGATGGTGCGGGTCGGCCAGGCGGAGGGCGGCCTCACGGTCGGCTCCGACGGCACGGGGCTCGGCGACGGGGTCGCGAACGCCTTCGGCGGCGGGGCCCTGCTGCTGCTCGGCGCGCTCGTGATGCCGGGCCGCCGTTACGCGCGTCACGCGCACCGCGTGGACCGCGTGGACCGCGTGGACCGCCCCCCGTACGGGGAGAAGGACCGGCACGACGACGTGCCGGCCGGCCCACCGGCGCCGGAGGACCCGGAACGCGAGAACCCGCCGCCCCGGGACTAGCCCCGGAACGGCGGGTTCCTGTGCCTCCTACGGGCGCGGCGCTCCCCTGCCGGTCGCCGTGCCCTTCACCGCGTCGAGCGCGTACACACAGCGGTCCTTGCTGCACGCGTACACGACCCCGCCCTTCGCCACCGGCGAGCCGGTGATCTCGCCGCCGGTCGCGAGCTTCCAGCGGAGCTGCCCGCCGGTCGCGTCCAGCGTGTACAGGACGTGGTCGGCCGAGCCGAAGTGCACCCGGCCGTCGGCGACGACCGGCGAGCCCACCAGCTCGCCGCCCGCCGCGAACCGCCACCGGGGGGTGCCGGTGACCGCGTCGAGCGTGTAGAGGGCGCTGCCGCTGCCGACGTGCACGTTGCCGTCGGCGACGAGCACCGGCTCGGCGGACTGGCGCGGCTCGGTCGCGATCCGCCAGCGGTCCTGCCCGGTCGTGGCGTCGAGCGCGTACACCGTGCCGAGGTGGTCCGAGAGGTACACCCCGCCGCCGGTGACCGCCGGTCCGGGCGCGAACGCGGGCGGGGACAGGAACACGGCCGGGGCCTCGAAGTGCCAGCGGACGTGCCCGGCGGCGATGTCGATCGACAGGACCCGGGTCCCGGCGGAGACGTACACGCAGCCGTCCTCGGCCGGCGCCACCCGGACGGGCACGTTCGCGCAGGACGCGGCGTCCCCGATCGGGTACGACCAGCGCTCCACGCCCGTGCGGGCGTCGAGGGCCTGGAGCCGGGCGTCCCGCCACACGTACACGGTGTCGCCGTGCACGGCGGGCCCCGCCTCCGGGGTCTCGAAGTCGGTCTGGGCTCCGGTGATCTCCCACAGCTTGGCGCCGTTGGAGGCCTCCCAGCCCTGCACCCCGCCGCCGCGCGTCCCGGTGACGACCGTGCCCCGGTCGACCTTGAGCGAGTACACCCAGGCGTCCGTGGCCAGCCGCCAGCGCTCACTGCCGTCGGTGGCGTCGAGCGCGTACAGCGTGGGGCCGTCGGAGGCGTGGATACGGCCCGAGGCGACGGCCATCGACCAGGCCACGTCCCGCGTCTTGAACTGGCGCCGGCCGCTCCCCGTGTCCAGGGCGTGCACCTCGAAGGAGGTCACGTACAGCAGGTCGCCGTCGACGACGGGGGTGCCCCAGACGTCGTTCGACATCCGGAAGCGCCAGGGCCGCCAGTGGCCGGGCTCCGGCGGGGGCTGCGGTGCCGCCTGGTCGGCGCCCTGCGGGGGCACGGACGCGGGCCGGGAGCCGTGCTGCGGGGCCTGCTCGGCGAGGCTCGGGCCGCCACCGGGCGGACGGATCCAGCCGGTCGCGGGTCCCGCGTCCGCGCCCCGGCCGACGGAGAGCGCCGCCCGGGTGTCGGCGACGCGGGGGCCGGGGCCGATGGGGACCGTCGCGCCGCCGAGGCGTACGGGACCGCCCGCGCTCTCGGCGGGACCGGCGTGCCGGCCGCCGACGGGCGCGTGCTCCGGTGCGCGGTCCGGTCCTCGCTCCGGCGCCCGCTCCGGGAAACGCGGGTCGGGGCGGGGGCCCGGCGGGTCCGCCGGGGGCGGCGGCGGGGGCGGCACGGCCGGACCGGGCAGCTGACGGCCGCCGCCGCGGCGCCGCTCGATCATCTCGGTGGCGCTCTGCGGCAGCCAGGCGGAGGCCGTGCCGCTGTCGTCGCTGCCGGGGCCGAAGAGGTGCGGGGCGAGCTGGGCCTGGAGGTCGGCCGGGGTGGGGCGGCGGGTGACGTCCATCTGCATGCAGGACTCGATGAGGGGCCGCAGCTCGTCCGGGAGGCCCTCCAGGTCCGGGCCCTCGCGCAGCAGCATGAAGACGGTCTCGACGGGGTTGGCGCCGTGGAAGGGCGCGTGCCCGGTGGCGGCGAAGACCAGCATCGAGCCCAGCGAGAAGACGTCGCTGGCGCCGGTGACGCTGCGCGAGTCGCGGGCCTGCTCGGGCGACATGTAGGCGGGCGTGCCGACGGCGACGTTGGTCATGGTCAGGCGCGTGTTGGAGACGCCCGACGCGATGCCGAAGTCGATCACCCGGGGGCCGTCCTCGACGACGAGGACGTTGGAGGGCTTGAGGTCGCGGTGGACCAGGCCCGCCCCGTGAATGGACTGCAGGGCCTCGGCGACGCCCGCGGCGAGCCAGCGGACGGCCTGGGCCGGGAGCGGCCCGCACTCGTTCACTATCTCTTCGAGGGAGGGCGCCGGCACATAGGCCGTGGCCAGCCAGGGCACGGCGGCCCGCGGGTCGGCGTCGACGACCGCGGCCGTGTAGAAGCCGGAGACCGCCCGGGCGGCCTCCACCTCCCGAGTGAAGCGGACCCGGAACAGCTGGTCCTCCGCGAGCTCCGTGCGCACGGTCTTGATCGCCACGCGCCGGCCCGAGGCCGAGCGCGCGAGATAGACCAGGCCCATTCCGCCCGCGCCGAGCCGGCCCAGCACCTCGAAGGGCCCGATACGTCTCGGGTCGTGCTGCGTCAGCTGTTCCACTTGCCTGCCACCTCCCCGTACGGGCCATGAGGGTACGGCCCCGTGGACCCTGATTCTTCCTGTCCGAGGGCCCGGTTGCGAACCCGGGGGCGAATCGGGGTGTCACGGGTCGTTCCGGCGGCCGGTGGCGGGCCCGGGTCAGGTCGTCCCGGTGGGTTCCGCGAGGACGGCGAAGCGGGCGCCCTGGTTGTCGTGGAGGACCGCGATGCGGCCGTGCGGGGTGTCGAAGGCGGGGGTGGCGATCCGCCCGCCGAGCCGGACGGTGGTCTCGCAGGCCTCGTCGCAGTCGGCGACGGCGAAGTAGACGAGGACGTGTCCGGGCATCTCGGCGGGGAAGTCGTCGGTGATGACGGCACGTCCGCCGAAGGCGCTGTCGTCGCCGGGCCGGGAGCCGGGCGGGGACCAGACGCGGTAGTCGAAGCCGGCGTCCCTGCCCTCCTCCTCGGCGTCGGCCTGACGGCCGAGGTAGCCGAAGACCGTGGCGTAGAAGGTGTCGACGGCGTCCGGGCGGCGGGTGTAGACCTCCATCCAGCAGAAGGCGCCGGGTTCGTTCGTGACCTCGAAGCCGTCGTCGTCGCCCTCCTGGCGGAGGCCGAAGACCGCGCCGCCGGGGTCCGCGGCGAGCGCGTAGACGCCGAAGGGGCCGACGGGGTAGGGCTCCATGACCATCTGCCCGCCGGCGGCCTTGATGCGGACGGCGAGGGTGCCGGCGTTCTCGGTGGCGAGGTAGGGGGTCCAGGTCGTGGGCATGCGCCCGTCGCGCTTGGGGACGAGTCCGGCGGCCCGGCGGCCGTCGAGGAGGGCCTCGTCGCGGTCGGGGTCGAAGGTCCAGCCGAAGAGCTCGCCGTAGAAGCGCTTGCCGGCCTCCAGGTCGGGAAGCTGCGCGTCCACCCAGCAGGGGGTGCCCTCAATGCGTACGGCCATGTCCCCACGCTAGGACGGCGGGGTCGGCCCCGCACGCCCCGACATACGAACAAAGTGGCGATTTATCGGGGCGGAACCCTTGCGGCGCTTGAGTTGTCCACCGAAGTTGTCCACAGGCTGTTCATAAGCCTATTCGGGTACGGGGATCCCCAGGCCGGTCCCGAAGTGGCTCGAACCCGCCCCCGCACTCCCCGGCCGCACCCGCGCCGACCTCGCAGAACAGGCGTGCACCCCATTTGCACTCGGCCGAATCGCGCGCTGATCGCCCCTCGGTAAGCTGACGGCATGACAGGACAAGTACGCACCGTCGACGGCCGCGTGGCCGGACGACGCGGCCAGGCGACGCGGCAGAAGCTGCTCGACTGCCTCGGTGAGATGCTCAGCTCCTCGCCCTACCGGGACGTCAAGGTCATCGATGTGGCCCGGAAGGCGGGTACTTCACCCGCGACGTTCTATCAGTACTTCCCGGACGTCGAGGGAGCGGTCCTCGAGATCGCGGAGGAAATGGCCAAGGAGGGCGCCGCGTTGACCGAGCTGGTCTCCGGCCGCTCCTGGGTCGGCAAGGCCGGCTGGCAGACCTCGGAGGAACTCGTCGAGGGCTTCCTGGACTTCTGGCGGAAGCACGACGCGATCCTGCGGGTCGTGGACCTCGGCGCCGCCGAGGGCGACAAGCGGTTCTACAAGATCCGCATGAAGATCCTGAACTCGGTCACCAACTCCCTGACGGACGCGGTGAAGGAGCTCCAGGCCAAGGGCAAGGTCGACAAGGACGTCAGCCCCGCCGCGATGGCCGGCTCCCTGGTGGCGATGCTGGCCTCGGTCGCCGGCCACCAGAAGGGCTTCCAGACCTGGGGCGTGAAGCAGGCCGAACTCAAGCCGAACCTCGCCCTGTTGGTGCATCTGGGCATCACCGGCAAGAAGCCGACCAGATAGCCCCGCCCCACCCTTCACCCGTCCTGTCGTCGACGCCGGCGGCGGCCCGCCCCCACGGACCGCCGTCGGCGTCGCCGTGTCCCGGCACGACGGCGCGCGGAGGCCTGCCTTTCGGCGCGAAGGGGCAGCGGCCCCTACCGCCGGGTGAGCCGGAAGAGCCGGATCTCGCGCTCGATCCGCGCCTGGTACGTGGCGTACGGCGGCCAGAACTCCAGCGCCGCCCGCCAGGCCGCCGCCCGCTCCTCCCCCGCGAGGAGTTCCGCCCGTACGGGTACGTCCTCGCCCCGCCAGTTGACCTCGACGTCCGGGTGGGCGAGCAGGTTCGCCGTCCAGGCCGGGTGCCCCGGCCGGCCGAAGTTGGAGCCGACGAGGAGCCAGCGGCCGTCCCCCTCCGGCATGCAGGCCAGCGGCGTGATCCGGGGCACCCCGCTCCTCGCGCCCTTGGCGGTCAGGATCACCCCGGGCAGCATCCGTGCGCTGAGCAGCACCTTTCCCCCGGTCAGCCGGTGCACGGCCCGGTCCATGGCCGGGATGAGGTGCGGGGCGACCTTGGCGAAGGTCCGGGTCGAGGACACCTTCTGGACGAGCGTGCGTCCCATGGACATCTACGCCGCCTCCTCTCCGGGGATTCCGGTGCGTTCCGCGGCCCGGGCGCGCAGCCGCCGGGCGGGGCCGAAGAGCAGTTCGTCGGAGGCGGCCCGCCGGAAGGAGAGCTCGTCCCGGCCGTCGCCGCCGTGGAGCTGGAGGACCTCCCCCGCGGCGGCGCGCAGGGCCTCCAGGGCGTGGGCGAGGGCGAGCGGTCCGCCGTCGGGCCCTGGCCCGGGTGCGCGGGCCGCGCAGTACGTCAGCGAGCGGGCGGCCTCGACCTGGACGTACAGCTCGGCGAGGCGGTGCCGGGCGGCGTGGAGGGAGCCGTCGGCGGGCCGGGCGGACCGCTCGCGGGAGCCGAGGCGCTCGACCGCGCGGTCGAGGGCGGCCGCGGCGGCCCCGACCGCCTCGGCGGCGAGCATCACGGCGGCGTCGCGGCCGGTGGCGGCCAGGGCGCCGAGGACGTCGGAGGGCTCCTCGCCGAGGAGTTCGGCCGCGGTGTCCCGGAACTGCACGGTGGCCCGGGTCCGGGTGGGGTCGAGGGCGGCTTCCCTGGCCCGTACGAGCCCTTCGGCGTCCGCGGGGACGAGGAAGAGGAGGGTCCGACTGCGGGCGAAGCCGCCGGTGTGGGCGGCGACGAGGAGGAGCCCCGCGCTGTGCCCGTCGATGACCTGGGCGGCCTCGCCGTAGAGGCGCCAGCCGCCGTCCGTGGCGCGCGCGGCCTGGACGCCGCCGGACCGGCCGCCGCCGGACCAGTCGCCCGCGGCGTTGTCGCCGGTGAGGCCGAGGGCGTGGGCGAGGCCGGCGGGTGCGGCGAGGGCGCAGGTGAGGCCGCCGTCCGCGACGCGCGGGAGGAGTGCGGTGCGCTGGGCCGGGGTGCCGAGGGCGGCGAGGAGCGGCGCGGCGAGGACGGTGGTGGCGAGGAGCGGGGAGGGCGCGAGGGCGCGGCCGGTCTCCTCGCAGACGGGGGCGAGGGCGGCGGGGCCCCGGCCGGCGCCTCCGTACCGCTCGGGGAGGGTGAGTCCGGCGAGCCCGAGGGCGCCGGTCATTCGGGCCCAGAGCGCGCTGTCGTACCCCTCGGGGCCGGCGGTGTCCGCGCGGTCGGCGAGCAGGGCCCGCAGGGCACCGCGGATCTCCTCCGGCGGTGTGGCGGGCGGGTCCGTCGGCGGGGCGCTGCGCGCGGCGGCATCGGCGTCCATGGAACTCCCTCCTTATCTGACGGTGCGTCATGTTAGGCCGGTGCGGGGCCGGTTGCCCAGAGAGGCGCCGGTCCCGATTCGGCTGATCTGATGTACCGTCAGATTCATGCCCACCACCACACGCAGCGCCCGCCGCGTCGCCGTCGTCGGCGTCTCCCTCTCCGACTGCGGCCGGGTCGACGAGGCCACCCCCTACGCCCTGCACGCCCAGGCCGCCCGCCGCGCCCTCGCGGACAGCGGACTCGACCGCTCGCTGATCGACGGCCTCGCCTCCGCGGGCCTCGGCACGCTCGCCCCCGTCGAGGTCGCCGAGTACCTGGGGCTTCGCCCCCGCTGGGTGGACTCGACCGCCGTCGGCGGCGCCACCTGGGAGGTCATGGCCGCGCACGCCGCCGACGCGATCGCCGCCGGGCACGCGAACGCGGTCCTGCTCGTGTACGGCTCCACCGCCCGCGCCGACATCCGGGCCCGGCGCCGCACCGCGAACCTCTCCTTCGGCGCGCGCGGCCCGCTCCAGTTCGAGGTGCCGTACGGGCACACCCTGATCGCCAAGTACGCGATGGCCGCCCGCCGTCACATGCACGCGTACGGCACGACCCTGGAGCAGCTCGCGGAGGTCGCCGTCCGGGCGCGGGCGAACGCGGCGCTCAACCCGGAGGCGATGTTCCGCGAGCCGATCACCGTCGACGACGTCCTGGACGGCCCGATGATCGCGGACCCGTTCACCAAGCTGCACTGCTGCATCCGCAGCGACGGCGGCTGCGCGGTGCTGCTGGTGGCCGAGGAGTACGTCCAGGACTGCCGCACGGCCCCGGTGTGGGTGCTCGGCACGGGGGAGCACGTCTCGCACACCACGATGTCGGAGTGGGAGGACTTCACGGTCTCTCCGGCGGCCGTCAGCGGCCGGCTCGCCTTCGAGCGGGCGGGCGTGCGGCCCGCGGACATCGAGGTGGCGGAGATCTACGACGCCTTCACCTACATGACGCTGGTGACCCTGGAGGACCTGGGCTTCTGCGCGAAGGGCGAGGGCGGGGCGTTCGTCCAGGAGAAGGACGGGCTGCCGGTGAACACCGACGGCGGCGGGCTCTCGGCCTGCCATCCGGGGATGCGGGGCCTGTTCCTGCTGGTGGAGGCGGTGCGGCAGCTGCGCGGGGAGGCGCCGGGGCTCCAGGTGCGCCGCCCGGACGGTTCCCTGCCGGAGCTGGCGGTGGCCTCGGGGACGGGGGGCTGGTTCTGCTCCTCGGGGACGGTGGTGCTCGGCCGGTCGTAGCCCCCGCCGAGAAATCTATACAAGCGTCATAGACAAGCGTGTAGGACATCCGTATAGTCATGTCCGCGGGCAGGGGAACAGCCCGCAGACACCCGACAAGGAGTCCTGCCATGACGCTCAACGCCACGACCGGCACCCCGAAGACCGCCAAGACCGTCCTGATCTCCGGCGCCTCGATCGCGGGCCCCGCCCTCGCCCTCTGGCTGCACCGCCACGGCTTCGTCCCCACCGTCGTCGAGCGCGCCCCCGAACTCCGCACCGGCGGCTACAAGGTGGACATCCGCGGCACCGCGATCGAGGTCTGCCGCCGGATGGGCGTCCTCGACGAGATCCGCGCCCACTCCACGGACATGCGCGGCGGTTCGTACGTCGACGACGCCGGCCGCACCATCGGCGAACTGCCCGCCGACATCTTCGGCGGCCGCGTCGAGGAGGACGACGAGATCATGCGCGGCGAACTCGCCCGCATCCTGTACGACCGGACCCGCGAGGACGTCGAGTACGTCTTCGGCGACTCGATCGCCGCGCTGGCGGAGGACGCCGACGGCGTCACCGTCACCTTCGAGAGCGGCACCGTCCGCCGCTTCGACCTGGTCGTCGGCGCCGACGGACTCCACTCGAACACCCGGAGGCTCGCCTTCGGCCCCGAGGAGCGGTTCAAGCGCCACCTCGGCGCGTACATCTCCATCTTCAGCGCGCCCAACCACCTCGGCCTCGACCGCTGGGAGACCTACCACGCGCTCCCCGGGAAGCTGACCTGCGTCTACAGCTCCGCCGGCGAGACCGACGCCAAGAACCTCTTCGTCTTCTCCTCCTCCCAGGAGCAGCCCGATCACCGCGACACCGCGGCCCAGAAGCGCTTCCTCGCCCGCACGTTCCAGGGCGACGGCTGGGAGATCCCGCGCCTGCTCGGGCACGCCGCCGAGGCCGACGACTTCTACCTCGACTCCATCGCCCTCGTGGAGATGGACCACTGGTCCACCGGCCGGGTCGTGCTGCTCGGCGACGCCGCCCACTGCACCTCCCCCGCCTCCGGCCAGGGCACGGGCCTCGCCCTCATCGGCGCGTACATCCTGGCGGGCGAGCTCGCCCGGGCGGGCGGCGACCACACCGTCGCCTTCGCCCGCTACGAGGAGCGGATGCGGCCCGGCGTGGAACGCAACCAGAGGATGGCCGAGCGCTTCGTCAAGGAGATGGTCGTCGACCGGAAGTGGAAGATCACCCTGCGCATGCTCATGGTGCGGACCCTGCCGAAGACCCCGTGGAAGAACCTCATCGCGAAGAAGATCCGCGACGAGATCCAGGCCACGGCGAACGCCGTCCCGATCGAGGACCACGCCACCGCCGGACGCCCTACCGTGGCCGCATGACCGACTTCCACCGCGCCCTCCGCTCCCTCCGGGTCTGGGACACCGCACTGCCGTCCTTCGACCCGGCGAGCGCCCCGCCCGAGCCGCTCCCCCTCTTCCACGACTGGTTCACGGCGGCGGTCGCGGCCGGCCAGACCGAGCCGCACACGCTCTCCCTGGCCACCGCGGACGAGGACGGCAGGCCCGACGTCCGCACGGTGATGCTGCACGACGCCGACGCCCGGGGCTGGCACTTCGCCTCGCACGCCACCAGCGCCAAGGGCCGCCAGCTCGCCGCCCGCCCCGAGGCCGCGCTCGGCTTCTACTGGCCGGTCCAGGGCCGCCAGGTCCGGATCCGGGGCCACGTCACCACCGGCACCCCCGAGGAGGCGTACGAGGACCTCCACGCCCGCACCACCGGCGCCCTCGCCGCGGCGCTCGTGGGCCGGCAGAGCGAGGTCCTCGACTCCCCCGGAGCCCTCGCCGAGGCGAGCGAGGCGGCCTGGCACCGTGCCGAGACGGAGCCGGACGCCCCCGCCCCCACCTGGACCCTGTACGTCGTCGAACCGGCGGAGGTGGAGTTCTTCCAGGGCGACGCCCGCCGCCGCCACCTCCGCCTCCGCTACCGCCGCACGACGGCCGGGGACTGGACCCGCGAACTCCTGTGGCCGTGAGCCCTATTCGGCCCCGGAGCCGTACATCTCCTCGACGTCCCGGGCGAAGTCCCGCAGCACCGCCCGCCGTTTGAGCTTCAGGGACGGCGTCAGATGCCCGGAGGCCTCCGTGAACTCGGTGGCCAGGACCCGGAAGGCCCGGATCGACTCGGCCCGCGAGACCAGCCGGTTGGCGTCGTCCACCCCGCGCTGGAGTGCGGCGAGCAGCTCGGGGTCCCGGGCCAGCTCCCAGAGCGCCAGATGCTCCTTGTGGCGCATCCGCCGCCAGTGCGTCAGGCCCTCGTGGTCCAGGGTGACCAGCGCCGTGACGTACGGACGGTCGTCGCCGACCACCATGCACTGGCCGACCAGGGGGTGGGCGCGCAGCCAGTCCTCCAGCGGGGCGGGGGCCACGTTCTTGCCCGCCGAGGTGATGAGGATGTCCTTCTTCCGCCCGGTGATCCGCAGATAGCCGTCGTCGTCGAGCGAGCCCAGGTCCCCGGTGGGGAACCAGCCGCCGTCGGTGTACGGCAGGGCCGTCCCGCGCTGCGCGTCCCAGTAGCCGGCGAAGACGTGGCCGCCCCTGAGCCAGACCTCGCCGTCGTCGGCGATCCGGACGGCCGTGCCCGGCAGCGGCCAGCCGACGGTGCCGGTGCGCGGCCGGCGCGGCGGGGTGACCGTGGCGGCCGCCGTGGTCTCCGTCAGGCCGTACCCCTCGAAGACCTCGACGCCGGCGCCCGCGAAGAACTCGGCGAGCCGGGCGCCGAGCGGGGAGCCGCCGCAGATCACGTACCTCACCCGGCCGCCGAGCGCGGCCCGGATCCGCCGGTAGACGAGCGGGTCGTAGAGCGCCCGCGCGGCCCGCAGGGGGAGCGAGGGCGAGGCCGCCGCCCCGTACCGGCGGGCGACCCGCGCGGCCCGGTCGAAGACGGCGGCCCTCCCGCCGCTCTCGGCGGTGGCGCGGGCCTTGTTGAAGACCTTCTCCAGGACGTACGGGATGGCGAGGAGGAAGGTGGGCCGGAAGGCGGCCAGGTCGGTGAGGAGCTCCTCGCCCTCGACGGACGGCGCGTGGCCGACCCGGACGCGGGCGCGGACGCAGCCGACGGCGACCATCCGCCCGAAGACGTGGGACAGCGGCAGGAAGAGGAGGGTGGCGGCGGGCTCCTTGCTCTCCGAGACGAAGACGGGGTGGAGGAGCCGGACGGCGTTGTCGACCTCGGCGAAGAAGTTGGCGTGGGTGAGGGCGCAGCCCTTCGGCCGGCCGGTGGTGCCGGAGGTGTAGATGAGGGTGGCGAGGGCCGCCGGCGTGAGCAGCCCCCGGCGGGCGGTGACGGCCTCGTCGGCGACCCGCGCGCCCGCCGCGCGGAGCTGGTCGACGGCGCCGGAGCCGAGGACCCAGAGGTGGGCGAGGCCGGGGAGCTGCCGCCGTTCGGCGGAGACGAGCCGTGCCTGCTCGGCGTCCTCGACGAAGCAGCCCGCCGCCCCGGAGTCCTGGAGGATCCAGCGGGTCTGGAAGGCGGAGGAGGTGGGGTAGACGGGGACGGTGACGAGCCCGGCGGCCCAGGCGGCGAAGTCGATCAGGGTCCACTCGTAGGTGGTGCGGGCCATGAGGGCGAGCCGGTCGCCGGGGCGCAGGCCGGCGGCGATGAGGCCCTTGGCGACGGAGTGCACCTCGGCGGCGAAGCGGGAGGCGGTGACGTCCTGCCAGACCCCGTGCGCGTCCTTGCGGGAGAAGAGGACGGCCCCGGGGTCCTGCCGGGCGTTGTCGTACGGCAGGTCGGCGAGCGAGCCGCGGGCCACCCGGGGGACGAGGGCGGGCACGGAGACCTCCCGCACCCGCCCGTCCACCACGACCTTGTGCGGCTCGACCGGCTCGGTCGCGGATGCGGCGGTGACGACGGACACGTGCGGCTCCTCGGTCTGCGCGATGAACTGAGGTCGTGCGTCGGTACGTTGAGCCCTGCGGTCCTTTGACCAGTCGGTAACCTTACTGCGCGGTAAGGCTCATCGGGGAGACCAGCGCTCGCTTTTCATGAGGTTTCCGAGCCCGGCCCAGGCGAAGTTCATCAGCGTCGCGGCGGCCTCCTTAGCCGTCACCCCGGGGGTCTCGTTCGCCCAGCTGGCCAGGGACTCGGCGGACCCCACGAGCGCCTGCGCGAGCGCGTCCACGTCCCGCGGGCCGATGCCCACGCCGTCCGCGGCCTCCGCGATGAGCCCGGCGACGAAGCCCACGATCTCGTCCCGCATCCGCGCCGCCTCCCCGGCGAACGGCTCCCCCTGCGTCCGCGCCTGCCGGCTCAGCACCACCCAGGAGTCCGGGTGCTCGGCGGCGTGCGTGAAGAAGGCGAGCAGCCCCGCCCAGAGCCGCTCGTCGGGCGGCACCGCGGGCCCCCCGACGCCGGCGGCGACGGCCCCGAGCAGGGCCTCGGCCTCACGCCGGATCACCGCGGTGAACAGCTCCTCCTTGGAGCCCAGATACAGATAGACCAGCGGTTTGGAGACCCCGGCCAGCTCGGCGATCTCGTCCATGGACACCGCCTGGTACCCGTGCCGGGCGAAGCTCCGCACGGCCGCGTCCACCATCTGCCGTTCCCGCACGACCCGCGGCAACCGCCGCGCCTTCGCCCCATCGGCCATGGCGCCCACCCCTGCTTCCAAGATCCATTGGATGCCCCGCGAAAGCGTACGCGCCCCCTGCCCGGACGGGGGCAGGGGGCGCGTACGCGGTGCGGGGGGGGTCAGGCGGCCGCGGTGACCGCGACCTTCTGGTCCTGCTCGCCGATCTCGACCAGGTCGTCGATCGGGGAGGAGGAGGCGTTCCCGTACGCGGTGTGGTCGAGGATCTTCTCGCGGGCGGAGACGATCACCGGGACCAGCGCCTGGCCCGCCACGTTGGTGGCCGTGCGCATCATGTCCAGGATCGGGTCGATCGCCATCAGGAGGCCGACGCCCTCCAGGGGGAGGCCCAGGGTGGAGAGGGTCAGGGTGAGCATGACCGTCGCGCCGGTGAGGCCGGCGGTGGCCGCCGAGCCGATGACCGAGACGAAGGCGATCAGCAGGTAGTCGCCGATGCCGAGCTGCACGTCGAAGATCTGCGCGATGAAGATCGCGGCGAGCGCCGGGTAGATCGCGGCGCAGCCGTCCATCTTGGTGGTGGCGCCGAACGGGACGGCGAAGGAGGCGTACTCCTTCGGGACGCCGAGGCGCTCGGTGACCTTCTGGGTGACCGGCATGGTGCCGACCGAGGAGCGGGAGACGAAGGCCAGCTGGATGGCCGGCCAGGCGCCCTTGTAGAACTGGAGCGGGTTGAGCTTGGCGACCGTGGCGAGCAGCGTCGGGTAGACAACGAAGAGGACCAGGGCGCAGCCGACGTAGATGTCGGCGGTGAAGGTCGCGTACTTGCCGATGAGGTCCCAGCCGTAGTCGGCGATGGCGAAGCCGATGAGGCCGACGGTGCCGAGCGGGGCGAGGCGGATGACCCACCACAGGGCCTTCTGGAGGAGCTCCAGGATCGACTCGGAGAGGGTGAGGATCGGCTTGGCGCGGTCGCCGAGCTTGAGGGCGGCGATGCCGGCGACGGCGGCCATGAAGACGATCTGGAGGACGTTCAGCTCGGTGAAGGGCGTGATGACGTCCGTCGGGATGATTCCGGTGAGGAAGTCGATCCAGGAGCCCTCGTGCTTGGGGAGCTTGCCGTCCTTCGGCGTGAGGCCGGTGCCGGCGCCCGGGTTGGTGATCAGGCCGATCGCGAGGCCGATGCCGACCGCGATCAGCGAGGTGATCATGAACCAGAGCAGGGTGCGGGTGGCGAGCCGGGCGGCGTTGTTCACCTTCCGCAGGTTGGTGATCGAGACCAGGATCGCGAAGAAGACGAGCGGGGCGACGGCCAGCTTGAGCAGCTGGACGAAGATGTCGCCGATCTGACCGAGGGTCTCCTTGAGCCAGGAGACGTCCTGGCTGCGGGCGACCCAGCCGAGCAGGGCGCCTAGGGCCAGACCGGCGACGATCTGGGCCCAGAAGGGGACCTTGGGTATGCGCGAGGAAGCCGGGGACTTCGTCTCGGACGCGGACGCGGACACAGGCACACTCCACAGGTGCGTATCGGGGGAATACGGGACGGGGGTGCGGCACACACGCGCTCGGGCGCGGGCCGCTGCATGATGCCGGATCAGAGCGCGCGGCAACAGACCGCGGACATACAGCGGCAGAGGTCGACGTGCAGGCGCGCCACGAGCGGGGTGCCCGCGGCGGGAGAGGTGCGCACTGCTGTCTTCATGTCGAACACGTTAACACTTGAACTTTGAGAACCTCAAAGCCATTCTTTGGGTCCGAAAGGCGCCCTTTCACCTCCGAAACGCAGAACACCCCAGGCCGGAGCCTTGGAAGGCCCTGCCCGGGGTGGAGTCTGTGAGGAAGCTTACGCAGCCCCTACACGGCTACAGCACGTCCTCCTGGGACCGGCTCGCGTCGAGGCGGCCCTTCGCGCGGTCGACCCTCGCCACGACCTCGGCGCTCGCCTCGTCGCGCACCTTGCGCAGGAGGACGAAGCTCAGCGGGGCGGAGACGACGATGGAGAGGACGAGGACCCAGAGCAGGTTCGAGTCGCCCAGGCCGCGCGGCAGCACGCCGGCGTAGACGAGACCCCACAGGGCGAGGAAGCACCCGGCGAAGATCCCGAGCCGCATCAGCGTGTAGCGGAGCATGTCAGTCCACTCTTCCGTTCCGAAAGATCCCAAAGTTCCCCTGAGGGACGAGCGTCCTCCAGTGAAGCACGCGGCGGACGGCGAGCCGGGACCGGGCCTCTTGAGCACGGTGCCGGTAATAGATAAACTTCCTACATGACCCTTACCTTCGAGGTGGACCCGGCAGTCGACCCCGCCCTGCGCGACGGCGTGCTCTCCCTCTGGGCCGACGTCTCCAACGCGGGCGGCGCCGTCGGCTTCGTACCCCCCGTGACCCCCGACGCGATACGCCCCGCGCTGCTCAAGCACCTCGTGGCGATGACCGAGGGCGGCACCCGCCTCCTCGTCGGCCGCGACGAGGAGGGCCGGGTCGCCGCCACCGCCTTCTTCACCTTCAACACCCACCCGCTGATGACCCACTGGGTGTGGCTCTACACGGTGATGGTCCACCCCCGGCACCAGGGGAAGGGGTACGGCCGCGACCTCATGGCCGCGGTCGAGCACACCGCCCGTACCGCCGAGGGCTTCGGGGCGGTCGAGGCGATCCGGCTGACCTGCCGGGGCGGCACCGGCGTCGACGGCTTCTACGCCAAGTCCGGCTACAAGGAGGTCGGCCGCGTCCCCGACGCGATCCGGGTCGCCCCCGGCGACGACCGCGACGACATCATCATGCTGCTGCCCCTGACGTGACCGGGGACGCACGAAGGGCCGGTGGGTGATCCCACCGGCCCTTCGTCCCGCCGTGCGTCAGAACCGCATCGCCTGCGGCGTCTCGCGCCGCTCCGCGTCCGGACCCGGGTACTCGCGGATGATCTCGTACCGCGTGTTCCGCTCGACCGGCCGGAAGCCCGCGTCACGGATCAGTTCGAGCAGGTCCTCGCGGCCCAGCTTGTTCGGCGTGCCGTAGTTGTCGGCGTCGTGCGTGATCTTGTACTCGACGACCGAGCCGTCCATGTCGTCGGCGCCGTGCTGGAGCGCCAGCTGCGCCGTCTGGACGCCGTGCATGACCCAGAAGACCTTGACGTGCGGCACGTTGTCGAAGAGCAGCCGGGAGACCGCGAAGGTCTTCAGGGCCTCGGCGCCGGTCGCCATGGTGGTGCGCGCCTGCAGCTTGTTGCGGACCTTGCCGTCCTGCATGTCGACGAAGTCGTGCTGGTAGCGCAGCGGGATGAAGACCTGGAAGCCGCCGGTCTCGTCCTGGAGCTCACGCAGCCGCAGCACGTGGTCCACGCGGTGGCGCGGCTCCTCGATGTGGCCGTAGAGCATGGTCGAGGGGGTCTTGAGCCCCTTCTCGTGGGCGAGCCGGTGGATCCGGGACCAGTCCTCCCAGTGGGTGCGGTGGTCCACGATGTGCTGCCGGACCTCCCAGTCGAAGATCTCGGCGCCGCCGCCGGTCAGCGACTCCAGGCCGGCCTCGATCAGCTCGTCGAGGATCTCGGAGGCGGAGAGGCCGGAGATCGTCTCGAAGTGGTGGATCTCGGTGGCCGTGAACGCCTTGAGGGAGACGTTCGGCAGGGCCTTCTTGAGCTCGGAGAGGGAGCGCGGGTAGTAGCGCCAGGGCAGGTTGGGGTGCAGCCCGTTGACGATGTGGAGCTCGGTGAGGTTCTCGTTCTCCATCGCCTTCGCGAGGCGCACGGCCTCCTCGATGCGCATGGTGTACGCGTCCTTCTCGCCCGGCTTGCGCTGGAAGGAGCAGTACGCGCAGGAGGCGGTGCAGACGTTGGTCATGTTCAGATGCCGGTTGACATTGAAGTGGACCACGTCGCCGTTCTTGCGGGTCCGGACCTCGTGGGCCAGACCGCCGAGCCAGGCGAGGTCGTCGGACTCGTACAGGGCGATGCCGTCCTCACGGCTCAGCCGCTCACCGTCCCGGACCTTCTGCTCAAGTTCGCGCTTGAGTCCCGCGTCCATGTACGGCCGCCTCCCTTATCTCCGATTTCACGCTCCGCCCACCGTACTCTCAGCCCTCTTCCGGCAGCTCCCCGACCCGGTTCTCCCACTTGGTGGAGAGCACGATCGTCGTACGGGTGCGGGAGACGCCCTTGGTGCCGGAGAGCCGGCGGATCGTCTTCTCCAGGCCGTCGACGTCGTTCGCGCGCACCTTGAGCATGAAGGAGTCGTCGCCGGCGATGAACCAGCAGTCCTCGATCTCGGCGAGGTCCTTGAGGCGGCGGGCCACGTCCTCGTGGTCGGCGGCGTCGGAGAGCGAGATGCCGATGAGGGCGGTGACGCCGAGGCCGAGCGAGGCGGCGTCGACGGTGGCGCGGTAGCCGGTGATGACCCCGGCGGCCTCAAGGCGGTTGATGCGGTCGGTGACGGAGGGGCCGGAGAGCCCGACGAGCCGGCCGAGCTCGGCGTACGAGGCACGGCCGTTCTCGCGCAGAGCCTGGATGAGCTGCCTGTCCACGGCGTCCATAGGTATGAAGCCTTCCATTGTCCAGCGATACCGCGAGTTTAGGTATAGAATCTAAGGTACACAGGGAAGACGCCCTGTGAATCTTTCAGCAGATCAAAGACGATCTTTCAGGAGTGGTGTTCACCGTGTACACGATCGAGATGGCCTACGCACGCATGCGCGAGCTGCAGGACCTGGCCAACCGCTCGCGTGCCCACCAGCCGACCGCCGCCTCGAAGCGCGCCGCGAAGAAGCACGCCAAGAAGCGCTAATCAGCACGGAGAGCCGCACCCAGCTCTCCTTCCCACCGGCGGTACAGCTGGTGCGGCACACCCGCCGCGTCCAGCACCCGCCCGGCGACGAAGTCCACCAGATCCTGGATGTGCGTCGCCCCCGCGTAGAACGCCGGAGAGGCGGGCAGCACCACTGCGCCCGCCTCGTCCAGCGCCACCATGTGCTTGAGCGTCTGTCCGTTCAGCGGGGTCTCCCGCACCGCGACCACCAGCGGACGCCGCTCCTTCAGCGTCACGCTCGCGACCCGCTGCAGCAGGTCCTTCGAGAGCCCGAGTGCCACTCCCGCCACCGCCGCGGTCGAGGCCGGCACCACCAGCATCCCCTTCGCCGGGTACGAACCGGAGGACGGTCCCGCCCCCAGGTCCCCGGCCGCCCAGTACCGCACGTCACCCGGCTCCACCGCGAAGGTGTCCGGCTTCCCGTCCGCGCCCCGCGCCAGCCAGGCCGCCAGGTCCTCGCGCCAGTGCGCGTCCCGGAACGAGATCCCCGTCTCGTCGAGCAGCGTCAGCCGCGAGGCCCGCGACACGACCAGGTCGACGCTCTCCCCCGCGTCCAGCAGCCCCCTCAGCACGGCGGCCGCGTACGGCGTACCCGACGCCCCGGAAACCCCCACGATCCAGGGGGTGCGCTTGCCGTCGTTCATGCCGTCGAGCCTATCCGTCCTCACACCGGGGCTACGGGGTGAGCCCGCGGACCAGCAGATCGAGCAGCGCGCACACGAACAGGCTGATCCCGATGAACCCGTTCGTCGTGAAGAACGCCCTGTTCAGCCGGGACAGGTCGTGCGGCTTCACGATCGTGTGCTCGTAGCAGAAGGCGACGACCACGATCACCAGACCGGCCCAGAAGAACAGACCCGCGTCCGTCAGCAGCGCGTACCAGACGAGCAGCCCCGTCGTCACGACCGCCGAGGCGCGGGCCCCCCACAGCGCGGCCGGCACACCGAAGCGGGCCGGGACGGACATGACGCCGTGCGCCCGGTCCGCCTGCACGTCCTGACAGGCGAAGATCAGGTCGAAGCCGCCGATCCACACGCCCACCGCGAGGCCCAGGACGACCGCGTCCCAGGACCACTCCCCCGTCACCGCGAGCCAGGCGCCGACCGGCCCGATGGACTGCGCGAGACCGAGGATCGCGTGCGGGAAGTTCGTGAACCGCTTCCCGTACGGATAGACCACCATCGGGATGACGGCGAGCGGCGCGAGCGCCAGGCACAA
This sequence comes from Streptomyces sp. NPDC096079, assembly GCF_040303145.1. Lineage (NCBI taxonomy): Bacteria > Bacillati > Actinomycetota > Actinomycetes > Kitasatosporales > Streptomycetaceae > Streptomyces > Streptomyces sp. NPDC096079. Next base: position 297,463 of record NZ_JBEOST010000007.1, read on the forward strand.
CGGGTTCAGCAGGGCGGCGGCGCCCAGGAAGACGACGACCGCGATCCCGGCCCCGGTCCACGCCGAGCGCACCGACACCGCGCCGGTCACCAGCTCGCGCCCGGCCGTCCGCGGATTCCGCGCGTCGATCTCGCGGTCGATGATCCGGTTGCAGGCCATCGCGAAGGTCCGCAGACCCACCATGCAGACGGTCACGAGGAAGAGCGTCCACCAGTGGATGTTCCGGTCGAGCAGGAACATCGCGGTGAGCGAGGCGATGTAGGCGAAGGGCAGCGCGAAGACCGAGTGCTCGATCATCACGAGACGCAGGAACGCCTTGGTGCGCCCCGGCTGGGCGCCCGGAACCGCGGCCGTGGTCACAGCCCGTACTCCTTCCAGCGGCGGTCCACCAGGGCCGCCGTCGCCGGGTCCGACTCCACCATGTCCGGCCAGCCGCCGTCCCGGGTGTAGCCCTCCTCGGGCAGCTTCTTCGTGGCGTCGATGCCGGCCTTGCCGCCCCAGAACTGCTGGTAGGACGCGTGGTCGAGATGGTCGACCGGCCCCTCCACCACCGTCAGGTCCCGGGCGTAGTCGGTGTTCCCCAGCGCCCGCCAGGACACCTCGTGCAGGTCGTGCACGTCGCAGTCCTTGTCGACCACGATGATCAGCTTGGTCAGCGACATCATGTGCGCGCCCCAGATGGCGTGCATGACCTTCTGGGCGTGCTTCGGGTACTTCTTGTCGATCGAGACGATCGCGCAGTTGTGGAAGCCGCCCGACTCCGGCAGGTGGTAGTCGACGATGTCCGGGACGATGATCTTGAGGAGCGGCAGGAAGAAGCGCTCCGTCGCCCGGCCGAGCGGCCCGTCCTCCGTCGGCGGCCGGCCGACGACGATCGACTGGAGCAGCGGACGCTTCCGCATGGTGATGCAGTCGATCTTCAGGGCGGGGAAGGGCTCCTGCGGCGTGTAGAAGCCGGTGTGGTCGCCGAAGGGACCCTCCGGCAGCATCTCGCCGGGCTCCAGCCAGCCCTCGACGACGACCTCGGCGTTGGCCGGGACCTGGAGCGGGACGGTCTTGCAGTCGACCATCTCGATCCGCTTGCCCTGCACGAAGCCGGCGAAGAGGTACTCGTCGATGTCGCCCGGCAGCGGCGCCGTCGAGGCGTACGTGACGGCCGGCGGGCAGCCGAAGGCGATGGCGACCGGCAGCCGCTCGCCGCGCTCGGCGGCGACCGCGTAGTGGTTCCGGCTGTCCTTGTGGATCTGCCAGTGCATGCCGATGGTGCGCTTGTCGTGCCGCTGGAGCCGGTAGAGCCCCAGGTTCCGCACGCCGGTCTCGGGGTGCTTGGTGTGGGTGAGGCCCAGGTTGAAGAACGAGCCCCCGTCCTTGGGCCAGGTGAACAGCGCCGGGAGGAGGTCGAGGTCGACGTCGTCGCCGGTCAGCACCACCTCCTGGACCGGGGCGTCCTTCACCTTCTTCGGCGGCACGTGGACCATCGAGCCCAGCTTCCCGAAGGCCTCGCGGACCCCGACGAAGCCGTGCGGCAGCTCCGGCTTGAGGAGCCCGCCGATCTTCTCGCTGATCTCGCCGTACGACTTCAGGCCGAGGGCCTTGAGGAGGCGGCGGTCGGTGCCGAAGACGTTCATCGCGAGGGGCATCGAGGCGCCCTTGACGTTCTCGAAGAGAAGCGCAGGCCCTCCCGCCTTGTTCACCCGGTCGACGATCTCCCCGACCTCCAGGTACGGGTCGACTTCGGCCTTGATGCGCTTGAGGTCGCCTTCGCGCTCCAGGGCCCTGAGCAGCGAGCGGAGATCGTCGTAAGCCATAGGGGCAAGTATCCGCCACGGGCTAGGCTTGGCCTGTCACCGGGGCCGCCGCAACGGGTCCCGCCGCTGCTTCCAGGGGGCCGTCCCACATGCTCAGGGCACTGATGTACATCCTGCCGCTGGCGCTGACGATCTATGCCTTCATCGACTGTCTGAACACCCCCGAGGACGAGGCCAAGCACCTGCCGAAGGTGGTCTGGGTCATCATCATCCTGCTGTTCTGGATCGTCGGCCCGATCGTCTGGTTCGCCGCCGGCAAGATGCGCCGCGCCCCCGCCGGCGGCCGTACGCCCTCCGAGTGGCACCGCAACCACCGCTCCGAGTGGGTCGCCCCCGACGACAACCCCGAGTTCCTGAAGTCCCTCCGTGAGGAGAACAAGAAGGACGAGGCCCTCCTCAAGGACTGGGAGGCGGACCTGCGCCGCCGCGAGGACGAGCTGAAGAAGCGCGAGCAGGGCGAGGACAAGGGCGAGAACTGATGGAGCTGCGGCTCCTCGCCACCTTCGAGAAGGTCGCCGACGTCCTCTCCTTCACCCGGGCCGCGGCGGAGCTGGGCTTCGCCCAGTCGAGCGTCACGGCCCAGATCAGGTCCCTGGAGTCCTCCCTCGGAGTGGAGCTCTTCGAGCGCCTCGGCTCCCGCATCCGCCTGACGGATGCCGGTGAGCGGCTCCTCCCCTACGCCCGCCGGATGGCGGAGCTGGCGGAGGAGGCGAGGACGGCCGTCGCGGCCACGGCCGAGCCCTCGGGCCCGATCGCGGTCGGCACCATGGAGTCGCTGACCTCCTACCGGCTGCCGCCGCTCCTGGAGTACTTCCACCACCGCTACCCCAAGGTGCGGCTGGCCCTCCGCCCCACGCTCGGCGACGAGACCCGGCAGGCGCTGCGCCAGGGCACGTACGACGTCGGCTTCCTGATGGAGCCGGAGACCGAACACGAGGGCCTGGAGTCGGAGGTCCTGGCGACGGAACCGCTGGCCCTGGTCGCCGCCCCCGACCACCCGCTCGCGGGCCGTACGGAACTGGGCACGGCCGATCTGGTGGGCACCCCGCTGGTGGGCACCGAACCGGGGTGCGCCTACCGCGACCTCTTCGAGGCCGCGCTGCCCGAGCCGCACTTCCTGGAGTTCGGGACCATCGAGGCCAGCAAGCGGGCGGTGGCCTCCGGGCTCGGCATCGCGCTGCTCCCCCGCGTCGCCGTCGCGGAGGAGCTGGCGGGCGGAACCCTGGTCCCGCTGCCCTGGGAGGCCCCGTTCACCCTGTTCACGCAGCTCGCGTGGCGGCGGGGGAAGCGGCTTCCGGCCCACGTGCGGCTGTTCGTGGAGCAGACGCGGCGACTGGTGTCCGAGCAGCGAGGGTGACCTTGAGGCTCGCGAGCACGATCAGCGGGACGCCGAGCGCCTGCACGAGCCCGATGTGGTGGCCGTACACCGCCCAGTCGACGCCCATGGCGACGGCCGGGTAGGTAAAGGCGAGGACGGCGATCTTCGCGGTCGGCAGCTTGGCGTAGGCGGCGTACATCAGCACGTACATGAGTCCGGTGTGGATGAGGCCGAGCCCGACGAGCCAGCCCCAGCCGCCCCCGCCGACGCCGCCGAAGCGGACGAAGGGCAGCAGCAGCGGCATGCCGACGAGCACCTGGACGAGCGCGATCAGATGGGGCCGCACACCGGTGACGCGCTTGGTGACGAAGGTGGCGAGGGCGTAGAGCACGGCGGCGGCGAGGGCGAAGCCGAGACCGGCCAGGGAGGCGGTGTCACCGGGCCGCACCCCGGACACGAGCACGAGCCCGGTGAAGGCGAGCACGAGCCACCCCAGCTTCGACCGGGAGATCCGCTCCCTCAGGACGACGGCCCCCAGCAGCACGAGGAAGAACGGCTGCGTGTGGTAGACGACGGTGGCGAGGGAGATCGAGGTGGCCCGGTACGCCTCGAAGAGGAAGACCCAGTTGAAGACGATGAACACCCCGCCGAGCGCGGCGAGCCCCAGCTTCCGCGCGGTGAAGCCGTGCCCGGTGAAGAACCCCCGGACGAGGCTGTAGCCCCCGAGGGCGAGGGCCCCGAAGAGGCACCGGAAGAACACCACCTCGAACGGGGAGGCCCCGGACTCGACGACGAACACGCCGAGCGTGCCGGAGAGCACCATGGCGAGGGTGAGTTCCGCGGTTCCTCTGGTCTCGTTTGTCATGCCACCGACGCTACGAACACCGCGGGGTCCGGGTCCACGGCCCACTGGGGCGTCCTGCCGATGGTGCCGATCGGCGCGGCCGATGGGCCCCGGAATAGCCCCCGGGGAAGGGCCGTTGGCAACGGCATGAGCCTCGACGCGACTCCCGGTCCGGACCGTTCGTTCCTCTTCGTTCTCGGCAGTTCCCGTGCCGACGGCAACTCCGAGATCCTCGCCCGGGAAGCCGCCGCGCACCTGCCCGCCGACGTCCCGCGGCGCTGGGTGGACCTGAACCGGATCGACCTGCCCGACTTCCAGGACGGGCGGCACGAGGACGCCGGGCGGCGGGCCGGGGAGGCCGAGGAACTGCTGCTGCGGGCCACGGTCGAGGCCACCGACGTCGTGATCGTCTCGCCGCTGTACTGGTACAGCCTGTCGGCGCAGGCCAAGCGCTACCTGGACTACTGGTCGGGCTGGCTGAACGTGCCCGGCTCGGACTTCAAGGAGCGCATGGCCGGCGGCACGCTGTGGGGGGTGACGGCCCTGGCGCACGAGGAGCACGAGGTCGCGGACGGCCTGGTCACCGGCCTGAACCACTCGGCGGCCTACCTGCGGATGCGCTTCGGCGGGGTCCTGACGGGAACGGCCTCCCGCCCCGGCCGCGTGCGCGCCGACGCGCAGGCGATGCTCCGCGCCAGGACCTTCTTCCGCCAGGAGGCTCCCCTCGCCCGGTTCCCGTACGAGGAGGCCGGGGCCGCCGCCTGAGCGCCGTGTCAGTTGTTCGAGCCGACGATGTTGTCGTGGCCGGCGTTGAAGACGTCGTCCTTGGCGTACTGGACCCAGTCCCCGAAGACGATGGTGTACGAGGTCTCCGGCTCGGACTCGACGTACACGTCGGCACTCGCGGCTCCGGCGGTGCCGAGGACGACGGCACCGACGGCGAGGGCGGTCAGGGCGGTGCGGAGGGAACGCATGGTGGGGTACCTCTCGGGAGATCGACGGGGCACTCAGCAAGCTAGGGCCTGCCGGCTCCGCCCTCCCCGCACCCGGCCGGTGTGGTGCCCCGCCTCAGCCGATCGGCGGCAGTCCGGGGTGTGAGGCCGGAGCCCCGCCGGGGAAGGCTCCCCCCATGGATCAGGAACGGGCACGGCGGTGGCTCGGCACCGCCCTGGAGGAGGCGCGGGCCGGTCTCGACGAGGGCGGGATCCCGGTCGGGGCCGCCCTGTACGGGGCCGACGGGGAGCTGCTCGGGCGGGGGCGGAACCGGCGGGTGCAGGACGGGGACCCGTCCATGCACGCCGAGACCGCCGCCTTCCGGGCCGCCGGCCGGCAGCGCTCGTACCGGGGGACGACGATGGTCACGACCCTCTCGCCCTGCTGGTACTGCTCGGGGCTGGTGCGGCAGTTCGGCATCTCGCGGGTGGTCGTCGGCGAGGCGGAGACCTTCCACGGCGGACACGACTGGCTCGCGGAGCACGGCGTCGAGGTCGTCGTGCTCGACGATCCCGCCTGCGTCGGCCTGATGCGCGCGTTCGTCGCCGCGCGTCCCGATCTGTGGAGCGAGGACATCGGGGATGAGTGAGGCCGACCTGCCGGTGATCGACCTGGGCCGCGATCCCGCCCCTCAGCTGCCCGCCGTCGACCGGGCCCTGCGCGAGGCCGGGTTCCTGCTGGTCACCGGGCACGGAGTGGACCAGGACCTACGGGCCGCCATCCGCGCGTCGGCCCGCGCCTTCTTCCACCTCCCGGCCGCCGTGAAGGAGCCGTACGCGGTGCGGGTCGGCGGACGGGGATGGCTGGGTCCGGGCGCGGAGGCCAACGGGTACGCGGAGGGCACGGCGACCCCGCCCGACCTGAAGGAGTCGCTCTCCTTCGCGGCGGAGGAACCGACCGGGGACCCGGCGGTGGACGCGGAGTGGTTCCTGCCGAACACCTGGCCCGCCGAGGTGCCGGACCTCAGGCCGCTGGTGGAGGCGTACCTCGCGGAGATGAAGGCGCTGTCGGACCGGGTCCTCGACCTGCTGGGCGTGGCCCTCGGCGAGGAGCGGGACTTCTTCACCCGGCACACCGGGCACCCCACGTTCGGCTTCAACGTCAACTGGTATCCGGGGCGGGAGCGGACGGGCGATCCGGAGCCGGGTCAGTTCCGCATCGGTCCCCACACGGACTTCGGCACGGTCACCGTCCTGGACCGGGAGGCGGGGAAGGGCGGGCTCCAGGTGTTCACCGACGCCGGGGGGTGGCAGGACGCCCCCTTCGACCCGGCCGCGTTCACCGTCAACATCGGGGACCTGATGGCGGGCTGGACCGGCGGACGGTGGCGCTCCGGACGGCACCGGGTGCTGCCGCCGCCGGCCGACGTACCGGCCGAGGAGCTGATGTCGCTGGTGTACTTCTACGAGTGCACGCCCGGGACGACGATCCACGGCATCGAGTCGCACTCCTACCTGCGGGCCCAGCTGGACGCCATCGCGACGGACTGACCGCCCCCGCACCCCCGGGAAAGCACCTCCCGAAGAGAAGAACGAAAAGCCTGGCTACTTCCCAACACCCTGTCGATATCCTGGAATTGACGATGTGACGGGGCACATCTCATGGGGAAGCAGGGGGGTTGCGGTGGACAGGGAGCTGTACGGCCGCGAGGCGGTCCTGGACGACAGCGGGCTCGTCGCCCGGCTCGTCGGCCTCACCCGCCAGGGTGCCGCGCGCGTCGCGTACGAACACGGCGACGACCCGCCCGTGACGGTCTTCACCGGCGGGCGCGGCATGGGAAAGACCGCCCTGCTCAAGGAGGTCCGCAACCGCTACAAGGGCTACACCCCGCTCGCCCTCCTCGACTGCGCCCACGTCGAACCCCCCGCCGACCACGGCCCCGGCTGGACCCCCGTCACCGGCGCCCTCTCCGAACTGGCCGTGCAGCTGGCGCCGAAGGTGCTCGCCGCCCGGCCCGTGCGGTTCCCCCGGCTCTCGCTCGGCCTGGTCGCCGTCGCCTCGCTCGCCTGGTCCCAGGAGGACGACGAGCGGGCCCGGCGCGACCTCCAGCGGCTCGGGCCGCTCCTCGCGACCGTCGACGCGACCCGGGGCGCCGCCGCCAACTGGGTCGGCAAGGTCCTCTCCAAGCTCGCCGCCACCTTCGCCGACGCCGCCGCCCCGCTCGCCGGTCTCCTCGCCGAGGCCACCGTGGAGACCGTCCTGGAAGAGGTCTTCGGCCGTCTCCAGCGCGCCTCCGAGAGCTGGTACGGCAGCTATCGCAACGCCGGCGGGCGGGGCAAGGCCGGACTCCAGCAGCTCGCCGTCGACTTCGAGCAGGGCGGACGGCGCCGCCGCGAGGCCGAGGACTTCCTCGTCGGCGCCCTCACCGAGGACCTGCTGACGGCCTACACCGGGCTCCGGCGCGGCAGCCGCGTGGGCAGGCCCCTGCTCCTCCTCGACAACGCCCACGAGCCGCTCGGCCGGCAGCTCGTCGAGCCGATCCTGCGCGCCCGCGCAGCCGAGGGCCGCCGCGACCGGGTCGTCGTCCTCGCCGCCTCCCGGGTCCGCGACCACGAGGGCCTGCGACAGGCCACCCGCACCCGGCTCCCCGAGACCGCCCACCGGGCGCCCTGCCCGCGCGGGACGAGCGTCGGCTCCGGCATCCTCGCCGTCGAACTGACCCCGCTCTCCCCCGCCCAGACCCGGTCCGCCTTCGACCACCACGACCCCGCGGGCCGCACCCCCGCCGAGCTCGCCCGCGCCGTCCACCGGCTGACCGGCGGCCGTCCCCTCGGCGTGGCCCTCCTCGGCCGGGCCGCCGGCGAGGCCCCCGCCGAGCTGCGGGCCGGCCTCACCCCGGGCGGACTGCTCGACCTCACCGTGGAGTTACGCGAGGACACCCCGCCGGTGCCCGTCGCCCCCGCGCTCCTCGCCGAACTCCTGCCGGTGCGGCGACCGGGGCCGTACGCCGTCCTCGCCGCCACGCACGACGAGGAGTCCGCCCGGATGCTCGCCCACGCCCGGCTCCAGGCCGAGTCCCTGGACGGCGACGTGGCCCTGCGCGTCCGCGACCAGCTGCGCGCCGAGGACTGGGCCGAGGGCCCCGGCCACTTCGTCGCCGACCCGCTGCTGCGCGCCCTGCTCCTGCACCGGCTCCGGTTCGAGGACGGCGACCATCCGCGGTACGCCGCCTGGCACGCCGTCCACGAGACCCTCTACCGGCACTACGGGCCCGGACCCGGCCCGTACCGCCTCCACCACGGCCTCGCTCTCGGCCGCGCCGAGGAGGCCGTCACCCACCTGCGGGAGACCTTCCCCGAGCGGGACGTCCTCGGCTGGCTCGGCCGGCTCCGGTTCATCGCCGCCGCCCCCTACCCCCGCGAGCGGAACCGGCCGGGCCCGGACCCGCGCCGTGCGGTCGCCCTCGGCCAGGAGCCGGCGACCGCGCTCCCCGGCGGCCTCGACCCCGACACCACCGAACTCCACCTGTCCGTACGGCGGCTGCTGCACGCCGTGTGGCTGCTCACCGATCCGCTCGCACTGCCCGACGACGAGGTCGCCGACCGGCTGGCGCACGAGCTCCGCCGGCTCTCCGGCCGTCATCTGTCGGGCAGCGGTTCACTCTGGGACGCGGCAGGCCACTGGCCGCGCGACATCCGTGCCTGGCGGGAGCCGTCGCTGCCGCCCGGCCGTGAGAACGGAGTCTGACGCCATGCCCGACCGCCTCACCGCCCGGCTGCGCCGGCGCGTCCGCACCCCCCGTCAGAGGCTCGTCGCCACGGCCGTCACCGCCGCCGTCGTCCTCGGCCTCGGCGGTTACGGCTTCGCCCGGCTCACCCAGCCGGAAAACCGTTCCTGCGCCGAGGGGGTGGCCCGTCCCGTCGACAGCGACGAATGCATCGGCGTCAACGGCGCCGGCCATGACTTCGGCGCGCCCGACCTCAAGGACATCGCCGAGACCATCCGCGCCGAGAACGCCGGACTCAAGGCCGGCGAGTACGTCACCGTCGCCGTCCTGCTGCCCCTGACCTCCACCGACGCCGGCATGCGCGTCAAGGTGCTGCACGAGGTGCAGGGCGCGTACGCCTACCAGCGCAGGGCCAACCAGGAGTCCAACGGGCAGCGGCCCACCATCCGCCTCGTCCTCGCCAACACCGGCCGGGGCAACGCCCACTGGCGCACCACCGTCGACCAGCTCATCGCCCTGGCCGACGGCCCCGAGCGGCTCCGGGCCGTCTCCGGCATCGCCACCTCCTCCACGCAGATGCGCGAGGCGGTGACCGCCCTCACCCGCGCCAGGGTCGCCGTCGTCGGCACCACCATCACCGCCGACGACATCGCCAACGGACCCGGCCGCAAGCCCTACCCCGGCCTGGCCCGCGTCGCCCCCACCAACAGCGACGAGGCCAGGGCGCTCGCCCACTTCGGCCGCGTCGACGCCGCCAAGGCGCTCCTCGTCCAGGACACCCGCAGCGGCGACCACTACGTCGACACCCTGAAGGCCGCCTTCGCCGCGTCCCTCGCCAAGGCTCCCCTGGAGCCGCAGGAGTTCACCTCCGCCCCCGACTCCACCCAGGAGGGCACCACCGCCAACACCTTCCGCAACATCACCCACCTGATCTGCGACACCCGCACCGAGACCGTCTTCTTCGCCGGCCGACACACCCAGCTGCGCCAGTTCATCAACGCCCTCGGCGACCGCGGCTGCGTCGACCGCGCCTTCACGGTCCTGACCGGCGACGAGGGCTCGTACCTCGGCGCGGACGGGAAGCTCGACCGCAACGCCCTCAAGAGCCGGCTGACCGTGCGGTACGCGGCGCTCGCCCACCCCGACGCCTGGAAGCCCGCCCCGGGGCGGACCGTCCCCCGGACGGGCGGCTCCGAGCAGGCCTACGCGGACTTCGTGGCGGACATCGCCAAGGCCGCGCCGAAGGACCGGCCGGTGGCCCTCGCGGACGGGCAGGCGATCATCGCGTACGACGCGATGGCGACGGCCGTCCACGCGATCCGCCAGGCCACCCCGGAGGGCGCCGCGTACCCGTCGAAGGAGGACGTCGGGACACAGTGGCCGCAGGTCAAGGGCTCCCTGCGGGTCGAGGGCGCGAGCGGCTGGATCTGCCTGGACAACTACGGCAACCCGTACAACAAGGCGGTCCCGATCGTGGAACTGGCCCAGGACGGCACCCAGCGCTTCGTCCAGATGGCCTGGCCGGAGGGCCGCCCCCCGACGGACACCTGCCTGCCGCCGAAGCGCGGCTGACGCCTACGGCACCCACGTGGGCCAGGTGGCCTCGTCGCGCTCGTACAGGCTCCGCAGGTGCTGCCACCGCGCGGGCGACCAGTCGCGCCAGTCCGTCGGGTGCCCCTCCAGCGCCGCCGCGAGCCGCTCGAAGTGGTCGTGCCATCCGGCGAGGCAGTCCAGCCGGTACTCCGACGACCCGCGGAACTCGTTCGTGAAACGCAGCACGGTCGACCCCTCGCCGGCCCCGGACCCCGGTTCCAGATGGAACCGGATCCGGCCGTGCGAAGGGCCGACCGTGTACTCGGCCACGACGTCGGGATCCCAGGCGGTCACCTGCCCCGAGACCTCGGTGTCACCGTTGAGCCAGCGGAGAGTGACCTGCCCGCCGAGCCTCGGCTCCAGCGGATCGGCCTCGCAGAGCCAGGCCGGCAGGCCCTCGGGCGAGGCGACGGCCGCCCAGACCACCGGCAGGGGATGCGGAAGGTCCACCACGAACCGCAGCAGGTGCGCGTCGCCGTCGTGGGTCTCGCTCCTGCCCCGGGGGATCTCGCTCATACCTCCAGCGTCACCCCGGGACAGGCCGCGTGCCAGCTCAGACGCCGGCGTAGGAGTGCTTGCTGCTCACGAAGATGTTGACGCCGTAGTAGTTGAACAGGAAGCAGGCGAACGCGATGAGCGCGATGTACGCGGCCTTCCGTCCCTTCCAGCCGGCCGTCGCGCGCGCGTGCAGGTACGCCGCGTAGCCGACCCACGTGATGAAGGACCAGACCTCCTTGGCGTCCCAGCCCCAGTAGCGGCCCCACGCGTCGCCGGCCCAGATCGCGCCGGCGATGATCGTGAAGGTCCAGAGCGGGAAGACGGCCGCGTTGACCCGGTACGAGAACTTGTCGAGCGAGGCCGCCGAGGGCAGCCGCTCCATGACGGAGCGGGCGAAGGCGCCCGGGTTCCCGCCGGTCGCGAGCTTGTTCTCGTACGAGTCGCGGAAGAGGTACAGCAGGGTGGCGGTGGCGCCGATGTAGAAGACCGCGCCGCAGAAGATCGCGGTGGAGACGTGGATCCACAGCCAGTACGAGTCGAGCGCCGGGACCAGCTGGTCGCTGGGCGTCTTCAGCCAGGTCGTGGCCATGCCCAGGTCGAGCAGGACCGTGGTGACCAGCGGAAGGCCGATCCAGCGGACGTTCTTCTTCGCGACGAGGAAGCCGAGGTACGCGCCGACCGCCACCGTCGAGAAGGTGGTGGAGAACTCGTACATGTTGCCCCAGGGGGCCCGCTGCACGGAGAGCGCGCGGGCGACCACGCCCGAGGCCTCGACCAGGAAGGCGAGGACGGTCAGCGAGATGGCGATCCGGCCGTACAGATCGCCCTTGACCGTGCCGCCGGCCGCGCCGGGGCCGTCCGGTACGTCACGGGTGCCGGCCGCGGAACGCGTGACGACCTTCGGCTTGTCCAGGACGGCGGTCCCGCCGGCCTGCTTGACCCGCACGGACACGCCGGCGGGCGCGGCCGCGGCCGGCTGCGTGAGCGCGGCGGCCGTGCGGCCGACCTTGCTGCGGCTGCCGAACACCCACTCGGCGATGTGGGCGAAGAAGGCCAGGGTGTAGACGGCCATCGAGGAGTAGATGAGCAGGTCGCTCATCCGCGCCAGGCTCTCGTTGGTCGTCGTGGCGGCGAGGATCACTTGTCGGCCTCTCCAGAAGGGGCAGGGTCTTCTGCGGGTTCTTCCGCGGGTTCCGGTTCTGAGGCCGTCGGCGGGGCCTCCGCGGTGAGAGCGAGGGCCAGGTCGCCCAGCTCCTCCGGCAGCTTGGCGGACTCGCTCCGGCCGAGCCCGGCCATCTCGACGACGGTCACGCCGTCCTCACCGCGCACGGCCCGGACCCAGACCCGGCGCCGCTGGATGAACAGCGAACCGGTCAGGCCGGCGATCGCGGCGATCGCCCCCGCGAGGGCGAGCCCGTTGCCGGGCTGCTGCGAGATCTGGAAGCTCGCCCATTCCTTGACGTCCTTCTCGAAGGTGATCGAGCCGGCGCCGTCGGGCAGCGTCATGGTCTCGCCGGGCAGCATGCGCTGCGCCAGCTTGTTGCCGGACTTGTCCGTGAACTGGGTCATCTTGGACTTGTCGAGCTGGTACACGTTCTGCGGCAGGCCGGAGTTCACGCGCAGGTCGCCGTGGAAGCCGGTGAGCGCCATGACCGGGAAGTCGAGCGCCGGGAACTGCGAGAACATCGTGCCCTTGCCGGCGCCCGCGAAGGTCGGCACGAAGAAGGCCTGGAAGCCCAGCTGCTCCTTCTTGCCGTTCTTGTCGCGGTAGCCGTCCATGACCTTGATCGCGCCGGTCGACGTGATGTTGTTGTCGATCGGCAGCAGCGGTACGGCGCCGTGGAAGACGGTCTTGCCGCGGCCGTCCTTGACGGTGACGACGGGCGCGTACCCGTGGGCGATCAGATAGACCTTGGAGCCGCCGACCTTCAGCGGCTCGTTGACCCGGATGACCGCCTTCTCGTCGGCGCCGCCCCGCGAGTAGGTGACGGCCGCCTCGAAGGTGCGCGGGGTGCCGCGCTGGGGGCCGTTCTTCTCGTACGTGCCGTTGAAGGACTCCAGCTTGAAGCTGAACGGCTCCAGCTCGTCGGTGCCGAACTGGGAGCCCGACTTGAAGTCGTCGTACTGGGTGAGCGTGTTGGAGAAGCCGTCGCCCTCGACGATCAGCTTGCCGCCCTCGGACTTGAAGAGCTGGCCCCAGGCGAAGGCGACGAGCATCACGATCAGGGCGACGTGGAAGGCCAGGTTGCCGGCCTCGCGCAGGTAGCCCTTCTCGGCCGCGACCGCGTTCCCCGCGTGGTGGGCGCGGAAGCGGCGGCCCTTGAGGACCGTGAGCGCGGCCGCGTGGACCTCCTCGGGCTCGGCCTCGGTGCGCCAGGTGGTGTACGCGGGGAGCCGGTCGAGGCGCCGGGGTGCGCCCGGCGGGCGGCTGCGGAGCTGGCCGACGAACTGCCAGCTGCGGGGCACGATGCAGCCGATGAGGGAGACGAACAGCAGGATGTAGATCGCGGAGAACCACACCGAGCTGTAGACGTCGAAGAACTGGAGCTTCTCGTACAGCGGGGTGAGCGTCTCGTGCGCCTCCTTGAAGGTCTGCACCTTCAGCTCGTCCGCGCTGGTCTGCGGGATGAGGGAGCCGGGGACGGCGCCGAGGGAGAGCATGAAGAGGAGGATCAGCGCGACCCGCATGGAGGTCAGCTGCCGCCAGAACCAGCGGATCCAGCCGATGACACCGAGGGTGGGGCCGCCGATGACGGTGTCGCCGCGCTCCTCGACGGGTGCGGTGGAGAGCTGGGCCCCGGCGTCGCCGAGGTTGTCCTGCTCCGTCGTGTCGGTCTTGCTCATGGAACTCAGATCCCCACCGTGAAACCGCTGGACCAGCCCTGCATCGTGGCCACCATGCTGTCCCACGCGCCCGTGAGGAGCAGGACACCGGTGACGATCATCATGCCGCCGCCGATCCGCATGACCCACACATAGTGCTTCTTCACCCAGCCGAACGCGCCGAGCGCCTTGCGGAAGGCGATGGCGGCGAGCACGAACGGGACGCCGAGGCCGAGACAGTACGCGAAGGCCAGTATCGCCCCGCGTCCGGCGCTGGCCTGCTCCAGGGCGAGGGCGTTGACCGAGGCGAGCGTCGGGCCGATGCACGGGGTCCAGCCGATGCCGAACAGCGCGCCGAGGACCGGGGCGCCGATCAGGCCGGCGACGGGCTTCTTGTGGAAGCGGAACTCCCGCTGGGTGAACCAGGGCATCAGGCCGAGGAAGAAGCCGCCCATGAGGATCATGAGCACGCCGAGGACCGTGGTGAGCGTCTCGCGGTACTCCTGGAGCGTCGACCCGAAGTAGCCGAAGAGCGCGCCGCCGGAGACGAACACGGCGGTGAAGCCGAGGACGAAGAGGACGGCACCGGCGGTCATCCGGCCGCGGCGGCGCTCGGCGAGGTCGGTGCCGGTGACCCCCGTCACGTACGAGAGGTAGCCGGGGACGAGCGGGAGCACGCACGGCGAGAAGAAGGAGACGAGGCCGCCGAGGACCGCGAGGGGCAGGGCGAGCAGCAGGGCTCCGCTGGTGACCGTCTCGTTCACGGGCTCACTTCTCCTTGAGGAGGGGCTCGATCATCGACCGGAGCTTCTTCTCGTCGAGCGCCATGAGGGAGCGGGCCGCGATCCTGCCCTCCTTGTCGAGGACGACGGTGGAGGGGATCGCCTGCGGGTTGAGCGTGCCCTTGGGGAAGCCGAAGAGGATGAGCTTGCCCTGCGGGTCGTAGAGGCTGGGGTAGGGCACCCCGTAGTCCTCTTCGAAGGCGATGGCGGGCTGCTTGTTGGGGTCGCGGGTGTTGAGTCCGACGAACTCGACGCCCTTGCCCTCCAGGTCCTTGGCGACCTTGGCGAAGTGGGGGGCCTCGGCGCGGCAGGGGCCGCACCAGGAGCCCCAGACGTTCAGGACGACGATCTTGCCCTTGAGGTCGGCGACGTCGAGCCGCTTGCCGTCGAGGGTCTCGCCCGCGATGTCGTTCGGGGCCGCGCGCTCCCCCTTGGCGACGGTGGAGATGCCACCCGTGTTGGTCACGAAGTTGGTCTGGCCACCGCCGCCGGACTTGCCGTTGTTGTCGCCGCCGCAGCCCGAGAGCGCGAGGGCGGCGGCGGACAGCGTTCCGACGGCGACCAGGGTGCGCCGGGTGCGTCGAGGGGCACGGCTAAGGCTCATGTGAAAAGTTTCGCATGGGCGTTTGGGGGATCTTGGGCACCCCCCTACGTGCCCGTAAAGCCCCTTGTCAAGATCGTCTAAGCGCTCGGGGTGGAGGCGGGGGTGGGCCTGAGGTAGGCGTTCCAGCCTCCGGCGGGCTTCTGGCCCACCTCCAGACCGCGCAGCTTCTCCAGGATCTTCGGGTCCTGGACGTCGAGCCAGTCGACGAACTGCTTGAAGGAGACGAGCCGCACGTCCTTCTTTCCGGCCATCCCCTTGAGCGCCTCCTCGACGGCGTCCATGTAGATGCCGCCGTTCCACTGCTCGAAGTGGTTGCCGACGAAGAAGGGCGCGCGATTCGACTCGTACGCGCGCGTGAAGCCGGAGAGGTACGCCTCGGCCGCCTGCTTGCGCCAGCCGGGATAGCGCGAGGGCATGCCCTTGGTCGTGTTCTTCGACTGGTTCGCGAGCATGTTGTAGTCCATGGAGAGGACTTCGAAGGAGTGCCCGGGGAAGGGCACGGCCTGCAGGGGCAGGTCCCAGATCCCCTGGCGCTTGACGGGCCAGGTCTGCCGGCCGCCGGGCGAGCTGGCGTCGTAGCGCCAGTTCAGGCGCTTGGCGGTGGGGAGCAGGTTGTCCTGACCGAGGAGGCAGGGCGTGCGGCCGCCGACGAGCTCCTTGGAGTAGTCGAAGGGCAGCGGGTCGAGGTCGGTCCAGCCGCTGTTGGTCTTCCACTCGGTGACGAACTTCATCGCCTGGTCGATCTCGCTCTGCCACTGGGCCGGGGTCCAGTTGCCGACCGACCCGGAGCCGCCGCAGAAGTGCCCGTTGAAGTGGGTGCCGATCTCGTGGCCTTCGAGCCAGGCCTGCCGGACGTACTTCAGGGTGTCCTTGATGTGCGCGTCGGTGAGGTAGCCGATGTCGGAGGCGCCGACGCGGTTGTTCGGCGGGCGGTAGAGGTCCTTCTTGGACTCGGGGAGGAGGTAGATCCCGGAGAGGAAGAAGGTCATCGCCGCGTCGTTGTTCCTGGCGAGCTCCAGGAAGCGCGGGAAGAGGCCGTTGCCGACCTCTCCGGCGCCGTCCCAGGAGAAGACCACGAACTGGGGCGGGGTCTGGCCGGGTTCGAGCGGGACGGGGGCGTCGGGCTGGTGCGGCTGCTTGCCGGTGTCGGCGGTGGAACCGTCGCCGATGAGCCGGGCGTCGTCCTTGGTCGGGGTGGGCGTGCCCGGGTCCGTCGGGACGTCACCCCCCTTGCCCGGTCCGGAACGTCCTGGCTTGTCCTGATTGTTGGTACTGCATGCGGCGAGCCCCATCGCCGCAGCCGCTCCGACGCCCGCCCCGAGCAGCCCCCTTCGACTGATCCCGCTGATCCCGCGCATGACATCCCCATTCGCGCTGATGTGATGACCTGAACGTCATCCAAACCGACAATGAGTGAGATGCCGGGAGGAACACGGAGGTTCCGGGAATTCGCACAAAAATTTCAGGGCGACCGGATGACATGAACATCATCATCCGATCGCCCTGAACTGTGTCGCCCGGGTGGGCCGCTGTCCAGTGGTCAGCGTGTGGGGCCTGTGAGGGTTACGCCCCGAAGGCCTTCGAGGTGCGGCCCGGGAGGGCTACACCCCGAAAGCCTTCGAGGTGCGGCCCGGGGGCTACGCCCCGAAGGCCTTCGACTTGCCCTTCACCGGCTTCGCCCCCGCGAGGAGGTGCGCCGGGACGAGGTCCCGCGCCGGCTCGCTGTACCCGACCGAGACGATCTTGTCGCCCCGGTACGTGAACGAGGTCAGCGAGGCCAGCGTGCACTGCCGGCGCCGCGGGTCGTGCCACAGCCGCCGCTTCTCCACGAAGCTGCGGACGATCCAGATCGGCAGCTGGTGGCTGACGCAGACCGCCTCGTGCCCACGGGCCGCGTCCTTCGCCGCGTCCAGCGCGCCCATCATCCGCACGACCTGCTCGACGTACGGCTCGCCCCAGGACGGCTGGAACGGATTCGTCAGGTGCTTCCAGTTGGCGGGCTTGCGCAGCGCCCCGTCGCCGACGCCGAAGGTCTTGCCCTCGAAGACGTTCGCCGCCTCGATGAGCCGCTCGTCACTGGCCAGGTCCAGGCCGTGCGTCTTGGCGACCGGCGCCGCCGTCTCCTGCGCCCGCTCCAGCGGGGAGGCGACGACGTACGTGATGTCCCGGTCCGCCAGGTGCTCCGCGACCCGGTCCGCCATCCGGCGGCCCAGCTCCGACAGGTGGTAGCCCGCGCGGCGCCCGTACAGCACGCCGTCGGGGTTGTGCACCTCGCCGTGGCGCATCAGATGGACGACGGTGATGTCCTGGTCACGGGTGTTCTCGCTCATGCCGTGGCCTCCGCGGCGGCGCGGGCCGCGGCCGGCAACACGGCGGCGACGCGCTCGATCGCCCGCTCGTCGTGCGCGGTCGACACGAACCAGGACTCGAACGCGGACGGCGGCAGGTACACGCCGTCGGCCAGCATCGAGTGGAAGAAGGCGTTGAAGCGGAACGACTCCTGCTTCTTCGCGTCGTCGTAGTCACGCACCTCGTCCTCGGTGAAGAACACCGAGAACATGTTGGAGGCGGTCTGCAGCCGGTGCGCCACGCCCTCCTTGGCCAGCGCGCCCGTGACCAGGCCCTGGATCTCCTTCGAGACCGCGTTGACCGTGTCGTACGCGGCCTCGTCGAGCAGCCGCAGCTGCGCGAGCCCGGCGGCGGTCGCGACCGGGTTACCGGAGAGGGTGCCCGCCTGGTAGACCGGCCCGGCCGGCGCCAGGTGCCCCATCACGTCCGCGCGGCCACCGAACGCGGCGGCCGGGAAGCCGCCGCCCATGACCTTGCCGAAGGTCATCAGGTCGGGCTTCACGCCGTCGACGCCGTACCAGCCGGCCCGGCTCGTACGGAATCCGGTCATCACCTCGTCGGAGATGTACAGCGCGCCGTTCTCCCGGCACAGGTCCGCCAGGCCCTGGTTGAAGCCGGCCACCGGCGGGACGACGCCCATGTTGCCCGGCGAGGCCTCGGTGATCACACAGGCGATCTCACCCGGGTGCGCGGCGAACGCGGCCCGCACCGCCTCCAGGTCGTTGTACGGCAGCACGATCGTGTCCCCGGCCTGGGCGCCGGTCACCCCGGGCGTGTCCGGGAGGCCGAAGGTGGCCAGACCGGAACCGGCCGCGGCGAGCAGCGCGTCCACGTGGCCGTGGTAGCAGCCCGCGAACTTGACGACCTTCGCGCGCCCGGTGAACCCGCGGGCGAGGCGGATCGCGGACATCGTCGCCTCCGTGCCGGAGGAGACCAGACGCACCTGCTCGACCGGCTCGATCCGCGCGACGATCTCCTCGCCGAGCGCGACCTCGCCCTCGCCGGGCGTGCCGAAGGAGGTGCCGCGGGCCACGGCGGCCTGCACGGCCGCGGTCACCTCGGGGTGCGCGTGGCCGAGAATCATCGGCCCCCACGAGCAGACCAGGTCGACGTACTCACGACCGTCCGCGTCGGTGAGGTACGGACCGGAACCGGACACCATGAACCGGG
The DNA here is from genome assembly GCF_040303145.1 of Streptomyces sp. NPDC096079. Classification (NCBI taxonomy): domain Bacteria; kingdom Bacillati; phylum Actinomycetota; class Actinomycetes; order Kitasatosporales; family Streptomycetaceae; genus Streptomyces; species Streptomyces sp. NPDC096079. The sequence continues at coordinate 315,912 of NZ_JBEOST010000007.1, forward strand.
GCGTTCCGCCCACGGCCCGGAAGGCACGCACCGGTGAGTTCACGCCGCCGGGCGTCACGAGGGAAGCGCGGTCGAAAAGCGTCTGTGAGACTGGGGCTTCGTATGAATACGGCACTGTGATCCTGACCTGCGAGAACGACTTCGGGCACGACATCGGGAACGGAGGGACGGCGGTGAGCATCCTGTCTGTTACGCCGAGGCGCTCCCCGTCCGCGTCTGCGAAACTGGGGCGTCATAGGGATGACTCACGGAATCCATGGTGTCAGAGGCCACGGCGTTCTTGCGGACAGGTGTTTCACCGTACGAACGCGGGGGAGGTCACTGACACGATGATCGGGTTGCGCGGCGGGGTCGTGTTGCCGAGAAAAAGCAGTCGGGTGGAGATATGCATCGCGGTGGCGGACCGGGCGAGGGGACGGACGACCTGGGTCCGGAGTCTGCCCGGCGGGGGAGGCACCGGCGCCGGCGGACGGACGAGCCCACCGCCGCCGAGGGCCGGCCGAAGCCGGATCCCGCGGCCGAACCACCCCCTGCGACCGGGGGCCGGAGCTTGGGGGTGACGTACAAGTACTTCGGCGCGCCCAACAGCGCCACGGCGGCCCAGGTACCGATCTCGATGCGCCCCGAGGAGCTCGGCGGGGACGAGCTCGGCATGGGCGGGATGTTCACCAAGATCAAGCCCGAGACCATAGCGGCCATGGTCCTGACCGGCATCCAGGGCATGCCCCTGCACAAGGTGCCGCCCCTGGAGCTGGTCGTGCTGCACCCGGACTACGCCGTGGTGAAGCTGCCGATGACCGTGGTCGACCCGCTGCGCGGGATCGGCGAGGAGTCGGTCGGCGCCGCCGCGTTCATCTGGTCGACGGTCCCGGACCGCGGCGGACCGCGCGACGCCTTCGACGTCTACCAGCTGCTCCACGAGTGGCAGGACTTCTCGGTCCGCCTCCACGAGGCGGGACACCAGCCGTACTGCCTGGTGTGGCCGTGAGCCGCTGACCCCGACTCCTACCGCCGCCCCGCGGCCTCCGCGCGCTCGGCGGCCAGCTCGCGGGCGGAGGCCAGCCGGTAGGGGACGTCGACGACCACGACGTTCTTCATGAACAGCAGCCGCGCCTTGAGGCGCAGCGCGCTCTGGTTGTGCAGCGGCTGCTCCCACCAGTGCCCCACCACGTACTCGGGGATGACCACCGAGACCACCGAGTCCGCCGTCCGCTCGGGCGCGTCGCGGACGTGCCGCAGGACGGGCTGGACGACGGAGCGGTACGGGGAGCTGAGCACCCGCAGCGGCACGTCGACGCCGTGGGCCTCCCAGGTCGCGCGGAGCACCTCCGCCTCCGCCGGGTCCTCGGCGACGGTCACGGCGGTGAGCGAGTCGGCGTGCAGGGTCTTCGCGTACGACAGGGCGCGCAGGCTCGGGGCGTTCACGGCGGCCACGAGGACGAGGACGTGGTTCGCGGCGAGGGGGTGGGGGCGTTGTCCGGGGTCGACGGCGACCTCGGCGGCGACGGTGTCGTAGTGCCGCCGCACCCCCTTCATCCCGGCGTAGAGCACCGGCATCGCGATGACGACCAGCCAGGCGCCGTGGGTGAACTTGGTGATGAGGACGATGACCAGGACGACCGCCGTCAGACAGGCGCCGAAGGCGTTGATGGCGAGGCGGCGGCGGATGGAGTGCCGGTCGGCGGCCCCGGCCGGGGTGGCGAGTTCTCGCCGCCAGTGCTTGACCATGCCCGCCTGGGACAGGGTGAAGGAGACGAAGACGCCGATGATGTACAGCTGGATGAGGCGGGTCAGCTGCGCGTCGAAGGCCACGATCAGGGCGATGGCGGCGAGCGCGAGGAGGACGATGCCGTTGGAGTAGACGAGCCGGTCGCCGCGGTGCACGAGCTGGCGGGGCGCGTAGCGGTCCCGGCCCAGGACGGACGCGAGCATCGGGAAGCCGTTGAAGGCGGTGTTGGCCGCCAGGACCAGGACGCCGGCGGTGACGGCCTGGAGCGCGTAGAAGAGGACGTGCCAGTCGCCGAAGGTGGCCCGGCCGATCTGGGCGAGCGCCGTGGACGTCGGGGTGCCGGGAGGCAGTCCGAGTTCCGTGGGGTCCTCCGCGACGTGGACCTCGTAGACCATGGCGAGCACGGTGATCCCGAAGAACATGGTCGCGGAGAGCCCGCCCATGATCGCGAGCGTCATGGCCGCGTTCCGGCTCTTCGGCTTCGCGAACGCCGGGACGCCGTTGCTGACGGCCTCGACGCCGGTCAGCGCGGTGCAGCCGGAGGCGAAGGCCCGCAGGCCGAGCAGCACGAGCGCGATCCCCGAGTAGGTGGAGACCTTGTCCACGGGCAGGGCCGCGGACTCGGCGCGGATCGTCGCACCGGTCGCCATCCGGACGGCGGCCACGGCGAACATCAGGTAGATGACGCCGATGAACGCGTACGTGGGCACGGCGAACCAGCGCCCCGACTCGCGGACCCCGCGCAGGTTCAGCCAGGCGAGGAGCGCGACGAAGAACACCGACAGGGCCACGGCGTGCCCGTCGAGCGAGGGGGCGGCGGAGGTGATGGCGGCGACCCCGGAGACGACGGAGACGGCGACGGTCATCACGTAGTCGATGAGGAGCGCGGAGGCGGCGGTGAGCGCCGCCCGCTGCCCGAGGTTCTCGGCGGAGACCACATAGGCCCCGCCGCCGCCGGGATAGGCGTAGCAGGTCTGCCGGTAGGAGGCCACGACGACCAGGAGGAGCACGACGATGCCGACGGCCGCGTACCAGGCCAGATGGAGGACGGCGAGGCCGCCGAGGGCGAGGACCAGGAGGATCTCCTCGGTGGCGTAGGCGACCGAGGAGAGCGGGTCGCTGCAGAAGACCGGCAGGGCGACCCGCTTCGGCAGCAGGGTCTCCCCGAGCCGGCCGCTGTCCAACGGACGACCTACCAGCAGGCGTTTCGCCGCACTTCCAGCTCTCATAAGTGCTGAAGTTAGGACGAATGGTATGTAATGCGCGGAAGCCGCGCCCTGTGGGGGCCCGTACGCCCCGTGGGAGTTCCCGACGAGGAAGGACCTGACGCGTGAGCGGAGTACGCATCGCCGGCCGGCCGATGCAGATCGGCGAGGTCGCCGCACGGACCGAGCTGCCCCTGCGGACCATCCGGCAGTACGAGGACAGCGGTCTGGTCGTCCCGTCCGCCGCCTCGCCCGGCGGCTTCCCCCTCTACACGGACGCCGACGTGTCCCGCCTGATGGTGGTCCGGCGGATGAAGCCGCTCGGCTTCACCCTCGACGAGACCCGTGAACTCCTCACGGCCGTGGACCGCCTGTCCGAGGACCGCCCCGGCACCGACACCGAGCTCGAACCGGACGAGCGGGCCGCCCTCGTGGCCCGCGTCCGCCGCTACGAGGCGGCCGCGGCGGAGCGCGTCGCCGAACTGCGGGCCCAGCTCACCCGCGCCGAGGAGTTCGCCGACTCCCTCCGCACCCGTCTCGGCGCGGCCTAGGGACCTCCCGGACCGGCCCCTACGGGTACCTCGCCGATCAGGCCGGGCTCGCCGTCAGCGCCTGCGCGAGGAGGCGGAAGAAGCGGGCGTACGCGGCGGGGCTGGGCGGGGTCTCCGGGTTCCACGGGGTGAGGCTCACCCCGGAGGGAAGCCCGAACGGCGGGGTCGCGTGCTCCCGCTCGTCGAAGAGCACCAGACCGGGACGGAGTTCGGCGGCCCGGCCCCAGTCGCCGGTCAGCCAGTTCGCACCGGGCCCCGGGCCGGGGTCGAGCAGCCTCACGCCGAGACCGGCGAGGTGCGCCAGCTCGGGCCAGGCCCCCGGACGGGCCAGGTGGACCTGCTCGGGCCCCGCACCCGAGAGCGCGAGCACGGCGGGCCCCGGCCGGGCGGCGGCGTCCCGCAGGGCGGCCTCGGCGGCGGCCAGCTCCGTGTCGGACGCGGCGCGCACCGGCTCGGCGCCGAGGGCCGCGGCCAGCTCCGCGAAACGGTCGAGGATCGCCGGAAGAGTGAGCTCGTTGCCGACGGACAGCGCGGCGAGCGGGATCCCGAGCCGCCCGGCGACGGCCTCGTCGAGCGCGTACGGACTCTTGCCGTCGTAGGTCACGTCCACGACCAGGTCCGGGCGCAGCTCCCGCAACACCCCCTCGTCCAGGGCCCGGCCCGGCCCCAGGTACGGCACCCCGGCCGCCCCGAGCCCGCCCGCCTTCGCCGGGTCGAGGGCCTCGCCGTCGTGCCCGGAGCCGTACACCGCGACCGGCGCCACCCCCAGGTCGAGCAGTGCCGCGCCCGCCCGCACGTACGCGACGACCCTCAGCGGCACGAGGGCCGCCCCCAGCTCCGTACCCCTGTCGTCCGTGAATCCCCACGCCTGCGCGCCGTCCCGGTGTCCCCGTGCCTGCGCGCCGTCCCCGCGGCCTCGTCCCTGCGCGTCGTCCCCACGTCCCCGTGCCTGCGATCCGGACATGCGGCTGCTCCTCCCCGGCCGGAATCTCCCTCGACCGTCACCTTGGAGCGCTTCCCGGGCCCGCACAAGAGGGCCTCCGCACCGTGGGGATGCCGGGACTTCGGTCCCGGACCCCCAGGAGTCGGTGCCCCTGACGCCGGCCGAGGAGCAGGCCTTCGGCCAGGTCGTCCCCCGGCTCACCCTGGGCCCGGCGGGCCGCCTCCGCCGACCGCACCGCCCACCGGTCCTCGGGCCCGGGCGCGCCGCGCGTGTCGAGCACACCGCCCACCGGTCCTCGGGCCGGGCGGGCCGCGCGTGTCGAGCGCACCGCCTACCATCCGGGCCATGCCCGCTTCAGCCCCTCACCCCCGCCGGGACACCCGGGGCATCGTCGACCCCGCCGAGCTGCTCGCCCGGGTCCGCTTCCGCCGGCACGTCCCCGCGCCCGGACTGCGGCCGTACCTGGAGCACTACTGGCTGATCGACTGGGAGCTCCCCGAGCCGTACACCAGCCGTCTCGTCCCGCACCCCTCGGTGAACGTCGTCTTCCAGCGGTACGGGGCCCTGGGCGCCCCGGCGGCCGAGGCGGTCGCGTCGGCGGAGGTGTCGGGCATCGGGCTCGGCCTGTTCACACAGCGGCTGTCGGACGCGGGCCGGGTGTGCGGGGTGCAGTTCCGCCCCGGTGGTTTCCGGCCCTTCGCGCCCGCGTGGCCGGTGTCGACGTGGACGGGCCGCAGGGTCCCGCTCGACGAGGTCTTCCCGGACGACGGGACCGGGGACCCGGCGGCCGCCGTGCTCTCCCCCGACGAGGACCACGCGCGCGTGGCGGCGCTCGACGCCTTCCTGCTGGCCCGCGGACCGGCGCCCGACCCGGCCGCCGAGCAGGCCATGGAGCTGGTGGACCTGATCCGCTCGGACCGCTCGGTGCGCGCGGTGTCCCGGCTGTCCGCCGCGAGCGGCCTGTCGGCGCGCTCCCTCCAGCGCCTGTTCGCCGGGCACGTCGGCGTCGGGCCGAAGTGGGTGATCCTGCGCTACCGGATCCACGAGGCCCTGGAACGCGCCGAGGCGGCGGGCGCCCCCGACTGGGCCGGGCTCGCAGCCGAGCTGGGCTACAGCGACCAGGCCCATCTCGTACGGGACTTCACGGCGACGATCGGGGTGCCGCCGACGGCGTACGCGCGCGCGGTGTCAGTGCCCTGACCTACCGTACGGACATGACCGACGACACGACCCCGGTGCGGCTCGAAGCGTGGTCCGAGGAGGACGCGGACCTGCTGCGCGCCCTGAACGCGCCGGAGCTGATGGACCATCTCGGCGGCCCGGAGACCGAGGAGCAACTGGTCGGGCGACACCGGCGGTACGTGGACCTGAGCGCCGACGACACCGGCGCGGGGCGCATGTTCCGGATCGTGCTGCTGCCGGAGCGGGCCGTGGTGGGCAGCATCGGCTTCTGGGCGCAGACCTGGGACGGCGAGCCCGTGTACGAGACGGGCTGGGCGGTGCTGCCGGGCTTCCAGGGCCGCGGCCTTGCGACCCTCGCCACGCGCGCGGTGGTCGCCGAGGCCCGGGCGGCGGGTGGGCGCCACCACCTGCACGCCTTCCCGTCCGCGGACAACGCCGCGTCGAACGCGGTGTGCCGCAAGGCCGGGTTCGAGCTGCTCGGCGAGCGGGACTTCGAGTATCCGCCGGGTCGCCCGATGCGCTGCAACGACTGGCGGTTCGACCTGGGCTAGCCGGCGTCCGGCCCGGTGAGCGGCCGGGTGAAGTGGAAGGCCACGATGTCGAAGCGCTCCCGCAGGTAGAAGCGGTGGGCGCCGGTGCGGTGGGTTCCGGAGTCCAGATTGAGCTCGTGGCATCCGGCCGCGCGGGCGTGGCCCTCCAGGTGGGCGATGAGCGCGTGCCCGACACCGGTGGAACGGTCGGCGGCGCCGGTCACCAGGTCGTCGACGTAGAGCTTGCGCAGGGAGCTGGTGTTGTCGACGACCCTCCAGCCGGCGGCGCCGACGCAGCGCCCGTCGTCCGTGTAGGCGGCGGTGAACCGCAGCCCTTGGGGGTGGCCCGCCTCGTAGACCTCGCGGAAGAGCTCCGGGGTGAGGTGGGGGCGGAGTTCGGAGAGGACCGGCAGGAGGTCGCTCTCCAGGCGGGGGTCGCCGGGGGCGAGGTCGATGATCTTCATGCCGGGACGGTACCCCGAGTTGTTTCAGGGTTGACGGACGAGGGAGCGTCACGGATATTTATCTGCGAGACGCAGACAATGCGTAACGCAGTGATATCCGGAAGGACCCCTCATGACCGTTCTCGTCACCGGCAGCCGCGGCCGCGTCGCCTCCACCCTGCTCGACCTGCTCCACTCGGCGGGCGTCGAGGCCAGGGCCGGATCCAGGAACCCCGAAGACCTCTCCCCACCCCCCGGCGTGGCCACGGTCCGGTGCGACCTCGCCGACCCGGCCTCGTTCGACGCCGCCCTGGAGGGCGTCGACTCCGTCTTCCTCTACGCCGAGGCCGCCCACACGGGCGCCTTCGCCGACCGGGCGCGTGCCGCCGGCGTCGGGCACGTCGCCCTGCTCTCCTCCAGCTCCGTCCTCGCCCCCGACGCCGCCGGGAACCCGATCGCGGCCTCGCACCTCGCCGCCGAGCGCGCCCTGTCGGCCGCCGCGGAGGCCGGAGCCTTCGAGGCGACCCTCCTCCGGCCCGGCGCCTTCGCCACGAACGCCCTCCAGTGGACGTGGGCCCTCAAGGAGGGCCACGGGCCGGCCTTGCCGTACCCCCACGCGTGCGGGGACCCGATCCACGAGCTCGACGTCGCCGAGGCCGCCTTCGCGGTGCTCACCGAGCCCCGGCTGCGCGGCTCCTCCTATGTCCTGACCGGCCCGGAGTCGCTGGACTTCACGGAGCAGCTGGCGATCCTGGCCGAGGTGACGGGCCGCCCCGCTCCGCACACGAGGGTCACGCCGGAGGAGTGGAAGGAGTCGGTCGCCCCGCACGTCCCGGAGCCGTTCGCGGACGCCCTGCTCGCCTACTGGTCCAGCCAGGACGGCCGGCCGGCGCCCCTGACGGACGCGATCGAAACCCTGACGGGCCACCGGGCGCGCCCCTTCAGAGCCTGGGCGGAGGACCACGCGCAGGACTTCGCCGCCGACGCCGTCCGCGCCTGAACCCGCGGGGCCCGAAATCCCTGGCCCGGATCAGACCGCGATGCGATCCTGGTCCGCGTGAACGGACCGGAGATCCAGATCAGCTTCGCCCCAGCCCTGCACCTCTTCGTCGCAGCGGACCGGCGCATCGGCCGCACCGCCCTGACCACCGACGGCACCTCGTCCCTGGGACACGTCGTGGAGTCGCTGGGCGTGCCCCTCACCGAGGCGGGCCGGCTCCTGGTGGACGGGCGCGCCGTCGACGCCTCGCACGTGCCGGCCGCGGGCGAGACCGTCGAGGTGGAGGACGTCGTCCGCCCGCAGCCGGTGCCGGGCGCACCGCTCCGGTTCCTGCTCGACGTGCACCTCGGCACGCTGGCCCGGCGGCTGCGGCTGCTCGGCGTCGACGCGGCGTACGAGAGCGAGGACATCGGCGACCCCGCCCTCGCCGCGCTCTCCGCGCGCGAGCGGCGCGTGATGCTCTCCCGGGACCGGGGCCTCCTGCGCCGCCGCGAGCTGTGGGCGGGCGCCTACGTCTACAGCGACCGCCCCGACGACCAGCTCCGCGACGTGCTGGAGCGGTTCGCGCCGCCGCTCGCACCCTGGACGCGCTGCACGGCGTGCAACGGGGAGCTGAGCGACGCCGACAAGGACGCGGTGCGCGAGCGGCTGGAGCAGGGCACGGAGAAGACGTACGACGTGTTCGCCCAGTGCGTGGAGTGCGGCCGGGTCTACTGGCGCGGCGCTCACCACGCGCGGCTGGAGGCCATCGTCTCCGACGCCGTGAGGGAGTTCGGCGGGGCGCCGGCCCACTGAGGCCCCACCCCGTGCGGCGCGCCCTCAGTCCAGCTCGCCGCCCCGCAGCCGTTCGACCTGTGCGGCGCTGACCTCGACGGTGCGCCGCATGTGGGCGATGAGGAGGGCGATCTCGGCGTCGCTGTAGACGTCGAACATCGTGCCCCAGGTGCTGTTGAGCTTGCGCCAGAGGCTGCCGAGTTCGGCCATCCGCCGGGGGTCGAGCGCCACGAGGACCCGGCGCCGGTCCTCGGTGTCGCGCTCGCGGGTCACATAGCCGGAGCGTTCGAGCCGGTCGACGAGCCGGGTCGCGGAGCCGGTGGTCAGCCCGGTCAGCTCGGCGACCCGCCCGGTGGTCACGGGCCGCTCCTCCAGGCTGAGCAGGTTCAGGCACTGGACATCGGTCGGGTGGAGTCCCAGGTGGTCGGCGACGGCCTGGTTGAACAGGGCGTAGGCCGCCATGTAGCGGCGGGCCTCCCCGTGCAGCTCGGTCATGAGCGCCTCGCGCCGCACGGAACTCTTCTGCGTCATGCAGAGATCGTACGACCCGGAGACCACATGGTCACGGGCCCGGGGCTCACGGCGCCTCGGCGGTCAGGTAGCGCTGCACGGTCGGTCCCAGCCAGGCGACGATCTCGTCGGCGGACATCTCGACGGCCGGTGGCAGCCGCAGCACGTAGCGCGTGAGCGCCATGCCGAGGATCTGGGAGGCGACGAGCGCCGCCCGGCGCGGGGCGTCCGCCGGGTCGGGGCAGACGCCCCGGGTGACCGGGCCGAGCTGCCGGGTGAAGATCTCCTGCATGCGCGCCGCCCCCGCCTCGTTGGTGACGCCCACCCGGAGCATCGCGGTGAGGACCTCGTCGCTCTCCCAGCGCTCCAGGAAGTGGGTGACGAGGACGGCGCCGACGTGCCGCGCCGGCAGGGCGCCCAGTTCGGGCAGGCCGATCTCGACCTCGGAGGCGGCGGCGAAGAGCCCCTCCTTGTTGCCGTAGTAGCGCATCACCATCGACGGGTCGATCCCGGCGTCTCGGGCGATGGCCCGGATGGTGGCGCGCTCGTACCCGTCGGAGGCGAAGCGCTCGCGGGCGGCCTCCAGGATGGCGGCCCGAGTGGCGTCGGAGCGGCGGGCGGTCGTCATGTCAACAAGTGTAGGCCAACGGGTGTTGACAGGCCATTCGGGAGGGCCCTACCGTTGCCAACAAGCGTTGACCAACACCCGTTGGCAAACGATCGTGGGCACCCTGGAGGCAGCCATGAGCACCACGGACACGGACGTACTGGTCATCGGCGCGGGCCCCACCGGCCTCCTGCTGGCCGGCGACCTCGCCACCGCCGGCGTCGCCGTCACCCTCGTCGAGCGCCGCCCGGCCGGCCTCGGCAACCTGACCCGCGCCTTCGGCGTCCACGCCCGCACCCTGGAGCAGCTCGACGCCCGCGGCCTCGCGGACGAACTCCTCACCACCGGCACCACCCTCGCCACGGCCCGGCTCTTCGGCCGCCTCGACCTGGACCTGGCCCGGCTGCCCACCCGCTTCCCCCACCTGCTCGTCACCCCGCAGTACGAGGTCGAGCGCCTCCTGGAGCGCCGGGCGGTCACCGCGGGCGTCACCTTCCGGTACGAGACGGAACTGACCGGGCTCCACCAGGACGCCGAGGGCGTCACCGCGGAGCTCACCGGCCCCGACGGCACCCCACTCGCCCTCCGCGCCCGCTACCTGGTCGGCACCGACGGCGTCCGCAGCGCCGTCCGCACCGCCCTCGGCCTGCCCTTCCCCGGCCACGCCGTGATCCGCTCGATCGTCCTCGCCGACGTACGCCTGGCCGAGGAACCCGCCGACTCGTTCAGCGTCAAGGGCTCCGACGACAGCTTCGCCTTCCTCGCCCCCTTCGGCGACGGCTGGTACCGGGTCATGGGCTGGAGCCGCACCCGGCAGGTCGCCGACAGCGAGCCCGTCGACCTCGAAGAGGTCCGCGAGATCGCCCGCCGCGCCCTCGGCACCGACCACGGCATGCACGACGCCCGCTGGATCTCCCGCTTCCACAGCGACGAACGCCAGGCCCCCGCCTACCGCGTCGGCCGCGCCTTCCTCGCCGGAGACGCCGCCCACGTCCACTCCCCCGCCGGCGGCCAGGGCATGAACACCGGACTCCAGGACGCCGCCAACCTCTCCTGGAAGCTCACCGCCACCCTCCGCGGCGAAGCACCCGACCCCGAGGCGCTCCTCGACAGCTACCAGTCCGAGCGCCACCCCGTCGGCGCCATGGTGCTCCGCAGCAGCGGAGCCATCGTCCGCCTCGCCATGGCCCACACCCCGCTCACCCGCGCGGCCCGCTCCCTCGCCGTCCGCTTCCTGAGCGCCGTCCGGCCCGCCTCGGCCCGCGCCCTGGGCATGATCAGCGGCATCGGCATCTCCTACGCCCCCGCACCCGGCACCCGCCGCCCCTCGGGCCGCCGCGCACCCGACGTCCCGCTGCGCGAAGCACGGCTCTACGAGCTGCTGCGACGGGGCGAGTTCGTCCTGATCGCCCCGGAGGGAGCGGCCCCGGACCTCCCGGCGACCGCCCCCGTCACCCCGAAGCACCTCGTGCGGGCCACCTGGACGGACCCGGCGAAGAAGGCGGTGGTCCTCGTCCGCCCCGACGGATACGTGCACTGGGCGAAGAACTGACGGACCCGGGAGCCCGGCTCAGAAGACGTACGGATCCCCGGTGGCGAGCACCAGGACACGATGCCGGTCGTTCCACGGATTGCGGTCGGCCACGCCGCTCCGCCAGGCCGTGGAGACCTCCACCGTCATCTCGTCCGGACGGGCCGCGGTCCGCAGGTCGAGCGCCAGCTCGCCGAAGCCCCCCACGGCCCGCAGCTCACCCGTCCGGCAGGACACCACCCGGTCACTGCTCCACAGACAGGCCGGCGGCAGCTCCTGGCCGCCCGCCATCGGCTCGGAGAACGCGAGCCGGACCGTCGCCTGCGAGACGTCGGAGGGTCCGTGGTTCTCACTGACCAGCCAGACGCCGACCCTCCCGTCCCACAGGGACACATGACCGTGATGGGACAGATCCGCCTCGCTCCCGGCCACCGGCACCACCGCACCGGCACCCCCCGCCGCACCCGCCACCACCACCACGGCTGCGAGAGCGACCCCGAGCACACCCTTCCGCAATCCACACATAGTCACAAAATAACCACAATCCGTCACATCCCCTGACACCCCTCAGCCCGCGTGTCCCGTGGCACGCCACCGCCCTGCCGATCGCCCGCCCCGTCGCCCTGCTCGCCGGCATGGCCCTGATCATGTACGCCCCGCGAGGACGCTGCCCCCGCCCCGCCTATCCTGACCGGGCGATCGACCCGCAATCGACCACATGCGCGAGGAGCACGTCATGACTGCCGCCGGCACCCCCATCGCCGTCATCACCGGAGCGAGCAGCGGAATCGGCGCCGCCACCGCCCGGCAGCTGGCCGCCGCCGGCTACCGCGTGGTCCTCACCGCCCGCCGCAAGGACCGCATCGAGGACCTCGCCGCCGAGATCAACGAAGCCGGCCACCAGGCCACCGCCTACGCGCTCGACGTCACCGACCGCACCGCCGTCGACGAGTTCGCCACCGCCTTCCGCACCCTCGCCGTCCTCGTCAACAACGCCGGCGGCGCCCTCGGCGCCGACCCCGTCGCCACCGGCGACCCCGAGGACTGGCGCCGGATGTACGAGGTCAACGTCCTCGGCACCCTCCACATGACCCAGGCCCTGCTCCCCGCCCTCACCGAGAGCGGCGACGGCACGGTCGTCGTCCTCTCCTCCACCGCGGGCCACTCCACGTATGAGGGCGGCGCCGGCTATGTCGCCGCCAAGAACGGAGCCCGCGTCCTCGCCGAGACCCTCCGCCTGGAGATCGTCGGCACCCCGGTCCGCGTCATCGAGATCGCCCCCGGCATGGTGAAGACGGACGAGTTCGCCGCCACGCGCTTCCGCGGCGACACCGACAAGGCGGCCAAGGTCTACGCCGGCGTGGCCGAACCCCTCACGGCCGACGACGTCGCCGACACCATCACCTGGGCCTGCACCCGCCCCCCGCACGTCAACATCGACCTCCTGGTCGTCCGCCCCCGAGCCCAGGCCTCCAACACCAAGGTCCACCGCGAGCTGTAGACCCCGGAAGCGGGGACGCGAGAAGGGGCCGGTGCACCGCACCGACCCCTTCCACCCCGAGGGGACACCTCAGCCCTTCACGCAGATGACCTGCTTCAGCTTGGCGACGACCTCCACCAGGTCCCGCTGCTGGTCGATCACCTTCTCGATCGGCTTGTAGGCACCCGGGATCTCGTCCACGACGCCGGAGTCCTTGCGGCACTCCACACCCCGCGTCTGCTCCTCCAGGTCCCTTGTCGAGAAGCGCCGCTTCGCCGCGCTCCGGCTCATCTTCCGGCCCGCGCCGTGCGAGGCCGAGTTGAACGAGGCCGCGTTTCCGAGACCCTTCACGATGTAGGAGCCCGTGCCCATCGAGCCCGGGATGATCCCGAACTCACCCGAGCCGGCCCGGATCGCGCCCTTCCGCGTGACGAGCATGTCCATGCCCTCGTACCGCTCCTCCGCCACGTAGTTGTGGTGGCAGGAGATCACCGGCTCGAACGTCACCCGAGCCTTGCGAAACTCCCGGCGGACGACCTCCTGGAAGAGCGCCATCATGATCGCGCGGTTGTACTTCGCGTACTCCTGCGCCCAGAACAGATCGTGCCGGTAGGCGGCCATCTGCGGGGTGTCCGCGACGAACACCGCCAGGTCACGGTCGACGAGCCCCTGGTTGTGCGGAAGCTTCTGCGCCTCGCCGATGTGGTACTCGGCGAGCTCCTTGCCGATGTTCCGAGATCCGGAATGCAGCATGAGCCACACCGAACCGGACGTATCGACGCAAAGCTCGACAAAGTGGTTGCCGCCCCCGAGCGTTCCCATCTGCTGACCGGCACGTTCGCGACGGAACTTGACTGATTCCGCCACCCCGTCGAACCGCGACCAGAAGTCGTCCCAGCCCGCCGTCGGGAACTGGTACAGCCTCTTCGGGTCCACCGCCTCGCGGTGGAGCCCCCGGCCCACCGGGATCGCCTGCTCGATCTTCGAGCGGAGGCGGGAGAGGTCACCCGGCAGGTCGTTCGCCGTCAGCGAGGTCTTGACCGCCGACATCCCGCAGCCGATGTCCACACCGACCGCCGCCGGACAGACCGCACCCTGCATCGCGATCACCGAACCGACCGTGGCGCCCTTGCCGTAGTGCACGTCCGGCATCACGGCCAGGCCCTTGATCCACGGCAGCGTCGCCACGTTCTGCAGCTGCTGCATGGCCCCGCCCTCCACCGAGGAGGGGTCGGCCCACATCCTGATCGGCACCTTCGCGCCGGGTACCTCTACGTACGACATACTTCCTCGATTCCCCCGAAAAGTCTGATAACGCAAAAACCGGAGCCAAAGCCCGTACAGGTGACAGCGGACCGGCATCAACAGCTGCGTGTGCGATAGACATTGTGTCCACCGGCCGGGTTCGCGCGGCAAACCGTTTTCGGGAAAGACTTCGGGTGAAGGGAGCCTGGGACCGTGCAGCGAAAGAGGTACGCAACCGGCCGCACCGCCGCCGTCCTCGCACTGGGCCTCGGTCTGGGGACCGGCCTCACCGCCTGCTCCGCCGGCGCCCCCGCCGACGACATCGCCGTCGACGCCAAGGCCGGCCCGGCGGCCCCCGCCGCCCCACCCGGCCGCTACCGCACCCTCTTCGAGCCCTGCGGCGCCGTCCCGCAGGCCGCCCTCAGGGACATGCTCCCCGGCGCCGCCGACCTGCCCGCCCCCGAGCGCGACAAGGCGTACCGGGGCGTCGCGGCCGTCACGTACGACACCGACCGGCGGGTCGGCTGCACGTGGAAGGCCGACACCGCGGACACCTCGCACCGGCTCTCCCTCGACATCGAGCGGGTGGTGTCGTACGACGCCGCCGTGAGCGACGACGACCGGGCGCAGGACGTGTACGTCCGCAAGCAGCTCGCGGCGGGCATCCCGGTGCCGCCCACGGCCCCGCCCACCCCCACGGGCACCCCGTCGGGCACGCCGTCGGGAGCCCCCTCGGGCACGACCGCTCCGACCGCGCCGACCGCGACGGCCCCCCTGGCCGGCAAGCCCCCGGCCTCCGGCACCGCCTCCGCCACCGGCACCGGCCCGACCGCCACTCCGACCCCCGCCACGACCGGTCTCGAGCCCCGCGTCCTCGACGGCCTCGGGGACGTCGCGTACGTCGACGACGTCCTGGTGTCGGCCACCACGAACAGTCATCAGCGTGCCGTCAGCGTGGTGTTCCGCACATCGAACGTGATCGTGACGGTCTCCTACCAGGAGCAGATCACGGGGTCCGCCGAGGCTCCCGACAGTGCGGAACTGCAGGACAAGGCCCGGAACCTGGCCCGGCAGCTCGCCGAGCGGCTGGAGGAGTAGCCGTCCGCATCCGCTCCGTGAGCGGACGGCGACCACGTAACGTGTCGGCGTACTCGTGGCCGACAAGCGACTGAAGGAACCATGCAGCGATCAGCTCCGCGAACGCGACTCACCCGCATACTCGCCTGCGCCGCCGTCCCGGTGATGCTCGTCGCCGCGGGGTGCTCTTCGGACGGCGACTCCGCCGGCTCCGGTGACTCCGGCAAGAAGGCGGGACAGGACACGACGTCGTCGGCGTCCGCGACGCCCTCGCCGTCGCAGTCGACGAAGGCGGTCGAGCCGGCGCGGTTCTCGAAGCTGCCCGAGGTCTGCAAGGCGATCACCGCGAAGACGGCGGCGGCGCTGGTGCCCAAGGCGAAGACGAAGAACGGCACGCCGGCCTCCTCCAGCGATCTGACCAGCCGGGGCGGCTGCTCGTGGAACGGCCTGGACGACAAGGGCGTGAAGGGCTCGCAGTACCGCTGGCTCGACGTGTCGTTCTACCGGTACGACTCCGACGTCTCGCTCGGCAGCGGCCAGGAGCGCGCGCAGGAGAACCTCGCGAAGGAGCTCGCCAAGATCCAGGAGACCCCTGGGGCGAAGAACCTGAAGACGTTCACGTCCACGGGGATCGGCGACGAGGCCAAGACGGTCACGTACCAGCTGCGCAAGACCGACGAGGACTTCGTCTACGCGTCGATCGTGGCGCGCACGGGCAACGTGCTGGTGCTGCTGTCGTACAACGGCGCCGGTTACGCGGGTGCGGCCACGCCGACGCAGACGGGCGTCGCGAACGGTGCGGCCACGGCGGTCAAGGAGGCCGTCGCGGCGGTCGCGGCGGCCAACAAGTAGTCACAAACCAGCGCGGAGTGGCACTTTCGCGCGGAGCCCGTCCCTCCCCCGAGGGCCGGGCTCCGCGCGCATGTGCCACTCTGTGCGCGCCGGATGTCCAATGACGGGAGGGGATCGCGGGTGGCCGCGATGCAGCTGACACGCACACACCGAATACTCATCGGCCTCGTCATCGGCGGTGCGCTGATCATCGCGGGGATCGGTTTCGCGGGCTCGTACGCCGCCGTGCGCGAGCTGGCCCTGCAGAAGGGCTTCGGTACCTTCTCGTACTTCTTCCCGATCGGCATCGACGCGGGCATCTGTGTGCTGCTCGCCCTGGACCTGTTGCTGACGTGGCTGCGGATCCCGTTCCCGCTGCTGCGTCAGACGGCCTGGGTGCTGACGGCCGCGACGATCGCCTTCAACGGCGCGGCGGCGTGGCCCGACCCGCTGGGTGTGGGCATGCACGCGGTGATCCCGGTGCTGTTCGTGGTGGCGGTGGAGGCGGCGCGGCACGCCGTGGGCCGGATCGCGGACATCACGGCCGACAAGCACATGGAGGGCGTGCGGATCACCCGGTGGCTGCTGTCCCCGGTGCCGACGTTCCGGCTGTGGCGTCGGATGAAGCTGTGGGAGCTGCGCTCGTACGAGCAGGTCATCAAGCTGGAGCAGGAGCGGCTGATCTACCAGGCCCGGCTGCAGGCGCGCTTCGGGCGGGGCTGGCGGCGCAAGGCGCCGGTGGAGGCGTTGATGCCGCTGCGGCTCGCGCGGTACGGGGTGCCGCTGGCGGAGACGTCGGGGGCGGGTCTGGCGGCGGCGGGGATCGAGCCGGCGGTGCTCCCGGCGGAGCCTGCGCTGCAGCCGGTCGCGCTCCCGCAGCCGCAGCCGGCGGCGCTGCCGGCGCAGGCGCAGGTTCCGCAGCAGGGGCAGGCGCAGGGGCAGGTTCCGCACCCGGGGCAGGCGCAGGCGCAGGTTCCGCAGCAGGGGCAGGCGCCCGGGTCGTCGGCGCAGGTGAACCACGAGAGCCCGTGGTTCGACGCCACGCAGGTCTCGCCGGAGTCGTACGAGGGGACGTACAACCCGCAGATCGTGGAGGGCCTGGAGCCCATGCCGGTCCCGGTGCCGCAGGGGCCGGAGGACGTTCCTCCGGCGGGTCCCGAGGAGTTCGTGGAGTACCCGGAGTACGTGGAGCAGCCGGAGCCGCGGGTCGACGAGTTCGAGGACGTCGTCTACAAGGTCATGGGTTCGTACGTGCTGGAGCACGAGCGGTTCCCGGACGAGGCCGAGCTGGCGCGGCTCGTGGCCGAGCAGTACGGGCTTCCGGAGTTCCCCGAGTCGGAGATCGACCTGCTGCGGCAGACGGTCCCGGCGGCGCAGGAGCGGGTGCAGCAGGCGAGGGCCGACGTGGACACCCCCTGAGCGACCGCACGGCCGAAGGGGCCGCCACCCGCATGCGGGTGGCGGCCCCTTCTCGTGTCCGGCCGGGCGGCTCCGGGCGTCAGGCGCCGAGGAGCTTGCGCACGCGGTCCGCGCCCACCGCGAGGAGGAGGGTGGGGAGGCGGGGGCCGGTCTCGCGGCTGACGAGGAGCTTGTAGAGCAGGGCGAAGAACGCCCGCTGGGCGAGCTTCAGCTCCGGCGTGGGCTTGGCCTCGGGCTCAAGGCCGGCCATCACCTTCGGGACGCCGTAGACGAGGGTGGTGAGCCCGTCGAGCGACCAGTGGGTGTCGAGGCCCTCCAGGAGCAGGCGGAGGGATTCGCGGCCCTCGTCGTCCAGGGAGCCGAGGAGCTCGGTGTCGGGCTCCGCGCGGACGATGGTGCGCTGGTCGGCCGGGACCTGGTTGGTGATCCAGTTCTCGGCGCGGTCCAGGCGCGGCCGGACCTCGTCCAGGGAGGCCACCGGGTTCTCGGGGTCGAGCTCGGTGAGGATCCGGAGGGTCTGCTCGTCGTGTCCGGCCGTGATGTCCATGACCGAGGCCAGGGTGCGGTACGGCAGCGGGCGCGGCGTGCGGGGCAGCTCGCCGGCGGCGGTGCGGGCGGCGCGGGAGTGGGCGGCGGCGTCGGCGGGCAGGACGGAGCCGTCGGCGACCTTGGCCTCCAGCTTGTCCCACTCGTCGTAGAGCCGCTGGATCTCCTGGTCGAAGGCGATCTTGAAGGACTGGTTGGGCTTGCGGCGGGCGTACAGCCAGCGCAGCAGCGGCGCTTCCATGATCTTCAGCGCGTCGGCCGCGGTGGGCACGCCGCCGCGCGAGGAGGACATCTTGGCCATGCCGCTGATGCCGACGAAGGCGTACATGGGGCCGATGGGCTGGACGCCGTCGAAGACCTCGCGGACGATCTGGCCGCCGACGACGAAGGACGAGCCGGGCGAGGAGTGGTCGACGCCGGAGGGCTCGAAGATGACGCCCTCGTAGGCCCAGCGCATGGGCCAGTCGACCTTCCACACCAGCTTGCCGCGGTTGAACTCGCTGAGCTTGACGGTCTCGGCGAAGCCGCAGTTCCCGCAGGTGTAGGCGAGCTCGGTGGTGTCGTCGTCGTAGGAGGTGACGGTGGTCAGGTCCTTCTCGCACTGCCCGCAGTAGGGCTTGTACGGGAAGTAGCCGGAGGTGCCGCCGGAGCCGTCGTCCTCGCCGGCGGC
The DNA here is from genome assembly GCF_040303145.1 of Streptomyces sp. NPDC096079. Taxonomy (NCBI): domain Bacteria; kingdom Bacillati; phylum Actinomycetota; class Actinomycetes; order Kitasatosporales; family Streptomycetaceae; genus Streptomyces; species Streptomyces sp. NPDC096079. Next base: position 334,185 of record NZ_JBEOST010000007.1, read on the forward strand.
GCCGGAGCCCTCCTCGGCCTCCAGCTCGGCCTCGTCGACGGGCTTCTGGGACTGCTTCTTCGGGGCCTTCTTCGTCCGGTACTGGTCGAGGATGGCGTCGATGTCGCCGCGGTGCTTCATCGCGTGCAGGATCTGCTCGCGGTACGCGCCGGCCGTGTACTGCTCGGTCTGGCTGATCGGGTCGTATTCGACGCCCAGCTCGGCGAGCGACTCGACCATGGCGGCCTTGAAGTGCTCGGCCCAGTTGGCGTGGGGGGAGCCGGCCGGGGCGGGGACGGAGGTCAGGGGCTTGCCGATGTGCTCGGCCCAGGACGCGTCGATGCCCTCGATGCCGTTCGGCACCTTGCGGTAGCGGTCGTAGTCGTCCCAGGAGATCAGGTGCCTGACCTCGTGCCCGCGGCGGCGGATCTCGTCGGCGACCAGGTGCGGGGTCATGACCTCGCGGAGGTTGCCCAGGTGGATCGGGCCGGACGGGGAGAGGCCGGAGGCGACGACGACCGGTTTGCCAGGCGCACGTCGCTCCGACTCGGCGATGACCTCGTCCGCGAAACGGGAGACCCAGTCGGTCTCGGTGCTGCTCTGAGCCACGGTCGGTACGTCCTTCTTCCTGAGTGGTTCTGCCTGACGGCCCTGCGACAACCATTCTCCCAGACGGAACAGCGCTCTCTGAGGTTGTCCACAGGCGGGGAAATCACGTTGCGCTCCCATGGGACACTTGACAAGCGAATTAGACCTGACGTCTCACACAGGAACGGAAGCTCATGGCCTCGGTCCCTTCCCTCGCTTCGACCGTGCAGCAGCGCCTCGCGGACGGCCTCTCGGCGGCTCTGCCGGACGCCGCCTCCGCTGACCCGCTGCTGCGACGAAGCGACCGGGCCGACTTCCAGGCCAACGGCATCCTGGCGCTGGCCAAGCAGCTCAAGGGCAACCCGCGCGAGCTGGCGACCAAGGTCGTCGAGGCGATCCCGGCCAACGACGTCCTGAAGGAGATCGAGGTCTCGGGCCCCGGCTTCCTGAACATCACGGTGACCGACGCGGCGATCGTCGACACCCTCGCGGCCCGCGCGGCGGACGCGCGTCTCGGCGTGCCGTTCAACGAGGCGGCGGGCACGACGGTGATCGACTACGCCCAGCCGAACGTGGCGAAGGAGATGCACGTCGGCCACCTGCGGTCGGCCGTGATCGGCGCGGCGATGGTCGAGATCCTGGAGTTCACCGGCGAGACGGTGGTCCGGCGCCACCACATCGGCGACTGGGGCACCCAGTTCGGCATGCTCATCCAGTACCTGATCGAGCACCCGCACGAGCTGGACCACTCCTCGGAGGCGGAGGTCTCCGGCGAGGAGGCCATGTCGAACCTGAACCGGCTGTACAAGGCCTCGCGGGCCCTGTTCGACTCCGACGAGGAGTTCAAGACGCGGGCGCGTGCCCGGGTCGTGGACCTCCAGGCGGGCGACGAGGAGACGCTGGCGCTGTGGCAGCGGTTCGTCGACGAGTCGAAGATCTACTTCTACTCGGTCTTCGACAAGCTGGACATGGACATCCAGGACGGCGACGTCGTCGGCGAGTCCGGGTACAACGACATGCTGACGGAGACCTGCCGCATCCTGGAGGAGTCGGGCGTCGCGGTCCGCTCCGAGGGCGCGCTGTGCGTGTTCTTCGACGACGTGAAGGGCCCGGACGGCAACCCGGTGCCGCTGATCGTCCAGAAGTCCGACGGCGGCTTCGGCTACGCGGCGACGGACCTGTCCGCGATCCGTGACCGGGTGCGGAACCTGAAGGCGACGTCCCTGCTGTACGTGGTGGACGCCCGTCAGTCGCTGCACTTCAAGATGGTCTTCGAGACGGCACGGCGGGCCGGCTGGCTGAACGACGAGGTGAAGGCCGTCCAGCTGGCCTTCGGCACGGTCCTGGGCAAGGACGGCAAGCCGTTCAAGACCCGTGAGGGCGAGACGGTCAGGCTGGTGGACCTGCTGGACGAGGCGATCGACCGTGCCTCGGCCGTGGTCCGGGAGAAGGCCCAGGACCTGACGGAGTCGGAGATCGCCGAGCGTGGTGCGCAGGTGGGCATCGGCGCGGTGAAGTACGCGGACCTGTCGACGTCGGCGGCCCGTGACTACAAGTTCGACCTGGACCAGATGGTGTCGCTGAACGGCGACACGTCGGTGTACCTGCAGTACGCGTACGCCCGTATCCAGTCGATCCTGCGCAAGGCGGGCGACGCGAAGCCGGCGGCGCACCGGGAGCTGGAGCTCGCGGTGTCGGAGCGGGCGCTGGGTCTGCACCTGGACGGTTTCGGCGAGCTGATCGCCGAGACGGCCGCGGAGTACGCGCCGCACAAGCTGGCGGCGTACCTGTACCAGCTGGCCTCGCACTACACGACGTTCTACTCGGAGTGCCCGGTCCTGAAGGCGGACACCCCCGAGCAGGTCGAGAACAGGCTCTTCCTGTGCGAGCTGACGGCCCGCACGCTCCACCAGGGCATGGCCCTGCTGGGCATCAGGACGCCCGAGCGCCTCTGAGGCCTCGAAGGCGAAGCCCCCGGTACGGACCGCCGTGCCGGGGGCTTCGTCGTGTCAGCGGATGGCGTGCGAGGTCCGGCCGGACACCTCGTCGATCTCCTTGTGGGCCTTCTGCAGCAGCTGGGAGGCGAGGTCCATCAGGGCGCGCGCGCCGGCGATCTCCTCGCCGACCCGCAGCTGGTCCGGATCGGAGGGGTGCCGGTTCGCGGTCCCGTGGGCCCGGAACTCGGTGCCGTCGGAGAGCCGGACCATGGCCGCGGCCCGCGTCCGGTCACCCTCCTCCTGGAACTCCATCTCCACGTGCCATCCGACGAGCGTGTGCATCATGAGGACCACCTCCACCGAGGACCTGTCGGCTACTCCTCCAGGGTGCGCCGCCCGGTGGTGCCCCACCACTCGTTGTCAGTGCCGGCCCGTACGTTCTGGTCATGGCGATGATCCCGAACCAGCTGCCCCTGCTCGTGGCCGATCCGACCGGCCGTTCCCTCGGCCTCGACCTGCCGCCCGGCGCGCTCGCGGGCCCGGCGGACGACCCGTGGCTCTGGGCGGGCCACGGTCCGGCGGGGCCCGCCGCGTGGAGCGCGCTGCGCCCGGCGGCCCGCGGGGCGGGGCTGCTGCCGGTGCTGCTGGGCGTGGAGCGGGGCCTGGAGGAGTGGGAGCTGGAGCCGGAGCGGATGAGCGACCCGGCGGACCACGAGGCGGACGAGGTGCTGGCGGGGTTCTGGGGGTCGGCCCGCGAAGGATCCTGGCCGGGCCTGGCGCGGGCGCAGCCCCCGGCCGCGGACCCCGAGGCCGCGGCGGCCACGGTCGCGGAGATGCTGACGGAGCCGGGTTTCTGGCTGGAGGACGCCCGCCCGGCACTGGTTCCGGCGCGGCGCAGCGCGGACATACCGGCGGTCATCGGCTGGACGGGGCCGGTGAACCACGAGAACGACGTGGCGCGCCTGTGCGCGGTGCTGCGGTCCTGGGAGGACCGGTTCGGCGCCCGGGTGGTGGCGCTGACCTTCGACCAGCTGGTGGTGTCGGTGGCGGCTCCGCCCCGGACCTCGGAGGAGGCCGGGGCGCTGGCGGCGGAGCACCTCGCGTTCTGCCCGGACAACATCACGCAGGGGATCTACGGCACCCTGGGCGAGTACGCCGAGAAGGCCCTCCTGGACACCCCGGTGTGGACCTTCTGGTGGGACTAGTGCCTGTCTTTCGGATCAGGCCGGATCAGGGAGCGGGGCCTGGTGCGTGCGATCGCAAGGCGGAGGAGGGAGGCAACGCGGTGGGGGCACCTCCCAGCGGTAGCTGGGGGAGTTGTCGACCGACGACAACGCGGCGAGCGCGCGTGCCAGGCCCCGCGAGCCCGGCATGATCCGAAAGACAGGCCCTAGTGCTGTCCGGCCCTAGCGCGCGGCGGACAGGTTCCGGGCGACCTCGGTGGCCCAGTAGGTGAGGATCATCTGGGCGCCGGCCCGGCGGATGCCGGTGAGGGTCTCCAGAATGGCCTTGTCGCGGTCGATCCAGCCCTTCTCGGCGGCGGCCTCGACCATCGCGTACTCACCGCTGATCTGGTACGCGGCGACGGGCACGTCCACCGACTCGGCGACCTTCGCGAGCACGTCGAGGTAGGGCCCGGCGGGCTTCACCATGACGACGTCGGCGCCCTCCTCCAGGTCCAGCGCGAGCTCGCGCAGGGACTCGCGGAGGTTGGCGGGGTCCTGCTGGTAGGTCTTGCGGTCGCCCTTGAGGGAGGAGCCGACGGCCTCGCGGAAGGGGCCGTAGAAGGCGGAGGAGTACTTCGCGGTGTACGCGAGGATCGACACGTCCTCCTTGCCGATGGTGTCCAGCGCGTCGCGGACGACCCCGACCTGCCCGTCCATCATTCCGGAGGGCCCGACCATGTGGACGCCGGCGTCGGCCTGCACCTGGGCCATCTCGGCGTAGCGTTCCAGCGTGGCGTCGTTGTCGACGCGGCCGTCGGCGTCGAGGACGCCGCAGTGCCCGTGGTCGGTGAACTCGTCGAGGCACAGGTCGGACATGATGACGAGGTCGTCGCCGACCTCGGCCTTCACGTCCCGGATGGCGACCTGGAGGATCCCGTCGGGGTCGGTCCCGGCGCTGCCGGCGGCGTCCTTCTTGGCGTCCTCGGGCACGCCGAAGAGCATGATCCCGGAGACCCCGGCCTCCAGCGCCTCCACGGCGGCCTTCCGCAGGGTGTCCCGCGTGTGCTGCACGACGCCGGGCATGGCCTGGATCGGCACGGGCTCGGTGATGCCCTCGCGCACGAACGCGGGCAGGATCAGGTCGGCGGGATGCAGGCGCGTCTCGGCCACCATCCGCCGCATGGCGGGCGTCGTCCGCAGCCGCCGCGGGCGCGCCCCGGGAAAGGATCCGTACGAGTTCATAACCCGAGGCTACGCCCGCCGCCCCCGTGCCCTTACAGACAGGTTGTGGGCATACGGCCCCGGTCCCGGCCCCACGCGAAGGGCGCGCCCCCGCCCAGGCGGACCACCAACCGCCCCGGCCCCACGCGAAGGGTGCGGCCCCCGCCCAGGCGGACCACCAACCGCCCCGGCCCCACGCGAAGGGCGCGCCCCCGCCCAGGCGGGCTCCCATGCGAAAGGGTGCGGGCCCGCGCAAGCGGACCCGCACCCCGGGGAAGGCGACTACGTCGTCCGGCGTCTCCGCGCCCCCGGCCGTCGCTCCGACGGCCGCGTCACCGGATCCCCGGCCTCCAGGGCCGACGCGCGACGCCGCAGGCCGAAGTCCGCCAGGGCCTCGGCGAGCTTGTGGACGGAGGGCTCGGGCGAGAGCACGTCGACGCGCAGCCCATGCTCCTCGGCCGTCTTGGCCGTGGCGGGCCCGATGCAGGCGATCACGGTCACGTTGTGCGGCTTGCCGGCGATGCCGACGAGGTTCCGCACGGTGGAGGACGAGGTGAAGAGCACGGCGTCGAAGCCGCCGCCCTTGATCGCCTCACGCGTGTCCGCCGGCGGCGGCGAGGCCCGTACGGTCCGGTAGGCGGTGACGTCGTCGACCTCCCACCCGAGCTCGATGAGCCCCGCGACGAGCGTCTCGGTCGCGATGTCGGCGCGCGGCAGGAAGACACGGTCGATCGGGTCGAAGACCGGGTCGTAGGGCGGCCAGTCCTCGAGGAGACCTGCCGCGGACTGCTCCCCGCTCGGCACCAGGTCCGGCTTCACGCCGAAGTCGACGAGCGCGGCGGCGGTCTGTTCGCCGACCGCGGCGACCTTGATCCCGGCGAAGGCGCGGGCGTCGAGCCCGTACTCCTCGAACTTCTCCCGTACGGCCTTGACCGCGTTCACGGAGGTGAAGGCGATCCACTCGTACCGTCCGGTGACGAGTCCCTTGACGGCCCGCTCCATCTGCTGCGGGGTCCGCGGCGGCTCGACGGCGATGGTCGGCACCTCGTGCGGCACGGCGCCGTACGAGCGCAGCTGGTCGGAGAGCGACGCGGCCTGCTCCTTGGTGCGCGGCACGAGGACCCGCCAGCCGAAGAGCGGCTTGGACTCGAACCAGGACAGCTGGTCCCGCTGCGCCGGGGCGCTGCGCTCGCCGACCACGGCTATGACCGGCCGGTGGCCCTCGGGCGAGGGGAGCACCTTGCCCTGCTTGAAGACCTGGGCGATGGTGCCGAGCGTCGCGTTCCAGGTGCGCTGGCGCGTGGTCGTGCCGGCGATGGTCACGGTGAGCGGGGTGTCCGGCTTACGGCCAGCCGCCACCAGCTCGCCGGCCGCGGCGGCGACCGAGTCCAGGGACGTGGAGACGACGACGGTCCCGTCCGAGGCACCGACCTCGGACCAGCACCGCTCGTCGGCGGTGCGGGCGTCGACGAAGCGCACGTCGGTGCCCTGTGCGTCGCGCAGCGGCACACCGGCGTACGCGGGCACGCCGACGGCGGTGGCGACGCCGGGGACGACCTCGAAGGGGATGCCCTCGGCGGCGCAGGCGAGCATCTCCGCGCCCGCGTTGCCGTCGAGTCCGGGGTCGCCGGTCACCGCACGGACGACCCGCCTGCCGCCCCTCGCGGCCTCCATGACAAGATTGGCCGCATCCCTCAACACGGGGACACCGGCGGTTGTTGACGCCTCGTCAACAACCGTCAGCTCAGGCGTGCTCACCCCCACGCGCGCATGGCCGCGAACGACCTCGAGCACCTCCGGCTCGGCGATCAGGACGTCCGCGCCCGCGAGGGCCTCGACGGCCCTGAGGGTCAGGAGTCCGGGGTCACCCGGGCCTGCGCCGAGGAACGTGACGTGCCCATGACCCGCGAAGGCCGGGGACAGGGGGCTGGTGGTCGGGCTGGTGGGGCTCAAAGTGCTCGCTCCCCCATAAGACCGGCCGCACCCTTGGCGAGCATCTCGTCCGCGAGTTCGCGTCCGAGCGCCAGGGCCTCGTCGTGCGAGGTGGGTACGGGTCCGGTGGTGGACAGCTGCACCAGCGTCGAGCCGTCGGTGGTGCCGACGACGCCGCGCAGGCGCATTTCGGTGACAACCTGCCCGTGACCGGGGTCGTCGGCCAGCAGGTCGGCGAGCGCACCCACAGGTGCGGAGCAGCCGGCCTCCAGGGCGGCGAGCAGGGATCGCTCGGCGGTCACGGCGGCCCGCGTGTGCGGGTCGTCGAGCGGCGCGAGCGCGGCGACGAGTTCGGTGTTCGACGCCAGGCATTCGACGGCCAGGGCCCCCTGGCCGGGGGCGGGCAGGACGGTGTCGACGGGCAGCCGCTCGGCGGACAGGCCGCCGAGGAGCTCGTCGGTCCCGCCGATGCGGTTGAGTCCGGCCGCGGCCAGGACGACCGCGTCCAGCTCGCCCTCGCGGACGTAGCCGACGCGGGTGTCGACGTTGCCGCGGATGGGGACGCAGGTGATGTCCAGGCCGTGGCTCCGCGCGTAGGCGTGGAGCTGCGCCATCCGGCGCGGGGAGCCGGTGCCGACGCGCGCGCCCTGGGGCAGCGTGTCCAGCGTGACGCCCTCGCCCGCGATCAGTACGTCGCGCGGGTCCTCGCGCGGCGGGATCGCGGCCAGCACCAGGTCGGGGTGCTGTGCGGTCGGCAGGTCCTTCAGGGAGTGCACGGCGAAGTCCACCTCGCCGGCGAGCAGCGCGTCGCGGAGCGCGGCGACGAAGACGCCGGTGCCGCCGATCTGCGCCAGGTGCTCCCGGGAGGTGTCCCCGTACGTCGTGATCTCCACGAGCTCGACGGGCCGGCCGGTCAGCTGCCGGACGGCGTCGGCCACGTGCCCGGACTGGGCCATGGCGAGCTTGCTGCGCCTGGTCCCGAGCCTCAGTGCCCTCTCGGTCATACTCGCCCTCGGTTCTTGACGTCGGCGTCATTCAGGTCGGCCCGGCTGACAGAAGCCACCGTCTCCGGGTCGAGGTCGAAGAGTGTCCGCAGCGCGTCCGCGTACCCGGCGCCGCCGGGCTCGCTGGCCAGCTGCTTGACCCGCACGGTCGGCGCGTGCAGGAGCTTGTCGACCACCCGGCGCACGGTCTGGGTGATCTCGGCGCGCTGCTTGTCGTCGAGGCCGGGGAGGCGGCCTTCGAGCCGGGCGACCTCGCCCGCGACGACCTCGGCGGCCATCGTGCGCAGGGCGACGACGGTCGGGGTGATGTGGGCGGCGCGCTGGGCGGCGCCGAAGGCGGCGACCTCGTCGGAGACGATGCCCCGGACCTGGTCGACGTCGGCGGCCATGGGGGCGTCGGCGGAGGCCTCGGCGAGCGACTCGATGTCGACGAGCCGGACGCCGGGGACGCGGTGGGCGGCGGCGTCGATGTCGCGGGGCATCGCGAGGTCGAGGAGGTACTGGGGTGCCCGGCGGCCGCGTGCGGCGTCCTCGACGGCCTCGCCGGTGAGGACGAGTCCGGTGGCGCCGGTGCAGGAGACGACGACGTCGGCACGTGTCAGTTCGTCGCCGACGGCAACCATCTCGGCCGCGCGTGCGGTGACGCCCGTCCCTCCGGGCTCGCTCAGGATCTGCGCGAGCCGCTCGGCGCGGGCCAGGGTGCGGTTGGCGATGACGATCTCGGAGACGCCGGAGCGCGCGAGCGTGGCGGCGGCGAGCGAGGACATCGAGCCGGCGCCGATGACGAGGGCCCGCTTGCCCTTGGCCCAGGTCTCGACGTCGGTGTCCTGGGCGAGCTGCTCCAGGCCGAAGGTGACCAGGGACTGCCCGGCCCGGTCGATCCCGGTCTCGCTGTGGGCGCGCTTGCCGACCCTCAGGGCCTGCTGGAACAGGTCGTTGAGGAGCCGTCCCGCGGTGTGGAGGTCCTGGCCGAGGGCGAGGGTGTCCTTGATCTGGCCGAGGATCTGACCCTCGCCGACGACCATGGAGTCGAGTCCGCAGGCCACCGAGAAGAGGTGGTGGACGGCCCGGTCCTCGTAGTGCACGTAGAGATAGGGAGTGAGCTCGTCCAGGCCGACGCCGCTGTGCTGCGCGAGCAGCGTGGACAGCTCGGCGACACCGGCGTGGAACTTGTCCACGTCGGCGTAGAGCTCGATGCGGTTGCAGGTGGCCAGGACGGTGGCCTCGGCGGCCGGTTCGGCGGCGAGGGTGTCCTGGAGCAGCTTGGCCTGGGTGTCCGCCGACAGCGAGGCCCGCTCCAGGATGGAGACCGGGGCGCTGCGGTGGCTCAGCCCGACGACGAGGAGGCTCATGCCGGCATCACCGCGGGGACGTCCCCGTCGGGTCCCTTGCGGCCGGTGCCGCCCGTGGCGCCACGGGGGGCCGGCGGCGCGACGGCGGAGGTCTCGGGCTCGGCGGCCGCGTCGCTGTCGTCCTCGGCGCTGCTCTCCTCGCCGGCCTTGCGCTGCTCGTGGAAGGCGAGGATCTGCAGCTCGATGGAGAGGTCGACCTTGCGGACGTCGACGCCGTCGGGCACGGAGAGCACGGTCGGGGCGAAGTTCAGGATGGAGGTGACTCCGGCGGCCACGAGCCGGTCGCAGACCTGCTGGGCGACGCCGGCCGGGGTCGCGATGACGCCGATGGAGACGCCGTCCTCGTTGATGATCTTCTCGAGGTCGTCGCTGTGCTGGACGGGGATCCCGGCGACCGGCTTGCCGGTCATGGCGGGGTCGGCGTCGATGAGCGCGGCGACGCGGAAGCCACGGGAGGCGAAGCCGCCGTAGCCGGCGAGGGCGGCACCGAGGTTGCCGATGCCGACGATGACGACGGGCCAGTCCTGGGTGAGGCCCAGCTCACGGGAGATCTGATAGACGAGGTACTCGACGTCGTAGCCGACACCACGGGTGCCGTACGAGCCGAGGTAGCTGAAGTCCTTGCGCAGCTTGGCGGAGTTGACCCCCGCCGCGGCCGCGAGCTCCTCGGAGGAGACCGTGGGTACGGAACGCTCCGAGAGCGCGGTGAGTGCGCGCAGATACAGCGGAAGCCGGGCGACGGTGGCCTCGGGAATTCCTCGGCTACGGGTCGCCGGTCGGTGAGTTCGGCCAGTTGCCACGGTGCTCCTGCGGGATGAGCGGGGCTGCAGGCGGCCATATGTCCCAAGACCGCCCCGTCGAATGCAGGCTATGTCTTTGTGAACGCGTGCACAAAGATGGTGTCCGTTTTGTCTGCCCAAAGTGACCGGGGTCACGCGGCCGGTTCGTATCGTCCCGGAACCGCGGAGTGTGTCAGCGCGTCGAGAACCCGAAGGGGGCAAAGCCGCACACTCTCCTCACGCCACTGCCCCCGAAACCCAACAAAACGTCCATGATGGTAACCGTCTTTCGGTCACGCACCCAGTTCGCGCCGGAGCCGGCCGGCGTCGACGCGCCAGAAGGTGTGCTGTTCGCCGTCGATCAGGACCACGGGGATCTGCTCCCAGTAGGCCCGGTGGAGCTCCTCGTCCCGGGTGATGTCCTTCTCCTCCCAGGATGCCCCCGTCTCCGCGCACACGGCCTCGATCACCGCGCGCGCGTCGTCGCAGAGGTGGCATCCCGGCTTGCCGATCAGCGTCACGGTCCGCGACCCGGCGTCCTTCTTCTTCGTACGTCCGAACATGACGCCCATTCTGGCGCCAGGTAACAGGGGAGTCCCCCACTGTTCACACCACGGCATCCTCACAAGTCGGGAAGTACCGAACAGACTGGCTATGCTCAACGGCATGGCCGCTCTGGGATGGCTCACCCCCCGTAGGCGCTCCGCCACCGCGCGCAGCGTCCTGGCAGGCGAGGCCGCCGCGGAGGCGGCGCGCAAGTCCTCGCTCCAGCTGGAAGCGGAGCGCGAGGAGTCCGCCGCCGAGTCCGCCGAGCCCGAGTTCCCGGTCGTCGGCGACGTCCGCGCGGCCGCCTTCTTCGACCTCGACAACACCGTGATGCAGGGCGCCGCGCTCTTCCACTTCGGCCGCGGCCTGTACAAGCGGAAGTTCTTCCAGCGCCGTGAACTCGCGCGCTTCGCCTGGGCGCAGGCCTGGTTCAGGATCGCCGGCGTCGAGGACCCGGAGCACATGCAGGACGCCCGCGACAGCGCCCTGTCCATCGTCAAGGGCCACCGCGTCTCCGAGCTGATGTCGATCGGCGAGGAGATCTACGACGAGTACATGGCGGACCGCATCTGGCCCGGGACCCGCGGCCTCGCCCAGGCGCACCTGGACGCCGGCCAGAAGGTCTGGCTGGTCACGGCGGCCCCGGTGGAGACGGCCACGATCATCGCCCGCCGTCTCGGCCTGACCGGCGCGCTCGGCACGGTCGCCGAGTCGGTCGACGGCGTCTACACGGGCAAGCTGGTCGGCGAGCCCCTGCACGGACCGGCGAAGGCCGAGGCTGTCCGGGCGCTCGCCGCCGCCGAGGGCCTCGACCTGGGCCGCTGCGCCGCGTACAGCGACTCGCACAACGACATCCCGATGCTGTCGCTGGTGGGGCACCCGTACGCGATCAACCCGGACACCAAGCTCCGCAAGCACGCGAAGGCCCGGGACTGGCGGCTGCGCGACTACCGGACCGGCCGCAAGGCCGCGAAGGTCGGCATCCCCGCCGCCGCGGGCCTGGGCGCGCTGGCCGGCGGCACCGCCGCCGCGGTCGCCCTGCACCGCCGCCGCCGCTGACGCGCCGCCCGGGGATCACGCGCCCCGGCTCGCCGAGCCCTGCCGATACGTTTCGGCTGCGATCATCTGCGACAACCCCGGACCAGGCGCCCTCACCCGTCCGTGGTCGAACACCCCCGCACACGTCGACCCGCGGGCATTCCGGCCTCCTTACCCAGCAGCGGCCACAATCACTCGCCCCTCCCGGACTTGAGCACAACGCAACGCCCGCGCAGTCACACTCGTAAGCAAACCGATCAACAACCGGTCACGAACTGGGCCCTTATTCGACTGCAAGCAGTAACGGAAATGACGTAACCGGTGATTTGAGCAACTGGGTGTAGCGCTGCCTGTACGAAGCGTTATTCTCCTCAGACGCACAAAGGACCCCTCACGTCGCCACGACGGGTGAACGGTCCCGCACTGCACGTGATGGAAGCTCTGCCTCTGGGAGTCCCGTGTACCCACACGTCGGGGTTGACACCTCGGGCCTGGCTACGCTGCGCGCAACGGTCCTCGACCACTTGCGCGGCTTCGTCCCCACCGCGTACGCCGGCCCTGTCCCCGCCTTCGCCTTCGCCGCACCGGCACCCGCCGGCCCTTGCTACGCCCTGGCCGAGGGCGGCGCCGCCGTGAGCAGACGGGGCGCCCGCTCCGGCTCCGGAACCTCGACCACCGCCCGCCGCCCCACCGCCGACAGCGACAGCGCCCGCATGATGGACCTGGTCGAGCGCGCCCAGGCCGGCGAGGCCGAGGCCTTCGGCCGCCTGTACGACCAGTACAGCGACACGGTCTACCGCTACATCTACTACCGCGTCGGCGGGAAGGCGACGGCGGAGGACCTCACCAGCGAGACCTTCCTGCGCGCCCTGCGCCGGATCTCCACCTTCACCTGGCAGGGCCGCGACTTCGGCGCCTGGCTGGTCACCATCGCGCGGAACCTGGTCGCCGACCACTTCAAGTCCAGCCGCTTCCGCCTGGAAGTCACCACCGGCGAGATGCTCGACGCCAACGAGGTCGAGCGGAGCCCCGAGGACTCCGTCCTGGAGTCCCTCTCCAACGCCGCACTGCTCGACGCGGTCCGGCGGCTCAACCCCCAGCAGCAGGAGTGCGTGACCCTGCGCTTCCTGCAGGGCCTCTCGGTCGCCGAGACCGCCCGCGTCATGGGCAAGAACGAGGGCGCGATCAAGACCCTCCAGTACCGGGCCGTCCGCACCCTGGCCCGTCTCCTCCCGGACGACGCCCGCTGACCGCTCCGCACCCCCCACACGCCCCCCTCCACCCCGCTCCGCGCCCCCACCCCCACCCTTCCCCCCACGTCCCCACGACCCCCGTCTCCCTCACAGTCGGTGACGCCTCGATGACGCACTGGTCCGATCATCTTTCGCGCGTAACCCAAGTGCCGCGCCGCTCGTTGTGCGGGATGCAGGCTCCCTGTGGTCACGCCATGTCCGCAGCCACTCACTCTTTCGTGTGGATGTGCTCAAGGTGTGCAACCTTCCGGACACCCCGGGGAGTCGACCGTCATGACGAGAGGAGGTGCCGCCAGTGATCGCGAACGTATCGGCGCACCGGCGGGCGAACGCCTTCGCCCAGGCCCTGGAGGACCGGGCGTCCGAGGACGCGGCGGCCGAGCAGCCCGAGGCCCCGGCGGAACCAGCCGAACCCGCCGGACAAGGGCGGCTGTTGGCCCTGGCGAACGGCCTCGGCACACTGCCGAAGCCACAGCTCGACCCCGAGGTCAAGGTGGTGCAGCGAGCCCAGCTCGTCGCCGCCATGGAAGCGATGCTCATGGAGGGGGGTGCCGGAGCGGGCCCTACGGTGCCGGAGCAACGGACGTCCGCAGGCAGGGGAGCCCACCGGGCGTCCCCGCTCCGGAAGCTCCGCCCCCGGTCCCGCTGGACCAAGGGCCTCGCCGCCGGCGGCCTCACGGTCGGTGTCGCGGCGGGCGCCTTCGGCGGCGTGGCCGCCGCCAGCTCCGACGCCCTCCCCGGTGACTCGCTCTACGGGCTCAAGCGGGGCATGGAGGACATCAAGCTGGGCATGGCGGACGACGACGCGGACCGCGGCGGCATCTACCTCGACCAGGCCTCCACCCGCCTCAGCGAAGCCCGGCGCCTCATGGAGCGCGGCCGCGCCGGAGACCTCGACCACGAGTCACTCGCCGAGATCCGCCGCGTCCTGGGCGGAATGAAGCACGATGCCGCCGAGGGCCACCGGCTGCTCCGCGCGGCGTACGACCGGGACGGCGAGATCGGCCCGATGGCACGACTCAACTCCTTCGCCCAGGCCCACCGGGACACCTGGAACGGCCTCCGCGACCGGCTCCCCGTCCAACTGGCGGACGTCGGCAGCGAGGTCACGGACGTCTTCGACGCCATAGACGAAGACGTCGAGCCGCTCCAGTCGGTGCTGCCCCGCACCCCCGAGAAGGGCGCGGTCGGCTCCGAGAGCCCGCGCAGCAGGCCCGGCGGCACCCAGAGCACCCCGGGCACGGACACCCACCGGCCGCCGGCCGGCCAGGAGTCCTCGCCCTCGGGCAGCCACGCGGCCACGCCCCACCCGTCCGGGACCGGCCCTGGCGCCACCCCGAGCACGGGCAGCGGCACGGGCTCACCGGAGGACGACGGCCTCCTCGGCGGCAGCGCCGGCGGACTGCTCAAGCCCTCCCCGACGGGCGCACCCACGGCACCCGCCGAGGGCCAGTCCACCCCGGACATGCCGGACGTGACCCTGCCACCACTCCTGCCGGGCCTGCTTCCGGGCCTCGGCATCGACAGCGAGGACGCTCGCTGACACGAAGAAGGGGCGCCCCCACGGACGGGGGGCGCCCCTTCTTCGTACCGCCGGGAAGACCGCTCAGAAGAACACGGACCGCCGCTGCACCAGCAGCTTGTACAGCGTGTGCTGGATCTGCTCCCGCACCTGGTCCGTCAGGTTGAACATCAGCATCGGGTCCTCCGCCGCCTCCGGCGCGTACGAGTCCGTCGGGATCGGCTCGCCGAACTGGATCGTCCACTTCGTCGGCAGCGGCAGCGCCCCGAGCGGCCCCAGCCACGGGAACGTCGGGGTGAGCGGGAAGTACGGGAACCCCAGCACACGCGCCAGGGTCCTGGCGTTCCCCAGCATCGGGTATATCTCCTCGGCGCCCACGATCGAGCAGGGCACGATCGGCACCCCGGCCCGCAGCGCCGTCGACACGAAACCGCCCCGCCCGAACCGCTGCAGCTTGTACCGCTCCCCGAACGGCTTCCCGATCCCCTTGAAGCCCTCCGGCATCACCCCGACGATCTCGCCGGAGCGCAGCAGCCGCTCCGCGTCCTCGGCGCAGGCCAGCGTGTGCCCCGCCTTGCGGGCCAGCTCGTTCACGACCGGCAGCACGAAGACCAGGTCCGCCGCGAGCAGCCGGAGATGCCGCCCGGCCGGATGGTGGTCGTGCACGGCGACCTGCATCATCAACCCGTCGAGCGGCAGCGTCCCCGAGTGGTTGGCGACGATCAGCGCCCCGCCCTCGGCCGGGATGTTCTCGACGCCCTTCACCTCCACCCGGAAGTACTTCTCGTACAGCGGGCGCAGCAGCGACATCAGGACCTGGTCGGTGAGCTCCTCGTCGTACCCGAACTCGTCCACCTCGTACGCGCCGGTGACCCGCCGCCGGAGGAACGCCAGCCCGCCCGCGAGCCGCCGCTCCCAGCCGCTCGCGGGAGGCGGCACCGCGGCCTCCTGCGGCCCCTCCGCCCGCGCCGCCCCCCGGGCGCCCGGCTCCGGCTCCCCAGGCGCCTCCTTGGGCCCCGGCAGGGCCCGTACGGCCGCCGCCTCGCCCTCGGCCCTGGCGGGCCGTCGCCGGGCCCGTGAGCGGTCGTCGTCGAACGGAATGACCTTGGCGTCCGCCATCGCAGTCGGGTCTCCTCAGGCGCCGTGATGAAGGGGGGAAGCGTCAGAAGTGCCGAGCCGCCCGGCGAGCCGGTCCACCGCCCCGGCGAGCAGCTCGGGCGGCAGCAGCCCCGGTCCCCGGCCGCGCGCGAAGTCGGCGAGCGCCTCCGCCGTCGAGTAGCGCGGCGAGAAGCCGAGGACCTCCCGCGTCTGCGCCGTCGAGACCACCCGGCCGTGGGTGAGCAGCCGGATCTGCTCGGGCGCGAAGTCGGTGATCCCGACCGTACGCAGCGCCGTGCCCACCCAGGTCACCGCGGGCAGCAGCACCGGCACCGTCGGGCGTCCCAGCCGCCGCGCGCACTGGGAGAGCAGCAGCACCCCGTCCCCGGCCACGTTGAACGTGCCGCTGTTCTGGGTCGCCCTGCGGGGCTCGTGCGCGCCCAGGCGCAGCACGTCGATCACGTCGTCCTCGTGGACGAACTGCAGCCGCGGGTCGTAGCCGAGGACGGTCGGCAGCACCGGCAGCGCCAGGTACTCGGCGAGCGGCGAGTCGACACGGGGCCCCAGGATGTTCGCGAACCGCAGCACGCACACCGCCACGTCCGGCCGGCGCCGGGCGAAACCCCGGACGTACCCCTCGACCTCGACGGCGTCCTTCGCGAAGCCACCGCTCGGCAGGGACTTCGCGGGCGTCGTCTCGGTGAAGACGGCCGGGTCCCGGGGCGCGGAGCCGTAGACGCTCGTACTGGACTTGATGACGAGCCGCCCGACCCGCGGGGACTTCTGGCAGGCGCCGAGCAGCTGCATGGTGCCGATGACGTTGGTCTCCTTGACCGACGTCCGGCCGCCGCCGCCGAGCGCCGTACCGGTGACGTCCAGATGGACCACCGTGTCGACGTCGTGCTCGGCGAGGACCTTCGCGATCTCCGGCCGGCGGATGTCCGCCCGGACGAACTCGGCGGCGCCGAGCTGGTGCGCCGGGTCGACCGCGTCCACCGCGATCACCCGCTCCACCTCCGGGTCCCGCTGGATCCGCCGCACGAAACGGCCGCCCAGATGCCGGGCCGCACCGGTGACGAGCACGACCTTGCCCACATCAGCGCCTTCCGTCGTCGCTCCCGTTGGTCGACACCGTAGCGCCTCGATGTTTCCCCGAGACAAAAAGCGTGGCCCTCCACCGCGAACGGTGAAGGGCCACGCCTGACGCACAAACGCTGCGAAGCAGCTGTCGCCTTACTTCTTGTTGCGACGCTGAACGCGCGTGCGCTTGAGCAGCTTGCGGTGCTTCTTCTTGGCCATCCGCTTACGCCGCTTCTTGATAACAGAGCCCACGACTACCCTCGCTCACTTCTCGGAACATCCCCGCCTCCCGGCGGGGATCGGTGCGGGGCGTCTGGGCCCACACGACCTACGTCGGCCTAGCCTACCGTCCCGAGCACCGCGCAAGTAATCCGAGGGCCGGACTCAGCTCACCGGCTGTTCGCCGCGCGCTCGCTACGCGGTCCCCACCCCCACGAAGGACTCCCGCAGGTACTCGTGAACCGCCTGTTCCGGCACCCGGAAGGACCTGCCCACCCGGATCGCCGGCAGATGACCGCTGTGCACCAAGCGGTACACGGTCATCTTCGAGACGCGCATCACCGAGGCGACTTCCGCCACGGTCAGAAACTTGACCTCGTTGAGAGGTCGTTCGCCAGCAGCCATGACCCACCTGTACCTTCCGCCGCGACGCCCACCGGCTTCCCCTCCGGTGACTCTTCGTCGTCGAGCGCTCACGCTCCAGACTAGGGGCGGGTGGTACGAGTGGGGAAGAGGAGCTGCCATCGGCCGTTTACCGTGACAGACACGCTCGATTGAGTACATAGCGCGTCAGCGGGAGGTACGAGGCGGAGCGCACGCCGTCGTCAAGCGGAACGGCCACCGACACCTGCCCCTCCGCCTCCCCCACGAACAGCGCCGGATCATCCGTATCGGCGAGACCGATGGCCTCGATACCCAGCTGACCTGCCCCGCAGACCCATCCGTGGTCTCCCACCACGAGCTCCGGCAGCGGCCCGCCGCACTCCGCCGCGCTCTCCAGAGCGGCCCTAACCGGCAGCGGCGAATGGGTGTGCGCCCCCGGCACACGCCCCCCGCCGAACGGCCCCGGTTCCCGTACCAGCGCGACCCCGCGTACGTAGTCGAGGAGGTACGTGCGTACGCCGAACCGGGTCGTTATGTCGACACATCGCCCCTGCGCCGGTGTGAGGACAAGACATCCCGCCGCCGACAACGCGTCTGCGAGAGCGACGTAGAAACCGAGCAGACGATGCGGATGCCCCGTCCCCAGGAGCACCGGAACCCGCCGCGCCGCCGCCGCACCCAGCCGCGCCGCGAAGGCGTCGAGCCCCCGCACCGTACGCTCCGGATCGATCACGTCGGGCCCCGACCGGTGCCCCGGATCCCCCGACACCCCGCACTTGTCCGCCATCAGACGCAGCAGACCCGCCTCGTCCCACCCCCACACCGGATCGAGCCCCAGCAGCACCCGCGGATCACGCGCCGCGAACAGCCGATAGCTCCGCAGGTTCTCCTCCCGCGAGGTCGCCACCCTGCCCGCCAACCCCGACGCCAACAGATGCGCCCGCAACGCCCCGGTACTCAACACCCGTCCGATGCTGCCGGAACACCACCGCCCGAGGATCCAAACCTCCCGGACACCCCACCGTCGGCGTAACGCCCGGGAGAACGTTCCCGCTAGGCCAGCAGCCCCCGCAGCGGGAACGCCGCCCTACGCGTCGCCAGCACCGCCTGGTCGAGCCGGTCCGCCGGGTCGTACCCCTCCGCCCAGTCCCGGAAGCCCACCGGCCACCGCCCGTCCGTCATCCGCCGCGGACCCGGCTGCCGGGTCCGCGCGTACACCTCGTCCCGCCAGGACGCGGGGATCACCGACTCCGGATCCACCGGAGCGTGCGCCGCGATCCCCACCAGATGCGTCCACGACCGCGGTACGACGTCCACCACCGCGTACCCCCCACCGCCGAGCGCCAGCCAGCGCCCCTCCGCGTACGTGTGCGCCAGCTCGTGACAGGCCTCCTGCACCGCCCGCTGCGCGTCCAGCGACACCGCCAGGTGCGCCAGCGGATCCTCGAAGTGCGTGTCCGCCCCGTGCTGCGTCACCAGCACCTGCGGCCGGAAGTCCGCCAGCAGCTCCGGCACGACCGCGTGGAACGCCCGCACCCACCCCGCGTCCCCCGTCCCCGCCGGCAGCGCCACGTTCACGGCCCCGCCCTCACCGGCCCCCGCCGCGCCCGTCTCCTCAGGCCAGCCCGTCTGCGGGAACAACGTCCGCGGATGCTCGTGCAGCGAGACCGTCAGAACCCTCGGGTCCTCCCAGAACGCCGCCTGCACCCCGTCCCCGTGGTGCACGTCCACATCCACGTACGCCACCCGCTCCGCGCCCAGCTCCAGCAGCCGGGCGATCGCCAGCGAAGCGTCGTTGTAGATGCAGAAACCGGAGGCCGCGCCCGGCATCGCGTGGTGCAGCCCGCCCGCGAAGTTCACCGCGTGCGCGGCCTCCCCCCGCCAGACCGCCTCCGCCGCGCCCACCGACTGCCCGGCGATCAGCGCCGACACCTCGTGCATCCCGGCGAACGCCGGATCGTCGACCGTGCCCAGCCCGTACGCCTGGTCCGCGCGGCGCGGATCGGCCGAGGCCGCCCGCACCGCCGCCACGTAGTCCTCACGATGCACCAGCCGCAGCGTCGAGTCCCCGGCCGGCTTCGCCGCGACCACGTCCACCGCCCGGTCGAGCCCGTAGGCCCGCACCAGCGACATCGTCAGCGCGAGCCGTACCGGATCCATCGGATGCTCGGACCCGAAGTCGTACTGCGTGACAGCTTCATCCCACATCAACAGTGCGCGGCCGCTCATGCCCGCCACCGTATCGGGCCTCGCGCGAACCGAACGACGTGGCATACACCACCGTGAAGAGCACCAGCACCATCGGCACCACCATGGCCCCCCGATAGCTCCACGCGTCCCCGAGCGCCCCCACCAACGGAGACCCCACGAGGAACCCGACGTAGTTGAAGACGTTCAACCGCGCGACCGCCGCGTCACTCGCCCCCGGGAACAGACGCCCCGCCGCGGCGAAGGTCTGCGGCACGACCACGCTCAGCCCGAGCCCCAGCACCGTGAACCCGGCGATCCCCGCCCAGGCACCCGGCGCCACGGCGACCACCGCGAACCCGAGCCCCGCGAGCACCGCCCCCGCCCGGACGACCACCACGGCCCCGAACCGCCGCACCCCCAAGTCCCCGACGGCCCGCCCCAGCAGCGTCGTCACCATGTACGCGTTGTACGGCACGGTCGCCAGCTCCTCCGAGCTGTGCAGCACGTCCTGGAGGTACTTGGCACTCCAGTTGGAGACCGTCGAGTCCCCGATGTACGCGAAGGTCATCACGAGACAGAGCGGCAGCAGCACCTTGAAGACGACACCGCCGCCCTTCCCCTCCCCGGCCCCGTCCGGCGCGGACCCGTCACCGGCCACGTACCACCGGCTGCCGACGAACGCCACGGGCAGCAGCACGGCCACCACCGGCAGGTAGGACACGAACAGCGACAGATGCCAGTGCGCCCCCACCCACGCCAGCGAGGCCCCGGCGATCCCGCCGAGGCTGTACGAGGCGTGGAAGCCGAGCATGATGCTCCGCCCGTACGCCCGCTGGAGGCTCACCCCCAGCATGTTCATCGACGCGTCCAGGGCACCCACGGCCAGACCGAAGAGCCCCAGCGCGATCGCGGCCTGCCACAGCGCGGACCCCAGCCCCACGGACAGCAGGGCCAGCAGCACGAAGGGCTGCGCCCACCGCAGCACCACCGCGGGGCCGACCCGGGCGACGACCTTCTCGGTCGCCACGCTCGCCACACCCGCAAGGATCGGCACCGCCGCCAGGAAGACCGGCAGCAGCCCGTCGGAGATCCCGTACTGGTCCTGGATCGCCGGTATTCGAGTCACGAGCAGGGCGAAGGTGACCCCCTGCACGAAGAAACTGACCGCCAGGGAGCCCCGCCCCCGCCGCACACGCGCATCCGTCATGGCGGCACAGCGTACGGCCGGAAACTACCGCTGGGTAGATGGATCACATCCCCAAAATCGCGAGGAGCTCGTCCATCTCCCGGAAGTACCCCTTCGCCCCGCTGAGCTTGGCCTCCGGCGTCATCGCCGTGTACCCGTACACGTCCATCCCGGCCGCCAGGGCGGCCCGCACCCCGAGCCCGCTGTCCTCCACCACGACGCACCGCTCGGGAGCGACCCCCATCCGCTCGGCGGCGTACAGGAACAGGTCGGGCGCCGGCTTGCCCCGGCCGACGTCCTCGGCACTGAACACGACCCCGTCCCCGAAGTGGACGTCGAGCCCGGTCTTCCGGTGCCCCACCCGGATCCGCTCATGACTCCCCGAGGACGCGACACAGTACGGAACACCGGCGGCGGCCAGCCCCTTGAGCACCTCCGCGGCGCCGGCGACGGCCTCCAACTCCGCCTGGAACGCGGCGAACACCCGCGCGTGGAAGACCTCGTCGAAGTCACCGGGCAACCGCTTCCCGCTGCGCTCCTCGACGAGCTCGTGGATCCGGTGCATCGCGGAGCCCATGAAGTCCCGGACGGACTCCTCGTACGTGGTGGGGTGGCCGAGCTCCGTCAGATAGCCGGCCAACAAGGTGTTGGAAATCGGCTCGCTGTCCACGAGCACACCGTCGTTGTCGAAGATGACCAGGTCGTATCGCATGACAGACAGCCTAGAACGCAAAAATGCCTCAACCCCCGGACATAGTCCAGGGGTTGAGGCTAAAAATTGTTCGGCGGCGTCCTACTCTCCCACAGGGTCCCCCCTGCAGTACCATCGGCGCTGAAAGGCTTAGCTTCCGGGTTCGGAATGTAACCGGGCGTT
>NZ_JBEOST010000008.1:0-349116 GCF_040303145.1 Streptomyces sp. NPDC096079
CCCGACGGCGACAGGAAACACTTGAAACCGAACACCCCCGCGTCGTGCAGCGGACGCAGATCCTTGACGTTGTCCGGCAGCGCACCACCCCAGAAACCCACGTCGACGTGCGCCTTCGCCCGCGCCACCTCCTGCTTCACCCGCAGGTTGCCCACCGTCGTGGTCGGCGGCAGCGAGTTCAGCGGCATGTCGAGCAGCGTCGTGATGCCACCGGCCGCCGCCGCCCGCGTCGCGGTCCAGAACCCCTCCCACTCCGTGCGGCCCGGATCGTTCACGTGCACATGGGTGTCCACCAGCCCCGGCAGCACGACGTCGTCACCGACGTCCTCCAGCCGCGCACCGGCCGGCACCTCCGCCTCGTACGGCAGCACCGCCACGATCGTCCCGCCCGCGACGGCGATCGACGCCGCACGCGTCCCCTCCGGGGTGATGACACGCGTCGAGCGCAGGACCAGGTCTCTCTCGGACAACGGATGTGCTCCTTCTTCTGTGGAGGTGATGGGGGACCGGACGGACCGGACGCGCCGGTGTCACGCCGTGCGCGGGGGCCAGTTGGCGATCTTCTTGGGGCGCGGCGTCGCGTAGGTGCGCACCTTCGAGGTGCTCAGGCCGAGCCGTACGAGGGACTCGGCGATGGTCACCGCCGCGCTCACGCCGTCGACGACGGGAACGCCGGTGCGCTCGACGACGAGTTCGGCAAGGCCTGCCATGCCGCCGCAGCCCAGGCAGATGACCTCGGCCCGGTCGTCCTCGACGGCGCGGGCGGCCTGTTCGACGATCGCCTCGACGGTCGTGCTCTCGTCCTCCTCCAGGGCCAGGACGGGCAGTCCGCTGGCCCGTACGGAGGCGCAGCGGGCGCTGAGCCCGGCGACGTGCAGGCGCTCCTCGATCAGCGGGACCGTGCGGTCGAGGGTGGTGACGACGGAGTAGCTGCGGCCGAGGAACTGGGCCGTGGTGGCGGCGGCTTCGGTGATGTCGACGACCGGGACGTCGAGGAGTTCCTGGAGGCCTTCGCGGCCGTGTTCGCCGTACCCGGCCTGGATCACCGCGTCGAAGGGTTCCGGGTAGGCACGGACGGCCTCCATCACGGCGATCGCGGCGAGGTAGCTCTCGTAGTTGCCCTCGACCGACTCGGCTCCGAAGTCCGGGGTGAGCGGGACGATCTCGGTGCCGGGCGAGGCCGCGGCGGCGGCCTGGCGGCCGATGGCGTCGGTGATGGACCGGGTGGTGTTGACGTTGACGACGAGGATGCGCATGGTCCGGCTTTCCGCTCGTTCGGTTCGTGGGGCTCGGTGGGTCATTCGGCGGCGACGGCGAGGGACTCGCCGTCCACGTCCCGCATGGGCGCCGTGCGGTCCGCGACGAGCGCGTAGAGCCCGGCGCCGAGGACGGCGCCGACGAACCAGGAGAATCCGGCGACGGAGTGGAAGGAGGGCACCAGGGCGACGACCACGGCGACGGCGGCGCTGGGGACGAAGGCGGCGACGGCGCGCGGGTTGAACCCGCGGTGGTAGTGGTATTCGCCCTGCGGGTTCTCGGTGTAGAGGTCGGGCACGTTGACCCGGGACTTACGGAGCAGCCAGTAGTCGGCCATGATCACGCCGAACAGGGGGCCGAGGAGGGCGCCGAGCCCGCCGAGGAAGTAGTTCACGACGATCGGGCTGTCGTAGAGGTTCCACGGCAGGATGACCAGGCCGAGGACCGCGCTGACGACGCCCGCGCGCCGGAAGTCGAGCCGGCGCGGGAAGAGGTCGATGAGGGCGTAGATCGGCGCGACGAAGTTGGCCAGCAGGTTCACCGCGACCGTCAGGGCGATCAGGGCGAGGGAGGCCGTCGCGAGGAGCGCCATGTTGGGGATGGTCCGGACGATGTCCGTGGGGCTGGTGATGACGCGGCCGTCGAGCTTGAACCGGGCTCCGGTGAGGACCACGACGATGACGGCGAAGAAGAGCATGTTGAGCGGGATCCCGATCACGTTGCCGCGCACGATCGAGGCCCGGCTCCTGGCGGAGCGGGTGAAGTCGCAGAAGTTCAGGACGAAGGTCCCGTAGATGACCACCCAGAGCGCGGCGGCCTGGAGGATCTGCAGCCACATCTCGCCGCCGGTGAGCGGGGCGTCGATGGAGAGGGAGACCGAGGCGTCGGCGCGGACGAACATCCAGACCGCGAGGGCGCACATGGTGATGAGGGTGGTCGGCGCGGCGAAGGCCATGTAGCGCCGGATCATCTGCATGCCGTAGCTGACGATGAGGAGCTGGACGACCCACAGGGACATGAAGGTGATCCAGCCGAGGGTCGACTGGCCGAGCACCGCGTTCGCGTCGAGGGACGCCAGGCCGGGGAACAGCGCGACGAGCAGGGCGCTCAGCACGGTGGAGGCCAGATAGGTCTGGATGCCGAACCAGGCGATGGCGACGATGCCGCGGACGGCCGCGGGGATCTTCGCGCCCCTGATGCCGAAGGCGATGCGGCTCATGACCGGGAAGGGCACGCCCGTCTTGTGGCCCATGAACCCGGAGAGGGTCAGGAGCAGGAAGAGCAGCACGGAGGCGAGCGCGAAGGCGGCGAGGATGCCCCAGACGTTCAGGCCGAGCGCGAAGAGGCCGATGGCGAAGGCGTAGTTGCCGAGGCTGTGCACGTCGTTGGCCCAGAGCGTGAAGACGTTGTACGCGCCCCAGCTCCGGCCTTCCTTCTTGGTCGGGGCCAGGTCGTAGGTGTACAGAACGGAACTTGCGGTTCCGTCGGCTGCCGTCTCGGGCTGCCGGGCATCCACAGAAGTCATCTAGGGCCCTCACGTGTGTTCTGGAGGTCTGGGCGGAGTCCATTGGAGATTTCCACAAAGTGGAAACAGTTTTCCGCCCGACAGAACGTAGTTTTCGCCAAGAGCACCGTCAAGGGTTCCGGAGGAACGTCTTCCGTCTCCACGCGTCCATTCCCGGGAGCCCAAGACGCCCTGAATCAGGCACAAAGGTGGCGAGCCCGGGTCTCGGAAGAGACCCGGGCTCGCCGTCCGTGCGGGGTTCGCTCAGCGGACGGGCTCCTGCATCGTCACGCAGTGGGCGCCACCGCCGCCGTTGCCGTAGAGGTTGTCGAGGTTGAGCTGGACGACGGGGCGCCCGTAGGCGGCGGCGATCGCCGTCTTGGCCGCCGCGTCCTTGGCGGTGTCGCCGAACTGGGTGGTGATGACCGCCTGGTTGGTCACCGTCCAGTTCATGTAGGAGCTGAGGAAGTCCGCCCGCTGGCCCGAGGGGATACGGGGCAGGGTGTCGGGCCCCTGGATGGTGAGGACCTGGAGCCGCCGGCCCCGGGCGTCCGTGGCGTTGACCAGCACGTCACGGATGGCCTGCGCGTTGGCGGTCCAGACGTCGGGACGCACGGCGCCCGCCAGCTGCACCATCACCACACCCGGCCTGATGTAGCGGGCGGTGCCGTCGATGTGCCCGTCGGTGACGTCCTGGCCCCTGACGCCGGGCAGCCAGATCATCTTCGAGGCGCCGAAGCGGGACAGCAGCTC
Organism: Streptomyces sp. NPDC096079; assembly: GCF_040303145.1. NCBI lineage: Bacteria > Bacillati > Actinomycetota > Actinomycetes > Kitasatosporales > Streptomycetaceae > Streptomyces > Streptomyces sp. NPDC096079. The sequence goes on from NZ_JBEOST010000008.1 coordinate 3,515, forward strand.
CGCCTCGATCTGGGCGCGCGACTTGCCACGGTTGCGGTTGCTGTTCACCCAGCAGCTCTCGGTGGCCATCAGGGTGCCGTCACCGTCGTACTCGATGCCGCCGCCCTCGCCGACCACGGACGCGTTCGCGAAGGAGACCCCGGTGTACGCGGCGACCTTCGGGGCGACCGTCCGGTCCTTGGAGTACGCGGAGGCGGGCAGGCCGTAGAAGGTCGTGGCGTTCTCGCCCCAGGCGTTGAAGTTGAGGCCGAAGGCGTCCATGCCGCCCGCGCCGTCGACCCGGAAGAGCGGTCCGGTGTCCCGCATCCAGCAGTCCGAGACGGGGATGGAGCTGATGACCGTGACGGTGGAGCCGCACGCGGTCCTCGCCTGCGAGGCGGCCGAGGAGCCGTCCGCGCACATGACGACCGGTTCGTACCTGGCGACCTCCTTGGCGAGCTTGGCGATGTCCGCCTGGATCCTGGACAGCAGGCTGCCCCAGATCGTGGAGCTGGAGGGCCAGGCCATCCAGGTCCGCCGGTGCGGGGCGTCCTCGCCGGGGACGCGCCAGGACGCGGCCATCGCCGGCTGGATCCCGCCGAGGACGGGCCCGGCGGCCAGGGCGGCCGCGGCCGCTCCGGTCCGGGCCAGGAGGGTTCTGCGGCTGATGCCGGGGCGCTCGCCGTCGTGCTCTGTCTTCACGTGGTGCTCCTTCTCCCAAAGGTTCTGTACGTGCAGGCGCGAGGTGCTCAGTGGAGTGGGTCCAGCAGCCCCTCCTCCCGGACCATCCGGCGTTCGGTGGCCAGGTCGAGACTTCGGGCGAAGACCCGGTAGAGACCTCCGGCCACCGGCAGGCCGACGAGGATCGAGCAGTCGACACCGCCGAGGCGCTCCGCGACGGGCCCCACGAAGAGGCCCGTGATGACCATGAACGGGGCCATGCAGGCCAGCCCGATCACGTAGGCGAGGTTTCCGCGCCAGCCCCATCGGCCGTAGATCCCGCGCGGGTTGAAGATCTCCCGCACGACGTACTGGCCGCGCCGGACGAAGAAGAAGTCGACCAGGTTGATGGCCGTCCACGGGATGAACAGATACGTCAGGACCACCACCACGTTGGCGAAGAACCAGTTGAACTGGTCGATGCCGACGAGGGTGGAGACCGTCCCGACGGCGGCCAGCATGATCCCGATCGTGGCGACCCGGATGGTCCGGGTCGGCTTGACCGGCCGGAACGAGTCCACGATCGAGATCATCGTGAGGCTGCCGCCGTACTGGTTGATCGCCATGATGGAGAGCAGCCCGACCAGCAGGACGACGACCGCGACCGTGCCGAACCCGCCGAACAGCCGGTCGGCCGACAGCTTCAGGGCGGTGACCGGATCCGTGCCCTCGGGAGCGCCGGCCGAGACCACGGCACCGAGGACGAAGACCCAGATCCCGGAGACGGCGCTGGGCAGGTACGTCCACCAGAAGGTGCTGCGCACCGGGACGTCCGGTCTCAGGTAGCGCGAGTAGTCCGAGACGTACGGCGCCCAGCCCAGCTGGAAGCCGGCGACGAAGACGAACACGAGCATGAACGGGGCGAGTTCGAACGGGCCCGCGTCCCAGGCGTCGTCGGGCAGTCCGCCGCCGAACAGGGCGGAGGAGGTGACGGCCGCGGTGATCGCGACGAAGGGCCAGGTGAGCCACTTGTTGAGCCGGTGGATCCACTCGTAGCCGAAGAGGGCGATCACGGTGGCGACCGCGGCGGCCAGGAGATAGCCGAGGGTGTTCGGCATCCCGGTGAGCAGGTTCATGGCCTGGCCGGAGAGGAGGGCGTCGGAGGTGTTGAAGGCGACGTAGTTGACCAGGGCGAACACCCAGACGGTGAGCGCGGCGCCCAGGTAGCCGAACTGAGGTCGCGACTGCACGAGTTGGGGCAGACCCAGCTGGGGCCCCTGGGCCGAGTGGAACGCCATGAAGAACGTCCCGAAGAGCGAGCCCAGGACGGTGGCGACCACCGTCCACACGAGCGAGGCGCCCATGGACAGCGTCACGACGCCGGTGGCGAGTCCGGTGAGGTTGAGGCTGCCGACGAACCAGATGGCGCCGACGTTCGACGGAGTGCCGTGCCGTTCCGAGAGGGGCACCCAGTCGATCGAGTGCTGTTCGATGCCCGCGTGCGGTGCGGATTCATGCGTCGGCGAGTCAACCGGCCCCATGTGGGCTCCTGTTCAGGGGGTGCGTCGATGAAGCCGTACAGCGCCGCGCGATGTGCGGCGCTGTACGGTGCGCTCACCCTAGGGATTGACTTAAATTTCAGTCAATGACCGGGACGGAACTCTCTGACGTGAATTTCAGTTCCGTGGGTCAGGCGACGGGCTGCTGCTGGGTGACGCAGTGGATGCCGCCGCCGCCCGTGCCCAGACGGTCGATGTTCAGCTGCTCGACGTACCGGTCGGGGTACAGGCGCTGCAGCGTCGCCCGCGCCGCCTCGTCCGCCCTCGCGTCGCCGAACTGCGCGGAGATGACCGCGTCGTTGCAGAGGTAGAAGTTGGCGTACGAGGCGAGGAAGTCACGGTTGGTGGAGCGGATCCGGTTGTAGTCGGGGCCCTGGAGGCGCATCACGTCCATGGCCCTGCCCTTGGCCGTCGTCGAGGCGGACAGGGTGCTGTACTGCAGGCGGGCGTCCCGGGCGTAGGCGTCGTCGTCCGCGGCGACGGGCATCTGGACCAGGGCCTCGCCGTGGGCGAGGAAGCGGGAGGTCGCGTCGACGTGGTCGTCGGTGATGTCCTGGCCCTTGACACCGTCGAACCAGATGACCTTGGACGCGCCGTACGCGTCGCACATCGCCTTCTCCAGCTGACGCTCCGACATCCCGGGGTTGCGGTTGCGGTTCACCAGGCTGCTGCGGGTCGCCATCAGGGTGCCGGCGCCGTCCTGCTCGATGGCGCCGCCCTCGCCGACCAGGTCGGCGTACGTGAACGGCACGCCCACGTGGGCGGCGATCCGCTCGGCGACGAGGGCGTCCTTGGCGTGGGCCTGCTTGTTGCCCCAGCCGTTGAAGTTGAGGCCCACGGTGTCGAGGCCGCCGTAGCCGTCGGTGCGGAAGACGGGGCCGGTGTCGCGCATCCAGCAGTCGTCGACGGGGATGGAGCCGATGACGGTGACGGTGGGTCCGGCCATCGAGCGGGCCTTGGCGGCGCTCGTGGAGTTGGCGCACAGGACGACGGGCTCGTACTTCGCGATCGTACGGGCGATCAGGGCGATGTCCGCCTGGACGCCGCTCAGCTTGTTGCCCCAGATCGCGGTGCTGTCCGGGAAGGCCATCCAGGTGCGGGTGTGCCGGACGTCCTCGACGGGCACGCGGAAGGTGCCGGGGGCGGCGGTGGCCCGGTCGGGGAGGAACGTGGTGGCGACGGCGGCGCCCGCGGCGGTCAGGCCGGCCGCCGCGAGGAACCGGCGCCGGTTGAGGCCGGGGCCCGCGTGGCGGGCGACGGAGCGTTCGTTCATGGTGTGACCTCCTGTGTCGACGTGCTTGCTTGCGCGGTGGGGGGTGCGGTCAGAGCGCCCGGCGGGCCGCGGCGATCGCCTCGGGGTCCCAGCCGGGCCTGGGCACCGACTCCAGCAGGAGCCGTGTGTAGGGGTGCCGGGGCGCGGCGAGGACCTCGGCCGTGGGGCCCGCCTCGACGACCCGGCCCCGGCGCATCACGATGACGTCGTCGGTGACGCACCGGACCACGCCGAGGTCGTGGGTGATGAACAGGTAGCCGATCCGGGTCTCCTCCCGGATGTCGGCGAGCAGGTTGAGGATCTGCGCCTGCACGGACACGTCGAGGGCGGCGACCGCCTCGTCGAGGACGAGGACGGCGGGTTCGACGGCGAGGGCGCGGGCGATGGCGACGCGCTGGCGCTGGCCGCCGGAGAGCTGCCGGGGCCGCGCGTCGGCGGCGCGGGTGCCCAGGCCGACCAGGTCGAGGAGTTCGCGGACGCGCCGGTCGTGGTCGGTGCCGGGGAAGTGCAGGCTCAGGGTCTCCCGGAGGACCTGTTCGACGCTGGTCCGGGGGTCGAGGGAGAGGTACGGGTCCTGGAAGACCATCTGGACCTCGCGCGCGCGGGCCAGGCGCCGGGCCCGGCCGCGGTGACGTGCGTCGCGGGCCCTTCCCCGTACGAGGACGTCCCCGGAGTCGGCCCGTTCGAGGCCGACGACGATCCGGGCGGTCGTGGTCTTGCCGGAGCCGGATTCCCCGACGATGCCCAGGGAGCCGCCCTCGGGGAGGGCGAAGGACACGTCGTCGACGGCGCGGACGCTCCCGAAGGCGCGGTGGAGGCCGACGGCCTCCAGGACGTTCTCAGGCATCGACGGGGCTCCCTTCGAGTCGGTCGCTGTGGTGGCAGGCGGCCTGGTGGTGCGGCCTGCCGGGTGCGGTCCTGGGCTCGGGAGCCTGCTGGTCGCAGATCTCGGTGGCCAGGTGGCAGCGGGCGGCGAACGGGCAGCCGACGAGCTCCTGCCGGAGGTCGGGCGGCTGGCCGTCGATGGCGGCGAGCCGTCCCCGGGGGGCTTCGAGGCGGGGGGTGGAGGCCAGGAGAGCCGCGGTGTACGGGTGCCGGGGCCGCGCGAAGAGCGCCTCGGCGGGGCCGCTCTCGGCGATCCGCCCGGCGTACATGACGTACACGCGGTCGCTGATGGCGGCGGCGAGGTCGAGGTCGTGGGTGACGAAGAGCAGGCCGGTGCCGAAGCGGGCGCGGAGTTCGGCGAGGAGCGCGATGACCTCGGCCTGGGTGGTGACGTCGAGCGCGGTGGTGGGCTCGTCGGCGAGGACGAGGGCCGGGTCGCCCATCAGGGCGGCGGCGATCATGACGCGCTGGAGCATGCCGCCGGAGACCTGGCCGGGGTACGTGCGCATCGCCGACTCGTCGAGGCCGACGGCCCGGAGGAGTTCCCCGGCGCGGGCGGTGGCGTCCGCCCGGGTCATCGTTCCGGTCAGGGTGACGCTCTCGATGAGGAAGTCGCCGATGCGGCGCATCGGGTTGAGGGCGGCACGCGGGTCCTGGAAGATCATGGAGACCGTGCCGGTGCGCAGGGCGCGCAGCCGGTCGGCGCCCAGGGTGAGCACGTCCTCGCCGCCCACTCGGACGGTGCCCTCGACGACGGCGCGGGGCGGCAGGAGGTTCAGGGCGCTGCGCGAGGTGAGGGTCTTGCCGGAGCCGGACTCGCCGACGAGGGCGACGGTCTCGCCGGCGGCGACGTGGAGGTCGACGCCGTCGAGGACGGGGCGGGCCGTGCCGGGCAGGGTGATGCGCAGCCCTTGGACGTGGAGCGGGTACGGGGTGGTGTCGGTGGTCATCGGTCTCTCCTGGCGACGCGGTCGGCCCAGCGTTCTCCGACGACGTTGAAGGCGACGACGGTGAGCACGATGAGGACGGACGGCAGGATCGCCGACAGCGGGTAGCCCTGCTGGATGGCGGTCTGGCCGTCGAAGACCATGCGGCCCCAGTCGGGGGTGAGCGCGGGTACGCCGAGGCCGAGGAAGGACAGGCCGGCGAGGTCCATCAGTGCGTAGCCGAAGTTGATGGTGGACTGGGCGAGGACGACGGGGGCGATGTTGGGCAGGATGTGGCGCAGGGAGATCTGGAGCGCCGAGTGCCCTTGGACCTGGTAGGCGCTGACGTAGGGACGTTTGCGTTCGGCCAGGACGAGGGAGCGGGTGAGCCGGCTGACGTACGGCAGGTACGCGACGGAGAGGGCGATGACGGGGGCGAGCAGCCCTTCGCCGTGGATCGAGATGATCAGGATCGCGAGGAGCATCCCGGGGAACGCGAAGACCAGTTCGGTGCTGCGGGAGAGGACGGAGTCGAGCCAGCCGCCGCGCCAGCCCGCGGCCAGGCCGACGGCGACTCCGGCGACCGTGGAGAAGACCACGACTCCGAGGGGGCCGAGGAGCGAGGTGCGGGCGCCGAGGAGGAGCCGCGAGAAGGTGTCGCGGCCCGCCGCGTCGACGCCGAGCAGGTGCTCGGGGGACGGTCCGGCCAGCGCGTTGCCGAGGTCGACGGCGTTGGGGTCGTACGGCACGAGCCAGGGCGCGAGGAGCGCGGCGGCGGTGACGAGGGCGACGAGGCCGAGGCAGACCAGGTGGAGCGGGGACCGGGCGGTGCGGATCTTCGCGAGGCCGGGCCTGCGGGTCAGGACGGCGGTCATACGGAGGAACTCCTCGATCCGAGGGTGATCCGCGGGTCGACCAGGGGCAGCAGGAGGTCGACGATCAGGTTCACGGTCATGAAGAGAGCGACGATGATCAAGGAGATGGCCTGGACGGTCGGGAAGTCCTTGGTCGTGGTGGACAGCTCCAGGAGCTGGCCGATGCCGCCGATGCTGAAGGCGGTCTCCACGAGGATCGTGCAGACCAGGAGGGTGGAGACGATCAGTCCGCCGGTGGTGAGGACGGTGCCCAGCGAGTTGCGGAACACATGGCGGCGGATGACCTGGCTCTCGGGGACGCCCCGGCTGCGGGCGACGGTGACGTGCTCGCTGTCGAGGGCCTCGACCATGGCGGAGCGGGTGACCCGGGCGAGCATGCCGATCAGGTAGAGCGCGAGGGCGACGGCCGGCAGGGTGAGGTGCCAGACCTGGTCGAGGAAGCCGTCGCCGGATCCGCTGCTGGGGAACCAGCCGAGGTTGACGGCGAACAGTCCCTGGAGGAGGACGGCGGCGACGAAGGACGGGGTGCCGACGGCGAGCGTGGTGCCGACCAGGACGGCCGAGTCGGTGGCGCCGCCGCGGACGGCGCCGACCCAGCCGAGGGCGAGTCCGACCACCGCGACCACGACCAGCGCCATCGCGACGAGCAGCAGCGTGGTGGGGAGGCGGTCGGCCAGGAGCCGGGAGACGTCGGTGCGGTAGGTGATGGACCGCCCGAAGTCCCCTTGGACGATGTCGCCGAGCCAGCTGACGTAGCGGACGAGGAACGGGTCGTCGAGGTGGTACTGGGCGTTGATCGCGGCGAGCGCCTCGGGCGAGGCGGAGCGGCCGGAGAGCAGGAAGCTTGCCGGGTTGCCCGGTGCCAGGTACATGGCGCCGAAGACCACGAACGACGCGGCGAGCAGGGTGGCGGCCATCTCCGCCACCCGGCGTGCGGCGAACCTCACGAAGTTCACTGAGCGGCTCCCGGGGCCGCGGCGCCGACGTCCGCGGCCCACGGGTAGTACATGTACGCGATGGTGGTGGGGGCGCCGGTGATCCTCTTGTTGAGGAAGACGGCGGTGGGCCACTCGGCGACCGGGATCCACGGCAGCTGTTCGGCCACCCTCTTCTGCAGCTCGGTCTCGATCCTCATCCGCTGCTCCGGCTCGTAGACGGAGGTGGCCTGGTCGACCAGCGCGTCGTACCCCTTGTCGCTGAAGTCGGCGAAGTTCAGGTAGGCGCCCGTCTTGAAGTTGGTGAGCAGGTCCAGCGGGTCGGTGATCGAGTCGTAGTAGGTGAGCGGGAACATGTCGATGCCCTCGCGCGCCTCGGGGTCGGTGAAGAGCGCCGTGAAGGCGTTGGGGGCGATCGTCCGCAGGTTGATCTTCAGCCCGATCTGGGTGCCCGCCGCCTGGATCGCGGTGGCGAGGAGGGAGACGTCCTGGCCGATCGAGCTGGTGGCGACGGTCAGGGTCTTGCCGGTGGCCCCCGCCTCCTTGATCAGCGCCTTGGCCTTCTCGATGTCCTGGGTCGCGGGCGGGAGCGCGGCGAAGGCGGCCTTGCGGGTCTGCTCGGAGGCTCCGGCCCAGGCGGCGCGGGTGGTGAGCGAGCTGGTGACGGTGCCCGCGCCGCCGAGTCCGGCCCTGACGAACCCGGACCGGTCGAGGGCCAGGGAGAGCGCCTTGCGGACCCGGAGGTCGCCGAGCGGGCCCCGCATGTCGGTGATGTTGACGTTGACCGTGCTGAGGCCCTCGCCGAAGTACAGGGTGCCGATGCCGCTCTCGCGCAGCCGGCCGTAGCTCTCGGTGGGGATGAGGTAGCCGCCGTCGACCTCGCCGCTGAGCATGGCGTTGGTGCGGGCGGAGGGGTCGGTCAGGACGCGGAAGACGGCCTTCTTCGCCTTGGCCTTGGTGCCCCAGTAGCCGTCGAAGCGTTCGAGTTCGATGGACTGGCCCTTGCTCCAGGTGCCGAGCTCGAACGGGCCGGTGCAGGCCAGGCCGCCGGTGGTGCCGTAGTTCTTCCCCGCCGCCTCGACGCCCGCCTTGGAGGCGACGACGCCCGCGGCGGTCGCCATGTACTGGGGGAACTGGGAGTCGGGCTTCCGGAGCTTGACGGTGACCTGGAGCGGACCCGTCTTCTCTATGGAGGTGACGTTCTGGAAGTTCTGGGCCCAGGCGGCGGCGTTGTCCGGGTCCCGCTGGCGGCCGAGGCTGTAGACCACGTCGTCGGCGGTCATCGTCCTGCCGTCGTGGAAGCGCACGCCGGGGCGCAGGTCGTAGACCCAGGTGGTGGGGTCCGGGTTCGACGCCTTCCGGGCGAGGCCGGGTTCGAGGGTGAGCCCGGGGGTCCAGCGCATCAGGCTCTCGCACACGTTGGAGAGGATCGTGTTCTGCGGGTAGTCGAACGCGAGCGTGTAGTCGAGGGTGGGCGGCTCGGCGTAGACGGCCCACGTGAAGGAGTCGATCGCGCCGCGGGCGGGCGGCGTGGAGGCGGAGAGCCTGGCCGGGGTGCCGCCGGTGCCGGCGTCCTTCGGCGGACCCGCGCAGGCGGCGAGGGCCACGAGGGAGGTCAGGGCGGCGGTCGTCACGGCGAGCCGTCCGCGCCTGCCGCGCGGGCGTCTGCTGCCGGGGGGCAGGGGTGTGGTCATCGTCGCGCTCTCTTTCCGTGAGGGGTGCGGGGGCCGGAGGGCCGCTGGAGCGGCCCTCCGGGAGCGGTCCGTTCTCGGTCAGGCCGTGGCGGGCACTGCGGGGACCTGCTGGGTGATGCAGTGGACCCCGCCGCCGCCGTAGGCGATCGCGGGCGCCCGCACCCCGACGACCTCGCGGCCGGGGTAGGCCGCGGCGATGACCGCGAGCGCCTCGTCGTCCTGGGGCACGCCGGCCACCGGGACCACGACGCCGCCGTTGGCCACGTAGTAGTTCAGGTACGAGACCTCGACCTCGACGCCGGCGATCTCGGTGAACGCGGTCTGCGGGACGTCGACGATCTCGAACGGCCGTCCGTGGGCGTCGGTCGAGGCTTCGAGCACGGCCCGGTTGGCACGCATCCGGGCGTGGTCGGGGTGCGCGGGGTCGTCGGGCAGGGAGACGACGACCTTGCCGGGAGCGGCGAAGGCGCAGACGCCGTCGACGTGCCCGTCGGTCTCCGTGTCCAGCAGACCTCCGTACGGAAGCCAGACCACCTTGTCCACGCCGAGCTGGGATTTCAGTTCCGCTTCGATCTCGTCGCGGTTCATACCGGGGTTCCGGTTGGGGTGGAGCAGGCACTGCTCGGTGGTGATCAGGGTGCCTTCGCCGTCGACCGTGATCGCCCCGCCCTCCAGGATCATGTCGGAGGCGATGCGCTCGACGCCGAGGTGCTCCAGGAGGAGGGCGCTGACGCGGTCGTCGGAGTCGTACGGACTGTGCTTGCGGCCCCAGGCGTTGAAGCGGAAGTCCACTCCGGCGCGGTTGCCGTCGCCGTCGAGGACGAAGAGCGGCGCGGAGTCCCGGAACCAGGAGTCGTCCTGCGTCAGCTCCACCACGGTGATCCCGTCGCCGCACCGCTTCCGGGCGTCGTCGCCGTGGCCGGGCGGCGCGACCATGGTCACGGGCTCGAAGGCGGCGATGGCGCGGGCGACGTTCGCGTACTCCTCCTTGACGTCGTCGAGGACGCTGCTCCACAGGTCCTCCCGTACGGGCCAGGCCATCAGGCACCCCTCGTGCGCGGACCACTCGGCGGGCATACGGAATGCAGTCATCACGGGTCTCTCTTCGTCTCGCCAGAAGTACCCGTCGGCGGGGGCCGGCTCAGCCTGGCGGATGTGCGGGACGGGTACGCGGTGTGAACAGCATCCTCCTCTCGACTGAAAATTCAGTCAAGAGGAGAGCCATGGGTTTTGAAAGTTCGGTCAGTCGAGGGGTCGAAGGACGTGCAGCCGGTCCTCCGGAGGACGGCCCCACGGGTCGCGGTGCGGTCAGCGGCTCAGCCGGGTGACCTCGGCGCCGATGGCGTCGCTCATCAGGGTCCGGGCGTGCGCGATCGTGAGCGTGCCGCTGAGCCAGCGCATGCTGAGGCCCTCCAGGAGCGCGGTGAGCCGTTCCGCGGAGGCGGTGAGGGCGGCGGCCGGGGCCATCGGACGGACCTGGCCGAGCAGCGCGGCCACCTCCTGGACCCAGACCAGAGTGGCCCGGGCCAGATCCTCGCGCAGGAGGTCGTCGAAGACGGCGCTGGCCCTGAGCTCGCCCCAGGCGCTGCTGTTCTCCCTGACCTCGGTCGAGTCCTGGAGTTCGAGGAGGAGCGTCTGGTCCAGCTCCTCGCGCGGGCTGAGCGGCGCGGCGTCCGGATCGCGGTGGGTCGTGTAGCGCTCGGCGCGGTCGTTGATGAACTCCAGCGTCTTGCTCAGGATCCCGGCGCGGTCCTTGAAGTGGTAGTAGATCAGCGCCGTGGACACTCCCGCCTCGGCCGCGAGCTCCTCCACGCGCAGGCCGCGGACCCCGCGCCGGGCGATCACCCGGGCGGCGGCTTCCAGGATCTGGGTGCTGCGAGACGCCATGGCCCGAACCTTACCGGGCGCTCCACCGGCCGGGAATCACGGACCGAGCGCCGACGCGCGGCACGACGGGCCGACCGCCGCCGCCGCCACCGCCGGCCGCTGCCGCTGAAGCGGGCGGCCGGGGTTGTCGTTCGGTGTCGGCCGGCTGCCGTTCGGTGCAGGCCCGGTCAGAGGGACGGGGGGACGACCGGCTGCGACTGCGTGCCGCAGTGGATGCCGCCACCGCCGGTCGCGATGTTGTCGATGTCCAGCTGGAGGACGGTCCGGCCCGGGTAAGCGGCCTGGAGGATCGCGTAGGCGACGCCGTCGGCGTCGTCGTCACCGAACTGGGGCATGAGGACGGCGCCGTTCGCCGTGTAGTAATTGGTGTAGCTGGACAGGAACGCGCTGCCCCTGTCCTTGCCGCGGATCTTCGTGCGGTCCGGGCCGGGGAGCTCCGTGATGCTCAGGCGGCGGCCCTGCGCGTCGGTCGCGCCGAGCAGGATCCGCCTGGTCTCCTCGTAGACCGCGATCCACTTGCTGTCGGTATCCGGCCCCGGCTTGTCCAGGATGACGCGCCCCGGCCCGACGAACCGGGCCAGGCAGTCGATGTGGCAGTCGGTGATGTCCTGGCCCGCGAGTCCCGGAACCCAGATCACCTTGTCGATGCCGAGATCCGCCTTCATGGCCTCCTCGACCTGGTCCTGGCTCATGCCCGGGTTCCGGTTGGCGTTGACCAGCGAGCTGACGGTCGCGAGCAGGGTGCCCTGACCGTCGGTCTCCAGGGAGCCGCCCTCTCCGACGAACCCGGCCCGCACGCGCGGTACGCCGTACTGGCCGAGGAGGGTCGCGGCCGCGGCGGCGTCGTTGGCGAAGGGCTGTGCGTATGAGGTGCCGGTCTTGCCCCAGCCGTTGAAGCGGGTGTCCACACCCGCGACGGCACCGGGGGCGACCACGAAGGTGGGGCCGAAGTCCCGGATCCACAGGTCGTCGTTGGCGATCTCGACGACCTCGATGCCGTAGTGGGCCCCGGCGCCGCAGAGGTAGCGGGCGTCGGCCGCCTGTCCGGGGCGGGCGAGCACGACGACCGGCTCGTAGCGGGAGATCGCGTCGGCCACGCGGGCGATGTCGCGACGGACGCCGCCGAGCAGGTTGCCCCACACCGACGACAGTGCGGGCCAGGCCATGAAGGTCCGGACGTGGGGGTCGGTCTCCGCGGGCATGCGCAGGGTGGCGCCGGTCGGGCCGGTGGCGGCGTGGGCCGGCAGTGCCGACCCGAGGGCCACGAGCGGCACGGCCGCGGCGCCGAGCGTGAGCAGTCGGCGTCGGGACGTCGTGAGGGTGTCCATGGAACTCCTGCCTGGAAGGGATGGGCGGGTGCCGCAGGCATCGTGCCGCAGACTGAAAATTCAGTCAATGATCAGAGTTTCATGACTAAATTTTCAGTCAACATGGGAGACTGGCGGTTCAGACCACTCACGAGGGGGATCACGTGGCGACGGACCGCCGAAGCGCCATCCTGGAAGCCGCCGCACGTGTCATCGCACGGCGCGGGGTCCGCGGGTTGCGCATGGAGGAGCTGGCGACCGAGGCCGGGGTGTCGACCGCCCTGCTCTACTACCACTTCAAGGACCGGGCCGGCATCCTGCGCCACACCCTCGAGTTCATCAGCGACCGCGCCGACCGGTACACCTCCGAGGCGGGCGACGGTGCGGGGCGCAGCACCGAGGCCCCGTCCGACGCCCGGACGGAGCTGGAGCGCTCCCTCCTCCTGGAGTTCCAGGACGCCCCCGAGGTCCGGGAGAACAGCACCGCCTGGGGCGAGCTGCGCGCCAGTGCGATCTTCGAGCCCGAGCTGCGCGGGGACCTGGCACGGGCCACCCTCGCCTGGATCCACGACGTGGCCGACCTGCTGAGCTGCGTCCGGCCGATGACCCCCGCCCCGGCCCTCACGGCGTCGGCGGAGCGACTCACCGGCCTCCTGGAAGGACTCAGCACCCGCTGGCTCAGCGGCGCACTCCCCCTGGACCACGCCCGCGAGCTGGTCAGGGAGGCGATCTCGGTCGAGATCGAGCGCCTGGACCACTGATCGGGGAAGGCCCGGACTGCCGATCAGGGGAGGCCCGGACCGCTGATCGGCGGCGGCCTGGACCGCTGATCGAGGGAGGTCGGGGCGAAAGGATCGCGTCATATTTGACTGGATTTTCAGTCAATGCCACAGTGGTCGCACCGCATCTCCCCGGTCCCGCACCCCCACGATCGGAGACCCCGATGTCCGACCTCCGTCCCTCCCGCCGCCTCGCCGCCGAGTGGGAGAGCCACGCCCGCACGTTCATGTCATGGCCCGCGCTCGAATCCGTCTGGGAGGAGGACCTCCGCTACGTGCGGAAGGACATCGCAGGCCTCGCCCGTGCCGTCGCGGACTACGAGTACGTGGTCATGATGGCCAGGCCCGACCAGCTGGCCGCGGCCCAGCGGGCGTGCGGCTCCCAGGTCGAGGTGATCCCCCTCCCCGTCGACGACCTGTGGGCCCGTGACACGGTGCCCGTCTTCGTCGAGGAGGCGGGAAGGGTCCTCGGAGTCGACGTCAACTTCAACGGCTGGGGCCTCAAGCAGGTCCACGCCCACGACGCCCTGGTCGGCCGGAACCTCCTCCCGGCGTACGGAACGCCCCGGATCCAGGCGCCGTTCGTCGCCGAGGGCGGCTCCTTCGAGACGGACGGAGAGGGGACCCTCCTCGTCACGGAGAGCTCGATCGTCAACGACAACCGGAACCCGGGGCGGAGCCGCGACCTGATCGAGGCCGAGCTCAAGGAGGTCCTGGGCGTGGAGAAGGTGATCTGGCTGCGGGGCGTACGCGGCGAGGACATCACCGACGCGCACGTCGACAGCCTCGTGCGGTTCACCGCCCCGGGCGTGATCCTCCTGGACCGGGCGTTCCCCGGAACGCCCGCCGACTCCTGGTCCCGCTCCGCGGACCAGGCCTTCTCCGTCCTGAGCGAGGCGACCGACGCGCGCGGCCGCCGCTTCGAGATCATCGACCTCCCGCAGCCCGATCCCGACCGCGTCCGGGGCCACGACGACGACTTCCTGTCGACGTACGCGAACTTCTACATCGGCAACGACGCCGTGTACGTGCCCCGGTTCGGCGACCGGAGGGCCGACGACCGGGCGCGGGGCATCCTCCAGGACCAGTTCCCCGAGCGGGACGTCGTCCAGGTGAGGATCGACACCCTCGCCACCGGAGGCGGCGGCATCCACTGCGCCACCCACGACCAGCCCGGCCGGCCGGTCGACTGACCGCACCACGATCCGAGGAGCCTCCGTGGAACTCTCGCCGTACGTCAGAGGGATGCCCGCGGTGTTCCGCCGGTGGCGGAACACCGGCCGGACCGGGCTCGACGGTCACTAACGTCCCGTCCCATGACGACAATGGTGACGCGTACGGTCGAGTATCCGGCCGACGGTCTGACGATGATCGGGCACCTCGCGCTCCCGGCCGGTGCCGGCCGCCGGCCCGCGGTGCTGCTCGGACCGGAGGGCACGGGGCTCAGCGACGTCGAGCGCCGCCGGGCCGATGCCCTCGCCGAACTGGGATATGTGGCACTGGCCTTCGACCTGCACGGCGGACGCTACCTGAGCGACCCCGAGGAGATGCTGGCCCGTTGCCTGCCGCTGCTCGCCGATCCCGACCGGATGCGGGGCATCGGGAATGCGGCGCTCGACGTGCTGCGCGCCGAACCGCGCACCGACCCGGACCGGATCGCCGCCGTCGGCTACGGCACCGGGGGCGCCATCGGGCTGGAACTGGGCCGCGCCGGCGTCGACCTGCGCGCGATCGGGACGGTCAACGCGACCACCACGGGCCGACCGGGCGAGTCGGCGCGCATTCGCTGCCCGGTGTGGGCGGGGGTCGGGTCGGAGGACCCGATCATGGCGCCCGCCCAACGGAACGCGTTCACCGCCGAGATGGAAGCCGCGGGCGTCGACTGGCGCCTCACCGTCTACGGCGGCGCCTTGCACGCCTTCCACCACCCACCGGTCGACCACCCCGCGGTCCCCGGCGTCGGCTACCACCCACGGCACGCGCAACGGGCCTGGCGCGACGTCGTCGACCTGCTCGCCGAGTGCCTGCCCGTGACGGAGGATCCGGGGCACGTCCCAGGGTGAGGACGCCGGCGCCGGACGCTCGCGCGCGCGAGGCGATCACGCCTCACCGGGTGCGGTCGAGCACGTGCGTGAACAGCGCGTCCAGGTCCCGGACGGCGGTGCGCGCCGACGGTGCCTCGCGCAGGGCCAGACGGGCGGAGTCCAGTTGGCGGAGCGCCTCCCCGCGGGTCGCGGTCCGCCCGCCGGCCTCCTCCACGAGCATCGCGGCGAGCGCGGCGGCGTCCCCGTCGATCGGCAGGGCGGAGCCGAGCAGGGCCTCCAGTTCCCGCGCGGCCCCGCCGCCGCCGGCCAGGGCGGCGAGGACCGGGAAGGTCTTCTTGCCCCGCCGCAGGTCGGCGTGGACGGGCTTTCCGGTCACCGCCGGGTCGCCCCAGACGCCCAGGATGTCGTCGACCGCCTGGAAGGCGAGGCCGAGATGGCGCCCGGCCCGTTCGAGAGCGCTCACGCTCGCGCCCGGGGCGCCGCCGAGCACCCCGCCGAGCGCGAGCGCGCACCCCAGCAGGGCGCCGGTCTTGTGCTCCGCCATCGACCGGTACTCCTCCGGTCCGACCGCGCCGGGCCCGCACCAGGGGCGGTCCTCGAAGCGCAGGTCCTCCGCCTGGCCGGACACCAGCGCGTTCAGGGTGCCGGAGAGGCACCGGACCGCGGCGGCGGCGTGCGGCCCCGGGGCTTCGGCCAGGGTTCCGACGGCCTGGGCGAGGAGGGCGTCGCCGGCCAGCACGGCCGGGCCCGTCCCGTACGCCTTCCAGACGGCGGGGCGCTGCCGGCGCAGGGCGTCGGCGTCCATGATGTCGTCGTGCAGCAGGGAGAAGGTGTGCACGAGCTCGACGGCCACGGCGCCGGGAACGGCGTCGGCGCCGTCGGCGCCGACGGACTCGGCCCCGAGCACGGCGAGTGCCTGGCGGAGGCCCTTGCCCTCGGATCCGACGGGGTCCGGGCGCCCCGTCGTGTCGATCCAGCCCAGCGCGTACGCCGCCATCTCGCCGGTCCAGGGATGGAGCCGGCCCACCGCGTCGACCAGCGCGGGCCGGACCAGGGCGCGACAGCGTTCCAGGACGTCGGCCGCGGAGGGGCCGTGACCGGCGGGAGCGTTCGCGCCCGGCGGCGCGGCGGGCGGGCGGAGGGGCGAGGGGGACGTCGGGAGGGCACTCACCGCAGGACCTCCGCGTCCTCGCTCCGCAGCCCGGCCACGTCCGCCGCCCGCAGTGCCTCCGCCCCGACCGTCGGCAGGACCGGCCCGGCCGTCCCCCTCCCGGTCCCCGCGGGGGCCGGCAGGCTGCCCACCTCCAGCTCGGCCGCCGCCTTGTCGACCATGTCCCGGGCGTGCCGCAGGCCGATGCGGTCCAGCGTCGAGCGCAGTTCGGCGAGTTCCGCCGCGGTGTGCGCGGCCTCGCGTCCCAGGCGGGCCTCGGACTTCACGAGGCCCAGCCTCGACAGCGCCGTCCCCCGCGGTTCGTCCATCGCGCGGAACTCCTCCAGGGCCGTCGCGTACAGCTCGCGGGCCTCCTCGTAGCGCCCGGCCCGGTACAGCACGTTGCCGCGCATCTTGTGGTTGTAGGCGAGGGCGCTGGACAGCCGCATCTCCCGGCAGGCCTCCTCCGCCCGCGTCAGCAGCGTCAGTGCGCGCTCCACGTCCCCGTCCCGTACCGACACCACGTCCGCGATGCCGCGCAGGGCCCAGGCCCAGCCGCGCTTGTCCTCGGCGCGCGAGGCGGTCTCGGCCGCCTCCTCGAACAGGGCCAGGGCCTCGTCGTGGCGGCCGGTGTTGCGGTGCATCTGCGCGATGCCCTCCAGCGCCCACACGGTGTGGCGTGCCTCGCCGCGCCGGCGTGCCTCGGTCAGCAGCTGCTCGTGGAGCCTTCCCACGGCCTCGTAGTCGCCCTGGATGCGCCCGGTCTCGGCGAGTCCCGCCAGCGAGTAGCCCCGTACGACGACGTCGCCGCCCCGCTCGCCGCTCTCGGCCGCCAGCCGCAGCAGCCGGTACGCGAGCCTGAGCGCGCCGCGCTGCCGGGCGAGCGTGCCGCCGCTCCACAGCGCCCACGCCATCGCTCCTTCGTCGCCGGCCGCACGCGCCGCCCGGTAGCCGGCCTTCCAGGCCCCGTCGGCCTCCGCGTTCCGCCCGAGCCTGCGGCAGGCCTCCGCGACGGCGAGTGCGCACCGCGCCACCTCCCGCAGGTCACCGGAGCGCTCGGCGGCGCCGAGCGCTTCCCTGCCCCGGGCGAGCACGTCGGGCAGGGAGGCGTTGACCGACATCGACCCCAGAGCCCCTTGGTACTCGGGCGCGGAGGCCCTCGCCGTCCGCTCACTCACCTGACCTGCCATCGGAACCTCCTCGTACCGGCTCGCCGATCGAGCCGACGCGGGGATCAAGACGTCGATCACGGGCGCGGGTTCCGCCTCGGCCGCAATGTCCGTCTCCGTATGGGCGCCGTGTCCCCCTCAAGTGCTACGCGCGTGCCGACGGCTCGTCAGCGAGAGGGATGCGAACGGGTCCTCGCGTGTCGCACTGCTCATCGATCGGCTCCAGCCGCGCGAGGGGGCTCGCGGCGTCACGATCAAGCCGTTCCGGGGGCGTGCGGCATGCTCCGTCGGGGAGCGGGGCACCGATGCCCGCGTGCCCCTCACGGACGACATTCAGCGATTCACCGAGCTGTCGGCGCGGCTGACCGGCTTCCCCGCGGCGGACCTGGCGGCCACCGGGCTCGTCGAGGTGTACCGGGAGGTGGCCGCCGGGGAGCTCGGCGCGGAACGGTACGAGCGCTTGCTGCGGGAGTTCCGGGATCCGCGCGGCCCTTCGACGGCCACCCTCGCCATCGGGCTGTCCGCCGAGGCCCGGTCGGTCACGTACCTCTGGTACACGGGCAGTTGGCCGGGTCCGCCGCCGAGGCTGGTGTCCTCGCGCGCCTACGCGGAGGGCCTCGTGTGGAAGGCGGCCGGGCTCGCGGCCCCCGCCGCCGCTCCCGGAGGGTACGGGAGCTGGGCCGGGGGGAGCGGGCGGTGACGCGGTACGACGTGATCGTCGTGGGCGCGGGGGTCGCCGGCTCGCTCGTCGCGCACCAGCTCGGACGGCACGGCCGGAGGGTGCTCGTCCTGGAGGCGGGCGCGAAGGGCCCCGACGGACCGGCGGCCGACCCGCTCACCGAGTATCTGACGGCGGCCGGCAGGCTCCCGGGCTCTCCCTACCGGGCCCATCCGGCGGCGGCGACCCCCGAGGTGACGGACCTCGCCGGCACGGACGGGACGCCCGTCTTCCGGGCGACCGGCCATCTGCGTCAGGACGGTCCGCTCCCGTACGCCAGCGGGTACGTCCGCGCCAACGGCGGCACCGGCAACATCTGGACCGGCCTCGCTCCCCGGATGCTGCCGGAGGACTTCGACACCGAGGCCTTCGGGTACGGGCGCCGGTGGCCGCTCTCGTACGACGACCTGGAGCCCCATTACCGGGCGGCCGAGGAGCACCTGGGCGTGGCCGCCGACGCCGACGAGCAGCGCGCGCACCTCGGGCTGCGCTTCCCCGAGGGATACGTCTATCCGATGCGGCCCCTGCCCGCCGCGCGTCTGGACCGGTTCATCGCGGCCCGGCTCGACGGACGACGCGTCGAGGACCCCGTCGCGCAGCGCGAGGTGGAGCTGAGGGTGGTCGGCACGCCGCACGCCCGCAACGGTGTCCCCGACCCCCGGTACGACGGCGGCCGCGGCTACGTCCCGCGGGGGCGGGACGGCAGGCCCGACCCGGACAACCGGTGCGTGGGCAGTGCGGGGTGCATCCCGCACTGCCCCTCGTACGCGAAGTACACCCCGCTCAAGACCCAGGGCCGTTGGGGCGCGTCCGTCGTGCTCCGGGACCGGTCGGTGGTGAGCCGCGTGCTCGTCGACGGGCGGGGCCGGGCGACGGGGGTGGAGTACCGCGCGTACGACGGCACGGTGTCCGTCGCACGCGCCGATGTCGTGGTGCTCGCCGCGCACGCGGTGGAGAACGCCCGGCTGCTGCTCCTGTCCGGACTGGCTGACCGCAGCGGCCAGGTCGGACGCAATCTGATGGACCATCCCGTACTGCTGACCTGGGGGCTGCTCCCCGCGGGCGAGGACGCCGGGGTGTACCGGGGTCCCGGCTCCGTGTCCGGCTTCGAGGGTTTCCGGTCCGGCCCGGCGCGGAAACTGAGGGCGCCGTTCCGGGTCGAGTTCGGGACGTGGGGGTGGATCTGGGCTCAGGGCCCGGTGGAGACGGACGTGGACCACTTCCTGACCGGACGGGGCCTGTTCGGCGAGGAGTTGCGCCGGGCGGTGGGCGACCGGGTCCGGCGCCAGTTCGCCCTCCAGTTCGAGATGGAGCAGGGCGCGGACCCCGCGAACCGGGTCACGCTCCATCCGCGCGAGCGCGACGCACTGGGGCTGCCCCTGCCGCTCGTCACGTACGACCTCGACGAGCACGTCAAGGAGGGGATGGTGGCGGCCCGCGCCGTCTCGGAGCGGCTGTTCGCCCTGCTCGGCGCCGAGGACCACACCGACTACGCGCCCGCGGCGGCCTGGCCCGGCCGCTTCGAGCACCGCGGGCGCGCGTACGGCTACCGGGGGGCCGGGCACGCCGCCGGCACGCACCTCATGGGCGACTCCCCCGCCACGTCCGTCGTGGACGCCTGGCAGCGCTGCTGGGACCACCCGGGTCTGTACGCGGTGGGCTGCGGCAGCATGCCCTCGGTCGCCACGTCCAACCCGACGCTGACCATGGCGGCGCTGGCCCTGCGCAGCGCCGAGCGCGTCGAGGCGGACCTGGCCGCCCGCGACCGGCCCGTGTCCCTCTCCCCCGACCCTGGAGCCCCGTCATGAGCGCACCGTCCCTGCCGCCCGTACCCGAGCCCTTCCGGCTCCCCTTCCACTACGGTGCCCTGCACCAGGTCGGCGTCGACTGGCCGGTCGACCCGGAGCCTGTGCGACAGCTCCTCGGCAAGCACCATCCGGACCTGACCGCGGCCACCTTCGACGACGGTCGGGCGCTGCTCTCCGTCAACTTCCAGCTGTACTTCGCGCAGTACGCGTTCGGCGGCGGCGTCACCCAGGAGATCGAGGTGAACGTCATCGCGTTCCCGACGGCCGACGCCCACCGTCTGCCGCGGCTCTCCTACGCCGAGTACGCGCGGGGTTGGGACCAGACGAAGCTCCTCGGCATCGCCCGGCTGCACGTCGTCTGCGACAACCCGTTCGCCATCAGGGCCGGGCGCGAGCTCTACGCGGAACCCAAGTACCCGGGCTGGTTCGAGGTCGGCATGCCGTCCCTCAACGGGCCCGCGGGCGAGACGTGGACCGTGCGCTGCGGCTCGGCCGAGGTCGGCCCCGACGACACCCTGGAGAAGGCGCCGGACCCGCTGCTCGACCTCACGGTGAGGCTGGACGGCCTGACCGCCGTCCCCGCCTGCTCCGCCCCGGTCACCGGCTACGGCACCGACCGCGAGGGGCGTCTGCGCGCCGGCCCGATGAACGTCTCCCAGCCCTACGCCTGGTACGACATGAGCGCCCCGGAGCACTCCGGACGCACCCTCCTCCAGGTGCGGGCTCCGGGCGGCGACCTCGGCCGGGACCTCCGCGCGCTGCTCCCGGACGGCACACCGGCCGCCGGCGCCTGGACGTACCAGTCGCCGCCGGTGGCGGCCCACCTCCGCCCGTACTACCCGGCCGCGGGCCCGCTCGTCTGACCCTCCCCCGCGTCCCTGGTCAACGGCCGGTTCCCTCGGGACGGTGACGCGAGCGAGGACGTACGGCGCGGCACTCGGAAGGCGAGAAAGATCATGGCCTTCACTGTGCATCCATGAGGCCGTCTCGTGCGTCTTCCATGCGCCGGGTCCGTGTCCGGACCCGGACGACATCGATTCCAACCAAGGGCAGAACACTTTGCTGAATCCGACACTCGGCCTGCGCAGCGCCGTGACCGTCTCGCTCACGGCCTCGGCCGTGCTGGCCGGCGGGCTCTTCGCCGGCCAGGCGCACGCCGCGCCCGCCGTCCCGTCGATCACCGCCCCCGGCGGCTTCGTCATGAACAACGGGACGGGTACGACGCTGTACGGAAAGGCCGCGGACACCCGCCGGTCGACCGGCTCCACCACGAAGATCATGACCGCGAAGGTGGTGCTGTCCCAGCGCAACCTCAACCTGGACGCCAAGGTCACCATCGACAAGGCGTACAGCGACTACATCGTCGCCAAGAACGCCTCGTCGGCCCGGCTCATCGTCGGCGACAAGGTGACCGTCCGGCAGCTCCTGTACGGCCTGATGCTGCCGTCGGGATGCGACGCCGCCTACGCGCTGGCCGACAAGTTCGGCACGGGCACCACGCGCGCGGCCCGGGTCAAGTCCTTCATCGGCAAGATGAACGACGAGGCGCGGAAGATGGGTCTGCGGAACACCCACTTCGACTCGTTCGACGGAATAGGGAGTGGGCAGAACTACTCGACTCCGCGTGATCTGACGAAGATCGCCAGCAGCGCGATGAAGAACTCCACGTTCCGCGCCGTCGTCGCGACCAAGTCGACGAAGCAGAAGGTGACCACGAGGACCGGCGGTTACCGGTACATGGCGTGGACCAACACGAACAAGCTGCTGAGCACGTACAGCGGCGCGATCGGCGTGAAGACCGGTTCGGGCCCGCAGGCCAAGTACTGCCTGGTCTTCGCGGCCACCCGCGGGAACAAGACGGTCATCGGCACGGTGCTCGCCTCGCCTTCCGAGGCGAACCGGGCGACCGACGTGAAGAAGCTGCTGGACTACGGCTTCGCCAGGTAGTCCACGGCGACCGGCGCCCGGCGGCGCCGTTCCGGCCCGGGCCGTCCCCCGTTCCACGGGAGGCGGCCCGGCGCCGTTCCGGCACGCGTCAGCGCCCCAGACGCCGGTTCGCGTCGAACCGGACGAGTACGCGCACGACCCGCCGGACGCCCGCGACGGCTGCGAGCACCGCTCCCACCACGAGCAGGGTCTTCCTCACGGTCCCGGACGCGCCGAACGCGAGCGCCGGGACCAGGAACGCGCCGAACACGATCGCGGCCAGGAAGGCCGCCGTCACCAGCGCGAACATGATCTCCACCGTCATCGCGTCCTTCTCCCGCCGCGACTCCCGCCCCATGTCCTCCATGGGAGGAGTCTCGCACGGCGCTCAACGGCCGCCGTCCTCCTCGGGCGTTCGGGGTGCCGTCACGGTCGTGAGGTGTTCGGCGTACTCGTTCAGGGCCGCCAGGGCCTGCTCGTCGTCGCGGTCGATCAGCCAGTTCAGGGTGAGTCCGTCCATGACGCTGAGGCCGTAGCGCGCCAGGGCCGGGAGGGGGACGGTCCAGCCGAAGCCCGCGAGGCGGGCGATGGTCTCCAAGTGGTCGCTGTAGACCTTGAGGTAGTGCTGGTACTGGCGGCGGGCGACGTCGGCCAGGCCGGGCTGGCGCAGGGCGTACTGGGTGAGTTCGTAGGTGACCATGTGTTCGGCGGGCCGCGCGCGGACCTGGTCCCAGTAGGCGTGCAGGGTGCGGAAGACGACCTCCCGGATCGAGGCCTCCCCCGCCCCGGTCGCGGTGGCGGGGGCGACGCTCCGCAGCGTGATCCGTTCGATCACGCTGTGCAGGAGCTCCTCCTTGGAGCGGAAGCAGTAGTGGAAGGCCCCGAGGGGCAGTCCCGCCTCGCTGACGACGGCACGTGTCGTGGTCTTGGCGACCCCGTCGCGGATCATGACGCGGAGGGCCGCCTCGACCAGCTGCTCGCGGCGCTCGTCTGCTGAGCGGCGGGTCATGGCGTCTCCAGGGAGGGGGTGCGGCGGTGAACCGGGTCAACGTATCCCAGGGGAGGTGACGGCCGGCGAGGGCGGTCAGAGGAAGGCCCGGCCCTCGCCCCGGTAGGTCGGCACGGTGTCGACGATCCGGTCGCCTTCGACGAGGTGGAGTTCGTTGACCCGCTCGCACAGTTCGCCCGCCTTGGCGTGGCGGAACCACACGCGGTCGCCCGCCCGGAGTCCGGCCGCGCCCTCGCCGGTGAGGGGCGTCTGGACCTCGCCCGCCCCCTCCTGCGGGAGGAGGCGGAGCCCGGCCGGGTGCACGGGCACGGGGGCCCGGTCGGGTCCCGGGGCGCCCGAGGCGATCCAGCCGCCGCCGAGGACGGTGACGTGGCGCGGCCCGGGACGGCGCACCACGGGCAGGACGAAGTGGGCGGCGGGGTGCGGGCGGAAGCCGCGGTAGTGGTCGAAGAGCGTCGGGGCGTAGAGGCCGGATCCGGCTCCGAGTTCGGTGACGGCCGGTTCGGCCGAGGTGTTCTCCAGGCTGCCGGTGCCGCCGCCGTTGACGAACTCCAGGGGTGCGACGGAGCGTACGGCGCGGACGGCGGCGGCGCGTCGCTCGCGCAGTTCGCGGGTGGAGAGCCGCTGCATGAGCCGGACGGCGGCGCGTCCCGCGCGCGAGCCGGGCTGGTCGTCGCCGATGCCGGCGATCTGTCCCTCGTACGACATGACGCCGACGAGCCGCAGGCGCGGCCGGGCCGCGACGGCCAGGGCCAGGTCGCGGGCCTGGCGCGGCGAGTGCAGGGGCGAGCGGCGCATGCCGAGGTGGAGGCGTCCGCCGGCCAGGCGCAGGGAGGCGTCGAGGTCGAGGCAGACGCGGACGGCGGGGCCGGCCGGGCCGAGGGCGGCGGTCAACAGGTCGAGGTGCTCGACCGAGTCGATCATCACGGTGACGCGGGCGGCGAGCCGCTCGTCCGCGCCCAGTCGGCCGAGCGCGTCCGTGTCGACGGAGGGATAGCCGACGAGGACGTCGTCGTGCTCCTCGGCGAGCCAGAGGGCTTCGGGCAGGGTGAAGGCGAGGATGCCGGTGAACCCGGGGAGCAGGAGGGTGTCGCGGATGAGCGCGCGGCAGCGCAGTGACTTGCTGGCGAGGCGGATCGGTTTGCCGCCGGCGCGCCGGGTCATCTGCGCCGCGTTGGCGCGCAGGGCGGCGAGGTCGACGACGGCGAACGGCGGCTGGAGGGCGGCCGTCGCCTCCTGGAGGGCCGGGAAGTCCGCGAGGCGCGGGAGGGCGGTGGACCCGGGCGCCGCTTCCGGCGCGGGCGCGGTCCCCGGCCGGGGCGGAGCGGGTGTCGTGCGTGTGACGTGCGGCTGCTGTGCCATGACCCTGTGGCCCTTCTCCCGACCTGCTGCTCGGCCCCGCAACGGTCTCTTGGTCACCTGTCCAAGTCAAGCGTCCCTGACTCTTGACTTGGACAGGTGACCAAGTCCAGTCTGCCGGGAACCGCCGCCCGTACGGGGGCCGCGGCCGCTGTCGATCCACCCGAGAGGACTCCGGTCATGACGAGCACCTGGCGCAACTGGGCGGGAAACGAGCAGGCGCGTCCCGTGCGCGTGCTGCGTCCGGCGGACACCTCCGAGGTGGCCGACGCCGTACGGACGGCGTCCGCGGACGGGCTCCGGGTGAAGGCGATCGGCGCCGGCCACTCCTTCAGCCCGGTCGCCGTCGCCCCGGGCGTCCAGCTGCGTCTCGACCGCTTGGCGGGGCTGCGGTCGGTGGACCGCGCCACGGGACTCGTCACGGTCGACGCCGGCATGCCGCTGTGGCGGCTCAACCCGCTGCTCGCCGAGCACGGCCTGGCCATGGAGATCCTCGGCGACATCGACCGCCAGACCGTCTCGGGAGCCGTCTCGACCGGCACCCACGGCTCCGGAACCCGCTTCGGCGGCATCGCGACGCAGCTCCGGGCACTCGAACTCGTCCTGGCCGACGGGTCGGTGGCCACCTGCTCGCCCGAGGTGCGGCCGGAGCTGTTCGCCGCCGCCCGGGTCGGACTCGGCGCGCTCGGCGTCATCACCGCGGTGACCCTCCAGTGCGTGCCGCTGTTCGCCCTGCACGCCCACGACGCCGCGATGCCCGTCGCGGAGACCCTCGACCGGATCCACGAGCTGGCCGACACCAACGACCACTTCGAGTTCTTCTGGTTCCCGCACAGCACGACGACCCTCACCCGCCGCTTCCGCCGGACGGAGGCCGACGCCCCGCTGAAGCCGATCGGCGCCTTCGCGCGCCGTCTCGACGAGACGGTCAGCGGCCTCGGCTTCGAGGCGCTCAACCGGCTGGGCACCCGCCGCCCCGGGCTCGTACCGCCGATCACGCGTTTCGCGGCGCGGGCGATGTCCACCCGCGAGTGGTCGGACCTGTCGTACCGGATCTTCGCCTCGCCCCGCGACGTGCGGTTCCACGAGGGCGAGTTCGCCCTCCCCCGGGAGCACGCCGTCGACGCCCTGCGGGAGATCAAGCGCTGGATCGACACGCACGACGCGAAGGTGTCGTTCCCGCTGGAGGTCCGCTTCGCCGCCGCCGACGACATCTGGCTGTCCACGGCGTACGGCCGCGACAGCTGCTACATCGCCTTCCACCAGTACCACCGCATGCCCTACGACACGTACTTCCGGGCGTGCGAGTCCATCCTCGGCTCGTACGGCGGGCGTCCGCACTGGGGCAAGATGCACGGCCTGGACGCGGAGGCCCTGCGCCCGCGTTACGCCCGCTTCGACGACTTCACCGCCCTGCGCGACGCCGTCGACCCCGCCGGGCTCTTCTCCAACCCCTACCTCGACCGCGTCCTCGGCCTCGCCCCGGACGCGAAGCCCGCCGGTCGCTGACCCGGGAGCCCCGCCCCGCCTCCCCGCCCCGCACCGGAAACCTGCACAACGTGTACGTGTCGAGGGGCGGCCCCTTCACCGTTCCCCGACACCAGCGCCTCCCCGGGCACCCGGAGTGCACCGTTCCGTCCTGATCGGTTCCGCGTGCGGCGCGGCGCGCACGAATCTGTTACTCGGTTCCGAGGAGAACGTGTCGGCATTCCGTGAAATTGAATGCACGGCCGTCCGCCGAGGTGCAGAAACGAGCGCACCCCCACCTCGTTCGAATTTCTCCGGTCTGCCGTTCGCGTGGTTGGATCAAAACCGCTGCGGCCGCAGAAGACGGATTCCCCCCATTGAACGAAGGGTGCGCATCATGCGTCACGACCTTGAGACCGCTGAGATCTCCGACGCCGACCTCGACGCCGTCTCCGGCGGCCTCGTCACCATCTCCGGCGGCCTCGCCGGCGCCGTGACCGGCGACGTCACCAACATCCTCGGCACCGTCGGCTCCCTCCAGACGGTCCAGGGCGTCGAGGGCCTCGTCGGCGGCGTCCCCGGCCTGGTCACCGGCATCACCGGCGTCTCGGTGAACACCGGCATCGCCGGTCTCTGAGCCCCGCGCTGAGCGCGCACCCCGGAACCACCCGGTTCCGGGGTGCGCGCTCACCCCTGATCCAGACCGTGGAATTCCCGAAACCGGGAAACACGGAGAACGCAGCCTAAGGAATAGTCCGTGCAGTTCCGCCGCAATGCGCTTTCCAAGCTGCAATCGCCGGAAGAACTCGACGTGCCCGTGCGTTTCGCGCGCCCCCAGGGCCGTCTCGTGCTCGCCGTCACCCTCGTCGTCATGGCCGCCGCGGGCTTCTGGGCGCTCACGGGCACCGTGACGTCCAAGGTGAGCGCCCCCGGCCTCCTCACCCACGCCGAGGGCACCTATCTGCTCCAGAGTCCCGTCGCCGGGCAGGTCACCGAGGTCCTCGCCGACGAGGGCCGCACCGTCGCCCCCGGCGCGTCCGTGCTGACCGTCCGCACCGAGCGGGGCGACCGGCCCGTGCGCGCCGTCGCCGGCGGGCGCGTCACCGTGCTCCACGCGAGGCTGGGCTCGATCGTCACCACCGGCGCCGACGTGGCGACCGTCGAGCGCGTGACCGACCCGAAGGCCCCGCTGGTGGCCGTCCTGTACCCGACGGGCGACACCGCCGCCACCCTCCGGGTGGGGGCGGCCGTCGACCTCGGCGTCCAGTCCGCCCCGCGCGACCGGTTCGGCGTGCTCCGCGGACGGGTCGCGGCCGTCGGCAGCACACCCCAGACCCAGGACCGGCTCCGCTCCTTCCTCGGCGACCCCGGACTCGCCGCGCGGTTCGCCCGCCAGGGCGATCCGGTCGCGGTGCTCGTGACCCTGGACAGCTCCCCCGCCACCGCCTCCGGCTACGCCTGGTCCTCTGCGGACGGCCCCCCACAGGCCCCCGCGAGCGGCACGCCCGTCATCGGCTCCGTGCACCTCGCCGCGCAGCGCCCCGTCGACTGGCTGCTGCCGTGAGCGCGGCACGGAGCGCCTCGCGGTCGGCCGCCCCGGCCCGCGCCAGGTCCGGCGGCAAGGGGCGCGCCACGACCCCCGGCCTCCCGCCGGCGGACGCGCCCCGGGGCCGCACCGCCGAGGCCACGGCACGGGGCGGAACCCGCGCCGGGCGGCCCCGGCGCCGTACGCCCGCCGCAGGGGGCCGACGTCCCCGCACCGTCCGCACCCCCACCGTGCTTCAGATGGAGGCGGTCGAGTGCGGTGCCGCCGCCCTCGCGATGGTGCTCGGCCACCACGGACGCTTCGTCCCGCTGGAGGAGCTCCGCATCGCCTGTGGCGTCTCCCGCGACGGCTCCCGGGCCGGAAACCTCCTCAAGGCGGCCCGCGGGTACGGACTCCAGGCCAAGGGCATGCAGATGGACCTGGCCGCGCTCGCCGAAGTGGCCGCACCGGCCGTCCTGTTCTGGGAGTTCAACCACTACGTCGTCTACGAGGGCACGGGACGGCGCCTCGGCCGACCCGGCGTGTACGTCAACGACCCCGGCAGCGGCCGCCGGTTCGTCCCCATGGACCAGTTCGACACGAGCTTCACCGGCATCGTGCTCACCTTCGAACCCGGCCCCGCGTTCCGCCGGGGCGGCAGCCGTCCGGGCGTCCTCGCCGCCCTGCCCGCCCGGCTCCGCGGCACCTCGGGCACCCTGGCCGCCGCCGTCGTCGCCAGCCTGCTCCTGGTGGCCGTCGGCGCCTGGGTGCCGGCCCTGACCCGCACGTACATCGACACGTTCCTCATCGGGGGGCGGACGTCCCTGCTCGGCGTCGTCCTCACCGCGATGGCGGCCGCCCTCGTCCTCACCGCGGTCCTCACCGGCCTCCAGCAGGCCAATCTGCTGCGCGGCCGGGTCATCGCCTCCACCCTGGGCAGCGCCCGCTTCCTGCGGCACCTGCTCCGGCTCCCGCTCGCCTTCTACGCCCAGCGCAGCCCCGCCGACCTCGTCCAGCGCCTCCAGTCGAACGACGCCGTCGCCGAGACGCTCGCCCGCGACCTGGCGGCGGCGGCCGTCGACGCCGTCGTCGTGCTCCTCTACGCCGTGCTGCTCTGGACGTACGACCCCCAGCTCACCGTCGTCGGCGTCCTGATCGCCCTGCTCAACGTCCTCGCCCTGCGCGTCGTCGTCCACGTCCGGGCCACCGGCACCCAGAAGCTGCGCGCGGAGAACGCCCGGCTCACCAACACGGCGTACAGCGGGCTCCAGCTCATCGAGACCATGAAGGCCACCGGCGGCGAGGACGGCTTCTTCCGCCGCTGGGCCGGACAGCACGCCACCACCCTCGACGTCCAGCAACGGCTCGGCGTGCCCAGCGCCTGGCTCGCGGTCGTCGCGCCCACCCTCGCCGCGCTCAACAGCGCCCTGATCCTGATGATCGGCGGCGTGCGGGCCGTGGAGGGGCACCTCACGGTCGGACTCCTCGTCGCCTTCCAGGCCCTCGTGACCGGCTTCACCGCACCGATCACCCGGCTCAACGGGGTCGCGGGACGCGTCCAGGACTTCGCCGCCGACGTCGCCCGGCTCCGCGACGTCGAGGACTTCCCCGTCGACCCGGTCCACACCCGGCGCGCCCCGCACGCGCCGACCCGCCGTCTCACCGGCCACGTCGAACTGGAGGGCGTCACCTTCGGCTACAGCCCCCTCGACGCCCCGCTGCTCAAGGACTTCCGGCTCAGCGTCGGCCCCGGGCAGCAGGTCGCCCTCGTCGGCGGTTCGGGCAGCGGCAAGTCCACCGTCTCGCGGCTGATGTCCGGCCTCTACGCCCCGTGGGAGGGCGCGATCCGCATCGACGGGATGCGCCTGGAGGACATCCCGCGCAGCGCCCTCGCCGCCTCCGTCTCCTTCGTCGACCAGGACGTCTTCCTCTTCGAGGGCACCGTCCGCGACAACGTGGCGCTCTGGGACCCGTCGGTACCCGACGAGGCCGTCGTCGCCGCGCTCCGGGACGCCGCGGTGTACGAGGAGGTCGCGCGCCGCCCCGGCGGCATCCGCGGCCGCGTCGAGCAGGACGGCCGCAACTTCTCCGGAGGCCAGCGCCAGCGGCTCGAGATCGCCCGCGCGCTGGTCCGCCGCCCCAGCGTCCTGATCCTCGACGAGGTGACCAGCGCCCTCGACGCGGCCACCGAACAGATCGTCATGGACAACCTGCGGCGGCGCGGCTGCGCCTGCGTGGTCATCGCCCACCGTCTGAGCACCGTGCGCGACAGCGACGAGATCGTCGTGCTCGACCGGGGCACGGTCGTGGAACGCGGGCGCCACGAACAGCTCGTCGCCGCGGGCGGCCCCTACGCGGGCCTGGTCAAGGAGCACTGAGGTGAACGAACCCCACCCGCCCGCCGGACCCGCCGCCGCAGGGCGCAGCGGCGGCGCCCCTGACCCGGTCGTCGCGGCCCTGGGCGCGCTGGGCGGCGCCGTCGACTCCACCGGTCTGCGCAGCCTCGCCCTCGAAGGCCCGCACGTCCTCTGGCTCGTCGTCGAGGGCGCGCTGGACCTCTTCGCCGTCGACGCGGCACGGCTCGGGCCCTGGCACTTCCTGGGCCGCCTCGGGCCGGGCACGCTGCTGCTCGGCCCGGTCGAAGGCCCCGCGCACACCCTGGTGGGCCGCCCCGCGCAGGGCTGCGTGCTGCGCCGGATCGAGCTGCGCGAACTGCCGTACGCACCGCCACCGTACGGAGGGGAGGCGTACGGCGGCCACGGGTACGGGCAGCAGGCGTACGGCGGTCACGAGTACGGGCAGCAGGCGTACGGCGGCCACGAGTACGGGCAGCAGGCCCACGGGTACGGGCAGGGGTACGCGGAGGCGGCCCACGGCGGTCGCCGGTACGAGGGGCAGTGGTACGCGGACGCGTGGCACGGGGGCCCGAGCGCGTACGGGATGCCGGCCGAGACCCCCCTCAGCCCCCTGGAGCACGCCTTCGCGCTCGGCATCGGGCGCGGGCTGCGCGTCCTGTACCAGGCCGCCCTCGACGACGCCTCCGGCGCGGCCGACGACGAGGTCCTCTGGATGCGGGTCCCGCCGGGCGGCGTCGCGTACGGAGCGGCCTACGAGAGCCCCCAGGGCCCGGGCTTCGGCGCGGGCACCCTGCTCGTCGAGTCCGCGACCTGGCAGGGGATGGTCGACCAGCAGTACCGGCTGCTGTACGCCCTGGACGGCTGGATCGAGCAGCTCGAACGCGACCACGAGGACCGCGCGGCCGCCGGGATCGAGGCGGGGCGTGCGGCCCGCACCCGCGCCGACCGCACCCTGCTCGCCTCCATCGGCCGCCCCGGGGACCGCTCCGGCGGCGCTCCGTCCGCGGATCGCTCGGGCGACGACGCGACCTGGGCCGTATGCCGGGCCGTCGCCCACGACGCCCGCATCACCCTCGCGGAACCAGCCGGCGCGGGCACGGATCCGGGCCTCCTCGACCCCGTCGAACGCATCGCGCTCGCCTCCCGGGTCCGCACCCGGGGCGTCCGGCTCGGCGACCGCTGGTGGCGCGAGGACAGCGGTCCGCTCGTGGGCCGCCGCGCCACGGACGGGAGCCCGGTCGCGCTGCTGTGGCGGCGCGGCCGGTACGTGGCCTTCGACCCCGCCACGGGAGAGCGGCAGCGGGTCGGCCGGACCGGCTCGGCGGCGTTCGCCCCGCGCGCGGTCATGTTCTACCGTCCGCTCCCCGACCGGCCGCTGGGGCTGCTGCCGCTGCTCCGGTTCAGTGTCCGGGGCACCCGGCGGGAACTGCGCGACCTGCTCCTCGGCGGGCTCGTCGCGGTCGCCCTCGGCGCGCTCGTCCCCGTCGCCACCGGCAAGGTGCTGGGCTCCTACGTCCCCGCGGCCGAGACGGGCCTCATCGTCCAGGCCGGGATCGCGATCATCGCGACCAGCGTCGTGTCGGCCGCCTTCATGCTGCTGCAGAACACCGCGATCCTCCGGATGGAGGGCCGCGTCGAGGCCACCCTCCAGCCGGCCGTCTGGGACCGGCTGCTGCGGCTGCCGACGACGTTCTTCCGCGGCCGTTCGACCGGTGAGCTGGCCGGTGCGGCCATGGGCATCAGCGCCATCCGGCGGGTCCTGTCCGGGATCGGCCCGGTGGTCGTCCAGGCGGGCACGGTGGGCACCGTCAACCTGGTGCTGCTCCTCGTCTACAGCGTCCCCCTGGCCCTGGTCGCGCTCGCGCTGCTGCTCACCACGGGCGCGGTCTTCCTGGGGCTCGGCCTCTGGCAGCTGCGGTACCAGCGGCAGTTGATCCGGCTGGGCAACAAGCTCGACAACCAGGCGTACCAGACCCTTCGCGGTCTGCCGAAGCTGCGGGTGGCGGCGGCCGAGAGCTTCGCGTACGCCGCCTGGGCGGGGCAGTTCGCCCGCACCCGCGAGCTGCACCGGCGGGTGGGGCGGATCAAGAACGTCCTCGCCGTGCTCGGCGCGGTCTGTCTGCCGCTGTGCACGCTGGTGATGTTCGGGCTGCTCGCCGGTCCGGCCCGCGGCACCCTGTCCGCGAGCGAGTTCCTCACCTTCAGCACCGCCGTGACGATGATGCTGTCCTCGGTGACGCAGCTGACCGGCGCGCTGCTGTCGGCCGCCGCCGTCCAGCCCATGTTCGAGCAGATCGGGCCGGTGTTCCGGGCGACGCCCGAGGTCCGCGGCTCCAGTGCCCCGCCCGGCGAGCTGACCGGGGCGGTCGAGGCCGAGAACCTGTCGTACCGCTACACCGAGGACGGTCCGCTGGTCCTCGACGGAGTCAGTCTGCGGGTGCGGCCGGGCGAGTTCGTCGCGATCGTCGGGGCCAGCGGCTGCGGCAAGTCGACGCTGCTGCGGCTGCTCATCGGCTTCGACCGGCCGGCGTCCGGGACCGTGCGGTACGACGGTCAGGACCTCGCGGCCCTGGACCAGGCGGCCGTGCGCCGACAGTGCGGCGTCGTCCTGCAGAACGCCCAGCCGTTCTCGGGGTCCGTCCTCGACTGCATCCGCGGCGCGGGCTCGTACCCCCTGGAGGACGCGTGGGCCGCCGCCGCGATGGCGGGCCTCGCCGAGGACATCAAGGCCATGCCCATGGGCATGCACACGATGCTGTCCGACGGCGGTGGCTCGGTCTCGGGCGGCCAGCGCCAGCGGCTGATGATCGCCCAGGCGCTCATCCGCAGGCCCCGTGTCCTCTTCTTCGACGAGGCGACGAGCGCCCTGGACAACGAGGCGCAGCGCACCGTCATCGAGTCGACCCGGGCTCTCGACGCGACGCGGGTCGTGATCGCCCACCGCCTCTCCACGATCATGGACGCGGACCGGGTGATCGCCCTGGCCGACGGACGCGTCGTGCAGGAGGGCACCCCGGCCGAGCTCCTGGCCGACACGAGCGGCCTCTTCCACGAGCTGGTCCGGCGCCAGCTGGACTGAGCCTTCCGCGGGCGTGGCAGAACCGGAACGGCCGTCGGTGGCGTGTACACGTACGACGGTGACGTCCACGAAGGGAAAGTCCTTGCACTCCAGCCGACGCCGACCGGACCCGACCCGCCGTACGACGCTCGCCCTCGGCACCGGAGCGGCGGTCACGGCCGCGCTCGCCCTGGGCGGCGGAACCGCGTCCGCCGCACCGGCGGCGGGCGGCGTCGTCGCGCGGCTGAGGCGCCTGGAGCGGGCGCACGACGCGCGCCTCGGCGCGTTCGCCCGGGACATGCGCACCGGCGCGACGGTCGCGCACCGGGCGCACGAGCGGTTCCCGATGGCCTCCGTGTTCAAGACGCTGGCCGTCGCGGCCGTCCTGCGGGACCTCGACCGGGACGGGGAGTTCCTCGCCCGGCGCGTCCGCTACACCGCGGAGTACGCCGCCGCCTCGGGCCACGCGCCGGTCACGGGGCTGGACGAGAACGTCGCGCACGGCATGACCGTCGGCGAACTGTGCGACGCCGCAATCCGGTTCAGCGACAACGCCGCCGCCAACCTGCTCCTCGGGGACCTCGGCGGTCCGACGGCCGTCACCCGCTTCTGCCGCTCGATCGGGGACCGCGTCACCCGGCTGGACCGCTGGGAGCCCGAACTGAACTCGGCGGAGCCCTGGCGGGTCACCGACACCACGACCCCGTACGCCGTCGGTCTCGACCACGCGCGTCTGGTGCTCGGCGACGCGCTGGAGCCGCACGACCGCGAGCGGCTCACCGACTGGCTGCTGCGCAACACCACCAGCGGCGACCGCTTCCGCCGCGGCCTGCCCGCCGACTGGCTCCTCGCCGACAAGACGGGCTCCGCGCGCCACGGCGGCGCCAACGACGTGGGCATCGCGTGGCGTCCCGACGGCACGCCGATCGTCCTCGCCGTGCTCACCACCCGGCCGGCGGAGGACGCCCGGTCCGACGACGCGCTGGTGGCCGCGGCGGCAGCGCTGCTCGCGGAGGAACTCGGCGCGGCACGCGTCCCCGGTGTCTGATTCGTTCAAGACGACCGCGGCGGCGAACCGCTAACGTCGCCGGCATGAACGTCACCGGC
This sequence comes from Streptomyces sp. NPDC096079, assembly GCF_040303145.1. NCBI lineage: Bacteria > Bacillati > Actinomycetota > Actinomycetes > Kitasatosporales > Streptomycetaceae > Streptomyces > Streptomyces sp. NPDC096079. Next base: position 36,972 of record NZ_JBEOST010000008.1, read on the forward strand.
GAGGAATCCCGTCACATCGGCATCCACATCGACCGCCCGGTGGCCGCGGTCTACGCGTACGCGTCGGACCCGGCCAACATGCCCGCGTGGGCCCATGGGCTGGGGAGGTCGATCGAGCGGATCGGGGACCGGTGGGTCGCCGAGTCGTCCCCGCTGGGACGCGTCGTCGTGTCGTTCACGCCCCGCAACGAGCTGGGCGTACTGGACCACGACGTCACGCTCCCCTCGGGGGAGACCGTCCACAACCCGGTCCGTGTGATCGTGAGCGGCGCCGGCAGCGAGGTGGTGTTCTCCCTCCGCCGGCAGCCGGGCACGAGCGACGCCGACTTCGAGCGGGACGCGGCCACGGTCACCGAGGACCTGGTCCGGCTGAAGGGGCTGCTGGAGTCCGCCTGAGGCGTCGGCCGCGGGCGACGGACGGTCAGCGGCCCCCTGACGAGGGCTCCGGTGCGACGACGGGCCGGAGCACCGTGAGGTCGTCCTCCGTGCGGGCCGCCATCGCGAAGGGGAACGTGTCGACCTCCAGGCAGAGAGCGACGTCGTCCGGGTGGCTTCCGGCCCTCAGCTCGGCGGCGAGTTCCGCCGCCGCGCGCGAGTTCCGCGCGCGGTGGAGGTAGGGGGCCGCGGCGACGCCGTCGTCCGCGACGCGCTCGCCGATGTACTGCGCGCACGCCAGGTCCTCGTCGGCCCGGCCCTCCTCGCCGGTGACGACGAAGGTCACGGGCAGCCCGGCCGCCCGGCTCCGCAGGTAGCGCGCCGTCGGTCCGGCGACCGCGAAGCTCGCGCAGAGGACCAGCGGCGCCTCGGCGACGGCCAGTGCGCCCACGGTCCCCGCCGTCGTCTTCTGCACCAGCGTGCGCCCGGCGAAGTCGCGGGACCTGAGCAGAGCGGGCGAGTTCACCGCGTCGAAGCCCGCCGCCGGAGCCCCGTCCTTCAGGGCGAGCCAGCCCGGGTTGCCCTCCTTCAGGGCGAGCGCCTCCTCGATCGTCGGGGCGAGGACGATCTTCTCGACGCCTCGCGAGAAGGCCCAGGCGGCGACGGTGAAGGCACGCATGACGTCGATGACGACGGCGACCCGGGGGACGTCGGTCAACTCCGGTATGCCGAGGAAGCGATGGTCCATCGGCGCATCCTGACGTCCTGGGCGCGCGAGAACAAGCGCATTTCCCCGGCCACCGCCCACGCCCCGCGGGCCGGCGCCCGGTGCGTCCGCCGTCAGCGCAGTCGGCGGGCCCGCAGGACGACGTCGTCGGTGTGGTGTGCGCCCGCGCCGCCCTCGGGGATCACGCGGGGACGCTCCTCGTCGGCCTCCACCACCCAGTTCTCGTCGAGAAGGGCCGCCACCATCGACGGCCAGACGTAGTCGGCCGGGTCGAAGCCGTTGTCGTTCCGCTCCGCGGTGTCCATCCCCGCGTGGTGCACGAGCAGGAGCACGCCGCCGACGGCGACGGCCGAGAGCAGCGCGCGTTCGGCGCTGCCGTCGGGCGTCCGGAGCAGGGCGGGGTACTGGGCGGAGACCAGGTCGAAGGAGCCCGGCGGGAGCGCCGCCTCGGTCAGGGTGGCGTGGACCCAGCGCACGGGGACACCCGCGTCCCGCGCGTGCCCGGCCGCTCGCTCCAGGGCCACGCCCGACACCTCGAGCGCGGTCACGTCCCAGCCGCCGCGTGCGAGCCAGACGGCGTCGGCGCCCTCGCCGCAGCCGACGTCGAGCACCCGGCCGGGCGTGAGGCCGGCGGTCTCGGCGACGAGCGCGCCGTTGGGCCGGCCGCTCCACAGCTGCTGCCGGTCGGCGTACAGGTCGTCCCATTTCGCGCGCACCTCGGGGTCTCCGAGGTACGCGTCGGTGGGCGAGGGGGTCTCGGACGCGGGCCGTCCCGCTGCGATGTTCTCGGTCACGCGCCCACCGTCGCGCACCGCGCCCGCCGCACGCCACCGTTGTTGCCGGTCCGGCAAAACGCCCCGCGATCCCCCTCCCCGTGACGAGCGGCGGACCGTGCCCCCCTCCTCGGGAAAATACCCAGGGGGGTATTTGACTTCGCTCGGACGGCATCCTACGGTCGAGCTGGGATTACCCCCGGGGGTATTTCATCGCACAGGGCCGACCAGCGCCGTCACACCGGGCGTCCACCGAAGGGATCACCGTGTTCTTCACGCAGTACTACCTCGACTGCCTCTCCCAGGCGTCGTACATGATCGCCGACGAGCGCACCGGCCGGGCCGTGGTCGTGGACCCCCGCCGCGACGTCTCGGAGTACCTCGCCGACGCCGCCGCGCACGGATTCACGGTCGTGGGCGTCATCAACACCCACTTCCACGCCGACTTCGTCGCCGGCCACCTGGAGATGGCCGACGCGACCGGCGCCTGGATCGGCTACGGGCGGCGCGCCACGACCGAGTACCCGATCCGGAAGCTCTCCGAGGGCGAGCGGATATCACTCGGCGACGTCACCCTGGAGATCCTGGAGACGCCCGGGCACACCCCGGAGTCGATCAGCGTCCTCGTGTACGAGCGGGCCGAGGCCGCGGTGCCGTACGGCGTCCTGACCGGCGACGCGCTGTTCATCGGCGACGTCGGCCGCCCCGACCTGCTCGCCTCGCTGGGCGTCACCGCCGAGGAGCTCGGCGGCATGCTCCACGACAGCGTGCAGCACAAGCTCATGCGACTGCCGGACGAGGTACGGCTGTTCCCCGCGCACGGCGCCGGTTCGGCCTGCGGCAAGAACCTGTCGACGCGGAAGCAGTCGACCATCGGCGAGCAGCGGGCGACCAACTACGCCTGCGCCCCCATGCGTCGCGAGGAGTTCGTCGCCCTCGTCACCGCCGGCCAGCCGGCCGCGCCCGGCTACTTCGCGTACGACGCCGAGCTGAACCGCAGGGACCGGGCCCGCTTCGACACCTCGGCCCCGCGTCCGCTCGCACTCGCCGACTTCGCCGCGCTGCGGACGGCCGGCGCGGTCGTGGTGGACGCCCGCGACCCGCAGGAGTTCGCGTCCGGGCATCTGCGCGGCGCGGTGAACGTCCCGGCCGACGGCCGCTTCGCCGAACAGGCCGGCACCGTCCTCCACCCGGCCGCCGAGCTGCTCGTCATGGCACCGCAGAACCGGGAGGAGGAGGTCGTCACCCGCCTCGCCCGGATCGGCTTCGACCGGGTCGTGGGGTACGTCCGCAACCCCGAGGACGCGCTGGAGGCGCTGGCCGACGAGGTCTCCCCCGCCGGACGGGTCACCGCCGCGCACCTCCGGGCGGCCCTCGCGGGCGAGCTGCCGCCGGCCGTGCTCGACGTGCGCACCTGCGGGGAGCGCGAGGCGAACGGCGTCATCCGGTCCGCGCTGCACATCCCGCTCAGCGAACTCCCGGACCGCACGGCCGAACTGCCCACCGACCGGCCCCTGGTCGTGCACTGCGCGGGCGGCCACCGGTCCTCCATCGCGGCGAGCCTGCTGCGGCAGCGCGGGTTCCGGGACGTCTCCGACATCCTCGGCGGCTACGCGGCCTGGGCCCTGACGGAGCCGAGGCCGGAACGGGTCGAGGCCTGAGCACCACGAGCCCCTTCCTCACCCTTCACATACCCCCCCCAGGTATCCACACCCCACAGGAACCGGAATCCCATGAGCACCACCCCCACCTCCTCGCTCACCCCCACCGCGCTGCACCGGCTCGTCCAGGAGGGACGCGCCCCTCGACTGCTCGACGTGCGGACGCCGGGCGAGTTCCGTACGGCGCACATCCCGGGCTCGTACAACGTGCCCCTGAACACGCTGCGCGAGCACCGGACCGAGCTCCTGACCCACCTGGACGAGGACGTCGTGCTCGTGTGCCGTTCGGGACAGCGCGCCGCCCAGGCCGAAAAGGCCCTCTCCGAGGCCGGACTGCCGAACCTTCGCGTCCTGGAGGGCGGGATCGTCGCCTGGGAGGCGGCCGGCGCCCGCGTGAACCGTGGTCCCGAGCGCTGGGACATGGAACGCCAGGTCCGGCTGGTCGCCGGGTCGATCGTCCTGACCACGGGCCTCGTCGGGGTGTTCGTCCCGGGCGCCCACCTGATCGGTACGGCGATCGGCGCGGGCCTCACGTACGCGGCGCTCAGCAACTCCTGCGCCATGGGCGTGCTGCTGTCCAAGCTGCCGTACAACCGCGGACCGCGGACCGACATCCGCACGGTGGTCACGGAGCTGCGGAGCGCCTCGTGACGCTCCTGGTCGTCGCCGCCTCCCTGCTCGTCGGCGTGAGCCTCGGCGCGCTCGGGGGCGGAGGCTCGATCCTCACGGTGCCGATCCTGGTCTACCTGGCCGGGCAGGACCCCGCGGAGGCGATCGCGACCTCGCTGTTCGTGGTCGGTGTCACCAGTCTCGCCGCCCTGGTGCCGCACGCCCGCGCGCGCCGGGTCCGGCTGCGGACCGGCCTTCTCTTCGGCGGGTTCAGCATGGTCGGCGCGTACGGCGGCGGGCGACTGGCCGCGTACGTCCCGGCGACAGCCCTGCTCGTGGCCTTCGCGCTGATGACGCTGGCCACGGCGGCGGCGATGCTGCGCAAGCCCCGGACCGGCCGGGAGAAGGGGAACGAAGACCGCCCCGAGCGCCCCCTGCGGCGCCTCGCGGCGGAAGGCCTCGCCGTCGGCGCGGTGACGGGACTGGTCGGTTCGGGCGGCGGCTTCCTCGTCGTCCCGGCGCTCGCCCTCCTCGGCGGGCTCCCCATGGGCGTCGCGGTGGGGACCTCGCTGCTGGTCGTCGGAATGAACTCCTTCGCCGGGCTCGCCGGACACCTCTCGGGCGTCGGGATCGACTGGGGCCTGGCCCTGACGGTGACGGCCGCGGCGGTGGCGGGGAGCGTCGTGGGCGGCCGGCTCTCGGGCCGCATCCCGCAGGAGACCCTGCGCACCGTGTTCGGGTGGTTCGTCGTCGTGATGGGCGTCCTCGTCCTCGCGCGGCAGCTCGATCCCGCCGTGTGGACGCACCCGGCCACCTGGGCGGTGCTCGGCGCCGTCCTGGCGTCGGCGGTCGCCACCCGGCTCCGCGCCTCATGGCCCCGCCCCGACGCGGCCGGCCGACGCCGACCCTGAGCGCGACCGCACGTCTGAGGAACCCGGGGGCAGCCGGCGAACCGGGGCAGCGCCATGGCCCCGGCCGGACCGGCAGCCGGCCGGGATCGCCGGGACTACAGGCTGAGCGCGTCCTCCGCGTTGTCCATCCACGCCGTGACGGAGTTGTCGCCGGAGACGTTCAGGCCGGGCGTCGAGGCCTTGAGCGGCTTCTGCTCCAGGTCGGAGTCGGTCTCCATGGTCAGTCCGATCGAGGAGACCGTCTTGCTCCCGGCGCCCTTCAGACCACCCATCAGGCCCGCGTAGGCGGACTGGCCCGGTGCGAGCCTGATGGCCTCCTCGATGCCGGGGGCGGCGCCGCGCGCCGTCGCCTGGTCGTCGAGGTCGCCGAAGGTCACCACGGGGTATCCGAGCACGCGGCACGGCTTGCCGGTCTTGTTGGTGACCTTCAGGAGGTAGCTGCTGGTCGTGGGCTCGGCCAGGCTCGCGGTGAACGTCAGGTCGTAGGTGCTGCAGGGGAAGACGTCGTAGTCCGGGTCGGCCGACGGCGAGACCGGCTTCGCGGGCGTGGACGGCTTGACCGGCTTCGACGGCTTGGCGGGCGTCGTCGGCTCGGCCGAGGAGGCGGGGGGCGTGGCGGACGGGGCGGCGGACGTGGGGGGCTTCGTGGTCGGCGTCGCGGTCCCGCCCGCGGCTCCGTCCTCGGAGGGCCCGCAGGCGGTCAGGGCCAGCGCGGACACGGCGACGAGGACGGCGGCGGCTCTGCGAACGGTGCTCATGGTGGTACTCCCCCCGATGACAGCGCACGACCTGCGCTGTGGTGAACACCAGGATGGCGCGCGTCCTTCACGGTTCTGTGACGGTGCCTTTCCGAATTCACCACGGTCCACCGGGCGGCGTCACCCGCCCTCCACTTTCGGCCCTCGGGGGGAGGGCCCGGCAACGGCCTTCCGCGGTATCGACGCCTCCGGTTCCGCGTTCGCGGCGAAGCGGAAGCGGAACCCCCGCAGGGGGTCTGACCTGCTGGAGTACGCACCATCACGCGGTGTCCACGGAGATCATCCGATTCTCCACAACTCCCATTGTGGCAACACTAGTTCGCCTGTAGAGTCCCCGTTCGGCGGGCACGGACAGGCGCTTTCAAGCTTATTTGGGGCGATCAAGTCAATGCAGTGCGAGACCCTTGGAACCACCCCGGACCTCATCCAGGTCTTCACGGAAGCCGCTCTTCGAAACCCGGAGCGCGCGGCACTCGTCCATGAGGGGCGGGTCGTGACGTACGGCCGGCTGCACGAGCTCGTGAGCCGCCTCGCGGAGCGGCTCGGGCCATGGCACGGAGCCATCGCCGTGCCGGCCACCCACACCCCGGAGACCGTGGTCGCGATGCTCGCCGTGCTGACGGCCGGAGGCGTCTACTGCCCCGTCGATCCGGCCTTTCCGCCGGCGCGCCAGCAGGACATGGTGTCCGCCGCCGGCTGCCGCGCGGTCATCGGCACCGACGCGGCCCTCGACCCCCGGCTCGGCCTGCCGGTCGTCCGGTGGGAGCAGGAGGAGACGGCGCGGGGCACGGCGGCGACCGCCGGTGGCCCCGGGCGGGACGCGGGTCCCGAAGCGCCGGCGTACATCCTCTTCACCTCCGGCTCCACGGGCCGGCCCAAGCCGGTGGTGACACCGCGCCGAGCCATCTCGGTCTCCGTGCGCGCGCTCCGTGACCTCTTCTCCCTCACGGAGGAGGACCGGGTGCTCCAGTTCGCCTCGCTCAACTGGGACACCTCGCTGGAGGAGATCCTCCCGACGCTGACCGCCGGAGCGACCCTGGTGTTCGACCGCGAGGCGCACTCGGGATCCTTCCCGCGGTTCCTGCGGATGGTCGAGCGCGAACGGGTCAGCGTCCTCGATCTGCCGACGGCCTTCTGGCACGAGCTCGTCCTCCACCTCGCCGAGGAGGGGACGGCCCTTCCCGACTGCGTCCGGCTGATGGTGATCGGCGGGGAGGCCGTCAGTCCCGCCCGGCTGGCCGACTGGAGCCGCCTCGACACGGGGCGCATCCGCCTGGCCAACACCTACGGATGCACCGAGACCACCCTGATCACCCATGCCGTCGAGCTGCACGGCCCGGGCGCCCCGGTCCCGGGCTGGGACTGGGCGGGCGGCACCAGGGCGCCGATCGGCCGGCCCCTCGCGCACGTCGTGGAGGACATCGGGGACCAGGACGAGCTGCTGATCGGCGGCCCGGCGCTGGCCCTCGGCTATCTGGGCATGGGCCGGGCCACCGAGGAGGCGTACCCGGTCGTGGGCGGCGAGCGCCGGTTCCGCACCGGGGACCGGGTCAGCAGGACGCCGGACGGCCTCCTCACCCACGAGGGCAGGCTGAACGACGAGATCAAGATCAGGGGCATCCGCGTCGATCCGGCCGAGGTGGAGGCGCACCTCGCCGGCCACCCCGCGGTGAACGCGGTGGCCGTCACCGGAGCCGTCAGCGTCGGCCGCGCCGCACTCGTCGCCTATGTGGTGCCCGGACCGGACACCGAAACGCGTCGCCTCGACGGCGACCTGCGGGCCTACCTGCGCGAGCGGGTGCCCGCCCATCTCGTGCCGAGCCGGATCACCGTCGTCCCGCACCTCGTGCTGACCACGAGCGGCAAGGTCGACAGAAGAGCCTCGCACCAGCGTTACGCAACCGTGAACAGGTCAAAGGAGACCGTTGATGAGCGTTGACACCACCGCCTCGGCCGCCGGGGAGACCCCCGCAGGCCCCAGCGCCCCCGCCGGCTCCGTCGCCGGCGCCGACACCGAGGCCGTGGTGGCGATGTTCCGGCGCGTCCTGGAGACCGACGACGTCTCGGCGGACTCCGACTTCTTCCTCCTCGGCGGCGACTCGCTGGTCGCGACCCGGGTGCTCAGCGCCATCGCCCGCTCCTACGGGGTGGAACTGACCTTCGAGGACTTCGTCGGCGCTGCGACCCCCGAACGGCTCGCCGAGAAGATCACGGACGCCCGGTGACCGCGCGCGACGGGACCCCGGACGACGGCGCCCCCAGACGCTCCGGAGCCGTCTCCAGCGCCGTGGTGGTGGGAGCCGGGTTCGCCGGGCTGACGGCCGCGACCGAACTCGCCGCCGCCGGGATCGAGGTGACGGTGCTGGAGGCACGCGACCGGGTGGGCGGCAGGGCCCGCGGACTCCAGGTCTCCGCCGAGGGATGGGTGGACGCGGGCGCCGCCTACCTGGGGGACCGCCACACGGAACTGCACTCCCTGATGGCCGAGCTGGACCTCAAGGCGACGCCCACCGTCATGCGGGGCGCCAGCCGCTTCGCCCTCGGGACCGGCGAGAGCACCCGGGACGGCCGGTTCCCGCCCCTCAACGCCGTGGCCCTCGGCGACCTCTTCGAGCGGCTCGACGAACTGAGCGCGACCGTGCGCCCCGATGCCCCGTGGCTCACGCCGGGCGCCGGGGAACTGGACGCCCTGACCGCCGGGGCATGGGCCGATCGGCACCTCACGCACCCCGACGCCCGGCTCTTCTTCCCGCTCTTCCTGGGCGAGATGATGGCGGCGGACCCGGCCAGGGTGTCCATCCTGCACGTGGCCGTCTACCTGCGGTCGGGCGGAGGGCTGCGCTACCTGAACGCCTTCGAGGGCGGTGCCCAGCAGGACCGGATCGACGGAGGCGCCCACCAGGTGTGCGAGCGGCTGGCCGCTCGGCTGGGAGCCGGGGTGCGGCTCGGGGAGCCGGTCCACGCCGTGCACCAGGACGACACGGGCGTCACCGTCCACAGCATGAGGGGGGAGTACCGCGCCGACGTCGCGGTCATGGCCCTGCCGCCGCTGCTCGCCGACGCCGTCGACCACCGGCCCGCCCCGCCGGCACCCCGGGCGAGCGACCGCACCGCGCGGGGCTGCGCGGTCAAGGTGCACCTGGTGTACCCGGCCCCGGTCTGGCGGGACCACGGTCTGTCGGGGTGGTCGGTGAGCTCCGAGGGACCCCTGTTGTCCACCGTGGACGACTCACCGGCCGAAACCGGGGTCGGCGTCCTCACCGGCTTCGTCACGGGCGCCGAGGCCCATCGCTTCGCGGCACTCGATCCGCGGGAGCAGCGCTCGGCGGCGTGCGGGCAGGCGGCCCGGCTGTTCCCGATGCTGCCCGAGCCCGTGGGATTCCACGTGACCGACTGGCTCAACGAGACCTACAGCCAGGGCTGTTACGCCGCGCTCTTCGGTCCCGGTGACTGGGTGCGGCACGGCCCGGGGCTCGTGGCCCCCCATCTGCGGGTGCACTGGGCCGGAACGGAGACCAGCACCGAGTTCTTCGGGCTCATGGAGGGGGCGATCCGCTCCGGCCGCCGGGTGGCGGCGGAGGTCCTCGCCCGCCGGTAGAGCCGGACGGATCCGGCCGCGGGGCCGGTCCGCGCCGCCGTGGAACGCCGCCCGTACAGGACCCCGGCCCGAGTGCCCGCCGCACGCGTGTCCCGAGCCGGTTCCGCGCCCCTCACGGTGGCCGCGTCGTCACCGTACCCCTCCACCGACCTCCTCCCCGAGCCGATCACGACGTCCCACGACGTGACCGGGCCCGGGCCGTGCGCCGCACCTCACGACCGCACGGGAAAGGCAAGCCGAACCACGAGTTCCGCCGAGAACAGCAAGCCCTTCGAACAGTCGCCGGGGCCAGGACCCCACCAGGGTCCGGACCGGCGGCGCCCAACGGGAGACCCTCATGAGCGACCACACGCCCATCGCCCCTCTCGCCGCCAGACAGGGGTTGATGACCGAGCCCACGCTCGGAGCGGGCAACTTCCTCGACCACGCCATCGCCGTCAACCCGAACCGCGCGGTGCCGTACGCCTACACCCACCGCGTCGACCACCGGGGCGAGGTCGAACTGCGGGGTCACAGCCTGCTCGACCTGGCCGCCCTGCGCGACCACCACGCCAAGTGGTACTGGGCCAACGGCGTCCGTCCCGGCGATCCGGTCGGCGTGGTGGTCCGCGAGGGCCTGGAGCCCGTGCTCCACTTCCTCGCGCTCGCCGCGCTGGGAGCCGTACCGGCCCTCGTCAACGACGCCATGCCGCACGAGGTGATGGTGCGCTACCTGAACCACGTCGGCGTCGTGGGAGTGGTCGCGGACGACCCCACACGGCTCGCCGCCGCCTACCGCGAGACCCCGCACCGCCGTCCCCGCTTCATCGCCCTCGCCGCCGAACTCCAGGCCTTCGACTCCGCGTCCGCCGGGCTCCCCGAGGTCTACCCGTACCGCCACGCCGCCGACGACGTGGTCGCGCTCATCCACTCCTCCGGGACCACCGGGACGCCGAAGTCCACCAAGCTGGCGCACCGCCAGTTCTGGGAGGGCAAGCAGCCCCGCATGGTGCGCTTCCCCGTCGAGCCCGACGACCGGCTGATGTCGCTCATGCCGCACACCCACGCGGGCGGCCTGAGCTACTTCCTCACCGCCACCCTGCTCGGCCTGCCGACCGTGGTCATGTCCGACTGGCGGCGCACGGTCGTCGAGCCGGTGATGGAGGCCTTCCGGCCCACCATGATCGCCTCCTTCCCCCGCAGCTTCGTGGAACTGGCCACCGGTGAACTCCCGGTCAAGGGCGCGGCGAAGGTGCACTCCTGGTTCAACACCGGCGACAGCGCGCACTACGGACACATCCGCCGGCTGGTGCAGCTCGGCGAGCGGCCCGCCGGACTCGTCAGGCCCTGGCTGCTGCCCACGGAGAAGGAGGAGCAGCCGCCCCTTCCCGGCTCGCAGTTCATCGACGGCCTGGGCTCCTCCGAGATGGGCATGGCCCTCTTCGGGCAGATGACCACGCCGGAGAGCGGGCGCGACGACCGCTGCGTCGGCAAGCCCCTGGAGGTGGTGGAGAGGGCCGCGGTGCTCGACGAGGACGGCGAGGAGGTCCCCGACGGCACGGTGGGGCTGCTCGGTGTGATCACGCCGTCCCGCACCCCCGGGTACTGGAACGACGACCGGCTCACCAGCACGTTCGAACGGAACGGTTACTGGCTCACCGGCGACGTGGCCAGGCGGGACACCGAGGGGCGGTTCTACCACCTCGACCGCACGGTGGACGTGATCGACACCGTGGCCGGTCCGGCGTACAGCCTGCCGATCGAGGAGGTGCTGCTCGCCGACTGCGCCGCACTGGTGCAGGACTGCTCGGTGGTCGGCGTCTCCGCCGGACCGACGAAGGGCCAACTCCCCCTCGCGGTCGTCCGGTTGCAGGCCGAGGCCGCCGCGAGCACCGCGGAGGAGGTCCAGGAGGCGGCCAACAAGGCCCTGACCGCCGCCGGGCTGACGCCGCTGGCCGCGGTGAGCATCGCGCGCACGCCGGAGGACTTCCCGCTCGGCCCCACCGGAAAGGTGCTCAAGCGAGAGCTCCGGACCCGTTACGCCACCTTCCTGACCGGCCGTTAGGCGGACCCCGCATGATCCCGCAGCCGTACCAGTACGCGCGGAGCCCGCTGACCGAGCCGGACTGGCGACGGCTGCCGGGCTGGCGCCGTGTCACGGAGCACGAATGGCGCGACGCCCAGTGGCAGAGGGCGCACTGCGTGAAGAACCCGCGCCAGCTCAAGGAGGTCGTCGGTGACCTGCTCACCGACGACTTCCTCGACGATCTCGCCGCCGACCGGGCGGAGTTCGCCACGATGGCGATGCTGATCACCCCGCAGATGCTCAACACCATGGCCCCCTGGGCCGCCCTGGAACCGGGAGCGTTCACCGAGGCGTTCCTCGCCGACCCGATCCGCCGGTACATGCTGCCGGTGCGCTCGGACCGGCACCCGCGGTGGCCGAGCCATCCCAAGGCGGGACGGGACTCGCTGCACGAGGCCGACATGTGGGTGGTGGAGGGCCTCACCCACCGCTATCCGAACAAGGTCCTGGCCGAGCTGGTCGCCACCTGCCCCCAGTACTGCGGGCACTGCACCAGGATGGACCTCGTCGGCACCTCCACCCCGCAGGTCACCAAGGCCAAGCTGGTGCTGCGGCCGCGGGACCGGCAGGAGCAGATGCTGGACTACCTCAAGCGGACGCCCACCGTGCGCGACGTGGTGGTGTCCGGCGGAGACGTCGCCAACGTGCCCTGGCCGCAGCTGGAGGCGTTCCTCATGCGGCTGCTCGACCTCGGGTCCGTCCGTGACATCCGTCTGGCCAGCAAGGCCGTGGTCGGCCTGCCGCAGCACTGGCTGGGGCCCGAGGTCGTCGAAGGCGTGGGCCGGGTCGCCTCGGTGGCCGCCCGGCGAGCGGTCAACCTCGCGGTGCACACGCACGCCAACCACGTGCAGTCCGTCACCCCCCTGGTCGCCGAGGCCGCCCGGGCCCTCCTCGACGCGGGCGTCCGGGACGTCCGCAACCAGGGGGTGCTGATGCGCGGGGTCAACGCCACCCCGGAGGACCTGCTCGACCTCTGCTTCGCGCTCCAGGGCGAAGCGGGCATCCTCCCGTACTACTTCTACCTCTGCGACGTGATCCCCCACGCCGAGCACTGGCGGACCCCCCTCCACCAGGCCCAGCGGCTCCAGGAGGCGATCATGGGGTACCTCCCCGGCTACGCCACCCCGCGGATCGTGTGCGACGTGCCGCACGTCGGCAAGCGCTGGGTGCACCAGGCCGTCGCCTACGAGCGCGAACGCGGCATCTCGTACTGGACGAAGAACTACCGGACCGGACTTGAGGTCCGGCAGTCGCCCGACGCGGACCCCGAGGACGCGCTGGCCCGGCGCCACCCGTACTACGACCCGCTGGACACCCTTCCCGAGTCCGGCCGCCGCTGGTGGGCGGCCCGAGCCCCTGCCCAGGACGGACGGACCGGCGCCCCGCACCCCCGACCCACCGCACCGGAGGCCACCCAGTGAACCCCTCCCCAGACCGTCCCGCCGCCGGCCCGCTGCGCCGGATGTGCTGGATCTTCCCCGACCGGGAATCGACCCGGATGGCCGAGACGTGGCACGCCATGTTCTGGGACCTCTACGCCGAGGCCGCCGAGGACCTGGGCATGACCTGGACCCGGCATTCCCCCGACGCGGTGACGGTGGACGGCACGGAACCCGGGCGCCCCCGGGTGTACGTGGACGACGCGCCCGTCTCGCCCCGCGACACGCTCTTCATCACCGCGCTCTACTCCCTGCCGTACCAGCAGATGGACGTCTTCAACCAGTACGCCCTGGCCACGGTGCTGCAACAGGCCGGCTTCTACCTGCCCTTCCCTCCCGAGACCTCGCTGATCGGCAACGACAAGCTGGCCACCCTGCTCCACCTCGGCGGCTCCCCGGTCCCCCCGATCCCCACCGTCCGCGTCGGCACGGGGCGGGACGTGAGCAGGCACCTGTACGAGGTGGCCCTCGGGAACATGACGTATCCGGCCATCGTCAAGCCGGCCGGCTGGTGCGGCGGCGGAGGCATCAACCTGGCGCGGAGCGTGGGGGACATCAGGGGCCTGGCCAGCCTCGCGCAGGGCGGCGACACCACGCTCGTGGTCCAGCCGTACCTCGGGGACGGCACGGTCGACCACCGGGTGTACGTGATCGACGGCGCGCCCCACACCGTCCTGAAGCGGACCCCGCAACCCGGCTCGGCGGTCGCCAACATGAGCCACGGCGGCACCATGGAGTTCACCGCGGTACCGGAGGAACTGGCCAAGGCCACCGCGTACTTCGCCGAACGGCTGCGCATCCCCTTCTTCTGCCTCGACTTCCTCCACGACGGGCAGCGGTTCTGGTTCTCCGAGCTGGAGCCCGACGGCGTCATACCCCGCGTCCCCGGAGATCCGGACGGGACGGTGCAACGGGACATCACCCGGGCCCGGTTCGCCGCCTACCGGGACGCCCACGCCCGGCACCTCGCCGACGCCGACGGCGGAGCCTCCCCGTCCACCTCACCGACGGAAACGAGTTGACCACCATGTTCTCGCTCACCCCCGAGGCGGCCGAGCCGCGGCTGCCGGTCGCCCGCAGGACACTGGAGCGCCTGCGGCAGGTGCCGGAACTGGCCCCGCGCTACCGCGACTTTGAGGACATCCGTACCGTCGACGGCATCGCCGCGCTCCCGCCGCTGCTCAAGGACGACCTCAACGTCGCCCTGGCGCACCTGCAACCGCGTGCCGAGCACGGCGCCACCTGGCTCTTCCAGAGCGGCGGCAGCACCGGCGCCCCCAAACTCGGCCACGCGCCCACCGGCTTCTACATGTCCGGGGTGCACGCCCACTGGCAGCCGCTGGACCACGAGGACGTGTTCGTCAACGCCTGGGGCGCCGGCCGCATGTGGGGCGCGCACTTCCTGGTCGCCGCCCTGGCCGACCTCTCCCGCTGCCAGGTGATCGCGCTGGGCTCGGTCACCCCGGACGAGTACGCCGAGTGGCTGGCGTTCTTCCGGGCGCGCAGGGTGACGGCGATCGGCGGCACCCCGAGCGTGCTGCGGCTCTGGTTCGCCCACGCCCGGGCCGCCGGCCTGGAACTGCCCGACCTGCGCAAGGTGCTCTGGCTCGGCGAGGCCTGGCAGCCGCAGCTGGAGGAGGACATGGCCGCGGTCGCGCCGGCGGCCCGGCGCTGGGGCATGTTCGGAAGCACCGAGACCTGGGTGGTCGGGACCAACACGCCCGACTGCCCCGCGGACACGTTCCACACCCTGCCCGACCAGCTGGTCCACGTGGGCGAGGACCAACTCCTCGACTTCACCACCCTCAACCCGGAGATGCTCAACCCGGTGCTGCGGTACCGCACCGGGGACGCGGGACGCCTGGTGGCGTGCCCGTGCGGCCGGCCCGGGCGGGGCATGCAGGTGCTCGGCCGCCGCGACAGCGTCGTCCAGGTCCGGGGCCTGGGCCTGCACGTCGACGAGGTGATCACGCGCGTCGAGCGGGAGGCGGGCGTCTCCCGCGCCCAGGTGGTGATCTCCGAGACCGCCGGGCGCGCCGGATCCGTCGAGGTGCTCCTGCTCACCGCCCCGGGCGCGGCCGTGGACGCCGAGCGGCTCCGCAAGGAACTCCTGTCCGAGACCTTCACCCTGAGCACCGCCTTCCAGCACGATCCGCAGAACTTCCGCGTGCGCCCCGTCGCGGACCTGATCAGCAACGACAGGACCGGCAAGACCTCCGGCCTCGTGGTGCTGGAGGAGCGGTGAAGCTCTCGCGGCCGGTGTCCCTGGGCTCCGAGTTCAACCGCTTCTGGATCGGCCAGTCGGTCAGCACCGTCGGTGACCGCATCACCGTCTTCGTGGTACCCACCGTGATGATCTTCGCCCTGGACGCTTCCGCGTTCCAGGTGGGCATCGTGGCCATGGCGCAGTACCTGGGCATCCCCCTCCTCGGCCCCCTGGCCGGAGTCCTGGTGGACCGGTGGGACAACCGCCGCACCCTGCTCGTGTGCGACCTCGCCCGGCTGGCGGCGGTGGCCGTCATCCCCCTGGCGTACTGGCAGGGCTGGCTCTCCACCCCCCTGCTGTTCGGCTGCGTGGCGGTGATCAGCGGTGCCACGATCTTCTTCACCGTCGGCTACCTGGTCGCCGTCCCCGCCGTGGTGCCGAAGGACCACCTGGTGCGCGCCTACAGCCGGCTGGAAGGCAGCCGCTCGGTCTCCGAGGTCTCCGGCCCGTCCCTGGCCGCCGGCCTCTACGGCGCCCTGGGCGTCGCCGCCCTGCTCGTCGACGCCGCCAGCTACCTGATCTCCGCCCTGTCCATCCGCTCCATGCGGCCCTGGGGCGAGCGGACCACCGCCGAGGGATCGGTGTGGCAGCGGCTGACGGCGGGCTTCCGGCTGAACTGGTCCGACCCGGTGCTGCGCCGGGTGGTGGTGGCCGCCGTGACGCTCAACTGCGGCGGCCCCGTGTTCGTCACCGTGTTGCCGATCCTCGCCTACCAGGGACTCGGCGTCTCCGTCGGGGTGTTCGGCGCGGCGATGTCCGTGGCGGCGGTGGGCGCCCTGGCCGGCGCGGCCCTCGCGCCGAAGGCGGGTGAACGGCTGGGGACGGGGCGGATGCTGGCCTGGGCGCTGCTCCTGCACTGTCTGGTGGGCCTCGGGGTGCTGGCGGCCCCCGCCCTCCCGGCCGGAGCCGTGATCGCCGTGACCATGGGCTGCTACGGCTTCTTCATGTCCTTCATCAACGTGTCCAGCGCGCCCATCCGGCAGTCCCGGATGTCCGCGGGGAACCAAGGGGTGATGCACGCGGCCTTCCGTACCGCGACCTGGGGTGTGATCCCGCTGGCGGCCCTGGCCGGAGGCCTCTCGGTCAGCCTGCTGACCGGCCCGCTCGGCATCCTGGACGCCGCCCGGGTCACCATGGCCGGGGGTACGCTCCTCGCGGCCTGCTCCTTCCTGCCGGCCCTGCGGATCCAGCGGCTGCTGGACGCGGCCGAACTCCGGCGCACGCCCGAGGCGGACGGCGGGAACGCGGAACCGGCCCTGGCCGAGGGCACCTCATGAGCGCCGGGGACCCCGGAGGGCAGGAGGGGCGTCGGGTCGTCCTGGTGACCGGAACGTCCTCCGGCATCGGCAAGGCCACGGCGATCGCCGCCGCACGGGCCGGCTTCACCACGGTCGCCACCCTGCGCGAGCCCGGCCGCGCCGGGGCACTGCGGGAGGCGGCGGACCTGGCCGGCGTGTCGCTGGACATCCGCCGACTGGACGTCACCGACCCCGACGGCATCACCCGCTGCGTCGACGACGTACACCGGGCGTACGGACGGCTCGACGCCGTGGTCAACAACGCCGGCATCTCCAACTTCGACCCGACCCTGGAGATGTCCACCGCGGAAGCACTGCGGGCCACCATGGAGGTGAACTTCTTCGGGGTGGTCGAGGTGAGCCGGGCCGCGATGCCGCTGCTCCGGGCCGTGCGGGGGCGCCTCGTCACCATCGGCAGCGTCCACGGAGTCGTCGGGCAGCCCTTCAACGAGGCGTACTGCGCCGCGAAGTTCGCCGTCGAGGGGTTCATGGAGAGCCTGGCGCCGGTCGCGGAGGCGCACGGAGTGAAGGTGTCCGTGGTGGTCCCCGGTTTCGTCAGGGGCACCTCGTTCGGGATCTTCCCCGACGTCAACCGCAAGACCATCGAGGCCGCCTCGGGACCCTACGCCCCGACCTTCGCCGACTACATCGACTGGGTCGTCCACCACGGATGGGAGGGCGCCGGGCAGGACGCGTCCGAGGTGGCGGAGGTCGTGGTGCGGACGCTGCGCGCCGAACGGCCGGCCTTCCGCGTTCCCACCAACCCCTGGGCGAGCGCCTACCTGGAAAGCAAGCTGACCGACCGTGACGGCTCCGTCGTGCGGGAACTCGCACGTACGTGGATCGGACGCCGGCCGGAATCCGACGACACAGAGCAGGAGAGGTAGTGCCCGCGAAAACCCTTCAGGAACTCGTCGACTTCGTCCGCACCCACTCGCCCTTCTACGCGGAGGCGTACCGGGACGTGCCGCGGACGGTCTCGCACCTCACCCAGCTGCCCCTGGTCGACCACGCGGAGTTCTGGGCGGCGAACACCTGGCCGGACAACAGGGTGCTGACCGGCCCGCTGACCGACGCCGGTGTCTACCGGACCGGCGGCACCACCGGTGTGCCCAAGCTGTCCGTCTGGTCGCGGTCCGAGCACGCCGACTCGGTCACCGCGTTCGGCGCCGGCATCGTGGAGGCCGGTCTGAAGCCGGGGCACCGCGTGGCCAACCTGTTCTGGGCCGGCGAGCTGTACGGCGGGATGCTCTACATCGAACACGCCCTGCACGCGGCCCCCGTGGACAACGTCCGCCTGCCCGTCGGCGCCGGCGCGCCCAACGAGTTCGTCGCCGACCTGATCGACGACTTCGGCGTGAACGTCCTCGCCGGCGTCCCGATGAAGCTGGCCGCCGTGGCGGAATGCCTCGTCCGGCGCGGCCGGACCGCCGACTCGGTGGAACTGCTGCTCTTCGGCGGCGACCTGCTCTTCACCGATCTGCGGCCCATCCTGCTGCGGGCCTTCCCCAAGGCGGCCATCGCCTCCGTCGGGTACGCCTCCATCGACGCGGGGCTCGTCGGACGGCCCGTCCCCGGGGAGGACGTACGGGTGCACGAGGCCTTCCCGCACCGGACGGTGGTGGAGCTCGTCGACGACGTCACCGGCGAGGCGATCACCACTCCGGGGGTGCCGGGACGGGTCATGGTCACCAACCTGTTCCGCACCCTCATGCCGGTCATCAGGTTCCCGACCGGCGACCGCGGCGAGTGGGTCGACCCGCGGTGCCGGCAGTTCCGGCTCCTCGGCCGGTCCATGGAGGGCGGACGGGTCGGCACGGTCTCCATGCCGATCGAGGACGTCCGCGCGGTGCTCGTGGAGGCGGACCCGGACCGGCACATCGCCGGGATGCAGATGGTCCAGCGCCGCTGGGACGGACGGGACGGTCTGATCCTGCGCCTGGGGTACGTCGAAGAGCCCCCGGCCGACCTGAGCGCCCGGCTCGTCGAGGCGGTCTACGCGGCCCGGCCGCTCTTCCCCGCGGAGGTCGCGGACGGCGCCATCCACGAGCTGGGCATCGAGTGGGTGCCGCGCTCCGAGCTGCTCACCAACCCGCGCACGGGCAAGCTCAGGCAGGTGGTGGACGAACGTCCGGCCGGCTGACCGGGGCGGTCGGACGCCGGGCGGGCAGCTCCTGCCGCCCGGCGCCCCTCGCCCGTCACCCGGACTGGGGCCGCCCCCTGCCGGCGAGCATCACGCTCTGTCCGCGGAACTCCGCCACGACCGTCCCGTCCGTCCGGCGGACCGTCACGTCGTAGATCCCGTTGCGGCCCGAACGCGTCCGTTCCACGGCCTCGGCGAGCAGTTCGTCGTCCACCGCGGCCGGCAGCAGAAAGGTGACCTGCGCGGACTGCGCCACGGTGACCGGCCCGTAGCCGTTGCAGGCGTAGGCGAACGCCGCGTCGGCGAAGAGGAAGAGAAAACCTCCGTGAGCCATGCCGTGGCCGTTCACCATGTCCTCGCCCACCCGCATGCGCATCAACGCCCGCCCCGGCGCGACCTCCTCCAGGGCGATGCCCAGGGTCCGACACGTACGGTCCCGCTCGTACAGCTCAGCGATCCCGGCCGGTGCGTCATCCGGCACGCCGATGTGCACGCCCACGACTGCGCCCTCCCTCGTGACCGGGCCCGAGCGGCCCGATGGCTACGCGTCCGCATTAGACCGACCGGGGCCGACGACTGTCAACGACGGGAAGCGGCACGCCCGGCTACGCCCTCGGACCCGCGCCCGTTTCCGCGCGCGTGAGCTGGTGGAGGCGGAGCGCCAGGTGCGTCTCCAGGGCCCGGGCGGGGGTGTTCCAGTCGGGACCCAGGAGCTGGGCGACGCGGTCGAGGCGTTGGACGACCGTGTTGACGTGGACGTGGAGCGCGTCCTTGGCCCGGGAGAGGCTGCCGCCCTGGTCGTAGTAGGCGCGCAGGGTGCGCAGCAGGTCCGTGCCGCGTGTGGAGTCGTAGGCGAGTACGGGGCCGAGCACCCGCTCGACGTACGTGCCGACGTCCGCGCGGTCGCCCAGCAGGACGCCGATGAAGCCGAGTTCGGCGATGTCCGCTCCCTCCCCGGTCCGGTCCAGGGCGTGCAGCGCCGTCACGCAGCGCAGGGCCTCGGCATGGAGGGCCGCGAGGTGCTCGGGCCCGTGCCCGGGTCCCGCGGCACCGGCCGTGACCGGTGCGCCGAGGGCGCGGGCGAGGTCCGCGGCGAGGGTGCGGGCGAGCGCCCCGGGTGCCTCGGAGGGGGCGAGCAGGACGACGCGGCCGTGCCGGATGCCGGCCAGTCCGCCGAGCCGTCGGGCCCGGCGCGCGGTCTCCTCGGCGAGCCGGGGGCGCAGTGCCGGTTCGCTGTCGAGGACGGCGACGGCGTGGGGGCGGCTGAGGTGGACGCCGAGGCGCCTGGCCCGCAGGGTGAGGCTTCCGCCGTCCCAGCGCGGGGAGGCGGCGGGGTCGGCGAGGAGGTCGTCGAGGAGTTCTCCGCGTACCCGGTCCTCGGTCTCGGCGACGGAGCGGCGCATGAGGAGCAGCATCGCGGTGACGAGCGCGGCCCGTTCGAAGAGGCGCCGGTCGGCCTCGGGGAGCTCGGACCGTCCGGTCAGCACGATGCTCCCGAGCGATTCGGATCCGGCCAGTACGGCGGAGGTCCAGACGCCGTCGGCGTGGATCGCGCGGCCGTCGGTCCGCGAGGCCGTCAGGGTCTCGGCGGAGGGTGCGACCGGCTCGGTGCCGGACCGGGCCAGTTCGCTTCCGTCGGTGTCGTGGACGGCCACGCCTCCTCGGAGCAGCGCCGCGATCTCGGCGGCCACGTCGTCGATGCCCGCGCCGCGCAGGACGAGCCGGGTGAGACGGTCGTGCGCGTCCGAGGCCACGTGCAGGGCCTCGGCGTGGGCGCGGGCCGTCGCGTTCGCGGCTTCGAGCCGGGTGAGGGCGCTGCGCGTCTCCTCCAGGAGGCGTGCGCCGTCGATCGCGACGGCGGCGTGGTCGGCGAGCGATCCGAGGAGGGCGATGGCGTCGGGGGTGAACTCGCGCGGGGTGCGGTCCGCGGCGAAGAGCACGCCGATGACCTCCTCCCCCAGGCGCAGCGGGACGCCGAGGATGCCGCGGAGTCCTTCCTCCGCGACGCCGTCGTCGATGGTTCCCGTGTGGCGGTAGCGGCGGTCGGTGCGGTAGTCGGTGCTGGCGTAGGGGCGTGCCGTCTGGGCGACCAGGCCGCCCAGGCCCTCTCCCATGCCCAGGCGGAGCTGCTGGAAGGCCGCGGAGACGGATCCGTCGGTGACCCGCATGAACGTGTCGCGGGCGAGCGGGTCGTGGAGGGTGAGGTAGGCGACGTCGGAGCCCAGGAGTGTCCTGGCGCGGCGGACGATGGCGCGGAGCACGGCGTCGAGGTCCCGCAGGGCGGCGAGGTCGCCGGCGGTGTCGAACAGCGCCACGAGTTCCGCTTCCCGGCGGCGGTGCTGGTCGAGGACGCGCCGCACGGAGAGTGCGGTCTCGGTGGCCCGCTCGACGCCGGCGATGTCCGGCGCGGGGACCCCTGCGGCGCGTGAGCGGGCGGGCTGGGAGGCGAGCTCCTCCGCGGGGGCGTCCGCGGCGAGGAGCCCGAGCAGCCGTCGGGCGGCTCCCTCGGCGGAGGACGACGGCCTGGTGGGGATGCCGTCGGGTGCCGCCGTCCCGGTGCGCGCGGGCGAACCGGCGGGGCCCCCGTCGGCTGCCGGCGTCCCGGAGCGGGCGGGCGAACCGGCGCCGGCGCTGCGGTCGGCGGTCATGAGGTCTCCTCGCGGGCCGTGGTTCCGGGTGGATGGGCGCGGCGACCCGGTCCGCCGCGCTCGCCCCCGGCGGGGCGGCGGACCGGGCCCGGCGCTCCTACGCGCGGTCTCCCGCCGGGACCGCGGGGGCGGCCGCCGGCTCCTCGTCCCGCGAGCCGGCCAGGTCGCGGCCCCTGGTCTCGCGGGTGACCGCCACGGTGATGGTGGTGACGACGGCGGCCAGGCAGAGGTAGAGGCTGACGGGGGTCGAGGAGCCGTAGTCCTTGAGGAGTTCCACGGCGATGATCGGCGCGAGGGCTCCGGCGACGATGG
Source organism: Streptomyces sp. NPDC096079 (assembly GCF_040303145.1). NCBI lineage: Bacteria > Bacillati > Actinomycetota > Actinomycetes > Kitasatosporales > Streptomycetaceae > Streptomyces > Streptomyces sp. NPDC096079. The sequence continues at coordinate 58,555 of NZ_JBEOST010000008.1, forward strand.
AGGCGAGCTGGGAGCCCATGGAGGCGCCCGAGTAGCGGACCTTGGTGTCGAACATCTCCGAGATGAACGCGGCCTGGGGACCGTACATCGCGCCGTGCAGCAGCAGGCCGGCGGTGACGGCGAGGGCGATCACGGCGAAGGACTCGGAGTCGACGAGGCCGAAGAAGACGAAGGCCCAGACCGCCATGCCCACGGAGCCGATGAGCGTGACGGGCCTGCGGCCCACGCGGTCGGACAGGGCGCCCCAGAGCGGGATGGTGACGAAGTGGACGGCGGAGCCGATGAGGACGGCGTTCAGGGCGGTGCTCTTCGGCAGTTCCAGGTGGACGGTGACGTACACGAGGAGGAAGGAGGTCAGGATGTAGTACGAGATGTTCTCGCCGAAGCGGGTGCCGATGGCCGACAGCACCTCGCGCCAGCTGCGCCGGAACACCTCGACGACCGGGGCCTTCTCCTTCACGCCCTGCGCGGCGGCGGCCTCGGCCCTGGCCTGGGCGGCGAGGAAGACCGGGGACTCGGAGACCGAGACGCGGATCCAGAGGCCGATCAGGACGAGGACGCCGGAGAGGAGGAAGGGGACGCGCCAGCCCCAGGACTGGAACGCCTCCTCCGACTGGAACGCGGCGAGCAGCGCCAGGACGCCGGTGGCGAGCAGATTGCCGCCCGGGGCGCCGGCCTGCGGCCAGGAGGCCCAGAAGCCACGGTGCCGCGCGCCGCCGTGCTCGGAGACGATCAGGACGGCCCCGCCCCACTCGCCGCCGAGCGCGAAGCCCTGGACGAGGCGCAGGACGGTCAGCAGGATCGGTGCCCCGGCGCCTAGCGTCTCGTACGTGGGCAGGAGGCCCATCGCGAAGGTCGCGCCGCCCATCATGACGAGGCTGACCACCAGCAACTTCTTGCGGCCGATCCTGTCGCCGAAGTGGCCGAAGACGACGCCGCCGAGGGGTCGGGCGGCGAAGCCGATGGCGTAGGTGATGAACGCGATCAGGGTGCCGACGAGCGGGTCGGCGCTGGGGAAGAACAGCGTGTTGAAGACGAGGGCGGCGGCCGAGCCGTAGAGGAAGAAGTCGTACCACTCGATGGTCGTGCCGATGAGGGAGGCGGCGACGACGCGGCCGATGCCGCCTCTCGGCGTGGTGGTGTCAGACATGGTTCACCGGGTTCTCGCGGGTGGGGACGGGACGGGGTGGTGCGGCAGGTGGGGGAACGGGCCCTCGTCGGGTGACGTCGGTGAGGGGCCGTTCCACGGGCGGCCGTTCAGCCGGCGGTCCAGCCGCCGTCGAGCGGCAGGGAGACTCCGGTGAGGTAGCCGGCGTGGGGGCCGCACAGCCACAGGACGGCGGCGGCCACCTCCTCGGACTCCAGGAGCCTCTTGACGGGCGAGCGGGCCAGCATGACGTCGGTGAGCACATCGCCCTCGCTGATGCCGTGGGCGGCGGCCTGGTCCCGTACCTGTCCCTCGACCAGGGGCGTACGGACGTATCCGGGGTTGACGCAGTTGCTGGTCACTCCGTGCGGGGCGCCTTCGATCGCGGCGACCTTGCTGAGCCCCTCCAGGGCGTGCTTGGCGGCGACGTACGCGGATTTGTAGGCGCTGGCCCGCAGGCCGTGGACGCTGGAGACGTTGACGATCCGGCCCCACCCCTGCCCGTACATGTGCGGCAGGACGCGGCGCATGAGCAGGAACGGGGCGGTGACCATCACCTTCTGGATCAGCTCGAAACGCTCCGGGGGGAACTCCGTGAGCGGAGCCACGTGCTGGAGGCCGGCGTTGTTGACCAGGATGTCGGCCCCGGTCGGCAGCGCGTCGACGGCGGCCGGGTCCGCGAGGTCGGCGACGTGGGCCCGGCCGCCGGAGATCCCGGCGACCGCCTCGGCCGCCTCGGCGTCCCGGTCGACGACGTGGACGAGGGCGCCCGCCTGGGCCAGGGCGAGCACACAGGCCCGGCCTATGCCGCTGCCGCCGCCGGTCACCAGGGCGGTGCGGCCGCTCAGGTCGACCGCCGCGGCGGGAGGCGGCAGGGGAATCGGACGGGGAAACGTGTTCGTCATGGCCGGAAACAGTAGGGAGAGCCTCAGGCGTCTCCCATGTCGGTGGCCACCACAAACCGCTACCCGGGAGTGGTGTCGCCCACCATGCCAGGAGGCGGGGGCGCGCTGGAGCGGTACCCGGCGCGCCGCGGCGGCGGCCATGGATCGCCGTCACACAGGACACCGGCGAAGGCTGGCTGTCCGGCCCATGTCAGTGCGGGCGCGGGCGCGCCGATGATGCACGCCACACCGACCGCACCCCGGCTCCCCACCGGTGGTTCCGGCCGGTGCCCCCCTCAGTTCACTCCACCAGGAGGCAGTCGTCATGGGACAGCCGCACCCACCGTTCCGCTTCACGAAGAGCCGTCGCCTCGTCAGGGGCGTCCGCCGCTGGGTCACCGCCGCCGCGGGGGCCCTGGCCCTGACCGGCGGGCTGGTCGCCGTGGGCCCGCAGGCCTCCGCCGCGGGCCTGACGCAGGTCACCGGCTTCGGTTCCAACCCGGGCAACCTGTCCATGTACGCCTACGTGCCCGACGCGCTCCCGGCCGGTGCGCCGCTCGTCGTCGCGCTGCACGGCTGTACGCAGAGCGCGAGCGACTACTACGCGAAGTCCGGCTGGCCCAAGTTCGCCGACAGCTACGGTTTCGCGCTGGTCTTCCCGCAGACGACCAGCGCCAACAACGCCAACTCCTGCTTCAACTGGTTCGAGCCGGGCGACACCGCCCGCGGCCAGGGCGAGGCGCTGTCGATCAAGCAGATGGTCGACAAGGCCGTCGCCCAGTACGGCAGCGACACCCGTCGGGTGTACATCACCGGCCTCTCCGCCGGCGCCGGCATGACCGCGGACATGCTGGCCGCCTATCCCGACGTCTTCGCCGGCGGCTCCCTCGCCTCCGGACTGCCCGCCTTCTGCGCGAACAGCGTCTCCACCGCGTACACCTGCATGTACAGCCCGCCGGACAAGAGCCCCGCGCAGTGGGGCGCCCTCGTCCGCTCGGCCGCCCCCGCGGGCACCACGTCCTGGCCCCGGGTGGCGATCTGGCAGGGCACCGCCGACACCACCGTCAAGCCGGCGAACGCCACCGAGCTGCGGGACCAGTGGACCGACGTGTGGGGCATCGGCCAGACGCCCAGCCGCACCAGCACCCTCGGCGGGGGCGCCACGCTCAGCGAGTACGACGACGCCTCCGGCGAGCCCGCCGTCCAGGTCTACTCCCTCGCCGGCATGGCCCACGGCCTCGCGGTCGACCCGGGCACCGGCCCCGACCAGTGCGGCGCCACCGGCACCTACTACCTCGACACCCTCTGCTCCAGCTATCACACGGCCCGCTTCTGGGGCCTCGACGGCGATGCGGGACAGGAGCCCGGACCCGGCTCCCTGCCCGCCCCGAGCGGCCTCGCCGTCACCTCGGTCACCGACACCACGGTGTCCCTGAGCTGGAGCGCGGTGGCCGGCGCCGCCTCGTACCAGGTCTATCGAGGCGGTACGAGGGTGGGCGGCGGGTCCTCGGCCGGATACACCGACACCGGGCTGGCGTCGGGGACGGCGTACGCCTACACGGTCGCGGCCGTCGACGCCTCGGGAGCGGTGGGCGCGGTCTCGGCGGCCGTGGCCGCGACCACGAGCGGGTACACGCCCACGTGCCACACGGCCAGCAACTACGACCACACCGTCGCCGGGCGCGCCTACCAGAGCGGCGGTTCCACGTTCGCGACCGGTTCCGGCCAGGCGATGGGTCTGTGGAACACGTTCACCACACACACCCTCAAGCAGACCGCGCCCGGCTACTACGTCCTGGCCGATTCCGGCTGCCCGGCCTGATCTCCCGCGCCCCGGGGGGAGGTGGTCACCACCACCTCCCCCCGGTGCGATGTGTGGCCGGCAGCCATGGCCCGGCCTCCGCAGGCTGCCTAGGCTCGCTGCCCGTCGGTAGTACTGGCACCGGCTCTGACCTGCACGGTCGGCCCGGCTGCCCGAGGGAAAGGGACCTGCATGGGTCTGGACAAGACAGTCGCGAGCGCCGCGGAGGCGGTGGCCGACATCCCCGACGGCGCCTCGCTCGCGGTGGGCGGCTTCGGGCTGTGCGGCATACCGGGGACGCTCATCGACGCGCTGTGGCAGCGTCAGACGCGGGACCTCCGGATCGTGTCGAACAACTGCGGCGTCGACGACTGGGGCCTCGGCCTCCTGCTCGCCGCCGGGCAGATCTCCCGCATGACGAGCTCGTACGTGGGCGAGAACAAGGAGTTCGCCCGCCAGTACCTCAGCGGAGAGCTCGAGGTCGAGCTCGTGCCCCAGGGCACCCTGGCGGAACGGCTGCGGGCCGGCGGCGCCGGCATCCCCGCCTTCTACACCCCGGCCGGGACCGGGACCCAGGTCGGCGACGGCGGACTGCCCTGGAGGTACGCCCCCGACGGCACGGTCGCGGTCGCCTCGCCGGCCAAGGAGACCCGGGACTTCGACGGCCGCCCCCACCTGCTGGAACACGGCATCACCACCGACTTCGCGCTGGTCCGCGCGACCATCGGCGACCGGCACGGCAACCTCGTCTTCCGCTCGTCCGCGCGCAACTTCAACCCGCTGGCCGCCATGGCCGGACGCATCACCGTCGCCGAGGTCGACCACCTCGTCGAACCGGGCGAGCTCGACCCCGACGAGGTCCACCTCCCCGGCGTCTTCGTCCAGCGCGTCGTCCGGGTCACGCCCGGCGACCCGGCAGCCGAACGGCGCGTCGAGCGCCGCACCGTCCGACAGGAAGGCGACGCCTGATGGCGCTCACCCGCGAGCAGATGGCGGCCCGCGCCGCCCGGGAGCTGACGGACGGCTCGTACGTCAACCTCGGCATCGGCCTGCCCACCCTCGTCCCCAACCACCTGCCGCCCGGCATCGAGGTGGTCCTGCAGTCGGAGAACGGGATCCTGGGAGTCGGCCCCTACCCGACCGAGGACGAACTCGACCCCGACCTCGTCAACGCCGGCAAGGAGACGGTCACCACCCGGCCCGGCGCCTCGTTCTTCGACTCCGCCCTGTCCTTCGGCATGATCCGGGGCGGCCACATCGACACCGCGGTCCTCGGCGCCATGCAGGTCTCCTCCGCGGGCGACCTCGCCAACTGGACGATCCCCGGAAAGATGATCAAGGGCATGGGCGGGGCGATGGACCTCGTCCACGGGGCCGGCCGCGTCGTCGTCCTCATGGAGCACACCGCGAAGGACGGCACCCCCAAGCTCGTGGAGACCTGCTCCCTGCCCTTGACCGGCCGGGCCGTCGTCCACCGCGTGATCACCGACCTCGCCGTCGTCGACGTCACTCCGGACGGCTTCGTACTCGCCGAACTCGCCCCGGGCGTCACCGTCGCGGAGGTCCGGGCCGCGACGGGCGCGGACCTGCTGGTGCCGGCCGGCACCGGGGCCGTACAGCAGCGCTGAACGGGGTCTTTTCCCAGGTGGGAGCACGAGTGCGCCGCCAGCTGCGCCGGGCGCTTCCCATGATCGGATTCTCACGTCGCGCGCTCGCTGAATGAAGTGAATCCGGGTGGGTGTGTGTTGGTCCGTTAATGTCACCGGGCACGTCTCCCGTCAGCGGTTGTCACCGTTGAGAGGGACACGCAATGACGAGCCACGCCACCGAAGTCGAGCTGGAGGACCTCCTCCGCCAGGCGCTGCACACCACGGGAACGGGTGCGCGCTGGGCGGTCGAGGCGGACGAGATGTGGTGCCGGGTCGCGCCCCTGGGCGGGACCCGGCGCGACCAGGGATGGAAACTGCACCTCTCGGCCACGATCGCCTCCGCGCCGACGGTCCTCACCAAGGCCCTGGACGTGCTCCTGCGGGAGCGGTCGGGGTTCAAGTTCGCCCGCTCGCTGGAGCAGGTCAGCGCGCTGAACTCCCGTGCGACGCCCCGGGGGAGCTCAGGCAAGTTCCTCACCGTCTACCCGCGCTCCGACGCGGAGGCGGCCGCGCTCGCCCAGGAGCTGCACGGGGCCACGGCGGGGCTCGCCGGCCCCCGGATCCTGTCCGACCAGCCGTACGCCGCGCACAGCCTGGTGCACTACCGCTACGGCTCCTTCGTCGGCCGGCGGAGGCTGTCCGAGGACGGACTGCTGGTGTGGTTCATCGAGGACCCCGACGGCAACCCCGTGGAGGACAAGCGCACGGGCCAGTACTCCCCGCCGCCCTGGGCCGTCTGTCCCTTCCCCGCCGCGGTGCCGGTGGCGGCGCGCGGCGGGGACGCCAAGAGTGCCCGCCCGGTGGTGCTCGGCGGTCGCTTCGAAGTGCGGGAGGCCATCCGTCAGACGAACAAGGGCGGCGTGTACCGGGGCAGCGACACCCGTACCGGCGCGGGCGTGGTGATCAAGGAGGCCCGGCCCCACGTGGAGGGCGACGCCTCCGGCGGCGACGTCCGGGACTGGCTGCGGGCCGAGGCCAGGACGCTGGAGCTGCTCTCGGGCACGGGCCTCGCACCGGAAGCCGTGGCCGTCTTCGACCACGCGGGACACCTGTTCCTCGCCCAGGACGAGGTGCCGGGCGTGACCCTGCGCAGCTGGGTCGCCGAGCACTTCCGTGACGTGGGCGGTGAGCGCTACCGGGCGGACGCGCTGGCGCAGGTCGCCCGCCTGGTGGACCTGGTGGCGGCGGCGCACGCGCGCGGCCTGGTGCTGAGGGACTTCACACCGGGGAACGTCATGGTCCGCCCCGACGGTGAACTCCGCCTCATCGATCTGGAGCTGGCCGTCCTGGAGGACGGGACCGCGCTGCCGACCCGCGTGGGGACGCCCGGATTCAGCGCGCCCGAACGCCTGGCCGACGCGCCCGTGTGCCCGACGGCCGACTACTACAGCCTCGGTGCCACCGTGTGCTTCGTCCTGGCCGGAAAGGTGCCGAACCTGCTGGCCGAGGAGCCGGCGGACCGGGCGGCCGACCAGCGGCTCGCCGCGTGGCTGACGGCCTGCGCCGGGCCGCTGCGGCTCCCCGGCGGCGTCGTGGACGTGATCCTGGGCCTGATGCGCGACGAACCCGCGGAGCGGTGGGACCCGACCAGGGCCCGCGAGGCCCTGCGGCGGGCGGCACCGGACGCCTTCGCCGACGGAAGCCCGGAGGACCGCGCCTGCCGGGCGCCGTCAGGCGGTGCGCCCCGCGTACCGGAGGACCTCGTGCCCCCGGGACCGGACGGGCTCGTGGACGGGCTCGTGGACGGGATCGTGGGTCATCTCGTCGACTCGATGACCCCCGAGGACGGGCGGCTGTGGCCCGTGTCGACCCGGGCCGGGGAGAGCGACCCCTGCACCGTGCAGCAGGGCGCGGCGGGTGTCCTGGCCGTCCTGACGCGGTACTTCACCCTCACCGGCGACCCACGGCTGCCCGAGCTGCTCTCCACCGCCGGCCACTGGATCGCCGAGCGCACCGACCTCGGCTCCCCGCGCCCGGGCCTGCACTTCGGCGGCCGTGGCACCGCGTGGGCGCTGTACGACGCGGGGCGGGCCCTCGACGACCGCCGGCTCATCGACCACGCGGTCGCCCTCGCCCTGGCACCCCAGCAGAAGACGCCGCATCACGACATCACGCACGGAACGGCGGGCAGCGGGCTCGCCGCCCTCCACCTGTGGCGGCACACCGGGGACGCGCGCTTCGCCGAGCTGGCCGTGGACGCGGCCGACCGGCTGACCGCCGCCGCGCGGCGCGCATCCGGCGGGGTGGGCTGGGCGGTTCCCGGCGAGGCCGACTCCCCCGAGGGCGGCAAACGCTATCTCGGCTTCGCGCACGGCACGGCCGGCATCGGCTGCTTCCTCCTCGCCGCCGCGGAGCTCTCGCAGCGCGCCGACCACGGCGACCTGGCCCTGGAGGTCGGCGAGGGCCTCCTGGCCGCCTCGGTGCGGACCGGCGAGGCCGCCCAGTGGCCCGCCCAGGCCGGTGACGTGCCCACCGCCCCGTACTGGTGTCACGGCTCGGCGGGCATCGGCACCTTCCTCGTCCGGCTGTGGCAGGTCACCGGGGACGACAGGTACGGCGATCTCGCCCACCGCAGCACCCACGCAGTCATGGAGCGCGCCTCCCGCGCCGCCCTCACCCAGTGTCACGGCCTCGCGGGCAACGGGGACTTCCTCCTCGACATGGCCGAGGCCACCGGGGAGCGCGTCTACCACGACATGGCCCAGGACCTGGCGTCGCTCCTCCTGGCCGAGAGGACACACCGGCAGGGTCACGTGGTCTTCCCCACCGAGTACGGGGACGTCTCCACCAGCTGGAGCGACGGGTCCGCCGGAATCCTCGCCTTCCTCCTGAGGATCGGCCACGGCGGACCGCGGCACTGGCTGGTCGAGGTGCCGCGCCACGGCGGGACGACGCACTGACGTCCTCCCGTACCGCCCGCCCCTTCCCGCTGGATCCGCCCTTCGCGTGGATCCGCCCCACAGACTCCCGGCGCCGGCCCGTCCGGTGCCGGGGCGAGCGGCAGAGCAGTGCTGCCGCCGACCGCACAGAAGAAGGAGAAACCCATGGAGAACCAGGACATCGAACTGCTGGCTCAGCTCCACGCCCTTCCCGAGACCGACCCCGTCGGCGTCGACGGAGCCCCGTTCGCCGCCACCTGTGAGTGCATCGGCCTGCTGACGCTCCTCAACACCGTCTGCATCGGCATCAGCTGCGCGTAGCACACCCGGCACCACCCGGCCGGCGGCTGTCCCGGGCAGCCGCCGGCCGGAGCCACGACCGACACGGGGCCGGAGCCGGAGCAGGTACCCGTAGACGAGGACCGGACCACATGCGACGACACACCGGCCAGGGCGACCTCGCCCCCGCGGCCGCCCTCGGCACGGCCACGACCGTGAGCCCGCCCCCCGCGCACCCGGCCTCCGAGCCGGTGTACGCCGTCCGCACGCGCGCTCTGGTCAAGAGCTATCCGGGGCCGGACGGGGTGCCCGTCGACGCGGTGCGGGGCCTGGACCTCGACGTGACGCGGGGCGAGACGTTCGCCTTCCTCGGCCCCAACGGCGCGGGGAAGTCCACCACGATCGCGATGCTGTGCGCCCTCGCCCGGCCGACCTCGGGTCGGGCCACGGTGGCCGGCGCCGACGTCCTCACCCAGCCGCACGAGGTGAGGCGACGGGTCGGGATGCTGTTCCAGCACAGCGCCGTGGACCCGGATCTGACGGCCGAGCAGAACCTCCACATCCACGCCCGCCTGTACGGCCTGCCCCGCCGTGACGCCCGCCTCCGCGTGGCCGAGGTCCTCGACACGGCCGGCCTGACCGACCGCCGCCGCTCCCTCGTACGGACCCTGTCCGGCGGGATGCGGCGCCGCCTGGAGATCGCCCGTCAACTGCTGCACGCGCCCGAGGTCCTGTTCCTCGACGAGCCGACCACCGGGCTCGACCCGCACGCCCGGGCCCAGGTCTGGGACCACCTGCGCGCCCTGCGCGCGCGGCACGGCAGCACCCTCTTCGTCACGACCCACTACCTGGAGGAGGCGGAGAACTGCGACCGGATCGCCATCATCGACCGCGGCCGGCTGGTCGCGCAGGGGACGGCCGTCGCACTGAAGGCGGAGATCGGGGACGACCGGGTCGTGCTGCGCACCGGTGACGACGCGGCCGCGCAACGGGTGGTCGGCCGGATCGCGCCGCCCGACCGCGCCGTCGGGGTCGACGCGGACGGTGTCGGCCTGCGGCTTCCGGACGGCAGTGCGTGGATCCCCCGGCTGTGTGCGGCACTTGAGGCGAGCGGGATCGCGGTGCGCGCCGCGTCGGCGACGCCGCCGACGCTCGACGACGTCTTCTTCCATCACACGGGCCGCAGCCTCGACGCCACGCAGCCGCCCACGACCGTGACGGGTGGTGGCCGGTGACCGGTCTCGTCTGGAAGCCCGCGGCCGGCCTCGCCGGCGGACGGACCACCCGCCTGCGTCACGAACTGCGCGCGGTCCACGCCCTGGTCCACCGCGATCTGCTGCGGCTGGCGTGCCAGCGCACCCACACCGCGCTGATGCTGCTGCACCCGGTGCTCTACCTGTTCCTCCTCGGGGGCGGCCTGGCCGCCCTCATCCCGCGCTCCTCCCTGGGCGTCGGCTACCAGACGTACCTGTTCCCGGGCATGCTGATGATGACGGTGCAGACACCGGCGATCATGGTCGGGATCCGTCTGATCACGGACCGGCAGAGCGGCTACCTCCGAGAACTCCTGATGGCGCCGGTCCGCCGCTCCACGCTGCTCCTGGGCAGCTGTGCCGGCGGCTCCCTGACCGCCACGGTCCAGGGCGCGGTCCTGCTCGGCCTGGTGGGGGTGGTGGGGCTGCCCTACGATCCGATCCTGCTCGTGCTGCTGCTCTGCGGCATGGTCCTGGCCTCGTTCACCATCACCGCCCTGGCCCTGGCCCTGGCGGTGAGCCTGCGCAGGGCCGAGACGTTCCACACGCTCCTCGGCCTGGTGATGATGCCGCTGCTCTTCCTGTCCGGGGGGTTCTTCCCCCTCACGGCCCTGCCCGGCTGGGCCCGTGCCCTGTCGGACGTCAACCCCCTCGCGTACGCGGTCGACCTCCTCCGCCGCACGATCGCGCTCCGGGTTCCGGAGCAGGCGGCCGGCGCCGGCATCGAATGGGCGGGGCGCCAACCGCCGCTCCTGCTCGAAGCGGGGGTCCTCCTGGCCGCCGGCACGCTCGCGCTCCTGTGGGCCGCCCACCGCTTCAACCGACCGGAGTGACAGGCCTCCCGAAGCCCCGCCGCGCACGACGGACCGATTGTCAGTGGCGGGTGAAAGAGTAGGAGCATCACGTCGGAAAGCTTCGAAAAGTGGGGGAAGCCGTCATGTCCGGAGCGCAGAACTACATCAATCACGTCGCCCTCGTCCTGGACGCGAGTTCGTCCATGTCGCATTTGAGCCGCAAGGTGGTCGAGGTCGCCGACCAGCAGATCGCCTATCTCGCCCGCCGCTCCAGGGAACTGGACCAGGAAACCCGTGTCACGGTGTACGTGTTCGCCGACAAGGTGGAATGCGTCATCTACGACAAGGACGTCCTGCGGATGCCGTCGCTGAAGCAGCTGTACCGGGTCGGCGGCATGACCGCGCTGCTCGCCGCGACGCTGAAGTCCCAGCGGGAGCTGGCGCAGACCGCCCAGCTGTACGGCGACCACAGCTTCCTGACGTTCGTGCTGACCGACGGCCAGGAGAACGCCAGTCACCGCTGCCCCGACGCCCCCGCGGGCAACGCGCGCGAGCTGGTGCGGGCCGTGGCCGGGATGATCGAGACGCAGGAGGACAACTGGACCCTCGCCGTCCTCGTCCCGGACCAGATGGGCCGGCGCGAGGCCATGAACTGCGGCTTCCCGAAGGAGAACGTCGCCGTCTGGGACGCCACGAGCACCCGGGGCCTGGAGGAGGCCGGAGAGGTCATCCGGGAGGCCACCGAGAAGTTCATGGTGGGTCGCGCGCAGGGAATTCGAGGATCGCGGGCGGTCTTCTCCACGGGCGCGGAGGCCGTCAACAAGAAAACCATCGAGGCGGCCGGTCTCACGCCGGCGAATGCATCGGACTACCAGCTCATTCCGGTGGCCCGGGACGCGGGAATCCGGGAATGGGTCGTCGAATCCGGAAACACCTATCGCACGGGGTGCGCTTTCTACCAGCTGAGCAAGACGGAGAAGATCCAGGCGCGAAAGCAGATCGCGGTGCTGGAGAAGAAGACGGACCGGGTCTACACGGGTCCCCAGGCGCGGGCGCTGCTCGGTCTTCCGGACGTGGAGACGCGCGTGAAGCCCGACCACAACGACGACTTCACGATCTTCGTGCAGAGCACCAGCGTGAACCGCAAGCTCGCCTCCGGCACGCGGCTCCTCCTCATGAGCTGACGACCCGGCCGAGCGGGGCGCGCCCGACGGGCCGCCACCACCCCGTGCGCGTCCCGCTCGCGTGTGCTCCCCGTGCCGGGCCCGGCACGGGGCAGGACGGTCCCGGCCCGGTTCCGTACCCTGGCAGCATGCGTATGCGTCCCACGCTGAGCTGGACCCCCGATGAGGACCTGCCACCGGGTACGACCGACCTGGGGCCGGTCGCCGACGCGCTGGGCGTGGGCGGCGTGCTGGTCCTCACCGGTGCGGGCATCTCCACGGAGTCGGGCATCCCCGACTACCGGGGCGAGGGCGGAAGCCTGAGCCGGCACACCCCGATGACCTACCAGGACTTCACCGGCAGCGCCCATGCCCGGCGCCGTTACTGGGCGCGCAGCCACCTCGGCTGGCGGACCTTCGGCCGTGCCCGTCCGAACGCGGGACACCGGGCCGTGGCCGCCTTCGCCCGCCACGGCCTGCTGTCCGGGGTGATCACCCAGAACGTCGACGGCCTCCACCAGGCGGCGGGCAGCGGTGGGGTCGTCGAGCTGCACGGCAGCCTGGCCCGGGTGGTCTGTCTGTCCTGCGGCACGTACAGTCCGCGCCGCGAACTCGCCCGGCGCCTTGAGGAGGCCAACGCGGGCTTCGAGCCGGTGGCGGCCGGTATCAACCCGGACGGTGACGCCGATCTCACCGACGAGCAGGTCGGGGACTTCCGGGTGATGCCCTGCGCGCGCTGCGGCGGTGTCCTCAAGCCCGACGTGGTGTTCTTCGGCGAGGCGGTGCCGCCCCCGCGGGTCGAGCACTGCCGGGCCCTGGTGCGCGAGGCGCGCTCACTGCTCGTCCTGGGCTCCTCGCTGACGGTGATGTCGGGATTGCGGTTCGTCCGGCAGGCGGCCGCGGCGGGGACGCCGGTGCTGATCGTCAACCGGGACCCGACCCGGGGCGACCGGAGCGCCCTCACCCGTGTCGCGCTTCCCCTGGGCGAGGCACTCACGGCGCTCGCCGAGCGGTTGGACGTCCCCGGGGACCCGGCGCCCGGCGCGGAGCGGGTGCTCGACTGACGCGAGCCCCCGGCCACTGCGTACGAGGCCGGGGGCTCGGTCCTGTGCCGGGTGGAGCGTCAGCCGGAGGCCGCGACCCAGGCGTCGAGCTGCTCCTTCGTCGTGGCCGGGTCGGCCACGAGTTCCGCGAGGGTGTCGTCGGCGCGGTGGAGCGTCGAGACGGCCGGGCAGCGCAGGCACGCGGCGATCCCGGTCTGGTTCCACCACTGGCAGCGGGGCCGCAGGTGACACCGCGGGACGGAGCCGTCCTCGCGCGCGACCGGGCGCACCAGGACCCGCTCGACCAGCGTGCAGTCGTCGCCCCTGCGGTTCACGCAGCCGGCGGCGCAGTGCGAGGCGAATCGCAGGATGCGGCGCGGTTCGACGCCCTCGGGGACGTCGCCGAGCACCTCGGACGCCGGCACGGGATCGGCCAGGTAGACGACGTTCCCGTCCTGCCCGGACCGTACGCCCAGGACGACGGACTCCGGCGCGTGCGCGTCGCCGCTGGGGCACCAGGTCGGCAGCGGTTCGTCTCCGCCCACGGTGGTCACCTCCCCCGCCTCAGCAGGCGGTGCGGGACGTGGTCCGCGTGGCCTGGCCGCCGGTGTTCCCGCCGATCTCGGCGGCACCGTCCTGCCGCTCCCGCTCGGCGGCCACACCGATGCCCTCCTTGAGCTGGGCCACCGTCGTGATCCGGTCGGCCCCGGCGGGCGTCGCCTCGCTCTGCGCGCCGGCGACCACGGTCACCAGGCCGGCGGCCAGCAACGCGGCGGCTCCGGCCGCGGCCGCCCTGCGCTTCGGACTGTCCATGACGTACTCCTGTCTCGAGGGGGTGGGGTCAGGAGCGTAGGTACGCCGCGGGCACGGGGTCGGCACTCGGAGGCGGCAGCCTTCCGGCAGTTCCGCCACGGACCCCGGCCGGAGGCGGGGCGCTCACGGCGGGCGCGGGTCCCGATCCTCCTCGCGGCGCCGCACGGGAAGCGCCTACCGTGGGCGCATGCACGAAATCGCGACGCGTGTCGAACTGCGCCCCCTCACCCACGCCGACCAGGACGAGTTCTGCGGGCTCGTGGACGCCAGCTCAGCGCTGCACCACCCGTGGATGCAACTGCCCGCCACGGCGCAGGAGTTCGCGGACTGGATGCGCCGCTTCGACGCCGGCGACAACCTGGGCTTCCTGGTCCGCGTCCGGGCGACCGGCGAGGCCGCCGGCATGGTCAACATCAACTCCGTCATCCGGGGCCGTTACCAGGGCGCGTCGATCGGCTACGCGGCCTTCGCGCCGTCCGCCGGGCACGGGTACATGACCGAGGGGATCGCCCTCGTCCTGGACCACGCCTTCACCGACCTGCGGCTCCACCGCCTTGAGGCCTGCATCCAGCCGGGGAACAAGGCCTCCCTGGCCCTGGTCCAGCGCCTGGGCTTCCGCTTCGAGGGCGTCTCGCCCGCCTACCTGTACATCGACGGCGCCTGGCGCGACCACGAGCGCTGGGCGATCACCGCCCCCGCCCCCTGGACGCCCGACCCGTCCCTCCCCCTGGTCTGAGGCACCCGCCCCCGGCACCCCTCAGGTCCGGTCCGTCACGAACGTGGCCAGGTCGCGGAGCACGCGGTCCGGGGTCTCCCAGTAGGCGAGGTGCCCCACGCCCTCGTAGACGACGAGCCGCGAGTCGGGGATCGCGTCGAGGATCGTCTGCTGTTCCTCGCGCGTCAGGATGGGATCCCGTTCACCCCAGACGAGCAGGGTCGGGACGAGGATCCCCGACAGGGTGGCGCGGAGATCGGTCTCCAGGAGGCCGCGCAGGGTCTCGCGCCATACGTGGGCCGGGGCCTTGAGCATCTCGTCGACGACGGTCTGCAGGAAGCCGCGCCCCATGGGCGTCTCGGTCAGGCCCTCGGAGAGCGCCGCGGCCAGCGCGGGGTCCACGGGGTCCCGCAACTCCCTCACGGCTTCCCAGAATTCCGCCGCTCGGGGCTTGTCGGCGAGGGTGGCCGGGACCCCGAGCAGGACGAGTCCGGCCACCCGGTCCGGCCGTCGTCCCGCGACGATGCGGGCCTGGACCCCGCCGCTGGATCCGCCGACCAGGACGGCTCGTTCGATGCCGACGCCGTCCATGAACGCCAACAGGTCGTCGGCGAAGTCCTCCGGCAGATAGCCGTCGGGCGGCTTTCCGGCGTCGCCGTGGCCCCGCTGGGTGGGGGCGTACGCGTGCAGGCCGGGCGGCATGCGGCGCAGCAGCGGTTCGAAGGTCCACCAGGAGTCCAGGTAGCCGTGCACGAGGAGGAGCGGGGTGCTCCCCGGCCGGCCCGCTTCGGCGTAGGGGAGCGTGGGGCGCCCCTCCCCCAGGGCGGCGCTGTGCACGGCGACGGCGGCCATCGCGGCCCTCCTCACCTCTCCTCCCTCCAGGATAGGAAGGAGAGGGGTGGGGCGACAGTCGGGCTGTTCTCCGCCCGGAGGCGGTCAGCCCCGCGCCGCCGTCCTGTCCAGGAGGTGGCGGCGCAGGCCGTCGAGGTCCACGTCCTCCAGGCTCTCCGCGAACAGCCGTTCCGGGCCGGGAGGGACCGGCAGGAGGGAGGGGACGACCAGGACGGCGCAGCCGGCGGCGTCGGCCGAGGCGGCTCCGTCGGGCGAGTCCTCGACGGCCACGCAGGCGCCGGCCGGGACGCCGAGGCGTTCGGCGGCCGTGCGGTACGGGTCGGGGTGCGGCTTCGTCCGTACGGTGTCGTCGGCGGAGAGCGTGAGGGCGAAGGGGACGTGGGCGAGAGCGCCGCCGACTACCGAGTCGACCACGGATCGCGGTGACGCGCTGACCAGCGCGAACGGCACGCCCGCCCGGTGCAGTTCGGCGAGGAGCCGGTCGGCGCCGGGGCGCATCGGCGCGCCCGCGTCGACGCGTTCCTGGAAGGCGGCGGTCAGCGCGGTCGCGATGGACTCCGGGTCGGGCGCGCCGGTGGCGCGTGCCAGGTGCGCGGCGGTGTCCTCGACGGCGCGTCCGACGACCTCGGGCGCGTCGGCGTCGCCGAGCCGGTGTCCGAGCCGGGCGGCGACCTCCTCCGTGGCGTTCCACCAGAGGACCTCGGTGTCGACGAGGGTGCCGTCCATGTCGAAGAGGACGGCGGCGAGTCCGCTCACCGCTCCGCCCTCGGCACGACGAGTGCGGGGTGTGGGGCGATGCCGACGGTGGCGCGGGTGCCCGGGGTGAGTGCGCCCGCGTCGCGCGAGGGGAGGTCCGCCTTGACCGTCGTACCGCGGTGGTCGAGGTGGACGCGGGTGACGGAGCCGAAGAAGGAGGTGGAGACGATGACGGCCTCGCCCTCGGGGTCGGCGGTGACGGTGACGTTCTCGGGGCGGACGAGCACCTCGACGTCGCGGGTGCCGGGGACGTCCCCGTCGACGGGGAGGCGGCTGCCGGCGGCTTCCACCCGCCCGGAGTCGGTGAGCCGGCCGGGCAGCCGGTTCATGGTGCCGACGAACTCGGCGACGAAGGCGGTCGCCGGGCGGCGGTACAGCTCGGCGGGGGCCGCGCACTGCTCCAGTTTCCCGGCGTTGAGGACGGCGACGCGGTCCGCCATGGACAGCGCCTCCTCCTGGTCGTGGGTGACGAAGACGGTGGTGATGCCGAGGGAGAGCTGGAGCCGCCGGATCTCCTCGCGGAGGCTGAGCCGGACCTTGGCGTCGAGCGCGGAGAGGGGTTCGTCCAGGAGGAGGACGCGGGGGCGCAGGGCGAGGGCCCGGGCCAGGGCGACGCGCTGCTGCTGGCCGCCGGACATCTGGTGCGGGTAGCGGTCGCCGTGGTCGGGCAGGCCGACGAGGTCGAGGAGTTCGGCGGCGCGGGCGTGGCGCTCGGCGGCTCCGGTCTTGCGGACGCGGAGGCCGAAGGCGACGTTGTCACGGGCGGTGAGGTTGGGGAAGAGGCTGTACGACTGGAAGACCATGCCGGCGTCGCGGCGGTTGGCGGGGACGTGCGTGATGTCCTTGCCGTCCACGAGGACCTCGCCGGAGTCGGGGCGTTCGAAGCCCGCGAGGACCCGGAGGGCGGTGGTCTTGCCGCAGCCCGACGGGCCGAGGAGCGCGAGGAGTTCGCCGGGCTCGACGGTGAGGTCGAGGCCGTCGAGGGCGACGGTGGTGCCGAAGGCGCGGCGCAGGCCGCGGAATTCGACGCGGGCCCCGGTGGCGGCGGTGGACTCCGTCCGTTCCGCTGTGGCAGAGGTCATGGGTCAGGACTCCTTGCGGGAGGTGCGGGGGGCGCCGGGCGTGCCGGTCTGTGCCGTTCCGGCCCGGGACAGGACGAGCAGCAGCAGCCAGGTGATGAGAAGGCTGAGGAGGGAGACGGCCACGGACATGCGGGCCTGGGCTCCGGAGATGGAGACGATCCAGACGGCGAAGGGCCGGAAGCCGAGGATCGAGGCGATGGTGAACTCGCCGAGGACGAGCGCCAGGGTGAGGAAGGCGGCGCCGGCCAGCGAGGAGCGCAGGTTGGGCAGGATCACCCGGAGCATGACGTACGGCCAGGAGGCCCCGCAGTTGCGGGCGGCCTCGACGAGGGTCGGGACGTCGACGGCGCGCAGGCCCGCGTCGAGCGAGCGGTACACGAACGGCAGGGCCATGACGGTGTACGCGAGGACCAGGACGAAGGGGAAGTCCTCGTTCTGGACGGCGAGGAACGTCTGGTAGAGCGGGGTCCGTGACAGGTGGTCGGGGCCCCAGCGCAGTACGGTGCTGATCCCGGTGACGAGCGCGATCGGCGGCACGACGAGCGGCAGCATGCACATCACCTCGACGACGGGCCGCAGGCGCGGCGCGCCGAGCCGGACCGCCACCAGGGCGGGCACGGCGAGCAGCAGGGCGAGCGCGATGGTGGCGGCGGCGAGGCCGAGGGAGAGCAGCAGGCTCTCGGTGAACCCGTCTGCGGAGAGCAGCGCGGTGTACGCCTCGAAGGAGACGCCCTGGCCGGGGGTGTGCACGGTGAACACGAACGAGGCGATCAGCGGGACGAGGAAGTACGCGCCGCCGAGGCCGAGGACGAGTCCGCGCCACAGTCGCGGGCGCCGCCGGGCCCGTACGGGGGTGGTGGGCGGGGCCGCCGCGCGCGTCCCGGACTCGGGGGTGACGTCCGGGGCGGTGGGGGTCATCGCAGCCATCGGGCGCTCCTGCGCTGGAGGGGGAGGTAGACCGCCATGACCAGGCCGGCGATCAGGATCATGTCGAGGCCGAGGGCGAGGGCGACGTTCTCCTGGCCGACCAGGACGTTCCCGGAGAGGGCGTCCGCGATCTTCAGGGTGACCAGGGGCACGGAGCCGCCGACGAGCGCGGCGGCGGTCGCGTGGGCGGCGAAGGCACTGCCGAAGAGCAGCACGAACCCGCCGAGCAGGGAGGGCGCGAGGACGGGGATGCCGACGTGGCGCCAGTACTGCAGGCCGCCCGCTCCCGCGTTCTGCGCGGCCTCCCGCCACTGGGGGCGCAGGCCGTCGAGCGCGGGCAGGATCACCAGGACCATGAGGGGGATGAGGAAGTACAGGTAGACGACGGCCAGGCCGCCGAAGGAGTACAGGTTCCAGCCGAGGCCGGTCAGGTCGGCGAGCTGGGTGACGACGCCGGAGATGCCGACGGTCGCGATGAACGCGAACGCGAGGGGGACGCCGCCGAAGTTGGCGAGGACTCCGGAGGCGGTGAGGACGGCGCTGCGCAGGGCCCGGGACCGGGAGGTGACGACGGCCTGGGCGATGAGGACGCCGAGGACCGAGCCGATCAGGGCGGTGAGCGCGGAGAGCTGGAGGCTGCCGACGAGGGAGCCGAGGTAGGGGCCCTGGAGCGAGCGGCTGAGGTGCTCGCCGGTCAGGGCGGTGGTGCCGGTGGCCGGGTCGGTGCGGGTGACGGCGCCGTACAGGAGGGCGCCGAGGGGCAGTCCGAAGCAGAGGCCGGTGAAGACGATCAGGGGGAGGGCGGCGAGCCAGGTGCGGGGGCCGCGCCGCCGGCGGCGGGTGCCGCCGGCGGTTCCCTCGGTGGGGGTGGCTGAGGACATCAGGAGAGGGCCTTGTCCCACTTCTCGGCGAGGGTGGCCTTGGCCTTGTCGAGCTCGGCGGAGGCCGGGAAGGCGGGGGTGCCGGCGACCGCGGGGAGCTTGGCGACGAAGGTCTTGTCGGCGCTGCCGTCGGCGGTCATGGCCGGGAGCAGGACGGGGCGGGCGTATCCCTTGAGCCAGAGGTTCTGGCCCTCGGTGCTGTAGAGGAACTCCATCCACAGGCGGGCGGCGGCGGGGTGCGGGGCGTCCTTGTTGACGGCCTGGGAGTAGAACTGGGCGTACACGCCGTCGGTCGGGACGGCGACCTGCCAGTCGACGCCCTTGCCCTTGAACTGGTCGGCGTAGCCGGCGTTGAGGTAGTCCCAGTCGATGCTGATGGGCGTCTCGCCCTTCTCGACCGTGGCCGGGGTGGACTCGACGGGGATGAAGTTGCCGCTCTTCTTCAGGGTGCCGAAGAAGTCGATGCCGGGCTGGATGTCGGCGAAGGAGCCCTTGTTGGCGAGGGCGGCCGCGTAGACGCCGCCGAAGGCGGAGCCGGACTTGGTGGGGTTGCCGTTGAGGGCGACCTTGCCCTTGTACTCGGGCTTGAGGAGGTCGGCGAAGGTCTTCGGGCAGTTCGGGATGCGCTTGGCGTCGCAGCCGATGGAGACGTAGCCGCCGTAGTCGTTGTACCAGCGGCCGGCCTCGTCCTTCTGCCCGGCGGGGATCTTGTCCCAGGCCTCGACCTTGTACGGGGCGAACAGGCCCTCCTCGGCGCCGCTGCGGGCGAAGGCGATGCCCAGGTCGAGGACGTCGGGGGCGCGCTTCTGGCCCTTGCGGGACTTGACGGCGGCGATCTCGTCGGCGCTGGAGGCGTCCGGGTTCTCGCTCTCGACCTTGATCCCGTACTTGGTCTCGAACGCCTTGATCAGCTCACCGTAGTTGGCCCAGTCCGGCGGCAGGGCGATGACGTGCAGCGCGCCCTCTTCCTTCGCCGCCTTGACGAGGGCGTCCATGCCGCCGAAGTCCTTCACCGACGCCGCGGTGGCCGACTTCGCTCCCGCGCCCGTGGCGCCCGCGGCGCCCTCGGGGGCGGCACCGCAGGCGGTGAGGGTGGTCAGGGCGACGGCGCCGAGCAGGACTGCGGCGCCGCGGACGGGGGTTCTGCGCACGGGTTCTCCCAGAAGCGAGTGACGGAACTTGTCTGAACAAGCCGCCCCTAGTTCGCCCGCGCCCGCTGTCCGGAAAGTGAACGCGACATGGCGAGATTCAGACGCCTCCCGGAAGAGCCGGTTGTGGTGAACCACAGGTGAACGCCATGGACTTGGGATGAACGGACGGAGCCCTGCCGCGTCAGATCGCCGGGTTAGGGTGAGCCTCCGACAGCACAGCCCGTGACCGGGTGTGCACCGTCATGGACGAGATGGGGGCATTGTGACGGCGCTGTACGTGGAGATCGCGGAGGAACTCCGCCGCTCGATCCTGAGCGGCGAGTACGCCGTGGGCGCCCGGCTGCCGTCCGAGAGCGACCTCGCCGACCGCTGGTCCGCCTCGCGCGGCACCGTACGCCAGGCCGTCGCGCTGCTCACCTCGGAGGGCATCATCGGCTCCCGTCAGGGCGCCCGGCGCATCGTGCTCCGCAGGGAGCGCCGGCACAGCTTCGCCGAGCTCCACAGCTTCGCCCAGTGGGCGCGGACCATGGGCTACCGGTCGTCCAGCCGGTTCCTGCACCGCGAGCGCCGCCGGGCCACGCCGGAGGAGTCGCGCCGCCTCGCCCTCCCGGAGGGGTCCGGGGTCCTCGACGTCCTGCGCCTGCGTTGCCTGGACGACGAACCGGTCATGGTGGAGCGCACGGCGTACGCGGAGTGGGTCGCGCCCACCGTGGAGTCGCTGCCGGCCGACTGCGCCTCGATCATGGACAGCATGGCCGAGGACGCGGGGATCGTCGCCCACTACGGCGAGCACCTCATCGACGCCGTCCCCGCGGGGAGCGACGACGCCCGACTGCTCCGCGTCCGGCGGGGCAGCCCGCTCCTCCGCCAGCGCCACCTGACGAGCAACCAGGACGGCCGTCCCATCGAGTGGACGGAGGACCGCTATCGCGCGGGCAGCGTCACGTTCAACGTGAGCAACTCGGTGGGCACGGCGCCGCTCGTGCGCGACGCCGGCTCCCTGCTGACGTGACGCCCTGATGTGACGACCTGATGTGACGACCCGATGTGACGACCCGATGTGGCCACCTGGCGTGACGACCTGACGCAACGAAACCCCCATGAGGTGACCTGCGTCACTTATTAAGGGTTGTTTAAGAATCAACGTCGCGAAGGTACCCCTTTCGCACGCCTTGGGCGCAGTTGACGCTTGCATTGAGTGCCAGTCAAATTCTCCTCGGCTTCGCCGCAACGTCCACGGCTTCACCACATCTGGAGCAGATGATGCCCAACAGGACTGCCCTGACCACAGCAGTCACGTCCGGCGCCCCCGCAGAGGAACCAGGTCCCGCGCGGGGCGACCGCATCTTCGGGAAGGTCGCCCGCCCCGACGAGCGCGGGCCGGGGGCACGCGTGCAGGACGTCGAGCTGTTCGACATCCCGCCGGCCCCGTCGCCCGCCCCCGGGGAGGCACGGCCGCGAGGACGCCACGGAGCCGGGAAGCCCCGGTACGCGAGGAAGGCCCCCCGCAGGGCTCCCCGGCCGGAGCGGGCCGCCGAGGCGTCCGAGCGCGGGAGCCGGGGCGGACTGTCCCTCCCCCTGCTGCTCACCGGCGCGCTCGCCGCCGGCATCGGGCTCACCGTCGGCCTGACGTCCGAGCCGGACCGGGCGAGCCCGGACGCCGTGACCCTCACGATGCCCGACCTCCCGGCTCCCGATCCGACCCCGGACGCCGCGCCGTCGAGCGCCCTCCCGACGGCGAAGGCGTCACCCGCCCCCCGCGCGCCCTCCTCCGCCCCCGCCGCCCCGCGCACTCCGCCCCGGACGACCGCGCCCCCGCCCTCCCCCACTCCCCCGGCCCCGCCCGCTCCCCCCGCCACCCACCCGGCGACGTCGACGGCGCCGGCCCCCGGCCCCTCCCGGCCCGGACGGACGGACTCGCCCCTGCTCTCGCTCGGCAGCACCGGACCCGACGTGGTGGACCTCCAGCTCCGGCTCCAGCAGCTGTACCTGTACCTCGGTTCGGCCGACGGGACGTTCGGCACGTCCCTGGAGGTGGCCCTCAGCCGCTTCCAGATGGCGCGTGACATTCCGGAGGAGCCCGGCGTCTACGGCCCGCTGACGCGCGCGGCCCTGTACGCCGAGACCCACCGTCCCGGCCGCGGGGACCGTCACGACTGGGACCCCTGGGAGGACGGGGACGACTGGGACTTCTGACGCCTCGGGCCAACCGGGGCTTCGATGCACCTAATTGACGACTTGTCACGACGACTCCCCGCGTACACTCACCGTCATGGCATGCCGCAACACCGAACCGAACCCCGGCCCCCGACGGCGGCCCGCACTCCCACCACCCGGCTGGCAGACACGCGGCCTGGGCCGAAGCGCAGCCCGGAAAGTATGATCAAGCGATGTCCGACATGACTGAGACCACGCCCGGCTGGCTGACCACGGACGAACTGGACACGGCCAGGTCCCGGATGCCGATCCTGTACGTCGAGGCCGTCCCCGTGCGCGTGGACGACAGCGGCGAAGTCACCAGCATCGGGCTGCTCCTGCGGATCGGCTCCGAAGGAACGATCAGCCGCACCCTGGTGTCCGGCCGCGTCATGCACCACGAGCGGGTCCGTGACGCACTCCTGCGCCATCTGGAGAAGGACCTCGGGCCCGTGGCCCTGCCCCGGATCCCCGCCTCCCTGCAGCCCTTCACCGTCGCCGAGTACTTCCCCACGGCCGGCATCACGCCCTTCCACGACCCCCGCCAGCACGCCGTGTCCCTCGCCTACATCGTCCCGGTCAGCGGCGACTGCCGTCCGCGGCAGGACGCCCTCGACCTGGTCTGGTTCAGCCCGCAGGAGGCCGCCTCGCCCACCGTGCAGAACGAGATGCCCGGCGGCCAGGGACACCTCCTCAAGCAGGCCCTCGCCCACGTCGGACACACCTACTGAACCCCCGCTCCCCCGCCCGGCCGGCTCGTGGCCGCTTGACCTTGACACGATGACAAGGTCTTCACTGCGGCCACGAGGAGGTGGTCCCGATGACCATGGCGAACGAGGACACGACGGTGGGGCGGGCCCTGCGGGGGCTGGCGAGCGACAACGCGTCGACGCGGCTGCGGGCCGCGCTGGCGGTGGGCACGGCGCCGGACCCGCGGAGCGTCGACGAGCTCGTCGGGCGCTGCGCGATCGAGCCCGACTTCCAGGTCCGCGAGATGCTCACCTGGGCCCTCACCCGCCACCCGGCGGCGCTGACGCTCCCCCCGCTCCTCGGCGAGCTCCGCTCGGAGCGGACCCAGGCGCGGAGCCAGGCCCTGCACACCCTGTCCAAGATCGGGGACGGGCGGGCCTGGCCCGCGATCACGCCCGAGCTCATGACCGACCCCGACGACGAGGTGGCCCGGAGCGCCTGGCGTGCGGCGGTCGTCCTCGTGCCCGGGGGCGCGGAGGCCGGGCTGGCCGCAGCGCTGGCGGCCCAGCTCGGGCGGGGCGGACGCGAGACGCGGCTGAGCCTCAGCCGCGCGCTGATCGCGCTCGGCGAGGCGATGACGCCGGCCGTGCGGGCCGCGACGTCCGACCCCCGCCCCGCCGTGCGCGCGCACGCCATCGCCACGGAGAAGCTGTCCCTCGACCCGGACGCCGGATTCGACTTCGCGATCGAGGAGGCGAAGCGGATCGTGGCCCTCGGCCCCAAGGAGTGACGTCCCGTGTTGATCGGTGAGGTGGCCCGGCACTCGGGCGTCAGCGCCCGCATGCTCCGGCACTACGAATCGCTCGGGCTGGTGCGGCCGGCGGACCGCACGGGCAGTGGTTACCGGGAGTACTCCGACGAGGACATCCGGCGCATCTTCCACATCGAGAGCCTGCGGTCGCTGGGCCTCTCGCTGCGGGAGGTCGGGCGCGCGCTCGACGACCCCGGCTTCGCGCCCTCCGCCCTCGTCGACGACCTCATCCGGCAGACCCGCGCACGCATCGCCGCCGAGACGGAGCTGCTCACCCGGCTGCGCCGGATCGGTTCCGCGGAGCCGGCCGGCTGGCAGGACGTCCTGCGCATCGTCTCGCTCCTCCAGGCGCTGGGATCGAAGAGCCCCGAGACGCGCCAGCGCGCGGCCCTGTCCTCGGCCTCCTCGGCCGAGGAGCCACCGGTGGAGGCGCTGGTCGAGGCGGTGCTGAGCGAGCGGGACCCGGTCGTCGCGGGCGCGCTGCGCTGGGCGGTGGCGCGCTCGGGCGACGCCGCGCTGCCGCTGCTCGCACGGGGTCTCGGTTCGCCGCTGGCGGAGGTGCGCAAGCGGGCCGTCCAGTGCGTCGCCGAGATCCCGGGCGACCGGGCGACCGCCCTGCTGCGGGAGGCCGTGGCGGCCCCGGACCTCGCTCTGCGCAGGTGCGCGGCGCTGGAGCTCGGGTCACGCGGAGTGCCCGACGGGGTGCCCACGCTCGTCGACATGGTCGTCGAGGAGGTGAACGACGTCGACGCTGCCGAGGCGCTGGGCGCCCTGGCGGGCCGGCCCGCGCTCGCGGAACGGATCACCGGTCTGCTCGTCGAGCGTCTCGCCCGGGGCACGACGCGGCCCCCGGCGCGCCTGCGCCTGACGCAGGCCCTCGCGGACATCCCCGGAGAACCGGCGTCCCGGGCGCTCACGGAGCTGGTCCACGACGAGGACCGCGTGGTCGCGATGACCGCCTCGTACGTCCTGGGACTGCGCGGGACGGACTGACCGGCCCGGCCCGGTCCGGTCGCTACGGTCGGGTGTAGCGGCGGATGCGGTAGCGCAGGCCGGTCGTGGACTGCTGCCAGCCGGAGTCCTCCGCGGTCTCCCAGTCGGCGTCGACGGCCGGGGCGTACGTGTCGCCGGCCAGCTCGGTGGCGACCTCCGTCACCGAGAGCGTCGTGGCGTGGGGCAGCGCGGCGCGGTAGATCTCGCCGCCGCCCATCACCCAGGCGACTCCCCCGGCCCGCTCCGGAGCCGCGGCCGCCAGGTCGAGGGCCGCCTCGACGGAGCCCGCGCGCTCGGCGCCCTCGGCCGTCCATTCCGGGTCGCGGGTGAGCACGATGTTCCGTCGGCCGGAGAGGGGGCGGAAACGCGGGGGCAGCGAGTCCCAGGTCTTGCGGCCCATGATCACGGGGTGGCCGAGGGTGGTCGCCTTGAAGTGCGCCATGTCCTCGGGCAGCCGCCACGGGATCGTGTTGTCGGCGCCGATCACGCCGTCGGACGTCTGGGCCCAGATGAGCCCGATGGCCGTCCCGTCGTTCGCGCGCCCGCTCATACGGCGACCGGAGCCTTGATCGCCGGGTGGTGCTGGTAGCCCACGATCTCCACGTCGGCGTACGCGTAGTCGAAGAGCGAGTCGGCCTTGTGCAGCTTCAGCTCGGGGAAGTCGTACGGGGTGCGGGAGAGCTGCTCGGTCACCTGGTCCACGTGGTTGTCGTAGATGTGGCAGTCGCCGCCGGTCCAGATGAAGTCGCCCGGTTCGAGCCCGACCTGCTGCGCCACCATGTGCGTGAGCAGGGCGTAGCTGGCGATGTTGAACGGGACGCCGAGGAACAGGTCGGCGCTGCGCTGGTAGAGCTGGCAGGAGAGCCTGCCGTCGGCGACGTAGAACTGGAAGAAGGCGTGGCAGGGAGCCAGGGCCATCCGCTCCAGTTCGGCCACGTTCCACGCGGACACGATGATGCGCCGGGAGTCCGGGTCGCGGCGGAGCGTGTCGAGGACCTGGGTGATCTGGTCGACGTGCCGGCCGTCGGGCGTGGGCCAGGAGCGCCACTGGACGCCGTAGACGGGGCCGAGCTCGCCCTGCTCGTCGGCCCACTCGTCCCAGATGCTGACGCCGTTCTCCTGGAGCCAGCGCACGTTCGAGTCGCCGCGGAGGAACCACAGCAGCTCGTACACGATGGACTTGAGGTGCACCTTCTTGGTGGTGACCAGCGGGAACCCCTGCGAGAGGTCGTAGCGGAGCTGGTGCCCGAAGACGCTCCGGGTGCCTGTGCCCGTCCGGTCGGCCTTCGCCGTCCCCGAGGTGAGCACCATCTTCACAAGGTCTTCGTACTGGGTATCCGCCACGGTCGCCGAGTCTACCGCCGGGGGCGGCGCGCCCTCGACCGGCGGTCTACCCGCTGGTCACGGTCGTGCGGGCGGTCTCGTCGACGTGCAGGGTGAAGACGTCGGGGCGGGCGTAGTGACCGACGGTGTCGAGGTCGAAGCGGGCGCGCGCGAGGTCGTCGAGGTCGAGCTCGGCGGTCAGGACGCCCTCGCCGTCGCGCAGGGGCCCGGCGAGGACCTCGCCCAGCGGCGAGACGATGACCGAGCCGCCGCCGATCAGTACGGTGTCGGGCGCGTCGCCCTGGACGGGGTGGACGTCGTCCGGCAGGGCGTCGCGGCGCAGGTACTGGCAGGCGCTGAGGACGTGGCAGCGTCCTTCCAGGGCGATGTGCCGCATGGTGGCCTGCCAGGCGTCGCGGTCGTCGACGGTGGGCGCGCACCACAGGTCGACGCCCTTGGCGTACATCGCGGTGCGCAGGAGCGGCATGTAGTTCTCCCAGCAGATGGCGGCGCCGATGCGGGCGGTCCCGGTGTCGATGACGGGGAGTGTGGAGCCGTCGCCCTGGCCCCACAGGTAGCGCTCGGCGGCAGTGGGCATGAGCTTGCGGTGGAGGCCCTGGTAGCCGTCGGGGCCGAAGAACAGGGCGACGCAGTACAGGGTGGCGCCCCGCCGTTCGACGGCGCCGATCACGGCGTGGCAGCCGAGTTCGCGGGTGACGGCGGCGAGCGTCTCGGTCTCCGGGCCGGGGACCTCGACGGCGGCGGCGTGGTAGCGGCGGAAGAGGTCACGGCCCGCGGGGGTGCGGCTGCCGACGGTGATGCCGAAGTCGAGGCCCTTGGGGTAGCCGCCGATGAACGCCTCGGGGAGGACGACGACCTCGGCGCCCCGGCCCGAGGCCTCGCGGAGGAACTCCTCGGCCCGGGCGACGGCGGCCGGGGTGTCGAAGAGCGGGGCGGCCGCCTGGACGACGGCGACGGTCAGGGTGCGGCGGGGCTCGGCGGAGGTCGGAGTCATGCCCTGACGCTAGGCGGTGAAAGCCCGCACGCGCTGTACGTCCACGGCTTAAGGTCGTGGCCATGGAGTCCTCTTCATCGCGCCCGATGCCCACCCGGACCCTCCGCAGGCCGGGGCAGCAGACAGCCCTGTTCATGGTGGGGGGTCTCTTCGCGCTGCTGGGCGCCGGGATGTTGGTCAGTGGGGCGGTCGCCGCGGATCCCGCCGGCACGGTGATCTACGCCGTGAGTGGCGCCGGCGGTGTCTGGCTCGCGTTCCGCAGCTGTTTCATGGGCGTGCGGATCGACTCCGCGGGACTCACCGCACGCGGACTGGGACGCTCGAAGGTCGTTCGGTGGTGCGCGATCGGCGAAGTCGGTATCGGTGACGGCCCTGGGGTGGGCCCGGGGCAGGCTCCTGGACTGGTCCTCAAGAACGGTGAACGGGTGGCACTCGGTGCTCTCGCTTCACCGTCCAGCCGTGCGGTCGGCGACGACTTCGCCCTGATCAAGTCCCTGCACGCCGCCCACGTCACCGACTGCCCCGGCTGCGGGTGACGCCTGCGTCAGGGGCCCCGCCCTCCACGGCCACGCGGCTCCCCCGCCGGACTCGATGAGCCCCACCATGCGGAACGCCGCGTCCGTGAGGCCGCCGAAGGTGTGGCGGTGGCGGCCCGTGGGGGCGTGGGCGGGGCGGTAGCCGGCCAGGTTCCAGGTGTAGACCGGGGTGGTGGCCGGGACCACGTCGGTCGGGGTGACGGGCTCGTACGGGGCGGACTGTTCGTCGGTGACGATCAGGATCCGGTCGTGGTCCCGGTAGTGCTTGCGCACGGCCTTCGCGGTGTAGGTGCCGCCCAGATCGCGGAAGCGTTTCAGCACGTCGAGCACCGGCTCGCCCGCCGCGAACGGCACCGCCGCGCTGCCCCAGCCGAACTCCACCAGGTCCGCCTGTTCGGCGCGCATCGCGAGCGCGGTGCCGAACACGGCCGCCGCGTCCGCCCGCGTCAGCGTGGACCGCTCCGAGACCGTGTCCCAGAACATGGAGTCGGACCGGTCCACCAGGATCAGGGTCCGGCCGGGCAGGGCCGGCACGTGGGCGAGCGAGTGGCCGAGGGCCCGTTCCAGCGGGGCCGCCCAGCGGGGCGACGGCGCGTTCCGGTGCGCCGCCAGGTAGCGGAAGGGGAACTGCCGGGCCCTGGCGACCTCGGCGGCGTCCGAGAGGCGCTCGGCGACCCCGGCCGCGACCTCGTCGGAGACCCCCGCCTCGTCGAAGTTCCGCAGGTTCCTCAGGAGGGCCATCGGCCCCATGGTGGGGATCACGGCCTCCCAGACGGCGGCGTCCAGCGGTCCGTGGAGCCATCCCGCCAGGGCCTCCCACGTCATGCCCGCGGCCGCGAGGCGGTCGGCGCCGCCCGGCCCGGTCACCAGCTCCCGCCGCCCGTCCGCCGGAGATGCGAGCAGCGCCCGGTGGGCGGTCAGCATCCGGTCGGTGGAAGGCGGGACCGCCCGCTCCGGGTGGTGGCGGCGGTCCAGGGCGTACCGGAAGAGCGCGCCCTGCCAGGGCTTCTCCGGATCGGGTGTGGCGTGCACGAGGTTGAGGACGTCGCCGAAGCGGAACTCCCTGGACGGGGTGTCGTACTTGAGCAGGGCGCGGGACGTGTACAGCCGCCGTACGGCGTCGGCGACGCCCCGCTTCACGGGCTGCGGCACGTTCCGTCCGTACGTGGAGATCCAGTGGGCGAGCAGGTCGCCGGGCTCGTCGGCGCGCTGGAGCACGGAGTCGATGACGGACCTGTGGGACGGGCCCCCGGTCGCCCCGGCCCGGAGCCGGGCCCGGACGTACGCGGCCGCGCCCACGAGCGACGTCGTGCGCATGTTGCCCTCGCCGCGCAGCCAGCGCAGCAGGCCGGCGGTCCACTCGGGGTCCCGGACGGCGAGTTCGCCCACGAGGCGGGTGTACCGCGCGTCGCGCTCCACGCCGCTCTCGTAGAAGGTCTCCTGCGCGACGAAGTTGCCGACCGCGAGGAGGAACAGCTCCTCGCGGGGCTCCCGGACGAAGGCCGGACCGCCCGCGTGGGTGCGGGGGCCCGGCCCGTAGGGCCCGTGGCGGGGCCGTGGCGGCGACGAAGGCATGGAGCGGGCGGTCGCCAGGATGTGCGGGGCCACGAGCATGGCGGGCCACGTCTTGGAGACGCGCGGGGTGTGACGAGGCAGTGAATCCCCCTGAACGCAAAGGGTATGGGGCCCGGGCACCAGGTGCGGCGGGGCTGAGGGGTGGCGAGCCCGGCCTGACCGGCCCGACACCCGAGGGCGCCCGCGTCCTCCGAGATCAGAGAAGGCGGCGGCGTCACTTGTGCTGTCGAAGGAAGGAGCCGCAGCCGAGCGCATCGGAGGCGCGGTCGCTCCGCCAACCTACAAGTCCCGCCGCCCCGCACACCACCGATTAACGCGGGTCCGTCCCCGGTGTGCCCGCACCCGGCAGCCGCCTCAGGGCCAGCCCCAGCAACAGCGCCGCGTACGCGCCCAGTACGCCCGCTCCGGCCCACCAGGTGAGCGGGAAGTAGCCGGTGGAGGGCGCGTAGTGGGCGGTGAGCTGCGGATACGCGATCAGCGACTGCTGCGTGGCGAAGCCGGCGGCCGGGGTGACACGCAGCAGCCACCGCGCGAGGCCGTCGGGAAGCAGCGGGAACGACGTCACCAGGTACGGCACGGCGACCGCGAGGACGGCGACGGGGATCGCGGCCCGGGCGCGCCGCAGCAGGGCGCCGAGCGCGAGGGACAGTACGGCGGCGAGGGCGAGCGCCGCTGCGGTGCCGACGACGATCCGCGTGCCCGTGAGCGCGGACACGGGGAGGACGGGGATGCCGTTCCCCTTCAGGATCGCCACGCCGACCGGCAGCACGACGCCCGTGGCCAGGAGCCCGGTCGCGAACGTGACGGCCGCGAGGACGACCGCCTTGGCGGCGAGTTCCCCGCGGGTGAGCGGTGGGCCGCCCGCTGCCGTACGACGGGACGCCGTGGTGGCGAGCCGCGCCCCGACCACGAGCACGACGAGCAGGGCGAGGCCCAGGCCGCCGAGAGTCCGCTCGACCGGCCGGGCGCCGTCCACCGCGCCCGCCGGACCGATGTCGCCGGAGCCGGTGACGGTGACCGTGCCGTTCCTCTCGACCGCGCCGGAGGCCCGGACGTACTTCTCCCAGTCGGTCCGGTTCGCCTCCCCCACGGTGTCGCTCCGCCACCTCGCGCCGGGGGCCGTACCGGTGAGCCGGACCTGGTCGAAGACGCCGACGGCCTGGGTCCAGCGCACCTGCTCCGTGGCGCCGCCGAGTGCGACGCGCCGGAGTGTCAGGTCGCCCGGCGACGTGGCGAAGAGGCCGACCCGTACGGTCCGGGGCAGCCCCGGCAGGCGCGCCGTGCCGACCCGCGTCCAGTGCGTGCCGTCGGCGGACTCGTGGCCGGTGACGGTCTCGCCGGACCGGGTCAGCCTCAGCCAGCGCGGGACCCGGGTGGAGACCTCACTGCCGTCGCCGTCGCTTCCGGCGATGTCGTGGCGGTAGTCGTACTGCATGCGGACGCCATGGGCACCGGTGACCATGAGAGCCGCGTACGAGGAACCCTGGCGGGTCCCGTCCTTGATGACGATCCCGGCCTTCGCCCAGGGCACGAGGCCGGGGACGATCCGGTCGTGGTGCGGTGGCGGGTAGGTGATCGTGCCCGTCAGGGACGTCATCCGGACGGTGATGCCGCCGTGTTCGCCGAGTTCGCGGTGCAGGAGGGAGAACTGGTCGTCGACGAGGGATCCGTCCGGCCCGGTGGGCTCGACGGGGCACGGTCCGTCGCAGGACGCGTGGTTGCCGGAGGCGTACAGCAGTCCGAGGGCGACGATCGCCAGCATCGCCGTCGCCATGGCGATCAGCCTGCCCGGACGGCGGAAGCCGGTCCACTCGCGGTGGACCGCGTCGCGTATCGCGTGGTTCGAAGGCATGACCACGGTTGTACGGGTGGCGCCGTCACAGGGTCCGAACGGTCGTTGTCATCTCGCTGTGAGGTGCGGCGGGGCATGCTGGGTCCGGCCTGACACACGCGGGAGCGGGGAGCACGGGGATGCGGGACACGGGAGCGGCGAGCGGGTGGACGCCGCGCGGCGGAACGGTCGGACGGCGCTTCACGATCCTGTACACGGCGGGGTTCCTCGGGTCCGGGACCGTCCTGCTCGTCCTGACGTACGTGATGTCCGGTGTCCGGCTGTCCGTACCGGCACCCGGCGGCGTCCCCGCGACCGCTCCTGGCACCTCGCCCGAACTCGCCGCGGCTCAGGCGCAGATCCGGGACCTGCGGAGCCTGCTCGCGGAGGTGCACGCGCAGGAGCAGCGGCGGTGGATCGTCGCCTCGTTCATCGCCCTGGTGGTGATGGCGGGCCTGTCCCTCCTCCTCGGGCGCCTGCTGGCCCGCCGGGTCCTGCGCCCGCTGCGGCTCATCACCGCGGCGACACGGCGGGTCTCCGCCGAGAACCTCCACGAGCGGCTCGCCGTGACCGGTCCCGCCGACGAGGTCAAGGAACTCGCCGACACCGTCGACGGCCTCCTCGAACGGCTCGAAGCCTCGTTCGTCGCACAGCGCCGTTTCGTCGGCAACGCCTCGCACGAGCTCCGTACGCCGCTGGCGACGATCCGGGCGTCGCTGGACGTGGCCGTCGCCAAACCGGAGCCGGCGGCGCAGACCGTGCTGCTCGCCGACCGGGTGCGGGCCGAGCTGGACCGCGTGGACCTCCTCCTCGACGGCTTCCTCCTCCTCGCCCGGGCGCAGCACGGCGCCTTCTCCGACCGGACGCTCGTGTCGCTGGGCGAGCTGGCGCGGGAGGCGCTGGGCGACCTGGCTCCCGGCATCGCCGCGAAGGCCCTGACCCTCGACGCCGAGGTGGATCCGACGGTCCGGACGCGGGGCAGCGCGGTGCTGTTGGCCCGGATGGTGCGCAACCTCGTGGACAACGCGATCACCCACAACCGGGAGGGCGGCTGGATCCGGGTCGCCGCCGACGGTGACGGCTCCGGGGTGCGCCTGGTCGTCGAGACCGGCGGCGACGTCCTGGAGCAGAGCCAGGTGGACCGGCTCGGGCGGCCGTTCGAGCGGCTCGGCGTCGCCCGTACGGGAGCGGAGGGGCACGCGGGCCTCGGCCTGTCGATCGTGGCGGCGATCGTCGCCGCGCACGGCGGCCGGCTCGCGCTCCTGGCGCGTCCGGAGGGCGGTCTGAGCGTGAGCGTGACGCTGGCGTCCGCCGCGCCGGAGCACGACGCCGTACGGGCGGGGGTGCGGGCGTGAGGGTTCTGCTGGTGGAGGACGCGCGGCCCCTCGCCGAGGTCGTCGCCGAGGGGCTGCGGGACCAGGGGATGGCTGTCGACCTCGCGCACGACGGACTGGAGGCCGCCGCGAAGCTCGACGCGCACGCGTACGAGGTGGTGCTCCTCGACCGGGATCTGCCCGGTATCCACGGGGACGTGCTCTGTCAGATGATCACCGGGCAGGACGACCGTCCGATGGTCCTCATGCTGACCGCGGCGGGCGCACCCGGCGACCGGGTCAGCGGGCTCACCCTCGGAGCCGACGACTATCTCGCCAAGCCCTTCCACTTCCCCGAACTGGTCCTGCGCGTCCGGGCCCTGGCCCACCGCAGACCGTCGGCACGGGCCCGTACGCTGCGTGCCGCCGGCCTCGAACTCGACCCGGTGCGCCGCACCGTCCTCCGGGACGGTCATCCGATCGCCCTGTCCGTCAAGGAGTTCGCCGTCCTGGAGGCGCTCCTGCGTGCCGCTCCGGGGTTCCTGAGCGCCGAGGCGCTGCTGGAGCGGGTGTGGGACGAGAACGCCGATCCGTTCACCCACACCGTGACGGTCACCGTCAGCAGGCTGCGCCGGAAGCTGGGCGGCCCTCCCGTCATCACGACGACGACCGGGGTGGGCTACCGCATCGCCCCGCCGTCGGAATGAGGTGGACGCACCGGCCGCCCCTGCGGCTGCATCGGTCATCACTGCCGGTGCACGTGAGGGAGCGGGTTCTCGGGAAGTGCCGGTGAGCGCCGAGGTCCGGCGGTCTCAGTCGCAGCGGTACGTGAACGTCGCCTCGGCCGTGTGGCGGGTGGGGGACGTGAGGACCAGGCGGGCCACCGCCGCGTGGGTGCCTCGTCCCTCGAAGGTCCAGAGGAGGTGGAGGCGGGCCTCGTCGCTGCCTCGGGGCACCGTTTCGCGGAGGGTGGCCGAGTGCGTGCCGTCGCTGCGTTCCCAGTGGTACGTGAGCGTGCCCGGGCGGCCGTCGGTGCGGACGACGGCCAGGACGTTCGCCGTGCCGTCGCAGCCGAGCCGTCCTTCCGGCACGGTGACCGTCACGTCCCGGACCGAGACCCGGGGGCCGTACTCGCGCCAGGCGAGGAGCGCCAGGGTGAGGAGGAGGATCAGGGCCGCCGGCGCGTACCGCAGCGCGCGCCGCCGGGAGCGGCGCGGGCGGGGTGGTGGGGTGCCGGGCAGCGTGCCGTGCCAGATCTGGGCCGCCGTGGGGGTGTGCGCGGCGCGGCGGGCCGCGGCGGCCGTCACGCCCGGTCCGAAGCGGAGGACGTCGCCCTCCACGCGGTCGGGTGTGGGGTCCGGTGTGGGGCCCTCGAACCAGTGGCTGCCCAGTTCGGTGGCGCTGTAGGCGTCGTCGTTCATGTGATCACACACCGCCTGATGAAGATCTGCTGCAGGGAGCCGCCGTTCGGGGCGGCCGGGTCCGTGGTGGCGCGCACTCCCCAGTAGCAGCCGCTGCCCTGGACCGTGTGCGTGAGCGTGAACGTGTAGCGGTCCGCTCCTTCGCGCCGGAGCGTCTCCGAGCCGTCCGGCGCGCCCGGCGTGCCCTTCTCGTCGCCCGTGAACCATTCGACGAGGAGCGCCACCGGGCCCGTTCCGTCCGTCGTGACCTCGACTGTGGCCTCGGCGGTCGTCGGCCCCGTCTGGCGCAGGCTCGTGACCGAGACCGCCGTGACGGAGACCGGGGGCTTCGTCGGGGGTGCCTCGGTCGTCGGGGGCGCCTGGGTGGTCGGGGGTGTCGTCGGCGGTGGAGTCGTGGGCGGGGTGGTCGCCGTGGGTGGCGCGGTCGTGGTGGGCGGGGTGGTCGTGGTGGGTGGCGGCGTCGGAGGCGTCGTCGTCTCCGTGGGCTCCGCCGTGGTGGGTGGCGCCGACGTGGGCGGTGGCGTCGGAGACTCCTGCGGCGCCGGTGCGCTCGGGCTCCGTGTCGTGTTCGTCGTCGCGAAGGCCTGCGCCGCCCGGTCCCCGTCCGGCACCCCTGCCCCGGCCCGTGCGGCGAGGGCGAGCAGCAGTGCCAGGACCAGTGCGGCCGCCCCCGCGGGCAGCCCCTGCGGAAGCCTCCGGCCGAGGCGCCGCGCCGGTGGTGCGGGCAGGGTCGTCGTGGCGAGCGCCGTCGTTCCCTGGGCCGGGCCGCCGGAGGAGGGGAAGAGCAGCGGCAGGAGTGCCGCGAGGGCCGCCAGCCGGCCGCGCCCCCGCTCCTCCCAGTCCGGTCCGTACGCGGCCGTGGCGACCGCCTCCAGTTCGCCGACGAACACCTCGGCGTTCTCGGGCCGCTCGTCCGGGGTCTTGGCCAGGCCGCGCCGGATCAGCGGGCGCAGGGCCTCCGGTGCCTGTCCGTCGGGTACGGGCGCCTCCAGGTGCTGGAGGGCGAGTTCGGCGAAGTTGTCGCCCGCGAAGGGCTTGCGGCCGGTCAGGCACTCGAAGAAGGTCGCGGTCGCCGCGTAGACGTCGGCGGCGGGCGAGGCGGGCGCGCCGTTCCACTGTTCGGGCGCCATGTAGGCGGGCGTCCCGGCGATGCCGGGTCTGCTGTCCCGTCCGGCGGCGATCCCGAAGTCGACCAGCTTGGAGGAGCCGTCGGCGGCGACGAGGACGTTCTCGGGCTTGTAGTCGCGGTGGACGACGCCGGCCCGGTGCGCGGCGGCGAGGCCGAGGAGCGAGCCCTTGAGGACCGCGAGGGCGGCCTCGGGCCCGGTCGCGCCCTCGCGGGCGAGGAGGGCGCGCAGCGCGATGCCGTCGACCAGTTCCATGACGATGGCCGCGCCCGCCGGTGCTTCGACGTACTCGTAGAGCCCCACGACGTGCGGTGTGTCGAGGGCGCCCAGGAGCCGGGCCTCGGAGCGGAAGCCGCGGACGAACGTCTCGTCCGAGCGCAGCCGCTCGCTCAGGTACTTGACCGCCACCGGCAGTCCGGTCGCGTCGTGGGTGGCGAGCGCCACGCGTCCGCTGCCGCCCGCCCCCAGTTCCCGGGACTCCGTGTATCCCGGGACGATCCACGCGTTCATCCCCGTTCCCCCCTCGGCGCCGCAGCTGCCTTCCCCCACAGGGACAGATTCTCGCCACGGCCGGTTCCGGGCGAAAGGGGGAGGAGGAAACGGGGACGGCCCCCCACGGGTCGTGGGGGGCCGTCCGAGACGCGGTGTTGTTACGGGGTGACCTTCAGGAGCTTGTTCGCCGTGCCGGAGGAGGCGTTCTTGATGGCGTCCGGGGTGGCGGCCCCGGTCAGCGCGGCCGCCGTCTCGGCGGGCGTCGCCGACGGGTGGGCCGCCAGGTAGAGGGCCGCCGCACCGGTCACGTGGGGCGTGGCCATCGACGTCCCGGAGATGGTCTTGACGCCGGTGTCGCTGTCGTTCCAGTCCGAGGTGATCTCGGAGCCGGGGGCGTACAGGTCCACCACGGCACCGAAGTTCGAGAAGTCCGACTGCTCGTCGTCCTTGGTGCTGGAGGCCACGGTGAGGGCCTCGGGCACGCGGGACGGCGAGCCCTGGCCCGCGTCGGAGGACTCGTTGCCCGCGGCGACCGCGAAGGTCACGCCGGAGGCGATGGCGCGCTGGACCGCCGCGTCGAGAGCCTCGTCGGCGCCGCCGCCGAGGCTCATGTTCGCGACGGAGGGGCCGGAGTGGTTCTTCGTCACCCAGTCGATGCCCGCCACGACCTGCTCGGTGGTGCCGGAGCCGTTGTCGTCGAGCACCCGCACGGCGACGATCTTGGCCTTCTTGGCGACGCCGTGGGAGGTGCCGGCGATGGTGCCCGCCACGTGCGTGCCGTGGCCGTTGCCGTCGTCGGCCGTGTCGTCGTTGTCGATGGCGTCGAAGCCGTGCGCGGCGCGGCCGCCGAAGTCCTGGTGCGTGATCCGGACGCCGGTGTCGATGACGTACGCGGTGACGCCCTCTCCGCCGGCGTCGGGGTAGGTGTACTTCTCGTCACCGGTCGTCTCGGTCTGGTCGATCCGGTCCAGACCCCAGGACGGGGGCTTCTCCTGGGTCTCGTTGATGGTGAAGCGCTTGTTCTGGACGACCGTGTCGACGGCGGGGTCGGCGGCGAGCCGCTTGGCCTCCTGGACGGTCAGGCCCGAGGCCGAGAAGCCGTTGACCTCCGAGCCGTAGGAGCGCTGGAGTGTTCCGCCGTACTTCTTCGCGAGGTCCGCCTTGTTCGCGGATGCGTCGAGGATGACGACGAAGCTGCCGGCGACGGCGCCGGGGGCGCCGAGTCCGTGCACGGTGCCCTCGGCCGGTGCGGCCGCGCCGGCGATGTTGCCCGCGAGCAGCGCCACGGTGGCGGCGCCTGCTACTCCTGCGGCTATGGCCGCGTTTCGAAGTCCGCGGGATCGCTTGTGAGTTGCCATGAAAAGGGATCTCTCCTCGTGTTGACGTGTGGGGCGTCAAACGTTCGAGAGAAACCCTGTGCGGGTTGGCAGGAGCAAATCAAGTGCGAACCGGGGGTAGGGGGTTATTCAACAAGGTTTCTTAAAAAGCCCCCCGCATCGCCTCCACGTTCCTCACGCCATGCCGCGAACTCCTCCGTGAAACGGTCACGTTCGGCGCCGCTCGGGACGGGAGGCGGGCGGAGGTCAGTGGCGCAGGAGGGTGTTGAGTCGGGCGGCCCGACGGGTCAGGTGGTCGCGCTCCCGTGCGTCGGCCGCCTTCCCCGCCGCCTCGGCGTACAGACGGGCCGCCGTCGTGAGGTCTCCGGCGCGTTCGTGGAGGTACGCCGCCACCGCCGCGTACCGGGGCAGGGAGCCGTCCAGCTCCGCGAGCACCGCCAGACCGGCGCGCGGTCCGTCGGCCTCGCCGACCGCGACCGCGCGGTTGAGGCGGACGACCGGGCTCTCCGTCAGACGCGCGAGCTCGTCGTACCACTCCACGATCTGCACCCAGTCGGTCTCCCCGGCCGTGGGGGCGTCGGCATGGAGCGCGGCGATGGCGGCCTGCGCCTGGAACTCGCCGAGGCGGTCCCGGGCGAGGGCCGCCTGCAGGATCTCCACGCCCTCGGCGATCGCCGTGGTGTCCCAGCGGCGTCGGTCCTGCTCGGCGAGCGGCACCAGACTGCCGTCGGGTGCGGTGCGGGCGGCGCGCCGGGCATGGTGGAGCAGCATGAGGGCGAGGAGTCCCGCCACCTCCGGGTGGTCGACGGCGGCCGCGAGCTGCCGGGTGAGCCGGATGGCCTCGGCGCTGAGGTCGACGTCACCGGAGTAGCCCTCGTTGAAGACCAGGTAGAGGACGCGCAGCACGGTGGCGACGTCGCCGGGGCGGTCGAGGCGCACCGTCGAGACGGTGCGCTTGGCGCGGCTGATGCGCTGCGCCATGGTCGCCTCGGGGACGAGATAGGCCTGCGCGATCTGCCGGGTGGTCAGGCCGCCGACCGCGCGCAGGGTGAGCGCGACGGCCGACGACGGTGTCAGTGAGGGGTGGGCGCACAGGAAGTACAGCTGGAGCGTGTCGTCCACCCCCGGGGCGGGACCGGGCGCCGGTTCCTCGTCGACGCGGTCCTCGCGCCGCCGCCGCGCGGTGTCCGCCCTGGCGGCGTCCAGGAACTTGCGCCAGGCCACGGTGACCAGCCACCCCTTGGCGTCCCGGGGAGGGTCGGCCGGCCAGACCCGGACCGCCTCGACCAGGGCGTCCTGGACGGCGTCCTCGGCCGCCGCGAAGTCGGCTCCGCGGTGGACGAGGACGGCGAGGACGCGCGGGGTGAGGCTGCGGAGCAGTGCCTCGTCCACGGGGCGGTCAGTCCGTGATGGTGGGCGGGGCGGACAGGAAGGGGCGCAGCTCCAGCCACTCGTGGATCGGCTTCCCGCCGGCGCCGGGCGCGGCGGACAGCTCCCCGGCGAGCTCGACGGCGCGGTCGTGGCTGTCGACGTCGATCACCATCCAGCCGGCGATGAGGTCCTTCGTCTCGGCGAACGGGCCGTCGGTGACCGGCGGGCGGCCCTCGCCGTCGTAGCGGACCCACGTTCCCTCGGGGGCGAGGGCCTGGCCGTCGACGAACTCGCCGGTCTTCTCCAGCCGGGCCGCGAAGTCGTGCATGTACCGCATGTGCGCGGAGATCTCCTCCGGGGTCCACTGGTCCATCGGCACGTCGTTGGCCGGAGCCGGAGCGCCGCGGTAGTGCTTCAGGAGCAGGTACTTCGCCATGGTGTTCTCCTCGGTGCCGGTGCGGCCCATTCTGGTCGCTCTCACCCCGGGGACGGAGCGGGCCACGGCTTCTCGACATCACCACGGGTACTTTTTCCGCGTCTCCGTCCCACCCGGGTTCCGCGGCGGAACGGGGCGCGGGGTTGAAGCTGCCGTTGCGGCAGCTTCTACCGTCCTGAACAGGGCCGGAGAGGCCGGCCCCGGAACGCACTCGTGTGGGAGGCGGCGATGGACTGGCCGATCGCGGAGGTCGCCCGGATGTCGGGCGTGACCGCGCGGACCCTGCGGCACTACGACGAGATCGGTCTGCTGCCGCCGGCCCGGATCGCGCCCAGCGGCCACCGTCACTACGGGGAGCGGGAACTCCTGCGGTTGCAGCAGGTCCTCGTCCTGAGGGCCTTGGGCCTGGGGCTCCCCGAGATCGGCCGGGTCCTGACCGAGCAGGTCGACGAAGTGGAGGCCCTGCGCGGCCACCACCGGCGGCTGCTCGACGAGCGGGACCGGCTGGACGCCCTGGCCGGCACCGTCCTCCGCACGATCGGCGAACTGGAGCAGTCCAGGAAGGACGGCACGACCATGACGATCAACCGACCCGAGAACCTGTTCGAGGGCATCCAGCCCGCCCAGTACGAGGAGGGCCTGCGCGGCTTCCCCGAGCACGCCGAGGCGGTGACCCGCCGGGTGGCCGCGATGTCCGCCGAGGACGTCGAGGCCGGGCAGCGCGAGCGCACGGCGCGGATGGTGCGGCTGGCCGAGCTGATGGCCTCCGGCCTGCCGGCCGACGCCGCAGCGGTGCAGGCGGAGACGGCCGCCCAGTACCGGGCCCTGACCGAGCTGCGTGCG
The DNA here is from genome assembly GCF_040303145.1 of Streptomyces sp. NPDC096079. Lineage (NCBI taxonomy): Bacteria > Bacillati > Actinomycetota > Actinomycetes > Kitasatosporales > Streptomycetaceae > Streptomyces > Streptomyces sp. NPDC096079. The sequence goes on from NZ_JBEOST010000008.1 coordinate 97,934, forward strand.
GCCTCCGTCGAGGAGTACCGGGCCTTCGGCCGGTCGTGCGTGGACAACGAGCAGTGGCTCGCCGCGTACGAGTCGATCGCACCGGGCCTCGCCGCGTACCAGCGGGAGGCGATCGAGGCGTACGCCGCGTCCGCGCCGAGCTGAGCGGGGGCGGGCCGCCACCGGGGATGCGGCCCCTCGGTGGCGGCGTGCCTGCCGACCGGTGGGGACCCCGGTGCGCGCCGTCGTGTCATCGCCGGGCCAGGTCCGCCGCCACCGGTGGGGTGCGCGTCCCCTCGCGGGGGGCGGGCACGGGCGGGCGGGGGCGCGCGGTCGGCGCGCCGGACGCGGACGTGGCCGGGTCGAGCGCGGTCAGCAGGAGCCGCAGGGCGCGGTGCGCCTGCGGGGCGTCGACCCGGGCTTCGAGGTCCGCGAGGGCGCGCCGGGCGCGGTGCCGGGCGCGGCCGGTGCGTCCGGCACGGTGGTCGGCGAAGGCGCGGGCGTAGTGGGCGAGGGCCGCGGCCCAGGCGTCGTTCGCGCAGGTCGGCTGCGCGAGGGCGCGGTGGGCGGTGCGGGCCGCTGCCTCGGGGGCGTGGTGCGCCTGCACCACGGCCAGGGCGGCCAGGCTCACGGCGGGTGACGGGCCTCCGGGGACGCCGCCGGGGGTGCCGTCGGCCGCCTGCCGGTAGTACGCGGCGGCCGCGGCGGCGTCCCGTCGCTGCCATGCGAGGGTTCCCCGCACGTGGGCGATGCGGCCCAGGAGGGCGTCGTCGCCGGCGAGGACGGCCGCCGGCCAGGCCAGGGACAGCAGGGCGTCCGCCGCCCGCGGGTCCCGGGCCGCGCAGAGCCAGGCCGCGAGCCAGCGGGCCCGCGCCACGAGTGGGCTGTCGGCCGCCACCCGGGTCAGCAGGACGCGCAGGTGGTCGCCGCCCTCGCCGGCGTGTTCGTGGACCGCCCACCAGAACCAGAGGTGCAGCACGACCGCCAGGGCCGTCTCGGGGTGCCCGCTCCCGCCCTCGGCACGGCGCACGAGGTCCGTCAGGTCCTCGTACTCCTCCCGGACGGTCCGCAGCGCCTGGCGCTGGAGGCCGGTGTGCCACAGGGTCTCGGCGACGGCCGCGACACCGCGGAGATGGGCGGCGTGCCGGTCCCGTGTCAGGGGCCGTTCGCCCGCCGCGGCGAGCCGCTCCGTACCGAAGTCGCGGGCGGCCAGGGCCATGCGGTGGCGCTGCGGGCGCACCGCGCCCGGGTCCCCGAGGGTCCGGAGGACGCCCATGGCGCCCAGCATCGCCAGGGCGGGAGGCACCTCGTGCGGTGCGAGGTCGGAACCGGAGCACACGAAGACCGCCGCGGCCTCGGTGAAGGGGCCCGCGAAGACGCTGAGCCGGCGCCAGACCTTGCGCTGCGCCGGTTCGCACAGGGCGTGGACCGCCCCGATGGAGGCGCGGAGCGTACGGTGCCGCAGCAGGAGCGGGGCGGGGTCGGCGAGCCCGCACTGGCCGGACGCGAGGTGGGTGGCGAGTTCGTCCAGCGTCCACTCCCCCAGCCGGCCCGCGGCCAGTTCGAGGGCGAGGGGTACGCCTTCGAGGAGGCGGCACACCCGGGTCACGGCGGCGGGGTCGGGCTCCTCGCTCCAGCCGCGCTCCCGCGCCCGGGAGATGAGCAGGGCCGCCGCGGGGGACACGTCCGCCCGGCCGGGCGCCGCGTCCACCGCCAGCGGAGCCAGTCTGACCACGTTCTCGTCACCGAGGCCGAGCGGGCGGCGCGAGGTCACCAGGATCCGTACGGCCGGCCGGGACATCAGGAGCGTCTGGACCAGGCCGGTGCACTCCGTGTGCACGGGGTCGACGTCGTCCAGGAGGAGCAGCACGTCGTCGGCGGCGGCCTCGGGGCGGGTGCGCCCCGGCTCGGCGGGGTCCGGGTCCGCACGCCCGTCGTCGGCGGCGGCCTCGGGGCGGGTGCGCCCCGGCTCGGCGGGGTCCGGGTCCGCACGCCCGTCCCGGTCGGCGCGGCCCGGTGGGGAGGCGGGCCCGTCGGGCGGCCCCGCCAGGGCCAGGGCCCGGTCGACCCTCGCGGTCAACGCCCGGCGTCCCACGGGGATCCCGTCGTGCCAGCGCACCCGGAGCACCGTCCGCCAGGTGCCGTCGGGACACGAGGTGGCGACGGCCAGGGCCAGTCGGCTCTTCCCCGTCCCGGCCGCGCCGGTCACGGTGACGAGTCGGTGCTCCGTCAGGGCGCGCCGGAGTGCGGCGAGTTCCTCGTCGCGCCCGAAGAGGGCGCGGCCGTCCAGGACGCGGCCCGCGAGCCTGGTGTCGTGTCCGTCGTCCCGAGTCCACATCTCCGGCACCGCGCATCCTCCAGATCGTCGTTCGCCACCGTCCCGCCGAGGGGCGAAGGTCGGTACGGACACCGCAGGTCCCGGATGCAGAACCGTCACTGCACCCGGCGTCACGGCAACCCCAACGCGCTCCGCCACCCTCAGGTGGCGCGGACGGAGCACGAACCACCCGCCGCGACGAACGGAAGAACGCGTGACCGAGACCGGGAACCGTCACCCTCGGCGCCTTCCGGCCCTCCTGCGCCAACGTTGTCCGCCCATCCGGACGTAACAGTTCCGTTGGCTTGATTGCGATCTGCCGGACCCTTCTAGCAGTTGATGATCAGTTCAAGTACTCTTCGATCGCGCCGGGGGCGTCTTGGGATCACCCGGGGGATCAGAAACCTGGGGGGCCAGTGTCCAACGCGACCACGCTCGACCTGCCGTTTCCGTCACGCAGCAACCCGCACCGCGCCTTCGTCGGCCGACCCCACCGGGACTGGCTGCTCCGTCACGACGGCCTCGTCGCCACCCTCTCCCTGTCGGCGTACGAGAAGTGGGACGTTCCCCGACTCGCCGCGTTCACCAGCCCGGACTCCCCCGCCGAAGACCTCGCTCTCGCCGCCGACCTGCTCAGTTTCTACTTCCTCTTCGACGACCGGTTCGACTCCGAGCTCGGCCGGGCTCCGGCCCAAGTGGCCGAGATCTGCACCCGTCTGACGGGGCTTCTGCACGGGGAGGGGCCCGCCCCCGATGCCCGCACACCCGTCGAGCGGGCCTTCGCCGATCTCTGGGATCGCAGCACCCGCGGCATGTCCGCCCGCTGGCGGGCCCGGTCCGCGTACAACTGGGAGTGGTACTTCGCGTGCCACCCCGCCGAGGCCGCCGGCCGGCTGTCGGGCCACCTCCCCGACCGGGAGAGCTATCTCGCGCTCCGGCGGGGCACGGCCGCCATGGAGACCCTCTTCGACATGGTCGAGCGGCTCAACCACTTCGAACTGCCCCAGGAGGTGCTGCACTTCCCCGAGTTCCGTCGGCTGCGCCAACTGGCCGCCGACATACCGTCGTTCACCAACGACGTGCACTCGTACACCCAGGAGCTCGCCCGCGGCGACGTCGCCAACATGGTGATGATCGTCTGCGAGGAGCGCGGCGGCACCCCTGCCGAGGCGGCCGTCCAGGTCATGAGCGAGGCCCAGACGATGGTCGACCGCTTCGTGGAGCTGTCGTCCGAGGTTCCCGGGATCTGCGACGTCCTCGGCCTCGACCCGGCCGCACGCGCGGCGGCCCACCGGTACGTCGACGGCCTCGCCTCCTGGATCTCCGGCTACCACCGCTGGGAGATCGACACCGGCCGCTACGAGCGCTGAGCCGCGCGGCCCCTCTCCCGCACCGTCACTCGGGAGCGCCGGCCGGGCAGGCGTCGATGAGGTGCCCGGCGAGCTCCCGGGCCGCGGCGGCGGGATCGCTGCCCGGGCGGGTCGCGCCGGCCGCGAGGAGACCGTCGACGAGGAGCAGGAGCTGGTCGGCTGCGAACCCCGGCCGCACGTGCCCGAGGGCGGCGAACTCGTCCTCGAACAGGCCGTGGAGGGTCCGCCGGTAGGCCCGCGTGACCTCGTGCCCCGGGTGGTCCGGGTCCGTGAGCGCGAGGTCGGCGGCGAGGTAGCGGCACCCGTGGAAGTCGGGGCCGGCGGCGATCCGGCCGAGCCGGTCGACGACGGCGAGGAGACGGGCCCGGGGGTCGGCCCCGGCGGCATCCATGGTGGCTCGGTAGCGCTCCACGTCCTCGGCGGTGCTGCGGCGCAGCACCTCGGCGATGAGGCCGTCCTTCCCGCCGAAGTGCTCGTACAGCGAACGGCGGGCGACGCCGGCCCCCTTCAGGAGGGCGTCGACGCCCACGCCGACGCCCTGCGCGTACGTCAACTCCTGTGCGGTGAGCAGGAGTCGCTCGCGGGGGCCGGGCTTCGCGGAAGTGGTCATGGACCGATTCTCCCTCGGTTGACACGGTAGATCAACCGGTCTATCTATGGTTCTCGTAGACCGAACGGTCTATCTCTTCCGAGGAGGCGTCATGTCCGTACGCACCACCGCCGAAGTCATCGACCTGTTCAACCGCGCGTTCACCGAGCGCGAGGCCGGCCTCCTGGCCGATCTGGTCGCCGAGGACTGCGTCATGGAGAGCGTCCAGCCGGCGCCGCGCGGGGAGCGGGTCTCCGGACGCGAAGCCTGTACGGAGTGGTGGACGGCGCTCGTCGACGACGACGCCACGCGGTTCACCCCGCAGGAGGTGATCGTGGCGGGCGACCGCGCGACGATCGTCTGGACGTACCGCTTCGGGGACGGGCCGGACCAGTGGGTGCAGGGCGTCAACGTCATGCGGGTGGCGGACGGACGGATCGTGGAGGCGCTCGGCTTCAGCAAGACCGCGGGCGAAGTCCCGCTGGCCGCCGAGTCCGACCAGGCGTGAGGTTCGTCATCCCGGCCGTGCCCGAGGCGTACGACCCGGATCCGGACGTCGGCTTCGCTCCGGGCACGCGGAAGGCTCCTGGCAGCTACTCCCTGGTCATCGCGCCGCCTCCACGGCAACGCCCGGCTGCGGCCGGGTCCGCATGCCCCAGCGGGCGAGGGAGGGGCCGGCGGCACCCAGCAAGGCGAAGAACGAGGCCAGCAGCAGCCAGCCCGCCGTGCCGAGGCCCAGCACCACCGTGGTGAGGATCGCGGGGGCCAGTGCCTGCCCCGCGTTGAAGCCGAGGCCGAGGACACCTTGGTACTGGCCCTGGGCGTGGTCGGGGGCAAGACCGAAACCCAGGGCGAAGCACGCCGAGGACTCCCAGACCTCCCCCAGGCTGTGGACGAAGATCGCCGCCAGGACCAGTCCCGCTGCCGCCCAGACGGGGGCGTACGCCGCCAGCGCCATCATCGGGCAGCTGACGAGGAAGAGCAGCCCCGCGGTGCGAAACGCCCTGCCGCCGTCGTCAGGGGTCTCGATACGCGAGCCGATCCTGGTCTGTGTCAGCACGCAGAAGAGGGAGTTGACGGCGAACAGCGCGGCCACCGTCCAGCGTGGCGCTTCGGTGTGCTCGGCGATCCAGATCGGCAGGAGCAGGGAGACCACCGGATACTGCAGTCCCATGGCCCCGTAGAGGGCGGTGAACGCCAGGAACGGCCGGTCCGCGAAGACCAGCCAGCGCCGCTGCTGCGGCGGCGCCGGCAGCACCGGACAGCGGGGCAGCAGGAGCAGCAGCACCGCGCACAGGGCGAAGCTCGCCGCGTTGCCGAGAATCAGCGTGACAAAGGCGCCGCGGGTGCCCGCGGCCAGGGCCAGCCCGGCACCCGTCGTTCCCAGGACGACGCCCAGGTTGACGAAGGTGCGCAGCTTCGCCCGGACACGGCCGGTCGCTCACCCCCGACCCGGGCCACCAGAGCGCCCCACGCCGCCCCGCCGACCGCCGCGGCGATCTGGTCGAAGGTCGCGATGACCGTGAGCGCGGCCCAGCTCTCGACGAGGACGAGGGCCGCCATCGACACCGCCTGGACCGCGAGGGCCGACATCATGATCACGCGTGCCCCGCGCCGGTCGGCGAGATGACCCCCGGGTATCCCCGCGCACAGGCCGACCACCCCGGCGATGGTGAGCGCGGCGCCGACCTGCACCGCCGGGAGGCCCACCACCAAGGTGAAATAGAGCGCCGACGCCGCGTTGAACAGACCATTGCCGACCCGGTTGACGAAGCTGGCGGCGACCAGCACGCGCTCCGGCCCGGTGTCCCCCGCCATCCGGCCTATTCGGCCTGCCGAACCGTCCTTGATCATGGACCGCAGGCTAGCAGCGCCGCAGAAACCGTCGCGGTCGCACGAAGATCGGGGCGCCCTCCGGCGGCTCCGTTCACCGCTCCCAGTACTGGGCGAGGGCGCCCTCGCGGTACGGGGCCGGGCTCACGCTCAGGTCGCCGGCGAAGGGGCGGTCCAGGACGAAGACCAGGAGCAGGCTGAAGCCGATGAGGGCGGCGACCGAGGCGACGAAGAGCAGCTGGATCCGGAGCTTGCGCATGCCGTAGAGGAACGTGAGCGGGACGAGGACGATCGCGCCGCCGAAGGCCAGGACCTGGAGCAGGGGCGGCAGTTCCTGCTCGGCCATGTTCAGGCGGGCGCGGCGCTGTGCGGCGACGTCGTTGAGGTGGGTGACGGCCTCCTCGTAGAAGACCTCCTCGCGCGGGGACTTCGGGTCGTACGCCTGGAGGACGGAGAACGCCGTCCGGAGGTGCGTCTCGGTCGCCCCGTAGCTCGGCTGCCCGGCGCGCATGCGGGGCCACTGGTCCTCGACGACCGCGTGGACGTAGCCGCTGAGGGCCGCGTCGAGGTCGGCGCGGACCTCCGGCGGGAAGGCGGCGGCGTCGCGGGCGATGAGCGCGGCGTCGGTCGCCTCGCTGGCGACGATGGTCTGCGTGCTGTCGAGCTGGGTCCAGAGGGTGACGATGACGAACGCGAGGATGATCCCGTAGATCGCGCCGAACATGCCGAGGGTCACCCCGACCATGTCGTTGTGCTCTCCCCGGGCCAGCGACGGGTACCTGCGACGCAGCAGCACGCTGCCGGCCACGGCGAGGAGGACCGTTCCGCCGACGGTGACCACGGCCAGGGTGAAGGTGCTGAAGTGATTGAGCAGCCAGAGCGACATGTGCGGGGAGTCTAGGTGCGCCGAGCGGCCGTTCCCGCCGCTCGGCCACCCCGCGGGTGAATGATCACTCGCTCGTGTCGGGGATGGAACACGCTGTCGCCACGGTCCCGCGCTCCGGCGGCCGGAGCGGGCTCTCGACTCCGTGCTCCTCGCCGCCCGTCGGGGTCGACCTAGGCTCGTCACGAACGGGTCGCGCGGACGCCGTCCCGCGTAACCGCCGCCGATCACGACCACTTCGGTGTTCTCGCTCATGACGTGTGCTCCGCTTCGAGGTGTTCGCCTTGGGGTGTTCCAAGGTGTTCGGCCTCAAGACACCGGCCCCCGGGCCGGTGTGACACACAGGGTTGTGCGACCTGCGCCGTCACGACTCCCTTCACCCCCCCTTCTCCGGGGGAGTTGCCGGGCAGGCCCTACGAGTCGTGTCGCTCCAGGCCTTCCAGGGCGCGGGCCGCCCGGTCCGCCGTGCGGCGTGCCTCCTTCAGGGCGCGTTCCGCGGCCGTCACCGACGTGCCGGCCGTGGACGCGGCCGCCTCCGTGTCCCCCCGGGCCCGCCTGGCCTCCCGCAGGTCGGCCTCAAGACGTCCGACCCGGTCGGCGGCCTCCCCGGCCGCCGTCGCCGCCGTCCGCCGCGCCCGTTCCGCCTCGTCGAGCTCCCGCTCGCGCCGGGCGACCTCGGCATCGGCCTCCGTCGCCGCGGCCCGGGCGCGGTCGAGCCGCGCGGTGTCACCGTTCCTCTCCTTCCGCTCCCGCTTCGGCGCGGGGCGGGGCGGCACCGTGTCCGGGGTGATCTCCGTGAAGTCCACGGCGGCCTCGGGCACCTTCACGAGCCGGCCCTTCGACCACAGCTCGGCCACGTCCTGGTGGGCGAGCACACCCTGCAGGGTCTGCTCGATCTCGCGGACCACGGTGTCGCTCACGGGCTGTCCCGCGTCCCGCGCCAGCGCGGCGGCCGTCCGGGCGAGCGTGCCGACGAGCCGGTGCCGCTCCCGGCTCGCCTCCCGCATTCGCTCGGCGTCGAGCGTCCGGTGCGCCTCCCTGAGGGTCCTCCCCAGGCTCAGGAACCCGCGCGCCTCCTGGGGCCGTTCCCGGGCGAGCAGGTTCGCCGCCCAGGCGGCCGTGGCCGGCCTGCGCAGCGCGGCGATGGCCTTCGCCGACGTGGGGTCCTTCGCCCCGCGGGCCTCGGCGACGTAGGCGTCCCGGGCCGCGACGAAGTCCGCCGGCTTCAGCCCGTACAGCTCCTCGGTGACCTTCTCGACGTCCACACCGCCCACTGTCGCCGCTCGCCCGGTCGCCCACCTCCGCACCCGGGGCGGCTCGGCCGGTTGCCGGGCGTCCGTCACCCGGTCGAGCGGGAGACCCGGGGCGGGGCCGCGGGGTGTCCCTGACCTGCCGGACGGGGGCCGAGTTCAGGACGATCGATCGCTTCCCTTCGATGACTGTGCCCGATCGGTCACAACCGTGTCGTGACCGATCGTCGGAGTGCCACGTATCGAAAGAATTTCAAACCCTTCTGGAGAGTGAAACCGGCACATCCCCCGCCGAGGGCAGGGCTGGCCTGTTCTCCGTGTCGGCCGTCGGCACGCGACTAGAACTGTCCGCCGAGAGACCGTTCCGGCCGGCGGACGCCGGCCGGCCGTACCGAGAGGATCCTTCGTGAGCAACCCGCAGGAAGACGACGCCGTCAGCCCGGTCACCGCGGCACAGGTGCGCCACATCGCCGAGAACGGCCTCTACACCTCGCCCACCACGATCGACCCCGCCGCCGCCGGCCTCGCGCAGGCACTGATCGCCACCCTGGACGGCTCGGCGGAGCAACCGCTGCTCCCCGCCGACCTGCAGACGCTGACGGAGCAGGTGAAGGCGAAGGCGAGCATCGGCTTCCCGAGGATCACCGCCCACGACGGCGTCCGGCTGTCGGCCCACACCATCAAGCTCAACGGCGACGAGCCCCGCCCCGTGGTGATCGTGCCCGCGGGCTGGACCCCCTTCGGCTGGATCCTGTTCGAGTACGCGTACCTCCAACTGGCCCTGCGCGGCTACCACGTGCTCGCCTACACCCCGCGCGGCATCGGCCTGACCTTCCCCGTCACCGGCGGCGGCTACGTCGACGCGCCCTTCACCTCCGGCGGCACCATCGACGTGGCCGGGCCGCTGGACTGGGCCGACGGCTCCACCGTCATCGACTACGCCCAGGAGCACCTCAACCCCAGCCGCATCGCCTTCCTCGGCGAGTCGTACGGCTCCGGCATCAGCCAGCTCGTCGCGGCGCACGACCCGGCCGGGCGCGTGGACGCGGTCGTGGCCCTCAGCACCTGGGGCGACCTGGCCGACAGCCTCTACCAGAACGACACGCGCCACGAGGCGGCGGTGAAGGCCCTGATCGCCTTCACGGGCGGCCCCGAGGCGCGCAAGTTCGACCCCGCCACCCGTCAGATCCTGCACGACTTCCTGACCGGCCAGAACCTCGACGACGTCGTGGCGTGGGGCAAGGAGCGCTCGCCGCACTCGTACGCCGACGAGACCAACGCCCGCGGCGTCCCGACGTTCCTCTCGAACACCTGGCACGAGACCCTCTTCCCGGCCGGTCAGGTCGTCCGGCACTTCGAGCAGCTCACCGCGCCGAAGCACCTCAACCTGTGGATCGGCGACCACGCCGCGCCCGAGGGCGCCGGGCTCTCCGTCCCGTGCAGCGGACCGAACGTCCCCGTGGAAGAGGCGTTCGCCTGGCTGGACCACCACGTCCTCGGTGCCGCCAACGGCGTCCCCGAGTGGTCGCCGGTCCGCAGCCAGGTCATGTTCACGCCGTCCGTCCGCGAGGACGCGCCGTCCTGGTCCGAGGTCACCACCGGTACCGAGCAGTGGTACCTCACCGCCACGTCGGAAGCCGCCCACCAGGACGGCGGCCTCGTCACCACCGCGCCGGAGCCGGGCTGGAAGCGCGAGTTCACCGCGGGGCGGCTCACGGACGCCGTCGCCGTGGACGAGATCATCAAGACCGGCCAGGCCGAGTGGCAGGGCAACCCGAAGACGTACGAGACCGACAAGTTCGACCGCCAGCACCTCGCGGCGTGGACGAGCGCCCCGCTCCCCGCCGCCCGTCGCGTGCGGGGCGTCCCCGAGCTGACCCTCACGGTCCGCAGCACGGCCACGGAGACCACGCTCGTCGCGTACCTCTTCGACGTCAGCGCCGACCACACGGCCCGCATCATCACGCACGAGCCGTTCACCTTCACCGAGCTCACCCCGGGTGAGAACCGCACCGCCGTCTGGCGGCTCCAGCCCGCGGCCTACGACCTCGCCGCCGAGCACCGGCTCATGCTGGTCCTCACCAGCAAGGACCCGCTCTACTCCGACGCGAGCGTCGCGGACAGCACCACGACGATCACCTCCGTCGACGACTCCGCCGCGCGCCTGGTGCTGCCCCTCGGCTGACACGGGACCGGCAGGGACCGGCACCGGCACCCCGGTCGCGGGGTGCCGGTGCCGCAGGTCCACCTGGGTCACCGCCGTCGCGGCGCACCCCGCCCCGTGGTGGGCTGAGGCCGGCGGGGGGTGTCCGCTCATCCGATCCCACCGGGGCCATGATCATGACCCTCACCATGACCATCACCGTCGTGGCCATCGCCACGGCACTCGCACTCGGTCTGACCGCCGGCCGGCGCCGTCGTCGGCGCCCCGCCGGCGACGAGGACGCCGAGGCGTCGTTCGGCGACCTGATCAGTCCCCTGGAGACCCTCGCCGTCCTCCTCGTGGCCTTCGTCATCGTCGTCGCGGCCGAGTCGTACGGTGCGGCCTCGGCAGCTGTCGAGGCCGAGGCCGGCCGGGTCGACCAGCTCTACGAGGTGGCCGACTACGCCCCGGAACCGCAGCGCGAGCGGCTCCAGGCCGCCGCCGTCTGCTACGCGCGGGCCATCGAGGCCGCCGAATGGCCCCTGATGGCCGAGGGCGGCTCGAAGTCGCCCGTCGCGTCGGTCTGGTCCACCGACTTCCGGCGGCACTTCAAGGAGCTCGCCCACGGGGGTGACCCCACCTTCCCCCTCCTGGTGGCCGCCGACGACGAACGGTCCAAGGCCCGGCAGACCCGGATCTCCGAAGCGAGCCCCGCCATCCCCTCGTTCGTCTACTGGTTCATGGTCGTGGCCCTGGCCGCCACCGTGGGCGCCTTCGCCTACGGCCTGCCCCGCGACCGCAGGCCCGCGCACCTCGTCCTGCTCTACGTGCTCGCGGGGCTCTTCACCGGCTCCCTGCTGCTCATCGAGGACATCGACAGCCCGTTCACCGGCCGGATCCGCATCACCGGCGAGGTGATGCGACAGGCCTCCGAGGACATCACGGAGGACTTCACCGCCGACCACCCGACGGGCACGCTGCCGTGCGACGCGGACGGGACGCGGGTCGCGACCTGAGCCGGCGCCCGGCAGCGGCCCTCAGCGGCGGGCCTCGCGGACGCGCGCCGGGCGCGAACGGGTGGCGTGGCGAACCGTTGGGGCGCAACCTCCCGGGGCTCCTCACCGTCGCAGTGCCACGGCGGCGTGGTGTCCCTCCGGGACGGCGACGTCCGCGAGCAGCCAGCCGGTCGGGGCGGCGGGGAGCGGGCCCGCCCCCACGTACTCGGCGGACGGGTCGGCGCCCAGACCGATGCCGAGTCCCTTCAGATAGGCCTCCTTCCTCGTCCACACCCTGGCGAACGCGGCGGGGCGCAGGGCCGGGGTGAGGGCGGCGAGCTCCGCCGCCTCCGCCGGATGGAGGACCTCCGAGGCCTCCGCGACGGTGTGCGGCGCCGGCACCCGCTCGATGTCCACGCCGACGGGGGTGGACGCGACGGCGATCAGGCTCAGTCCCTCGCAGTGGGAGAGCGAGAAGTGCAGCCGGCCGTCGGGCAGCACTGGCCGTCCGTGCGGTTCTCCGCAGCAGGGGCACGGCGCCCGGGCCACCGACACGGCGCGGGGCGCGAGGTCCAGGTGGGCGCCGAGCAGGCGGCGCAGCCCCACGTGGGCGCACAGGTAGGTGGCACGGTCGCCGGGCCGGCGGAACTCCTCGGCACGGGCCAGTTCGGTGGTGTCCAGGACGAGGGGGGCGTACCGGGTGACGGTGTCCTGGTGGGTCTCGGTGGCCACCAGCCACAGCTGCGGTCGGACCGGGCCCAGTCCGGGCGGGCGCGGCAGGGCGGTGGTCAGGGGCGGCAGGGTGGTCGGGACGAGCGGGCCGGCCGGAGGGGCCGTCGGGGGTGGCGGGGAGTCCAAGGGGTCCAGGGAATCCAGGGAGTCCAGGGGAACCAGGGGAATCATGTCTGCCTCACACGGAAGTGGCGGTGGGCTCCGGTGCGGTACGGGTGCGGGCCTCGGCGCGCGGCACGGCGGAGGCCGCCCCACCGCGCAGCGCGACGGCCGCGGCGACCGGGGAGAGCAGGGCGAGACCGGCGCACAGCAGCCAGGTCCCGGTGACGCCCAGGTAGAGCGAGACGGGGCTGAACACGGCGAGGGACAGCGGCGCCGCGCCGATGCCGGAGAGCGCGAAGGTGGACATCGCTGCGCCCATCCGGCCCTCGGGGACGGCCTGCTGGTAGGCGGTGACCAGGGCGGGCCCGTTGAGGCCGGAGAGCAGACCGACGGCGCCGGCCGTGGCGGCCAGGACGACGGGCGAGGGGACCAGGGCCATGGCGGCCATGCCGGCCGCGAGGCCCACGCCGGTCACCACGAGCTTGGTGTGTGCCGGGATGCGGTGGGCCAGGGCCGCGCCCAGCGCGGCGGACGCCAGCGCGCCGGCGCCGAAGACGGAGAGGACCATGGCGACGGCGCCGACGCCCCAGCCCTCGTCGGCGGCCCGCAGGGGCAGCGCGACCTCCGCCGGCCACAGGAACGCGAGGTCCATGCAGAAGCACGCGACGAACATCCACCGCAGTCGCGGATGGGCGGCCAGGAGCCGGAAGCCGTCGCCGGAGCGGCGCAGCAGGGAGGGTCCCTGCGGGGCGCGCTCGGGCCGGGTCATGCCGTGGGTGACATGGGTGGCGCAGGCCAGCCAGACGGCGCAGCCGACGGCCGCGGCCGTCATGGCCACGGGGAGGCCTCCGACGACGACCAGCCAGGCCCCGAGGGGCGAGCCGGCGATGGGGGCGAGGCGGAGCACCATGGAGAAGAGCGAGTTGGCACGGCCGAGCTGGTCCTGGGGGGCCAGGCGTGGCAGCAGGACGCCCGACGCGGGGCCGGTGAGGCCGAGCAGGACGCCGTCGACGAGGGCGACGGCGATCAGCGGCCAGAGGGTCTCGGTGGTGGCGGTGACCGCGACGCCCGCCGCGAGGACGAGCACGCGCACGCCGGTCGCGCGCAGCAGGACGGCGCGGGGGCCGAGGACGTCGGCGAGGGCTCCGCCGAAGAGGAGGAGCAGGGCGCGGGGCAGGGTGGCGGCGAGGGTGACGTACGTGACGGCCTCACGGCCGTCGATCTGGACCGCCGTCCAGCTCATGGCGATGAGCAGGGCGAAACTGCCGGCCTGGACGGCGGCCTGGCCGATGACGAGGCTGCTGACGCGGCGCCAGTCGACGGCGGGCTGTCCGTCCGCCGGTGCGCTGGTCGTGGTGGTCGTTCCCATGGGGTCGGCTTTCTGTGGTCGAAGGGGGCGGGCGGGAGGACGGGACGTCAGAGGGGCGGACGGACGTGGACCCGGACGTGGGCGGCGTCGCCCCGGAGGGTGGCGGCGACGGCCAGGGCCACGGCGCGGTCCGCGGCCCGGCGCACGGCGCGGCGCCGGCGTGTGCCGAGGGCACTGGGCCGGGAGCCGGCCGGGGCGGCCGTCCGGGGCGTACGGAGTTCGACGCGGCCGCCGAGGTAGCCTCGGCCGGCCTCGGCCAGGGCGCGCTGGGCCGTGTGCCGGGCGGTGGTGGCGAGGCCGGTGCCGTCGTGGGTGACGGCCACGGTGATGCCGGGGGTCTCACGGACGGAGAAGCAGGCGTGGACGGCGTCGTTCCCGCCGCGCCGCCGGTGCGCGGTCACGGCATCGCTCCCGCCGGGTCGGTGACGCCCGGCGCGGGCGCCTCGGCACGGTGGTGGTGGGTGTCGGGCCACCACAGGTCCTCGGGGCCCAGTGCGTCGACCGCGTACTTGCCCAGCGCGCTGATGAGCAGCCGCAGTTCGAGGGCGATGCTGTCGGCGAGACGCTCCAGGCCGTGCTCGGGGTCCTCGTCGACGGCCACGAGGGCGGCGCGGCCCAGGCCGACGGCGGTGGCTCCGAGGGCGAGGGCGCGCACGGCGCGGCCGCCCTCCCACATGCCGCCGGTGGCGAGGAGACAGCCGTCGGGGCGGCCGATGCTGCGCAGGCAGGCGGCGAGGGGCAGGCCGACGTGGTCGAGGAAGACCCCCGGGGCCCAGCCGGTGCCGCCCTCGGCTCCGTCGACGGTGACGGCGTCCGCGCCGGCGGTCCAGGCGGTGCGGGCGGCATGGGCGATGTCACGGCCGGGGTGGAACTTCACCCAGGTGCGGGCCTTGGGGAAGTTGTTCCGCATGAAGCGCAGCTGCTGGCGGAGGATCTCGTCGGTGAAGGTGCCGGGGGTGGCGCAGCGGAGCTGGCGCTCGCCGTCTGCGTCGAGCACCGGGCGGACGGTGAAGCGGCGAGCGAGCTGCTCGGCCTCCGCGCGGTCGACGACGGTCATGCCGCCGAGGCCGGGTTTGGCGCCCTGCCCGGTCTTCAGCTCGAAGGCGAGCCGTCCGGTCTCCAGGAGGGGGCGGAAGGCGGGGTCGCTGTAGAGGAGGTTCCACACCTCGGAGTCGGCGTCCTCGGTGGACTGCTGGACGACGATGCCGCCGGCTCCGTCGGGTGCGGCGTCGAGGTAGGCCTCGACGCGGGCGAGGAGGGCGGAGCGGGTGGCGTCGCCGGCACGGCGGTAGCCGTGCACGGGGATCATGTTCTCCCCGATGACCATGGGGATGCCGAGGCGGGCGGCCTGCCGGCTCGCGTGGACGGCGAGGTCTCCGCTGCCGGCGCGGGTGGAGCCGAAGGCGGACAGGTAGAGGGGCAGCCGGGAGGTGAAGCCGCCGACGCGGGTGCCGAGGTCGACGTCGGTGAACTCCGGTTCCCGGGCGAGGTCGATGAGCTTCTCGAGGCGCTGGGGCATGAACACGGGCGGGACGATGCGGGCCCGGTCGAGGTCGTCGGCAGCGACGGCCGCCGCACCCGGTCCGTACAGCCGTGTGCCGTAGGTGGCGGGGTCGGGGAAGACCTCGGCGGTGCCGTTGCGGGCGCGGGCGCGGATCGCCCGCTCCGGGAGGCCGGGGGCGCTGAGGGCGGTCACGGGGCCACCACCCCGGGGAGCTTCGGGTAGGCGCTGACCTGCCAGAGGGCGTCGAGGCCCGTGAGGAAGCGGACCAGGCGCTGGAGGCCCATGCCGAAGCCGGCGCTGGCGGGCATGCCGTCGCGGGCCTCCTTGAGGTACCAGGCGTACTTGGCGGGGTTCTCCCCGCTCTCCCGCATGCGGGTGACGATGGTCGCGTAGTCGGCCTCGCGCTCGCTGCCGGAGACCAGCTCGCCGTATCCGTGCGGGGCGATGAGGTCGAAGTTGCGCAGGACGCCCGGGCGTTCGGGGTCCTCCCGGTCGTAGAAGCCGCGGGAGCCCTTGGGGTAGTCGTTGACGAAGAAGGGGCGGTCGCTCTCCAGGGAGAGGAGCCGCTCCCCGGCCCAGTCGATCTCGCCGTCGGGGTTCTGCGGGTGACCGGCGGCGAGGAGGCGGGAGACGGCGTCGTCGTGGGTGCACACGTCGTACTTGCCGGCCCGGATGTCGGCGAAGTCGCCTTCCACCCGGCCGAGTTCGCCGAGGATCTCGGGGACGGCGGTCCATACGTGCTCGGTGACGTGGGTGAGCAGGCCCGCGGCGATCTCCTGGGCGTCCTCGCGGCTCCCGTCGGCGATCTCCACGTCGATCTGGTGGAACTCGACGAGGTGACGGCCGGTCGTGGCGGTCTCCTCGGGCTCGACCCGCACGTTGGGGGCGATGTAGAAGAGCCGGGGGAAGCCGCGGAGGGACGCCTGCTTGTAGAGGATGGCGCTGGTCATCAGCTTGTACGGGTGGCCGTAGTAGTCGACGTCGAGGGCCTTGGCGCCCCGGCCGCCGGGGTCGGTGACGGGGCCGACCAGCGGGGGCAGCAGCTCGGTGAAGCCCTCGCCGCGGAGGAACGCGCGGGCGGCGTGGAGGGCCTCCTGCTGGACGAGCATGGCGGCGCGCAGCCGGGGCGAGCGGAGGTGTTCGCCCAGCGGGGGCGGGGTGGCCGGGGCGCCGGCGGGGTGGGGCGTGTCCATGGCGGGGCTCCTGTTCGGGTGGTCGGGAGGCGGGTGGTCGGGAGGCGGGCGGTCGGGAGGCGGGCGGTCGGGAGGCGGGTGGTCGGGAGGCTGTGGCCGGAGGCCGGAGGCCGGAGGCCGGTGGTCGGGCGTCGAGCGTTCGGGCGTCGAGCGTTCGGGCGGCAGCTGGTCGGGCGAGGGGTGCCGGGGGGCGGACGGTGGGCGAGGCGTTCGCCGGGCTGGTCAGACGGTGAGGGGGGTGGCCCGCGGTCGTCCGTGGCCGTCGCCGCTGTCGCGGTGGCCGGGGCTGTCGTAGCGGTCGGCGACGTGATGGAGCGCGGCGAGCAGGCCGGCCGAGGTGAGGGGCGCCGCGTCGGCCGCCGCGTCGGGGCGGATCGGCATGGCGCCGGTCCTGGCCCAGCGGAGGCGGCCCCCGGGGTCGACGAAGCCCAGGGAGCGGCCGGCGTTGTCGGGGTGGAGGCAGAAGGGCACGTCCAGGAGGCCCCGTTCGAAGGCGGCCGGCAGGGCGCGGGACAGGTCGGGGTGGAGACCGAGGACGGTCTCGACGAGCGTGCGGGCCTCCTCGTACACCTCGCCGCCCCCGTCCGTCGTGGCGTCGGGCGCCGGGGGTCCGGCGAGCGCGGCGGCCGCGGCGGCGGTCTCCAGGGCGCGGACGTTCTCCTCGACGGTCGGGATGCGATGGGCCTCCGCCGTGGTCTTGACGATGAGGCGGCCGGCGCCGGAGCGCACGGCGAGCCGGGCGGAGGCCTCCAGGAGACGGGTGGCGCCCTGTTCGGTGCGCGGGTAGACGCCCATGTACGTGTAGAGGACGACGTGGTGGTCGATGCCGTCGGGCAGGAACTCGGCGGCGAGCCGGTGCAGGGCGCGCAGGGCCTCCTCGTCCTGGACCGGGTCGGTCTGCTGGGCGTAGCTGAGCGAGACGCTGCGCAGTCCGAACTGGGCGAAGAACAGGCACTCCAGGACGCTGGTGGCGACGAGCAGGCCGGGCGGGCAGAGCTGCCCGAGGAGGCAGCCGCCGAAGCTCTCCAGGTGGGGTACGGCTCCCGGGCGCGCCGCGTCGGCGAGGAGTTCGCAGGCGCGGGCCCAGGCGGTGACGGACTCGCGCAGGGGGGTGCGGCCGTAGGGCAGGCAGTAGGAGACGGGGCCGCCTTCGGTGGCGTCGAGGCCGGCGGCGGTGAGCGCCCGGATGATGGCCAGGGGGCGGGCGGAGCCGTGCCGGACCTGTACGGGGAAGTCGGCGTCGAACAGGCCGTCGAGGACGGCGCGGGTGGTGTCCGGGGCGTGCGCGGCGATCGGGTAGCCGTTGAGGCGGCTTCCCTCGGCGACGGCGGCGCGGGCCGCGGCGAGGTCGCCGACGCGGGTGTAGCTGTCGACGGTCAGGGTGCCCGCGGTGTGGGCGGTGGCGGCCCTGGTGCGGGCGAGTCCGGCCCGCATGCGGGCGGGGTCGCCGAAGCCCATGCGGGGCTGGACGACGAGCCGTCCTGCGGCGGCGGACGCGGCGACGAAGCCGCCGAAGTCGGGGGCCTGGGCGGTCAAGCCGGCACCTCCCTGCGGGCGCGTGCGGCGAGGAACGCGCGGAGGGCGTCCACATCCTCGCCGAGGACGGCGTCGCAGCCGGCCTCGGTCAGTCGTGCCACGTCCGCCTCCTGGCGGTGTCCGGCGACGCCGAGCTTGCCGCCGAGCACCACGGGGAGGGCGGCGAGGGCGGGTTCCGCGCGCAGCCGGCGGACGGCGGCGAGTCCGTCGCGGTAGCCGTGCCCGTTGACACTGCTGAGCACCACCGCGTCGGGCGCGTGGCGCAGACAACCGGCGACCAGCAGCTCGGCAGGGGCGCAGGGCCCGAGCCCGACGACCTCGTGGCCCTGTTCCTCGAGGAAGAGACGGAGGTACACGAGATTCCATGTGTGGGAATCCGATGCGGTTCCGCTCAGGAGTATCTTCATGTGTCGAGGATAGATTTCCGGGGATTCCGGAAGAGGAAGTACGACCGGCAGCAAGGACCGGCACTTTCGCTCCCTGAATTCCTCCGGAGAACGAGCCTGCCGGAAACGGGAAATGCGCCGTGCCCCGCATCGGATGCGGGGCACGGCGCTCGGTTCGCCGCGCTGTCAGGCGTACTGGGCGACGAGGCTGCGCGGGCGGATGTCGGTCCAGTGGGTGGTGATGTAGTCGAGGGCTTCGACCCTGTCACCGGCGCCCCAGACACTGGTCCAGCCGGCCGGGATGTCCGCGAAGGCGGGCCACAGGGAGTGCTGTCCCTCGTCGTTCACGACGACGTGGAAGGTGCCCTCGGCGTTGTCGAACGGGTTGACGGACTCGCTCATGACTGGCTCCTCGTTTCTTCCTTCTGGAGCGCGGAGAGTTTCTCCGCGACTATTCTTCCGATGTTTTCGAGAGGTTCCGGTTCGGCCATCCGAAGGTGGCCGCATTCGAGGGTGTGATTGTCGATGACGCCCTCGGTGAAGGGAATCCAGGTGGCGGCGAGAGCGCCTTCGGGCTCTCCCGGCCGGCGGGCGGTGAAGAACAGCGTGTCGGCGTCGGCGACGCCCGGCACGTGCCGTGCCATGAGGGCGGCGTGCGTCTCGGAGGCGCGCAGCACCGCCCGGAGCTCGGCGTCGGAGAATCCGGCGAGGACGGGGTCCTCGCGACGGATGTCCTCCAGCGCCGCGGCGAGCTCGACGGGATCCGTCGGGGCGGGCGTCCCGGCGCGCTCCTCGGGCGGGAGCACGGAGACGCTGCCGGGTCCCGTCTGGTGGGTGTCCATCAGCGCGAGGAGTTCGACCCGTTCGCCGGTCTCGCGGAGCCGTACCGCCATCGTGTGGGCGACGATGCCGCCGTAGCTCCAGCCGAGCAGCCGGTACGGGCCCCAGGGCTGGATCTGCCGGATCTGCTCCAGGTAGTCGTCGGCCATCGCCTCGACGCTGCGCGGCCGGTGGCCGGGCTCGCTCAGGGCGCGGGCCTGGAGGGCGTACAGCGGCTGGTCGTCGCCCAGGTGGCGGGCGAGCCCGGCGTAGGCCCAGCCGACGCCGGTGCCCGGGTGCACGCAGAACAGCGGGCGGCGGGTGCCCCGGGTGCTGAGCGGGAGCAGGACGCCCAGGGCGGCGGCCGTGGTGGCGTCGTCGGGCGAGCCGAGCAGGCCGGCGGGGGTGGGCAGCCGGAACAGGTCACGGACGGTGCGCTCGATGCCGAGGACCGTGCGGACGCGGTTGACCAGGCGGACGCCGAGGAGCGAATGGCCGCCCAGGGCGAAGAAGTTGTCGTCGATGCCGACGCGGGGGACGTCGAGGATCTCGGCGAAGAGCGCGCACAGCACCTCCTCGCGGGCGTTGCGCGGCTGCCGCCCGCTTTCCCCGGCGGCGGGGCGGTGCGGGGCGGGGAGCGCCGCCCGGTCGGGTTTGCCGTTGACGGTGAGCGGCAGGGAGTCGAGGACGACGACCGCGGTGGGCACGAGGTGCTCGGGGAGGGCGGCGCGCGCCTCGGCGAGCACTTCTGCCTCGGTGACCTGGGTGTCCGCGCGGGGGACGACGTAGCCGACGAGGGTCTTGTCCCCGGGCCGGTCCTCGCGGACCACGACGAGGGCCTGGCCCACGGCGGGGTGCGCGGCGAGGGCGCGTTCGACCTCGCCGGGTTCGATCCGCACGCCCCGCAGCTTGATCTGGCCGTCGGCACGCCCCAGGAAGCGGAGTTCGCCGGCGGGGGTCCACAGGACGCGGTCGCCGGTGCGGTACATGCGGCTGCCGTCGGCCTCGAAGGGGTCGGGGACGAACCGCTCGGCGGTCAGTCCGGCCCGGCCGAGGTAGCCGCGGGCCACGTGGGATCCCGCGACGTACAGCTCGCCGGGGACGCCCGGCGGGACGGGGCGCAGGGTGTCGTCGAGGACGTGGCTGCGGGTGTTGTCCATGGGCCGTCCGAGGTGGAGTCCGGCGCCGCCCAGGGTGCGTTCGCCGGTGCCGAACCACTGGTTGTGGGAGGCGAAGGTGGTCTCGGTGGGGCCGTAGGAGTGGACGAGGACGGTGTCGGGGCAGTGGGTGAGGACCCGCTGGACGGCCGCCGGGTTGGCGACGTCGCCGCCGGTCCACACCTCACGCAGGAGCCGCAGGGTGTCCAGGCCCTCGTCGGCCATGACGTGGAAGAGGCCGACGGTGAAGTAGGCGGTGGTGACGGCGTGTTCGCGGACCGCGCGGGCGGTCTCGGCGAGGTCCGTGCCGTCGCCGCGCATGAGGACCAGGGCGCCGCCGTTCAGGAGCGGCACCCAGATCTCGAAGACGGAGGCGTCGAAGCCGGTGGCGGAGTGGACCAGCATCCGGCGGGGGCCGCCGGCGCGGACGTCGCGGTCCCGGGCGAGCTCCACCACGTTGCGGTGGGTGACGCCGACGCCCTTCGGCCGGCCGGTCGAGCCGGACGTGAACATCACGTACATGAGGTCGTCCCCGGTGGCGTGCGGCTCCTCGCCGAGCGGTTCTCCGGTGCCGGGCGCTTCCACGTCGAGGACCGTCGGTACGGCTCCCCCGGCCCGGGCGGCGTGGTCCGCGTCGGTCGCCACCAGGCGGGCTCCGGCGTCCTCCAGCATCAGCCAGATCCTGGATTCGGGCAGGCGGGGGTCGAGGGGGAGGTAGGCGGCGCCGCACCTGAGGACGGCGAGGGCCGTCACCACCAGGGGCACACCGCGGGCGAGGAGGACGCCGACGGTGTCGCCGCGGCGCACCCCGGCGGCGCGGAGGCGGGTGGCCAGCGCACCGGCGCGGGCGTCGAGCGCTCCGTAGCCGAGGGTCTCCCCGTCGGTGATCAGCGCGGGCGCGTCGGGGGTCCGCGCGGCCCGCTGGGCGATCAGCCCGTGGATCGTGTCCGGGGCCGCGGGGGCCGGGGTGGCCGTGTCGTTGTAGTCGGCGACGAGGCGGAACCGGTCGGCGGCGGTGAGCAGTTCGACGTCCCCGATCCGTACACCGGGGTCGGTCGCCGCGGCCCGCAGGATCCGCTCCAGGTGGGCGGCGAGCAGGGCGGCGGTGGAGGCGTCGAAGAGGTCCCTGGCGTACTCGAGGCCGCCGGTCAGGCCCGCGGGCCGTCCTTCCCCGTCCCGTCGCTCGTCGAGGGCGAAGGTCAGGTCGAACTTGGTGGAGACGGTGTCGAGCAGCGCCGGCCCGCCGTCCGTGAAGAGGCTCTTCGCGGCGGACGCGGCGGGGACGTCGCCGGTGTAGTCGTGGTGGAGCTGGACGACGATCTGGGCCAGCGGGTGGTGGGCGGTGGTGCGGACCGGGTTGAGGTGCTCGACGACCCGGTCGAAGGGGAGTTCCTGGTGCGCGTAGGCGGCCAGGTCGGTCCGCCGGACCCGGTCGAGGAGTTCGGTGAAGGTGGGGTCTCCGGAGGTGTCGGTGCGCAGCACCAGGGTGTTGACGAAGAAGCCGACCAGATCGCCCAGCGTCTCGTCGTCGCGTCCCGCGGTCATGGTGGCGAGGGGCAGGTCGGTGCCCGCGCCGTGCCGGGTGAGGACGGCGGCGAGGGCGGCCTGGAGGACCATGAACAGGGTGGCGCCGCTGCCGCGGGCCACGGCTTCGAGGGCCTGGTGGGTGGCGGCGTCGACGGTGACGGGCGCGCGGCCGCCGCGGTGGGTGGCCTCGGCGGGGCGGGGGCGGGCGGAGGGGAGTTCGAGCACCGCGGGGGCGCCGGCGAGGGTCTTCTCCCAGAACTCCAGGTGGGCGGCGGCGGCCGGGCCGTCGATCAGGTCGCGCTGCCAGAGGGTGTAGTCGGCGTACTGGACGGGCAGCGGTTCCCAGCCGGGGTCACGGCCCTCCACGCGGGCGCGGTAGGCGGCCCCGAAGTCGGCGAGGAGCGGTCCGGTGGACCAGCCGTCGGCGGCGATGTGGTGGACGAGCAGGACCAGGACCTGTCCGCCGCCGTCGTCCGGGGTGACGAGGGCGGCCCGCAGGGGCGTCTCCTCGGCCAGGTCGAAGACGTGTCCGGCGGCTTCGGCGACGGCTGCCGGGAGCCGGTCGGCCGGGACGGTCCGTACGTCCAGGGTGGGACGGACGGAGGGAAGGATCTCCTGGTGGGGGTCGCCGTCGACGGTCCGGTAGCGGGTGCGCAGCACTTCGTGCCGGTCGGAGAGGTCGGTGAGGGCCTCGGCCAGCGCACCGGCGTCGAGGGGTTCCGCCGGCCTGAGGACGAGGGGGATGTTGTAGGAGGCGCTGGGGCCTTCGAGGGTGTCGATGAACCACAGCCTGCGCTGGGCGTACGACAGGGGGACGCGTGCGGTGCGGTCGGCGCGCGGGACGGGTCGGGGGCGTGCGGGCTCGGGGACCCCGTCCGCCTCCTGGGCGGTGGACCGGGCGGCGATGCGGCGGGCGAGGGCGTCGGGGGTGGGCGCGAGGAGCAGGTCGCGGACCTGGACGTCGACGCCGAGGCGGGCGCGGATCCGGTTGGCGAGGCGGACGCCGCTCATGGAGTGGCCGCCGATGGTGAAGAAGCCCTCGTGCGGGCCGACCTGGTCCAGGCCGAGGACGTCGGCGAACAGTTCCCGCAGGGTGTCGGTGTGCGGGGCGGGCGGTTCGGTGCTGGGGCCTGGGGTCGCCTCGGCGGAGCGCGCTGCGGTGCGGGCACGCCGTTCGTCCAGGGCGTGGCGGGCGGGGGGGTCGACGAGAGCGGTGTCCGGGACCGGCGTCCCGGGGGCGTCGGCGGCGGCGCGCAGGGCGCGGTCCAGGGCGGTGAGGAGGATGCGGGCGGTGTCCTCGTCGAGGATGTCGCGCGCGTACTCCAGGCCGAGGCGGAGCCCCGCGGGGTCGCCGTCGGCGTCCCTGAGTTCCTCGAAGGCGGCCGTGAGGTCGAACTTGGTGGTGGCGGGTCCTTCGCCGGCGAAGCGGCCCCGGACGGCGCCGAGGCGGAAGGGTCCGGCGTCGGGTCCCGTGGTCCGCAGGGTCAGCATGACCTGGAAGAGCGGATGGACACCGGGCGTACGGGGCGGGTTGAGGTGCTCGACGAGGAGGTCGAACGGGAGCCGCTGGTGGGCGAAGGCGGCGAGGTCGGTGTCCCGGACCCGGTGCAGGAGGTCGGTGAAGGCGGGGTCGCCGGAGGTGTCGGTGGGCAGGACGAGGGTGTTGACGAAGAAGCCGACCAGCTCGTCCAGGGCCTCGTCGTCGCGTCCCGCGACCGGGGTGCCGAGGACGGTGTGCTCTCCCGCGCCGGCCGCGCGCAGGGCGAGCGCGAGCGCGGCCTGGGCCACCATGAGCAGGCTGGCGTCGTGCTCCTCGGCGAGGCGGGCGAGCCGCGCGTGGACGCCCGGTCCGAGGGTGGTGGTCACGAGCCCGCCGTCGTGGGCGCGGACCGCGGGGCGGGGCCGGTCGAGGGGCAGATCGGTCGCGGCCGGCAGCCCGTCGAGGGCGGTGCGCCAGTGGGCGAGGCCCCGGGCCACGAGGGAGTCGGCGTCGTCCGCGTCGCCGAGGAGGTCGTTCTGCCAGAGCGTGTAGTCGGCGTACTGGACGGGCAGCGGCTCCCGTTCGGGGGCGCGGCCCTCGGCGCGTGCGGCGTACGCGTGGGCGAGGTCGGTCATCAGCGGTTCGAGGGACCAGCCGTCGCCGGCGACGTGATGGAGCAGGACGGCCAGGGTGGCGCCCGCGCCGTCGTCGGGCAGGAACAGGGCGACCCGCAGCGGGAGTTCGCGGGCGAGGTCGAAGGTCTCGGCGGTGAACCGGGCGACCCGCTCGGCGCGTTCGCCCGCCGGGCACTCGACCGTGCGCAGCCGGACGGCGCCGGGGGCGAGGACGTGCTGGTACGGCTCGTCGTCGGGGGCCGGGAACACGGTGCGCAGCACCTCGTGCCGCTCGACGAGGTCCGTCACGGCCGCGGCGAGCGCGGCGCGGTCGGGGACCGTCTCCAGGTCGAGGACGATCGGCATGTTGTAGGCGGCGGACGGTCCGTCGAGCTGGCCGATCAGCCACAGGCGGCGCTGGGCGTGCGAGAGCGGGACCCGGTCCTCGACGGGCAGCGGCTCCTCGTCGACGACGGGCAGGCGGGGGTCGGCCGTACGGAGGGCCTTGCGGTTGATCTTGCCGGAGCTGGTACGGGGCAGGGCGACGACGATCGAGACGGCGGGCACGGCGGCGGCGGGCATCCGCGCGCGTACCCAGTCGCGCAGCTCCTCGGCGCCGGTGCCGCCCTCGGTCACCACGAAGGCGACGAGGCGCTTGACGCCGTCGCCGTCCTGCTGCGCGACGACGGCGGCCTCCCGGATCCCGGAATGGCCGGCGAGGACGGAGTCCACGGCGGCGGGGTCGATGCGCTGGCCGCCGATCTTCACCTCGTCGTCCAGGCGGCCGTGGTACAGGATCTGCCGGTCCTCGCCGATGGTGACCAGGTCGCCCGTGCGGTAGGCGCGTTCGCCGTCGAGCTCGGTGAAGCGGCGGGCGTTCAGTTCGGGCCGGTGGAGGTAGCCGCGGGTCAGGCCGCCGCCGAGCAGCCACAGTTCGCCGTCGACGACGGCGGCGCGGACGCCGGGCAGCGGCCGGCCGATGGGGATGGGCCCGTCGTCGTGGCGGCTGAGGTCGGCCATGGTGGCCACGACGGTGGTCTCGGTGGGGCCGTAGCCGTTGAGGAGCCGGATCCGGTCGCCGACGAGTCCCCGCCACTGGGCGACCCGCTCGGGCAGGGCCGCCTCGCCGTAGATCATCACGGTCCGCAGGCCCTCGGGGAGCGTGACGGAACCGGTCGTGAGGACGTAGACCAGCTCGTGCCAGTAGGCGGCGGGCAGGTCGAGGTAGGTGACGCCGTGCCGGGCGCAGCCCGCGAGGAGCTCGGCCACGTCGAGCATGTCGTCCGTGCGCAGGACGAGGGTGCCGCCAGCTCCCAGGGTCGTGAAGATCTCCTGGATGCTGGCGTCGAAGTGGAGCGGGCTGAACTGGAGGACCGCGTCGTCGGGGCCGATGCCGTAAGCGGGGGTCGCACCCGCGATGAAGTGGGCCAGGGAGTCGTGCGCGACGACGACGCCGTTGGGGGTGCCGGTGGACCCGGAGGTGTAGATGACGTAGGCCGCGCCCTCTCCGGCGCCGGGGCCGCCGAGGACGAGCTCGCCGTGGAGGGCGACCTCGGCGGGGGTCGGCGCCAGGTCGCCGCACGCGTCCTTGAGGATCGCCTCGTTGCGGGCGTCGGGGGCCTGGACGTCCAGGGGCAGGTAGGCGGCGCCGGTGCCGAGGACGGCGAGCAGTCCGACGACGGCGTCGATGCCTCGGGGCCGGTGGAGGGCGACGAGCCGGCCGGGGCCCGCGCCCTGAGCGGCGAGCTCACCGGCCCGGTCGCGCACGGCGGCGGCGAGCTCCGCGTAGGTGAGGCGGGCGTCGGCGTGCACCAGGGCCGGGGCGTCGGGGCGGATGCGCGTCTGGCGGGCGATCAGGTCGAGCACGGGCGGCGCGGGGGCGGGAGAGGGTCCGCCGTCGAGCAGGTCTTCCGTTCTGCTGGGGGGCATGCTGAGTTCCTCCGGTAAGGGGCCGAGAGACCGGGGCGAACGGTTCCTCTCGCCTCCGTGGCCTTCACGCTAGGCGCGGACCGCCGCCGCCCGGGGCAGTCGGCCCGGCAGCTCGGGGTGCCCCGGCAACTCCGACCGGCAGAAGCCTCCCGCCACGAGCTGCCGGTTCCGCGCGCCGCGGACGTCCCCCAGGGGTGGCGTCGGGGTGGTACCAGGGAGATCCCCGACGCGCGGGCACCGCCCCGGCCGGGAGGCTGGTGGACATGACGAAGCTCCTTTCACGACACGCTCGTTGGACCTCCCTGGCCGTCGCGGGTGCCGCCCTGGTCACGGTCGGGGCCGCCCTCCCCGCCGGTGCCGCGCCCCGGCAGCAGTCGGCCCCGGCCGCCGCCTCCGGCCTCGGGGAGCGGCTCGACCCGGCCTCGCTCCGGGCCTCGCTCGGCACACCTGCCGACGGACTGTTCGCGGGAGCCATGGCCCGTGTCGGCGGGCGCGACGGGCACTGGACGGGAACGATGGGCGCCGTCTCGACGGACCCGGCCGCCTCGTTCCGGATCGGCAGCATCACCAAGCTGTTCACGTCCACCGTGGTGCTCCAGCTGGTGGCCGAGGGCAGGCTCTCCCTCGACACCCCGGTCCAGCGGCTGCTGCCCGGAACCCTGCCGGCCCACTGGCAGCCCATCACCGTGGCGCAGCTGATCAGCCACACCAGCGGCCTGCCGCGCGCGGCCTGCTGGGACCCTGCCGCCGTCTACACCCCGGCCGACCTGGTGAGGACGGTCACCGAGTGCCCCGAGGCCGGCGAGCCCGTCACCGGACCCGACATACCGCAGGTCTACAACGGCGTGAACTACTTCCTCCTCGGCATGGTGATCGAGAAGGTCACCCACCGCTCCTATGCCCATGAGGTGGGGCGCCGCATCGTCCGGCCTCTGGGTCTGCGCCACACGTACGTCCCCGG
The DNA here is from genome assembly GCF_040303145.1 of Streptomyces sp. NPDC096079. Taxonomy (NCBI): domain Bacteria; kingdom Bacillati; phylum Actinomycetota; class Actinomycetes; order Kitasatosporales; family Streptomycetaceae; genus Streptomyces; species Streptomyces sp. NPDC096079. The sequence goes on from NZ_JBEOST010000008.1 coordinate 124,602, forward strand.
ATGGGGGGAGACGGCGCTGCGGGCGCCGGCCCTGGCACCGCGGCTTCCGGCCGCCGACCCGTGGCCGTGGGCCGAGGGCGGGATGGTCTCCGACGGCCCGGACCTGGAGCGGTTCCTGCGGCAGCTGCTGGGCGGCCGGCTGCTGCCTCCGGCTCAGCAGGGACTGCTCTTCGAGCTCCCTCGGCACGCCGAGCGCGGCTTCACCCGTGGCGGTGTGCAGTACGCGAAGCTCCCGGACGGCACCGAGGTGTACGGCAAGACCGGGAGCTACGGCGGCTATACCAACGGGGTCTTCGCGACCCGGGACCTCCGCCGGACCGTCGTCTACTCGCTGATACCGCTCACCACCGACGACAAGGAGATCGCCAAGCGCTACCTGAGCATCGCGGCAGCCGCCTTCTGAGGCGCCGTCTCCACGCGCCGGGTGACGGCTGTCCGGCCGCGGCGGCGAAGAGGGTGGGCACGGCCGGCTCGCCACACCCACCCTCCCTTGCCGGTCACCGATAGCCGGTCACGGGTCGCTCAGTCGGACCGGCGGGAGCCCGCCGCCGTGCGGCGGCGCAGGGTCGGAGGGGCGGCCGGTGCCGCCGCCCCGTCCGCGCCGGACTCCGCCAGGCGGCGCGCCAGGGCCGCCGCTGTCGGATTGCGGAAGACGTCCCGCAGCGAGAGGTCCTGGCCGAACTCGGCGCGGATCCGGTTCAGCAGCCTCACCGCGAGCAGCGAGTGCCCGCCCGACTTGAAGAAGTTGTCGTCCCGGCCGAGGGCACGGCTCCCGAGGACGTCCCGGAAGACCCCAAGGAGGCGCTCCTCACGGACGTCCGGGCGGCGAGGCCCGCTCGGCGCCTGCTCCGGGCTCGGCTCGGCGTGCTCGCCCGGCGCCGGCAGCCGGTGCACCGGGACGACGCGGGCGGGTGCCAGGTACTCGGGCAGTCGCTTCGCGGCCCAGCCGCGCAGCGTCGACGCGTCGCCGCTCCCGGTGACGTACGCGTACAGGCGGTCGTCGCGCACGGAGACGGTCACACCGGTCACGTCGGGGTGCCGGCCGAGGACCTCCTCGACCCGCCCGGGTTCCACCGGGTAGCCGCCGACCGTGAGCGTGGCGACGGGCCGCGGGGTCCCGTCGGCGGCGGCGAAGGCCCGTCGGCCGGTGGCGCGCAGGCCGCCGCCGGCGGTCCGTTCGTGGACCTCGCCCGGTATCCGTACCGGCGCGGGCCGGCCCCGCTCGTCCAGGACGGTCTCCCGGCCGGCGGGTGCTGCCGGGCCGTACGGCACGGCGGACAGGGGGGCGCCGGGGTCGGCGGCGAACGCGTCGAGGGTCTCGGCCAGCCGCCGGGCCAGGAGGACGGCGGTGTCGGCGTCGTAGAGGGCGGTGGCGTACTCCAGGGCGCCGCGCAGACCGGCCGGTGCGCCGTCCGCGTCGACGAGTTCGGTGAGCGCGAAGGTGAGGTCGGACTTGGCGCCGACGGCGGTGAAGGCGACCGGGTCGCCGTCGAGGACGGACGGGGATCCGCTCCCGGTCGCGGCGGCGTGCACCTGGAGCATCACCTGGACGAGGGGGGCGTGGGCGGCGGAGCGGTGCGGGCTGAGGTGCTCGACGAGCCGGTCGAAGGGGAGGTCCTGGTGGCTGTACGCGGCGAGCCCGGACTCGCGGACGCGGCGGACCAGTTCGGTGACGTCGGGGTCGCCCGCGGTGTCGGTGCGCAGCACCAGCGTGTTGACGAAGAAGCCGACGAGCGGGTGCAGGGCGTCGTCCGCGCGTCCGGCGACGGTGGTGCCGATGGCGAGGTCGGTGCCGGCGCCGTGCCGGGTGAGGAGGGCGGCGAGGGCGGCCTGCACCACCATGAAGAGGGTGGCGCCGCTGCCGCGGGCGAGGCGCAGCAGGGCCCGGTGCGTGTCGGCGTCGACGTCGAAGGCGGTGAGGGCGCCGGCTCCGTCGCTCTCGGCGGGGCGCGGCCGGTCGGTGGGCAGGGCGAGCAGCGGCGGGAGTCCGCCGAGGGCGGTGCGCCAGTGGTCCAGCTGTTCGCCGGCGACGCCGTGTTCGCCGTCGAGGAGCTCGTGCTGCCAGAGGGTGTAGTCGGTGTACTGGACGGGCAGCGGCTCCCATGCGGGTGCCCGCCCCTCGGCGCGGGCACGGTAGGCGCGGTCGAGGTCCGCGAGGAGGCAGCCGGTCGACCAGCCGTCGCCCGCGATGTGGTGGACGAGGAGCACCAGGGTCTGGACGCCGTCGGCGTCGGTCACCAGGGCGGCGCGGAAGGGGATCTCGGCGGCCAGGTCGAAGACGTGCCCGGCGGCCGCGTCGACGGCCGCGCGGAGTACGTCGGGACCGTCGGCCGTGACCTCGTCGAGCACGGGCTCCGCGCCGGCGAGGACGTGCTGGTGGGGCTCGCCGTCCGCCGTCCGGTAGACGGTGCGCAGGACCTCGTGCCGTTCGGCGACGTCCGCCAGGGCGGCGGCGAGGGCGGCGGGCTCCACGGGGCGGTGCAGCCGGGTCACCACGGGGATGTTGTAGGTGGCGCTGGGGCCTTCGAGCCGGTCGAGGAACCAGAGCCGGAGCTGGGCGGCGGACAGCGGGAGGCGTGCGGGGCGCAGCGCGTCGGGGACGGGCCGCAGCGGGGGGCGGGCGGGGCCGTCGCCCCGCTCGGCGAGGCGGCGGAGCAGGTTCCGGGGTGTGGGGGCGAGGAAGACGTCCCGGATCGCGGCCTGGAGCCCGAGGGCTCCTCGGATGCGGTTGGTGAGCTTGCCGGCGAGCAGGGAGTGCCCGCCGAGCTTGAAGAAGTTGTCCTCCGGGTGGACCTCGTCCCGGTCGAGGACCTCGGCGAAGAGACCGCGGAGGATCTCCTCGCGGGGGTCGGTCACGGCGCGGGGGCCGGCCGCCGGGCCGTCCCCGGCGGTGGCGCGCTTCCGCTCGGCGTGGGCGGCGGCCAGGGCCTCGTGCCTGCGGTCGAGTCCTTGGCGCTCCTCCTCGGTGAGCAGGTCGACGTCGCTCAGCGGGGTGTCGGCGGCGCGCTCGGCGAGGGCCGTGAGGGCGCGGCGGAACAGGGCGAGGAGGAGCCGCGCGGTGTCCTCGTCGTAGAGGTCCGTCGCGTACTGCAGCCCGAGGAGCACTCCGCCGGGTTCGCCGGCGGTGTCGTGTGTCTCGACGCAGTTGAAGGAGAGGTCGAACTTGGCTCCGGCGAGGTCGGCGCCGTCCGTCGTGCCGGTGAGGGGGCCGAGGCGGACGGCCGTGTCCTGGGCGGTCTGGGAGCTGACCATGACCTGGAAGAAGGGGTGTCTGCCGAGCGAGCGTTCGGGGTTGAGGTCCTCGACGAGGAGGTCGAACGGCAGGTCGTCGTGGGCGAGGGCCGCCAGGTCCCCGTCCCGTACGCGCCGTACGAGTTCGGCGAGGGTGGGGTCGCCGGAGAGGTCGGTGCGCAGGGCGAGGGTGTTCACGAAGAAGCCGACGAGCCGGTGCAGGTCCTCCTCGGGCCGGCCGGCCACGGCGGTGCCGACGACCGTGTCGTCACCGGCGCCCGCCGCGCGCAGCGCGAGGGACAGGGCGGCGCGGACGACCATGAAGAACGTGACCCGGCGGCTGCGGGCGACACCGGTCAGGGCCTTGTGGGCGGGGGCGTCGAGTTCTGCGGTCACCAGTGCTCCCCGGCCGCTGGGTTCCGCGCGCCGGGGCCGGTCGGCGGGCAGCCGTGTCTCGGCCGGGATGCCGTCCAGGGCCTTGCGCCAGTAGGCGGTCTGGGTGTCGCGGACGCCGTGTTCGCCGTCGAGGAGTTCGCGCTGCCAGAGGGTGTAGTCGGTGTACTGGAGGGGCAGGGGTTCCCATTCCGGCGTCCGGCCCTCGGCGCGGGCGCGGTAGGCGGTGTCCAGGTCGGCGAGCAGCAAGCCGACCGACCAGCCGTCGGTCGCGATGTGGTGCACCGAGAGGACGAGGACGGCGGTGCCGTCCGCGACCGTGAAGAGGCGCACGCGGAGGGGCAGTTCGCGGGTCACGTCCAGGGGGACGCGGGCGTAGGCGGTCGCCCGCGCCCCTGCCTCCTCGGGTGTGGCGCATGCCTCGACCTCGACCGGGACGTGCGCCTCGGGGGCGTCGACGAGGCGCTGGTGCGGTTCTCCGTCCCGTACGGGGAAGACCGTCCGCAGCACTTCGTGACGGGTCACCACGTCCCGTACGGCCGCCTCCAGGACGGTCGTGTCGGGCTGGGCCTCCAGGCGGAGCACCATGGGCGCGTTGTACGCGGCGGAGGAGCCTTCGAGGCGGTTGAGGAACCACAGTCGGCGCTGGGCGTACGAAAGGGGGACGGGGTCGGGGCGGTGCTCGGCCGGCACCGGGCGCAGCGCCGGGCGGCGCGGCCCGTCGTCCCGCCCGGCGAGACGGCGGAGCAGCTGGCGGGGCGTCGGGGCGAGGAAGACGTCCCGGATCGCGGCCTGGAGGCCGAGAGCGGCGCGGATGCGGTGGGTGAGCTTGCCGGCGAGCAGGGAGTGGCCGCCGAGCTTGAAGAAGTTGTCGCCGGGGCCCACGTCGTCCCGGTCCAGGATCTCCGCGTACAGGCCGCCCAGGATCTCCTCGCGGGGGTCCGTCACGGAGCGGGGTGCGGTCCGCTCCCGGGGGGTGGCGCGGGTGCGGGCCGCCTCGGCGAGGGCCCGGTGGCGGCGGTCGACGGCGTCCCGCTCGGTGGGCGTGAGGAGTTCGACCCGGCTGAGGGGCGTGGTGTCCGGCTCCTCGGCGAGAGCGGTCAGGGCGCGCCGGAACAGGGTGAGCAGCAGCCCGGCGGTGTCCTCGTCGTACAGGTCCGTCGCGTACTGGAGCCCGAGGAGCAGCCCGCCGGGCTCGCCTTCGGCGTCGAGGGTCTCCTGGCAGTGGAAGCTCAGGTCGAACTTGGCCGTGGCCAGGTCCGCGTCGTCGAGGACGGCGGGGACGGGTCCGAGCCGGAGGGTCCCCTCGTCCTGGCGGGTCCCTGCGCTCAGCATGACCTGGAAGAACGGGTGGCGGCCGAAGGAGCGTTCGGGGTTGAGGTCCTCGACGAGGAGGTCGAACGGCAGGTCCTCGTGGGCGAAGGCGACCAGGTCCGCTTCGCGGACGCGGTCGACGAGCGCGCCGAGGCCGGGGTCGCCGGAGAGGTCGGTGCGCAGGGCCAGGGTGTTGACGAAGAAGCCGACGAGCTCGTGCAGGTCCTCCTCGGGCCGGCCCGCCACGGGTGTGCCGATCACGATGTCCTCGCCCGCGCCCGCCGCCCGCAGCGCGAGGGACAGGGCCGCCCGGGCCACCATGAAGAACGTGCCCCGCCGGGCGCGTGCGACGGTGGTGAGGGCCCGGTGGGTCGCGGCACCGAGTTCCGCCGAGACCACCGCGCCCCGCTGTCCGGGCTCCGTGGGCCGGGGCCGGTCGGCGGGCAGGCGCGTCTCGGCCGGGACGCCGTCGAGCGCCTTCCGCCAGTGGGTGAGCTGTTCGTGCGCGGTGCTGTCCGGGTCCTCGGGGTCCCCCAGCATGTCCCGCTGCCACAGGGCGTAGTCGGCGTACTGGACGGGCAGCGGCTCCCAGCCGGGGGCGCGGCCCTCGGCGCGGGCCCGGTAGGCGGTGTCGAGGTCGGCGAGCAGGCAGCCCACCGACCAGCCGTCCGTCGCGATGTGGTGCACCAGGAGCACCAGGACGGCCGTCCCGTCCGCGACCGCGAACAGCTTCGCCTGGAGCGGGCGTTCGCGGGTGATGTCGACGGGGAGCCGGGCGAAGGCCGTCGCCCGTGCCGTCACGTCGTCGCCCGCGGCGCACTCCTCCACCGTGAAGGGCACGTCGGTGCCGTCGAGGACGTCCTGGTACGGCTCCTCGTCGCGCGCCGGGTACACGGTCCGGAGCACCTCGTGCCGCTCCACCACGTCCCGTACCGCCGCCTCCAGCGCCGCCGGGTCGGGCATCGCTCCCAGCCGGAGCACCACGGGCGCGTTGTAGGCCGGGGAGGATCCTTCGAGCCGGTTAAGGAACCACAGCCGGCGCTGGGCGTAGGACAGGGGGATCACGGTTGCTGCTCCTCGTGTGTGGCGGGGGCGGGTGGGTGCGGCGGCGTCGGGGACCGCGGTGCCGACGGGGGCGCTGGCCCCGGTGCCGGCGCGGGGCGCGGTCAGGCATCCCGTGCGGCCAGCAGCTCCTCGATGTGGGCGGCGAGGTCACGCAGCCGGGGGTTGGCGTAGACGGCCTTGACCGGGAGGGCCACGGACAGCTCGGCCCGGACGCGGGAGACGAGCTTGATGGCGAGCAGGGAGTGGCCGCCGAGCTTGAAGAAGTTGTCTTCGGGGCCGATCGACGCGGCGCCGAGGACCTGGGTCCAGACGCGGGCGATCAGTTCCTCGGCGCGGCCGTTCAGACCGCCGTCGGCATCGGCCGCCCGGGGCTCCTCCTCCGCCGGACTCGCCACGCGCGTGGGCAGCGCGGCCCGGTCGAGCTTGCCGCTGGGCGTGGTCGCGAACCGTTCCACCGCGACGTACGCGCCCGGCACCATGTACGCGGGCAGGCTGCCGGTCAGCGTGGCCTTCAGGCCGGCGGCGTCACCGCCGCGGTGGTAGGCGATCAGGCAGGCGGTGCCGCCGGCGTCCTCGCCGAGGATCACGGCCGCCTCGGCGACGCCGTCCACGCGGGTCAGGGCGGCCTCGATCTCCGGGAGTTCGATGCGGTGTCCGCGCAGCTTGATCTGGCCGTCGGCACGGCCGAGGTAGACGAGCCGGCCGTCGGGCAGCAGACGGCAGCGGTCGCCGGTGCGGTACATGCGGCCGCCGGAGACGTCGCCGTCGATGTCGGCGACGAAGCGCTCCGCCGTCAGCGCCGGGCGGCGGCGGTAGCCGCGGCCCACGCGCGGGCCCGCGAGGTACAGCTCGCCGGGCTCCCCCGGCTCGACCGGCGCGAGCCGCTCGTCCAGCAGGCGCATCCGCAGTCCCGGCAGGACCGCGCCGATGTGCGGCTCGCCCGGGTCGTGGATCCAGCCGGCCGTCGCGTCGACGGTGCACTCGGTCGGCCCGTACACGTTGAGCGCGCGCAGCAGGCCGCCGCGGTGGGCGGCGGCGAGCCGGTCCCACAGGGCGGGGCTGATCGCCTCGCCGCCGACGAGGAGGGTCAGCGGGCGCGGGCCGCCGTCCGCGGACAGCAGGTCGAGCAGCGGGTCGGCGTGCGAGGGGGTGATGTCGAGGTCGGTGAGGGCCTGTTCGTCGACGAACGCGGCGAGCAGCGACGGGTCGCGGCGGGTCTCCTCGTCGATCACGACGAGGGTGTCGCCCCGGCAGAGCCGCGTCCACTGCTGGACGGAGGCGTCGAACGACGGGGAGGCGTTCCAGCCGACCCGGCGGCCCTCCCCGGTCGCGGCGCCCGCTTCCTCCAGTTCCTTCAGGAGGAGGGAGGCGGCGCCCCGGCCGATCTCCACGCCCTTCGGGCGGCCGGTGGACCCCGAGGTGTAGATGACGTAGGCGAGTGTGTCCCCGGTGACCGGGACGGGCGCGTACGGGCCCGGCTCACCGCTCGTGTCGGCCGTCAGCTCGGCGACCGTCACGGTGCGGGCGCCGGTCGCGGGGGAGCCGTCCGGGCCGGCCAGGACGACCAGGTCGGCGCCGGAGTCCTCGACGAGGTAGCGGCGGCGGTCGGCGGGCAGCGCCGGGTCGACCGGCAGATAGGCGGCGCCCGCGGTGAGCGTGCCGATGATGGCGGTGACCAGGGCCGCGCCCCGGGGCAGGCACAGCGCGACGACGCTCTCCGGACCGACGCCGAGGGCGCCGAGCCGGGCGGCGAACGAGGCGGCCTCGGCGCGCAGCTCGTCGAAGGTCAGGCGGTCGTCGCCCGCGACGACGGCGGTACGGCCGCCGGGGGCGGTGGCGAGCCGGGCGAGGAGGTCGGCCGCGCCGGTGCCGACGGCGGCGCAGCTGCCGCAGGCGCAGGCGTCCGCGGCCAGGGGGGCCGGGGCGGCGGTGGAACGCTCGGGGAGGACGGCGGTCATGGCGGGGCTCACCTTCCGTACAGGGTGGTGGAGGGGGCGGTGGTCGGGGAGCAGTCGGACAGCCGGACCGGCTCGCCCATGGCGACGACGATCTTCCGGTCGCCGGTGTACGACTCCCGGCCGTGCGCGCAGAGGATGTTGTCGACGAGCATCAGGTCGCCGGTCTGCCAGCTCTCCCGCATCGTGACCGCCTGGTAGACGTCGTTGATGGCGTCCACCTCGGCGTCGGTGAGGGCGGTGCCGTCCCCCAGGCGGGTGTCGAAGGGAAGACCGTCCGCGCCGAACGTCTCGGTGAGGACCTCACGGACGTCCTCGTCGAGGCTGCGGGCGTTCCAGAACGCGAAGTGGTTGAACCAGGAGCGGTCGCCGGTCACCGGGTGCGTGATGATCGCGGAGCGGCGCTGGCGGGTGCGCAGGGTGTCCTCGTCGAGCCACTCGTATCCGATCGCGTTGGCATCGCAGTACTCCTCCGCGCCGGCGGGCTCCTCCGACGAGAACGCCTTGCGCCAGGGCATGCCCGCGAGGTCGGAGTAGTTGCGGACCAGCAGCCAGCCGGCCTCGGCGAACCGGTCGACCAGGTCCCGCGGCAGCATGGCGAGGGCCTTGCGCATGTCGCCGACGGTGGTCGCTCCGCCCGTCTCGGGGGCGGTGACGCAGCCGAAGAGCAGCACGCCGGGGAAGTCCAGGGTGTAGCTGTTCTCGTTGTGCAGACGGATCGCCTGGGCGGCCGGCAGGTCGGTGGAGGAGAAGACTCCCTCGCCGAAGTCGCTGCGGGGGGTGGCCTTCTCCTTGTAGCCGGCGCGCTGGGCGATCAGCGCGTCACGCGCCTCGGCGAACGTCTCCGTGTCCGTCACCGGGAGTCCGCGCAGCATGACCGCGCCGGAGCGGTGCAGTTCGGCCTGGATGGCGGGGAGCTGGGCGGACAGCCAGGCGGTGGCCTCCGTCATGGTGGCGAAGGCGGGGGTGTGGACGAGGGCCGGCTTGCCGGGCTCCCGGACGACGGTGATGCCGGTGGTGGCCGGGTTCTGGGCGTACGTGGTCATGGTGGGTTCCTCGTGATCCCTCGGAGGGCGGGTGCGGGGCGGATGCTCAGGCGTTGCTGGGGGCGGTGGCGCCCAGGGAGTCCAGGACCGGGTTCAGACGGGCGAAGAAGCCGGGCAGGTCCTGCTGGAAGTAGAAGTGGTCCCCGGTCAGCACCTCGGGCACGACGGGGTGTCCGGCCACCAGGGACCAGCCGTCGAGCATGTCGACCGGGACGATCGGGTCGGCGTCCCCGCCGAACACCGCGACCGGGCAGTCGAGGCGCACGGCCGGGGCGGTGCAGCGGTAGGCGTCGTCGATGGCGAAGTCGGCGCGGATGGACGGCAGGACGATCTCGCGGAGCTCCTCGTCGTCGAGGATGCCGTCGTCCGTGCCGCCACGCTCCTTGATGGCCGCGACCAGCTCGTCGTCGTCGAGCCGCTCCGGGTGCACCGGGCACTGGTTGGGCAGCACGGGCGCCCGGCAGGCGGAGGCGATCAGGCCCTGCGGGGTGCGGCCGTCGGCCTGCAGGGCGCGGGCCACCTCGAAGGCGACCAGGGAGCCCATGCTGTGCCCGAGCACCACCAGGGCGCCGGTGTCCGCCGGGAGGGCGTCGACCACGGGCAGCGCCAGGTCGTCGACGGACTCGGGCAGGTCCTCGCTGAAGCGGGCGCCTCGGCCCGGGTACTGCCCGATGAGCAGCCGCACGTCCGCCGGGAGGTGCTCGCGCCAGGCGCTGTACGCGTGGGCGTTGCCTCCGGCGTGCGGGAGGACGAGCAGCGACAGGCGGTGCGGCCGGTCGCCGGGCAGGTCCCAGACGACGTCCTCGGGGGCGGGGGTCGGGGAGGTGGTCATGAGCTGATCCGTTCTGTCGCGGTGACGGTCTCGGTGACGGTCTCGGAGACCGTCTCGGTCGTGGTGCGGCGGCGGAGGGCGGGTCGGGCCTTCCTCGCCGGCGTGGCCTTCAGGGAGGCGATGTGCTCGGCGAGCCGGGCGGGGGTGGGGTGCTGGAAGACGTCGCGGATGGTGAGCCGCACGTCGAGGGCACCGGCGATGTGGTTGGTGAGGCGGGCACCCAGGAGGGAATGGCCGCCGTGGTGGAAGAAGTCGTCGTCGATGGTCAGTTCTGCGGCGGTGTCGAGGGTGCGGGCGAAGAGGGCGAGGAGGGTCTCCTCCAGGGGCGTGCGCGGGGCGCGGCCGGTGGAGGCGACGGGGGCCGGCTCGGGCAGGGCCCGCTTGTCGACCTTCCCGTTGGGCGTCAGGGGCAGCCGCTCCAGGACCATGAGATGGGTCGGGACGAGGTGCTCGGGCAGCCGCTCCGCCACGTGCCGCCGGATGTCCTGCGGGTGTACGTCCCCGTCGGCGACGACGTGGGCGGCGAGTTGTTCGTGGTGGACGGTCACGACGGCCTGGGTGACCGCGGGGTGGGTGAGCAGGGCGGCCTCGGTCTCACCGGGCTCGACACGGAATCCGCGGATCTTGATCTGGTCGTCGGCCCGACCGTCGTAGTGCAGATGCCCGTGCCGGTCGAAATGGGCCAGGTCCCCGGTCCGGTACAGCCGCTCACCGGCCGCAGCGAACGGGTTCGGTACGAAGCGGGTGGCGGTCAGGTCGGACCGGCCCAGGTAACCGTGGGCGAGACCCTCGCCGGCCAGATACAGCTCACCCGTCACCCCCGGCGCACACAACCCGAGACGGGCGTCCAGGATAAAGGCCGCCTTGTTCACCAGCGGCACACCGATCGGGATCAGCGCGTGCGGCTCACCGGCCGGCTCGACCAGGTGCGTGGTCGTGAAGCCCATCGACTCCGCCGGACCGTAACCGTTGACGACCCTGACACCCGGCCTCAACTCCTGAAGCTTGTGCACGTGCGCCGGAGAAGCCGCCTCCCCACCCGTGAACGCCACGGTGACCGTGTCGAAGGCCTCCGGATGCTCATCGACCAGGAAGTTGAACAGACTGGCCGACAACTGAAGCATCGTCACCGCGTGCCTGCGCGACAGCTCGGCGATCAGCACCGGCTCCGGACGCTGCCCCGGCTGCAACACCGACACACCACCGTGCAGCAACGCACCCCAGAACTCCAGACTGAACGCGTCCCACGACACCGGCGAGCACTGCAGGAACACCTCCCCCACACCGAACCCGCCATACGACTGCCCGCTCACCGTCGACACCAGATTCCGGTGCGACGACAGAATCGCCTTCGGCCGACCCGTCGAACCCGACGTGAACATCAAGCAGGCCGAGTCCTCAGGGCCGAGGGGCAGGCCGAGGTTGCCGGGATGGCGGGAGAGGAGGTCGCCCGGGGCCTCGGTGTGGGTCTGCCACGGTCCCTCGACGCGCTTGGCCAGGGCCGGCGCGGTCACCAGATGCCTGATGCCGGCGTCGGTGGCAGCGGAGCGGAGGCGCTCGTCCGGGAAGTCCGGGTCGAGCAGCGTGTATCCCGCCCCCGACTTCACGACCCCGATCACCGCAGCGGCGAACTCCACCCCACGATCCAGCAGCACACCCGCCATGTCGCCACGGCCCAGGCCCCGGGACCGCAGATGGCGCGCCCACCGGTTGCCCATCGCGTTCAGCTCGGCATACGTGACCACACGCTCACCGGCGACCAGGGCCGTCGCCTCCGGACGCCTCGCCACCTGCTCCTCGAAGCGCTCCACGAGCGAGGCGTCACCCCCGTCGGCGACGGTTCCCGCCCACGGGCCGGTCAGCAGCGCGCGCTCCGCGCTCGACAGCACCTCCAGGGAGGACAGCGGCAGACCGGGGTCGTCGAGCACCTGGGACAGGACCTGGCCGAGGACCGACGCCATGCGCCGTACCGAGTCCTCGTCGAACAGTTCGGCGGCGAAGAGGATCGCGCCGTGCAGGCGGCGGCTGTCGTCGGAGCGGAGCAGGAATTCGAGGTCGAACTTCGCGGCGCCGTTCCCGAGCCCCGAGATCTCCGCGGTCCTGACCCCGGGCAGGTGGAGCTCCGGCAGGCCCCCCACTTCGAGGCCGAGGCAGATCTGGAAGAGGGGGTGACGCGACAGGCTGCGCGTCGGGTTCACCGCTTCCAGCACGACGTCGAACGGGGCCTCCTGATGCGCGAACGCGTCCAGATCGACCGAACGGACCCGGCGCAGCAGATCCCGGAAACTCGGGTCACCCGAACTGTCCGTCCGCAGCACCAGCGTGTTCACGAAGAACCCCACAAGGTCCTGCAACGACCGCTCACCACGACCCGCCACCGGCGTACCGATCGCCAGATCCGACCCCGCACCCAGCCGCGACAGCGCCGCCACCAAAGCCGCGTGCACCACCATGAACGGCGTGCACCCCTCGGCCTTCGCGCACGCCAGCACCCGAGCGAACAGGTCCTCACCCAGATCGAGTTCCACCTTCCCGCCCCGATGCGAAGCCCTCGCCGGCCTCGGACGGTCCAGGTTCAGCCCGTGCTGCTCCGGCAGACCCGCCAAGGCCCCCCGCCAGAACCCCACCTCCCGGCCCAGCACACTCCCCGGGTCATCCACCGAGCCCAACACCCGCCGCTGCCACGCCGCATAATCCGCGTACTGCACGGCCAAAGGCTCAAGCACACGCCCTTCGACACCCGCGACCCGAGCCTCATACGCCCGCTGCAGATCCGCGAAGAACACACCGTTCGACAGACCATCCGTCGCGATGTGATGCACCACCAACGACAGCACCACCACCCCGCCACCCAGCTCGAACGCCACCACCCGCAACGGAAGCTCCACCGCCAGATCGAAAGCCCGACCGGCCAGCTCGTCCAGCTCGGCGGCGAGATCGGAGGCGGCGACGCTCCGTCGCTCCACCGAGACCCTGGCCTGCTCCGGCGGCAGGAGCCGCTGACGCGGCTCGCCCTCCACCGCGTCGAACACCGTCCGCAGCGGAGCATGCCGCTCCACGACATCGCTCAGCGCGGACTCCAGTGCTCCGAGGTCCAGCACGCCCTCGCATCGCACCACCATCGGCACGTTGTAGGCAGCACTGTCGCCCTCCAGCTGCGCGAGCAGCCACAGCCGACGCTGCGCGAACGACGCCGGGACACCGTCACCGGCTCCCTCCCCCGCGATCAGCGGCGGAAGAGCCTCTCCCGCCCCCTTCCCGGCCACCAGCTCCGCGAGACCCGCGACCGTCGGACGACCGAACACGTCCCGGATCGTCAACCGCGCGCCCAGGGCTTCCTCGATGTGGTTCGTCAGCCGGGCCGCGAGCAGCGAGTGGCCGCCGTGGTGGAAGAAGTCGTCGTCGATGGTCAGTTCTGCGGCGGTGTCGAGGGTGCGGGCGAAGAGGGCGAGGAGGGTCTCCTCCAGGGGCGTGCGCGGGGCGCGGCCGGTGGAGGCGACGGGGGCCGGCTCGGGCAGGGCCCGCTTGTCGACCTTCCCGTTGGGCGTCAGGGGCAGCCGCTCCAGGACGATGACGTGCGCGGGGACCAGGTGCTCGGGAAGCCGGTCGGAGAGGTGGCGGCGGACCTCGTCGGGGTCCGCCGGCCGCCCGATGACGATGTACGCGGCGAGTTGTTCGTGGTGGACGGTGACGACGGCCTGGGTGACCGCGGGGTGGGTGAGCAGGGCGGCCTCGGTCTCGCCGGGCTCGACACGGAATCCGCGGATCTTGATCTGGTCGTCGGCCCGACCGTCGTAGTGCAGATGCCCGTGCCGGTCGAAGTGCGCGAGGTCCCCGGTCCGGTAGAGACGGCTGCCCTCGGTTCCGAAGGGATCGGGTACGAAGCGGGTGGCGGTCAGGTCGGACCGGCCCAGGTAACCGTGGGCGAGTCCCTCGCCGGCCAGATACAGCTCACCGGTCACCCCCGGCGCACACAACCCGAGACGGGCGTCCAGGACGTAGGCCGCCTTGTTCACCAGCGGCACACCGATCGGGATCAGCGCGTGCGGCTCACCGGCCGGCTCGACCAGGTGCGTGGTCGTGAAGCCCATCGACTCCGCCGGACCGTAACCGTTGACGACCCTGACACCCGGCCTCAACTCCTGAAGCTTGTGCACGTGCGCCGGAGAAGCCGCCTCCCCACCCGTGAACGCCACGGTGACCGTGTCGAAGGCCTCCGGATGCTCATCGACCAGGAAGTTGAACAGACTGGCCGACAACTGAAGCATCGTGACCGCGTGCCTGCGCGACAGCTCGGCGATCAGCACCGGCTCCGGACGCTGCCCCGGCTGCAACACCGACACACCACCGTGCAGCAACGCACCCCAGAACTCCAGACTGAACGCGTCCCACGACACCGGCGAGCACTGCAGGAACACCTCCCCCGCACCGAACCCGCCATACGACTGCCCGCTCACCGTCGACACCAGATTCCGGTGCGACGACAGAATCGCCTTCGGCCGACCCGTCGAACCCGACGTGAACATCAAGCAGGCGGAGTCGTCGGCGCTCAGCTCGACCCCGATGTTCTCGCCGCTGAGCTGGGCCAGCTGCTCCGACGAGCAGGAGGCCGTGTCCCAGGGCCCGGCCAGGCGTGCGGCAAGGCGGGGCTCGCTGACGAGCACGCTGATGCCGGCGTCGGTGGCAGCGGAGCGGAGGCGCTCGACCGGGAAGTCCGGGTCGAGCAGCGTGTATCCCGCCCCCGACTTCACGACCCCGATCACCGCAGCGGCGAACTCCACCCCACGATCCAGCAGCACACCCGCCATGTCACCGCGCCCCAGGCCCCGGGACCGCAGATGGCGCGCCCACCGGTTGCCCATCGCGTTCAGCTCGGCATACGTGACCACACGCTCACCGGCGACCAGGGCCGTCGCCTCCGGACGCCTCGCCACCTGCTCCTCGAAGCGCTCCACGAGCGTGCTCTCCACCGGGGCCGCCACCGGCCCCGACCAGTCACCCGTCAACAGCTCGCGCTCGGACTCCGTCAGCACCTCCAGGGCCGAAAGCCGCAGGCCCGGCTCGTCGAGGACCTGCCCGAGCACCTCGCCGAGGACGGTCGACATCCGCCGTACCGTGGCCTCGTCGAACAGCTCCGCCGCGAAGAGCACGGTCGCCCGGAGCCCCTTCTCGTCGTCGGAGCGGAGGAAGAACTCCAGGTCGAACTTGGCGGATCCGTTGGAGAACTTCTCCAACGGCCCGGTCCGGATGCCGCTCAGCTCGAAGCGGGGGCCGCCTTCGGTCTCCAGTCCGAGGCTGATCTGGAAGAGGGGGTGACGCGACAGGCTGCGCGTCGGGTTCACCGCTTCCAGCACGACGTCGAACGGAGCGTCCTGATGCGCGAACGCGTCCAGATCGACCGAACGGACCCGGCGCAGCAGATCCCGGAAACTCGGGTCACCCGAACTGTCCGTCCGCAGCACCAGCGTGTTCACGAAGAACCCCACGAGGTCCTGCAACGACCGCTCACCACGACCCGCCACCGGCGTACCGATCGCCAGATCCGACCCCGCACCCAGCCGCGACAGCGCCGCCACCAAAGCCGCGTGCACCACCATGAACGGCGTGCACCCCTCGGCCTTCGCGCACGCCAGCACCCGAGCGAACAGGTCCTCACCCAGATCGAGTTCCACCTGCCCGCCCCGATGCGAAGCCCTCGCCGGCCTCGGACGGTCCAGGTTCAGCCCGTGCTGCTCCGGCAGACCCGCCAAGGCCCCCCGCCAGAACCCCACCTCCCGGCCCAGCACACTCCCCGGGTCGTCCACCGAGCCCAACACCCGCCGCTGCCACGCCGCATAATCCGCGTACTGCACGGCCAAAGGCTCAAGCACACGCCCTTCGACACCCGCGACCCGAGCCTCATACGCCCGCTGAAGATCCGCGAAGAACACACCGTTCGACAGACCATCCGTCGCGATGTGATGCACCACCAACGACAGCACCACCACCCCGCCACCCAGCTCGAACGCCACCACCCGCAACGGAAGCTCCACCGCCAGATCGAAAGCCCGACCCGCTTCGGCAGCCAACTCGCCGTCCAGTGCGTCTGCTTTGATCCGTCGCCAGTCCACCTCCACCCGGGCCTGCTCGGGCGCGAGGACACGCTGACGCGGCTCGCCCTCCACCGGCTCGAACACGGTCCGCAGCGGAGCATGCCGCTCCACGACATCGCTCAGCGCGGACGCGAGGGCCGTCCGGTCCGGGGCGTCCTCCAGGCGTACCGCCATCGGCACGTTGTAGGCGGCGCTGTCGCCCTCCAGCTGCGCGAGCAGCCACAGCCGACGCTGCGCGAACGACGCCGGGGCACGCTCGCCGGCCCCCTCCCCCGCGATCAGCGGCGGGAGAGCCTCTCCCGTCCCCTTCCCGGTCACCAGCTCCGCGAGTCCGGCCACGGTCGGGTGACCGAACACGTCCCGGATCGTGAGCCGTACGCCGAACGCGTCGGCGATGTGGTTCGTCAGCCGGGCCGCGAGCAGCGAGTGCCCTCCGAGGGCGAAGAAGCCGTCGTCGACGCCGACCGGGTCGGTCGTGTCCAGGGTCCGGGCGAACAGGGCGGCCAGGATCTCCTCGGTCTCGTCGCGCGGAGCCCGGTGCGTTCCCAGGAGGGTCGTCGGTGCCGGGAGCGACCGCTTGTCGATCTTTCCGTTGGGGGTGACGGGCAGACGGTCGAGGGTGGTGAGGTACGTGGGGACGAGGTGCTCCGGCAGCCGGTCGGCGACGTGTCGGCGGATCTCGTCGGGCTCGGCGTCGGCGTCCGCGAGGACGACATAGGCGGCCAGTCGCTTCTCGTGGACGGTGACGACGGCCCGGGTGACCGCGGGGTGGGTGAGCAGGGCGGCCTCGGTCTCGCCGGGCTCGATGCGGAAGCCGCGGATCTTGACCTGGTCGTCGGCCCGTCCCTCGTAGAGGAGGCGGCCGTCCCGGTCGAAGCGGACGAGGTCGCCGGTCCGGTACAGGCGTCCGCCCGGCGGACCGAAGGGGTCGGGTACGAAGCGGGTGGCGGTCAGGTCGGGCCGGCCCAGGTAGCCGTGGGCGAGGCCCTCGCCCGCCACGTACAGCTCGCCCGTCACGCCGGGCGGGCACAGGTTCAGGGCTGCGTCCAGGACGTAGGCCGGCTTGTTGACGAGCGGGGTGCCGATCGGGATGACCGGGTGGGGCGCTGCCGCGGGCTCCACGGTGTGGGTGGTCGCGTAGATCATGACCTCGGCGGGGCCGTAGCCGTTGAGCACGGCGATGCCGGGCCTGAGCCGCTGGAGCTTGTGGACGTGCGCCGGGGAGGCGGCCTCTCCCACCGTGTAGGCGGTGGTGACGGTCTCGAAGGCTTCGGGGTGTTCGTCCGTGAGGTAGTTGAAGAGGGTGGCGGAGAGCAGGAGGGTGGTGACGCGGTGCCGGCGGGCAAGCTCGGTCACGAGGGCCGGTTCCGGCTTCTGTCCCGGCTGGAGGACCGCGGTGCCGCCGTGCAGGAGGGCGCCCCAGAACTCCAGGCTGAAGGCGTCCCAGGACACCGGCGAGCACTGGAGGTAGATCTGGTCCGGGCCCACCGGGAGGTAGGGCTGGCCGATCAGGGTCGCCACCAGGTTGCGGTGGGAGGAGAGGATGGCCTTCGGCCGGCCGGTGGAGCCGGACGTGAACATCAGGCAGGCGGGGTCGTCGGGGCCGAGCGGCACGCCCAGGTTGCCGGGGTTGCGGGTCAGGAGTTCGCCCGGGGCCTCGGTGTGGGTCTCCCAGGGGCCGTCGACGCGCGGGGCGAGGACCGGGCGGGTGACGAGGTGGCTGATGCCGGCGTCGGTGGCGGCCGAGCGCAGCCGGTCGTCGGGGAAGTCCGGGTCGAGCAGCACGTGGGCGGCGCCGGTCTTCAGGACGGCGAGCAGGGCGGTGGCGAAGCGGGTTCCGCGCTCGAACAGGACGCCGGCCATGTCGCCGCGCCCGAGGCCGCGGGAGCGCAGATGGCGGGCCCAGCGGTTGGCCGCGGCGTTGAGTTCGGCGTACGTGACCTCGCCCGCCTCGTCGATGAGCGCGACCCCGTCGGGATGCAGCGCCGCCTGCTGCTCGAACCGCTCGACGAGTGTGGTCTCCACGCGCTCCGCCAGCGGCCCTGACCAGCTGCCCGTCAGGAGTGCGCGCTCGGCGTCCGACAGCACGTCGAGGTCGGCGACCCGGCGTTCGGTCGGGCGGTCGGCGGCGAGGGCGGCGGTGAGGAAGGCCGCGAACCGGTCCTGGTGGCCGGCGACCGCCGCCACGTCGACGCCCTCCACCGGGGTGTCGAAGTCGATGCGCAGGCCGTGCGCGGCGCCCAGGTCGAGCACGGCGACGCTGAGGTCGTCGACGGGGCCGTTGCTCACGTTGTGGTTGACCGTCGGATGGCCGCAGACGGTGAGGTCCGCGTGGAAGCCCATGATGTTGAGGACGGGTGCGGCGAGCCTGCGGGAGCCGTCGATGACTCCGGCGTCGCGGCACAGGTCCTCGTAGCGGGTCGCCTGGTGGCGCAGGCCGTGCTTGACCTCGGCGCCCACCGAGCGGACCAGGGCGCTCAGCGAGTCCTCGGGGCCGATCCGGAGGCGCAGCGGGACCACGTTCGACGACATGCCGGGGGTGCTGCGCGCCAGCGGGGAGGTGCGGCCGGTGACCGGGAGGGCGATCATCAGCTCGGTCTGTCCGGTGACGCGGTGGAGGTAGGCGGTGAACAGGGCCACGAGGAGGACGGACCAGGTGGCGCGCGCGCCGCGCGCCACCGTGCGGAGCCGGTCGGCGTCCGCCGGGGAGATCCGTACGCTGCGGCGGGAGAAGGGCAGGCCGCCGTGCGCGGCCGGGGCACGTCCGGTGCCGCGGACGAGTCCGGCGGGGGCGTCCGGCGCTCCGGCGAGGTGCTCCCGCCAGGCGGCGCGCTCGGCGGCGGCCTCCTCGGACTCCCGGTACCGCGCGTCCTCGGCGAGGAGTTCGGGCAGGCTCCCGAACGGGGAGGGTCCCCAGGTCTCGCCCGCGACCGCCTGCTCGTACAGCTCGATCAGCCGTGCCAGCGCCATCGAGACGCCGACGCCGTCGACGACGAGGTGGTGGAAGCCGTAGAAGTAGAAGTACCTCTCCTCCCCGAGCTTGATCAGGGCGCAGCGGACCGGCGGCTGGTCGGTGAGGTCGAAGGGGGCGCTGATCAGCGCGTCGACGATCCGCCATGCCTCGGTGTCGGGGTCGTCCGTGGCGCTCACGTCGGTGAAGGGCAGGGTGCGCGAGCCGGCGTCGGGGTCGAGGAGCTGCCACACCTGCTCGCCGTCGTCCTCGAAGCGGCTGATGCGGAGGAAGTCCGCCTCCTCGACGAGCCGGTGCCAGGCGGCCGCCATCACCTCGGGGTCCACGGGGCCGTTGATCTCGCGGCACTCGGCGACGTTGTACTTCACGCCGGTGGGGTCGAGGGCGTGTGCCGTCCAGATGTCACGCTGGGCCACCGAGAGCGGCAGCCGGACGGCAGCCGGAGCGGGTGCGACGGGCGTGTCGAACGGCATGAGGGGCTCCTGTGGAAGTCACGGCAGAGGAGGGAGGGGGCGGCGAGCGGGCTCGGGCGGCGCAGTGGTCATACAACCCGTGGGCGGGGGCCGCGAGCGGCAGTTGAGGCGGCGGTACGCCAGCGAATCGGCGGCTGGGCGGCAGTCGTGCGGCAGCGGTTCCGGCAGTCGTAGCGACGTCGTGGGGGTCCGTCGATGGCGGTGGGCGGGTCGGGTGGGGGGCGAGGCCGGGGCGGGGGCGGAGGCGGCCCGATGCCGCTCCGCGAGCCGTGGCCGCCGCCGTGGTCGTGGCCGCCGCCGTGGTCGGCGCCGTCGCCGTGGGCGGGACCACCGCCGTGGTCGGGTCGGGTGGGGGGCCGGGACGGGGGGCGGCCCGATGCCGCTCCGCGGGCCGTGACCGCCGCCGTGGTCGGCGCCGCCGCCGTGGTCGTGACCGTCGCCGTGGTCGGCGCCGTCGCCGTGGAAGCCGTGTCGCCGGTCAGCTCGCGGCTGCGGCGGTGGCCGTCGCGAGGGCGCGGACCACGCACAGGACGCGGAACGCGGAGCGGCCGCCGCGGGTGCCGGCCCGGATGACTCCGCTGACCAGCAGGTCGCGGACGGTGCGGCCGCAGTGCGGCAGGGGCATGCCGGTGAGGCGGACGACGTCTTCGAGGACGAACTCGTCCTCGTCCGCGGCGCAGAGCGTGCCGATCAGTTCCCGGTGGCCGTCGGGCAGCGCGGCGAGGGTGCGGGCGACGCGCTCGCGGAGGCGGGAGCCGGAGCGGCCGTCGGACAGGTGGTCGAGCAGCGGCGCCGGGTCGGAGTCGACGATGCCGCGGAGCGTGGTGAGGTCGCAGACGGTGAGCCAGGAGGCCGCGGCGGAGAGGGCGAGCGGGTGGCCGTCGAGGCGGTGGCTGACCCACGCGACGTCGGCGAGGACGCGGTCGTCGGGGACGATGTCGGGGCGGACGTGGCGGAGCCTGCTGAGGAGGAAGCGGGCGGCGGGCGCGTCGGGGCGGATGCCGTCGGCGGGGTCCGGTGCCTCCAGGGGCGAGAGGAGGAAGAGGCGCTCGCCGGGGACGTTCCACGGCTCGTCGGCGGTGACGAGCAGGCGGAGTCCGGGCAGTTCGCGAAGGAGCAGGGTCAGCCGGTGGAAGTCGAGCCGCCCGGTGTCGACGCCGTCGAGGACGAGGAGCACGGCACGGTCGCCGAGGGTGCCGGACAGGTCGGGGAGGAGGTCGTCGGCCGGGCCGTCGCCGTGCAGGAAGGCGGCGCAGTCGGCGGCCAGGGCGGCGGGACGCTCGTCGCAGGCGGGCAGGCAGTCGGCGACCGCCCCGGGGGCGGTGTGCCACAGGACGGGGAAGCCGGCGTCGTGCAGGCGGGCCGCCGCCTCCAGGGCCAGTCTCGTCTTGCCGACGCCGGTGAGGCCCACGACGGTGATCAGCCGTTCGGCGCCGGAGCGCAGCTCTTCGGCGAGGACGGTGGCCTCGGCCTCCCGCTCGATCAGCGGATGGAGCGGTACGGGCGGGGCGGGCCGCTCGGCGGCGAGGTGCCGGGTCCCGACGCCGCCCCGGTGTCCGCGCCGCACGGCGTCCTCCAGAGCTGTGCGGGCCCGGGGGCCCAGGCGCAGGCCGTCGGCGATCAGCCGGACGGTGTCGGCTCTGGGGCGCTGTGCCTTGCCCTTCTCCAGGTCGCGGATGGCGCGGACGCTGATGGTGGAGAGGTCCGCCAGCTCCTGCTGGGTGAGGCCGATGCGGAGCCGGTGGCCGCGTATGAGGGTGCCGAGCGCGGCGGTGGCCGTCACGGTGTCCTCGGGGGAGAGACTGGTCGTCATGTGATGCTCCCGCTGGTCGAGTTGGGGCGGGCCGCCGGGCGGAGGCCCGGTCGGGCCGCCGTCCGGGGGCTGCGCCTCGCCGTCTGCTGGGATCCATCGTCCGGACGCGCCTATTCGGGGGGCATCGCGTCACTAAGGGCGGTTCGCGGGTCCGTGATAGCGGTCCGGGGTCCGTGATAGCGCCGCGGGCGGGGCGTCGTGCCGTGATAGCGGGGTGATAAGGCAGCGAACGGTGCGGTGAATCCCCTTCTTCCTAAGTTGGTGGTCAGAAGGAAACGCCGCACACGACCGAGAGGCAGGATCCGATGTCGATCTCCACCACCGCCGCCCGCACCACCCTCCGCGCCGCCGTGGCCTCCGCGCTGATCGTGATCGTGACCGGGGTGGGTGTGCAGGCGAGCTGGGCCGACGAGACCACGGGCACCGGAACGAGCACGAGCACGACGACGGGCTGCCCGACCTCGGGGACCGGCACGGGCGGCACGACGACGGGCGGCACCACCGGCGGCACCACCACCGGCGGCACCACGACCCCGTGCAGCAACGACAACAACCCCTGGGACTGACCCGTACGACCGGGCCCGGCGCTCAGCAGCCGGTCGCGAGCAGCCTTTCCGCCTCCGCGAGTTCCCGGCCCATCCGCCGCTCGCGGAACACCTCGACCGCCGGCACGAGCAGTGCCCGGGAGCGTCCGGGCTCCGCGTCGAGGAGACGGGCGAGGTCGAGGCGCGCGAGCGCGCCCCCGCTAAAATCCATGACGCCCTCCCGCGCGGTCACCGCGCGGTCGTAGAAGTCCCTGGCACGGTCGGGACGGCCCATCACGGTGAAGGCGTGCCCCAGGTCGCGGAGCAGATGGCCCTCGCCGATCACATCGCCGGAATCCCTGCACAGTTCCAGCACTTCCGTGAAGGTCAGGACCGCGAGGTCGCTCCGGCCCTGTTCGAGCAGCAGCTGTCCGACGCGTCGCAGGGTGCGCGCCCGGCCCCCCGTGTATCCGACGCCCTCGTAGATGTCGAGGGCCTCGTCCAGCTGGCCCTGCGCCGCCGCGATCTCGCCCTGCCGCATCCGGATGTGGGCACTCTGGGTGAGGACGATCGCGCGGCCCACGACGTCGCCGGCCCGGTCGAAGTCGGCGAGGGACCGCCGGTACAGCTCCAGGGCGGAGAGGTCGTCGCCGCTGGTGCGGGCGATGAGCGCCATGTCGCGGCGGCACAGCGCCTCGCCCATCGGTTCGTCGAGCGCCTGGAAGACGTCGAGGGCCGAGTTCAGCGCCTGCCGGGCCGTGTCGAACTGGTTGCGGCTCATGTAGAGGGAGCCGAGCGAGGCGCGTATCGCGGCGGTGCCCCGCAGGTTGCCCGCCTTGCGGACGGCGGCCAGTGCGCTCAGGTGCGTCTGCTCCCACAGGTCGTAGTGGCCGCGCACCTCGAAGAGGGTGACGAGCGAGGTCGCGAGGTCCCAGCTGAGGTCGTGGAGGCCCGCTTCGGCGGTGTGCTCGACCATGCCGCACAGTGAGGCCTGCTCCGCGTCGAGCCAGGCCAGCGGGTCGGCGAGCACCTCGTCCGAATAGGCCGCCGGGGGTTCCCAGCGGGGCGCGTCGCCGTGCAGGACGGTGAAGTCCCCTCCGTACACCTTCCGATGGGCCTGCTGGGCCAGGTGCATCCAGCCGCCCGCCATCCGGGCGAGCGCCTCCTGACGGACCTCGGGCGTGTGGTGGGCCGCGAGCTGTTCCCGCGCGTAGACGCGGATGATCTCGTGGAAGCGGTACCGGAAGCCTCCGGTCCGTTCGACTCCGGCGACGTCGAGCATCTGCACGTCGACCAGCGGTTCCATCAGGTCCGACGGGAAGGGGCGGTGGTCGTCGAGGAGTGCTCCCGCGAGCCAGCTCGGCAGCGTCGGCGCCTGCGCCATGCTGAGGAGCCGGAGCAGCCGGCGGTCCTCGGGCGCCAGGCCCTCGTAGGTGAGCGACAGGCTGGCACGCATGGTCATCTCGCCGTGCGCGAGCTCGTCGAGCCGGTGCCGCTCGTTGGCGAGGCGCTGCACCATGGACGCCAGGGTCCAGTGCGGGCGCGCCGCCAGGCGGGCGGCGACGATCCGCAGGGCCAGCGGGAGCCGTCCGACGGTGCGGACCAGGGCTTCGGCGGCGGCCGCCTCACCGGCGACGCGTTCGCGTCCGACGATCCGGGAGAGCAGTTCGAGCGCGCGGTCCTCGGCGAGCACGTCGAGTTCCACGCGGTGCGCGCCGGGCAGGGCGGTGAGGCGGGCGCGGCCGGTGACGAGGACGGCGCAGCCGCGGCTGCCGGGCAGCAGGGGGAGCACCTGGCCCTCGCCGGCGGCGTCGTCGAGGACGACGAGGACGCGGCGGGAGGCGAGGCGGGTGCGGTACATCTCGGCGCGCTCGTCCAGGGATTCGGGGATGAGCTGGCCGGGGATGCCGAGGGCGCGCAGGAACCGTCCCAGGACCTCTTCGGCGGTGGCCGGGCTGCCGGTCGTCCCGCGCAGGTCGCAGTAGAGCTGGCCGTCGGGGAAGCCTGTCTCGGCGAGCAGGTGGGCGACGTGCACGGCGAGGGTCGACTTGCCGGTGCCGGGCTTGCCGGTGATGGCGGCGAGTCCGACCGTGGTGCGGCCGGGCCGTCCGGTCAGTGCCTGTTCCAGTGCGGCGATCTGCCCGGGGTCGGATACGAAGTCGGCGACGGCGGCGGGCAGCTGATGCGGCACGGCGTCCTGCCGAACCGATTCTGCAGGCGGGACGGCCGTCGGAGCGGTCGCGTCCGTGTCCCCGTCGGTCTCCCCCTCCGCCTGCCGCACGGGCTCCTCGGGCGAGGCATGCTGTGCCGGTACGCGGACGGGCACGGCTCCGGCGGGGGCCGGCAGCCGGCCCGCGAGGATCGCGGACTCCAGCTCTCGGAGCTCCCGGCTGGGTTCGAGGCCGAGTTCCTCGGCGAGGAACCGTCGTGCGGTGCGGAACGCCTCCAGCGCCTCGGCCTGGCGTCCCGACCAGTACAGCGCCTGGATCAGCTGGCCGCGCAGCTTCTCCCGCAGGGGGTGTTCGTGGGTGAGCCGCTGCAGCTCGCCCACCAGGCCGTCGGAACGGCCGAGTTCGAGTTCGAGCTGGATGCGGAGTTCGACGGCGGTGAGGCGTTCCTCGTTGAGCTGGCGCGCCTTGTTGGCGAGGGGGCCGCTGTCGAGGCCGGAGAGGCAGTCGCCCTGCCACAGCGTCACCGCGCTCCTCAGCAGCCGCACGGCCTGGGCGAGTTCACCGTTCTCCCGGTGCCGCCGGGCCCGTAAGACGAGGTCGGTGAAGAGTGCGGCGTCCACGTTCGCCGGGTCGGTGTGGAGCACGTACCCCGGGGGCCGGGTCGTGATCGAGACCTCGCCGTCCGCGCCGGCGAGCAGCTTCCGCAGCCGGGACACACAGATCTGCACCTGGGTGCGCGCGGTCTCCGGCGGGTTGTCCTCCCAGATGAGGTCCACGAGGTGGTTGGTGCTGACCACGCGGTTCGTCTCCAGGAGCAGCGCCGCGAGGATGACCTCCTGGCGCCCGGGAGGCAGCCGCAGCGGCCCGCCGGGGCCGTGGACCTGCAGCGGTCCCAGGACCCGGAAGGCAAGGGGCGACATGTCCGGGAGTTCCTGGGATCTGTCCCCGATGTCGTCCGTCACCGATTCCCCCACCAAAGAAACGAGTTGACACGTCAGGTCCGAGTGAGGACAGTCTCCACAACCACCCCCGCCCTGTCCATGCCGTGAAGATCCCGGTCGGAGATAGAGGGGGGATAACGTGGAGTTGGCGACTCCCCCCAGACTCCTGGCCGAGAGTGAAAGGGGCTCAGCCGTTGAACCGCCAAGAAGAAACGAGCACCGGCTCGCCGGGACCGGCCGATCTGGTCACCGCCGCGGGAATCGACCACGTCCGCCTGGTCTACGACTACCTCGACGCCGGTGACCTGGACGCGTGCGCCTCCCTGCTGCACGACGGCGTGGTCCTCGAACTGCCGGGGCTGCCTGCGTTCCACGGGCGCGCCGCGGTCCTCCACACGCACTTCGGGCGCACCCTGCCCGGCGCCCGCTACGAGATCGACCGGGTCATGGGCCAGGACCGCGGCGTGGTGGCGACGGGGCGCCGCGTGGTCCCGGGCACCGACGGGCAGGACCTGCGCTTCGTCGACGTGTTCACGATCGCGGACGACGGCCTGGTCCTCGCGTGCACCCGTTACCACCACGTGGCGCCATGACCGAGGCCCGAGGACGGTCCCCGCCCGTCCTCGGGCCTCGGCATCGTAGGAGCTGTGGAGGTGGCGCTGTCGTAGGGGCTCCGGAGGTGGCCGCCGTAGGGGCTACAGTCCCGGGCCGTTGTACGCGCCCCGGTGCGGCTTCGTGGTCGCGCTCACCGGGTTCGCCCAGTAGTCGCGGCCCCCGTTGCCGCTGACCACGGAGCCGTTGTTCAGGGCGGGGGACGTGGCGCGGAGCTTGTAGCCGTCGGCGGAGTGGATCGAGTCGCCGCCCGTGCCCGGGCTCACGAACTGCGGGTCGCCGGCGATGCCGTTGGCGGTCGGCCGGGGCACGCCCTGGAAGACGTTCCACAGCCAGGAGATCCCCGCCGCCGTGGGAAGGCGCGAGTCGGTCGTCCCCACCCAGATGTTGTTCTCGACGACGCTCTCGTCGGGGAGCGTGATGCTGAACTTCTTGTCCGTGCAGTAGAGGACGTTGTTGTACATGTGCAGCGCGGAGCGTCCGGCGCTGACGCTGCTCATGCGGCAGTCGTTCTCGGAGATGTTGTAGCGGATGACCTGCTGGGCACCGCCGATGGTGCCGCACCCGTCGCAGTCCAGGAAGAAGCCGCCGATGTTGTCGCGGCTGAAGTTGTACTGGATCGTGCAGGTCCCGGTGTTGCCCCAGTCGCAGTCGAACGCCTGGCTGTCGGCGACCGACATCCGCGTGGTGTCGTACACGGCGTTCTTCTGGATCGTGGGGTTGTGGTCCCCGAGCACCCAGATGCCGGCGAAGTTGCCGCCGGAGAACGGATAGACGCCGTTGCCGACGCCGGAGGCGTTGTTGTACTGGATCATGGGGGCGTCCGCGTAGCTGGCGATGATGCCGTCGCCGCCGACGTCCTTGACGGTGTTGTTCTCGATGAGCACTCCGGTGCCCTTGACGGCCATGGCGCCGACGCGGATCTTGAGGCCGCCGCCGCCCGTGTTGCTGATCCGGTTGTCGTGGACGTGGACGTCGTGCAGGGTCGAGTTCGTCCCGCTCGCCCCCGTGACGATGCCGGCGGACTGGACGAAGTCCTCGGTGGTCGGGCTGTTCTTGCTGGTCTGGCCGGCCACGCGGTCGATGACGAGGCCGCCGATGTCGAAGCCGCGGTGCGCCGTTCCGTCGGTGGCGGAGATCCGCAGGCCGGTGCGGCGGGCCAGGGTGGCCGCGGGGTTGGTGAGCTTGAGGCCGCTGATCCGCCAGTGGTCCTGGTTGGTCAGGGAGATCACGTTCGGGGCGCCGCCGCCGTCGATCACGGGCAGGGCGCCGGAGCCGTAGGCGGTGAGGACGACGGGGGCGGTGGCGGTGCCGCTGCCCTGCGGGGCGAGGGACCCGGTGCAGGTGCTGCCCGCGGCGAAGGCGAGCGTGTCACCGGGCCCGTACGTCCTTCCGTTGGCCTGCACGATGCTGTTGAACGGCGCGGCCTGGCTGCCGTCCCCGGCGGCCGGCCGTGAGCAGTCCACGTGGGTGACGCTCCCCGCGGCGGCGGCGGGTGCGCCGGGGAGGGCGGCGGTGCCGCTGAACGCGAGGACGGCGGCGATGAGCGCACGGCCCATCGACCGGCGCCCGGGAAGGGCTCTGTCGGTCATGGCGCAAACCTTTCTGGCGGTCGGGTGCGGCCAGAAGCTAGGTGCGACCGGTGATCGAGTCAATGGAGAAGGGTCGAATGATCGAATTTCGCTCAGGGGATGGATGATTGGTCGATCCCGACAGCCCCGGCACGTCCGGGGCCGACCCCTGCGGTGACGGCCCCGGGAGAGGTCCGGTCAGAGCCCGGCGGCGGCCGGGACCAGGCGGAGCCGGCAGGCGTCCAGGGCGCTGTCGAGATGGGAGCCGAACCCTGGGTCGGAGGCCAGGACGGAAAGGCGGTGCATGGTCAGCATCGCGTCCCAGGCCGACGCCCTGGCGAGGGCGGACGCCCCCCAGGAGACCTCTTCGAGGTGGGTCCAGAGGTGGGCCCCGAAGCCAAGGTGAATCGTTCCTGCCCGGGATTCCTCCTCGTCGAGGGCCCGACGCGCGGCCGTCAGGAAGGCCAAGGCGTCCTCGGGACCCAACGCCGAGACGACGACCCGGAGATGGGAGGCGGTCAGGGAGGTGACCTCGGTCCAGTCGGCCACGTCCCCGAAGCGCTCGCACAGGCGTACGTTCAACAGGTGTTCCATGTCAGCGGTCATGCATGCACAGATACGTTTCCGCTGCCCATGGCGCCCGGCACGACACGCGGGAGCCCCCGTCCTCCCCCCGTACGGAGTGATCGCCCGGCGTCCTCCGGCCCGCACGGCACGCGGCGCGCCGCCCGGGGAACGCCCGAGGGCCGGGGCGCCGTGAAGCGCCCCGGCCCTCGCGCGGGATGGTGCCGGCCCGTTCAGGCCTGCTCGTCCTCGGGGATGCTGACCAGCCAGCGGGTGTCCTTGCGCGGCCGCAGGTACAGCACCCAGTACAGGGTCGCCACCGCCGTGATGCCGCCGGTCCACAGCAGGTACTGGACGTCCTGCATGTACAGGACGTAGGCGAGCACGCCGATCAGGACCACCGGGACGGCCGGCCACAGCGGCATGCGCCACGCGGGCACCTCGCGGTGCGCGCCGCGACGGCTGAACAGGGCCGCCACGGCGACCAGCAGGTACATGCCGGTGACCGAGACGCCGGTGACGCCGTACAGGGTGTCGAGGTTGACGAAGCACAGGGCGGCGCCCGGCACGCCCACGACGAGGGTGGCCACCCACGGGGAGCCGAAGCGGCCCAGGCGGGACAGGGCGTTGTTGACGGGCTCGGGCCAGGCCTTGTCACGGGCCGACGCGAAGAGCACCCGGGAGTTCTGGATGACCATCACGATGCCGGCGTTGATGATGGCCAGCGCCACGCAGAGGCTGATGAAGGTGCCGACGGCGGAGTTGGACCAGGCGGCGATCATGCCGCTGATGTCGCCGCCGGTCAGGGTCTCCAGGTCGCCGGCGCCCAGGGTGATCGCGATGACGGGCACCAGGATGACGGCGGTCGAGATGGCGAGGGTGGCGAGCACGGTGCGGGCCACGTTGCGGCGGGGGTTCTCCAGCTCCTCGGACAGGTAGACGGCCGTAGAGAAGCCCTGGGTGATGAAGAGGGCGATGGCGAGGCCGGAGACGACCATGGCGCCGGTGACGAGCGAGTGCGTACCGCCCTCCGCGGCGACCTGGCCGTGGACGAGGGCGCCGACACCCCGCTCGGAGTGGGCGAAGCCGAGGATCGCGACGAGGCCGGCGGCGATCACCTCCAGGACGAGGAAGATGCCGGTGATCCAGGCGTTGGCGCGCAGGTCGAGGAGGCCCGCGAGAGTGGCGAGGAGCATGACGCCCGCACCGGCGATCGGGGCGGGGATGTGGACCAGGGGCGCGAGGTAGTCGGCGGTCCCCATGGCGATGACCGGGGGCACGATCATCACCACCAGCAGGGACAGCACGAACACCAGCCAGCCGGCGAGCCGGCCCGACAGGGTGGAGACGATGGCGTACTCGCCGCCCGCGCTGGGGATCAGGGTGCCCAGCTCGGAGTAGCAGAACGCCACGCCGATACAGAGCAGCGAGCCGATCGCGATGGTCAGGGCCGCGTACGTGCCGACCCCGTCGAACAGGTCCGGGACGACCACGAAGAGAGTGGAGGCGGGCGTCACGCAGGAGAGCGTGAGCAGGGTGCCGCCCACGACACCGATGGAACGCTTGAGCTTCTGCGGCACGGGGCCGGTCGGAGGGGCCAACGCGTGCGGTGCGCTGAGGGTGTCGGTCATCAGGCGGTTCCGATCGATGCGAGCGGTAGATCTGGGCGGGAGCGGTATCGCCTCCGAGGCGGCTGGTGATCAGTTGGTCCGGTGGGCTCCCGGGCTGAATGGAAGCGTGAGCAGAACCACAGGTCAATGGCCCTCCCGCTGCGGAATCCGTTGTTCCGACACGCCCGGGAGGGGCGCTGCGACGTCAAGGACGCGTCAAGACGGCGGAAACGCTCCGTGCGGGAACCGCAGTCGGCGCGGGAGGACTTTTCCCGCGCTTTACCGCCGCTCCACATTCCGGAACACCGGGCGATCCGCCGGAACCCCGGACGGATCACCCGGAACCCGACGGCCCGCCCGTGCTCGATGGGCGAGAAATAGTAGCCATGTACATAGTAGCCATGTACTGTATCTCTCGTGAACGCAGCAGCTGAGAGCGCCACGGCGGGGTTCCTCGTCTGGCGCCTGTCGATGAAGTGGCGGGTGGCCGTCGACCGGGCGGTCGCGCCGCTGGGTCTGACCCACGCGCAGTACGCGCTGATGGGCTCCTTGTACGGCATGGCGCGCTCGGACCTGCGGCCGAGCCAGCGACAGCTGGCCGACCACACCGGGCTCGAACCGCTGTACGTCTCCAAGCTCGCCCGAGCGCTGGAGGCGTCCGGACTCGTCGCCCGCACCAGGGACCCGGCCGACCCGCGCGCCATGCAGCTGTCGCTCACCGAGCAGGGGCTGGACGTCACGCGCCGCGCGATCGGGGTGGTCCAGGGGCTCCTGGACCGGATGCTGGAGCCGCTCGGGGGGCAGGACAGCCCGCGTGCCCGCCAGTTCGCCCAGGAGCTCGCGACCCTGCTCGACGCACCTCTCGATCCGCCCGCCGACCACACCGAGGAGCAGTCATGACCACCACCGCACCCACCACCAACGGCCGGGTCATCGCCCTGGCGCACTACTCCGCCCGCGCCCTCCTGGAGGGCGTGCTCACCCGCCACGGCGCCACCTTCGAGCAGAGCGTGACGCTGCGGGCCGTCGCGGTGGCGGGCGACTCCGTCGGCCGGGACGGGCTCGTCGCCGACGTCGTCGGCTCGCTGAAGACCGGCGAGCCGGCCGTGCGCGGCGTGATCGACGGGCTCACGGCGACGGGGCTCCTGGAGGAGGACCCGGCGGACGCCTCCCGGCTGCGACTGACGGACGCCGGGCGGGAGCTGTACGAGACCACCACGGCGGAGACCGCCGCGATCTCGGGCCGCCTGTACGCCGACATCCCGGCCGAGGACCTGGCGGTCGCGGGCCGCGTGCTGACCCTGCTCACCGCCCGCGCGAACGCCGAACTGGCGAAGGCCTGAGCTGCTCGTCGGCGTTTCGGCCACGCCCGTGCCGGGGCACGACCCGTCCGGCGCAAGGGTCGATGCACCGGGCACGAACGGGCTTTCGCTCTGCCACGGGGTGCGGGCACCGTCCGAAACACATGTGTTCGACCGGCCCGGCCCCGTCGTTGAGCCCTCCGACAGCCCGACCCCGGCTCCCGGAGAACGCCATGCGCCCCACCACCACGGACGGCACCCCGTCCGACGCCACGAAGACGACCGTCCCCCCGCCCGACACCGTCTCGGCGTCCGAGCGGCTGCTGTTCGGCGGGGAACTCGCCTACGACCAGGGCTGGAGCCAGCACCGCGGGACCTGGGTGAAGCTGGGCATGTGGAACATGGCCCTGAGCTTCCCCCGCCAGGTCGCGATCGCCGCGCGGCTGGCCAGGCAGGCCGACCGTCGCGCGCTGTACACGGTGGCGGTCGGCGAGATCGGCCGGGGCGTGGCCCAGGCGTTCTCCCTGGTGGCGGTGAACGCGCTGCTCGCCGAGCTGCTGGCGTCGGGAGAGCTCGTCGACCGGCTGCGGGCCGCCCTGCCGTCGCTGGTGTTCGTCTCGGTGATGGCGGTGGTCTCCTCGCTGCTGCGGTCGGCGTCGACCGCCTCCACGGGGATTCTGGAACCGAAGGTCCAACGGGTCGCCACCGAGCGGTACCTGGGGCTCGTCGCGCGCGTGGAGATGGACGCGATCGAGGACGACGCCTTCCACAAGCTGATGGACTCCGCGCAGTGGGGCGCCGACGGCGCCCGCCGGATGGTCGGCTACTGCACGGCGGTGGTCGCCTCGGCGATCTCCCTCGTCGCGGCCGCCGGCGTGCTGACCGTCCTGCACGTGGCGCTGCTGCCGCTGTTGGCCGCGATGGCGCTGCCGAGCGCCTGGGGCTCCCTGACGATGGCGCGGGCCCGGTACGAGAGCTGGCACCGGTTCGTCCAGCACGCGCGCGCGGCGCAGCTGCTCAGCCGCCTCCTGATCGACCAGCAGGCGGCGGGGGAGGTCAGGGTCCATGACGTGGGGCCGTTCCTCCTGGAGCACTTCCGGGGCATGGCGGAGACCAGCGAGCGCGAACAGACCCGGCTCGCGTGGATCGGAGCGCGCACGGGGCTCTTCGCGGACGGGGCCCGCGGCCTGGCCACGGTCGCCGCGTACGCGGTCCTGGGACTGCTCCTGTGGCACGGCCAGATGGCCCTCGCGGTCGGCGGCACCGCGGTCCTCGCCATCCGGGCCGGGTCGGCGAGCATCACCGACCTGGTGCTGCGGGTCACCGACATCCAGGAGGAGTCCCTCTTCGTCGCCGACCTGGAGCGGCTCTGCGCCGAGGCGGAGCGGCGGGCGATCCCGGAGACGGGCGTGGACGTGCCGGAGGACTTCGACGCGATCCGGTTCGAGAAGGTCACCTTCTCCTACCAGGGCGCCGAGGAGCCCTCGTTGCGGGAGGTGGACCTGGTCATCCCGCGCGGCAGGACCGTGGCGCTGGTGGGCGCGAACGGTTCGGGCAAGACCACGGTGTCCAAGCTCCTGTGCGGTCTCCATCTGCCCCAGTCGGGCCGGGTGATGTGGGGCGACGTGGACGCCGCCGAGGCCTGCCGGGCCCGGATCTTCTCCCGGGTCGCGATGGTCGCCCAGAACTTCCACCGCTGGCCGTTCACCGCCAGGGTGAACATCGGGATCGGCCGGCCCGGCGCGGCGATCGACGACCGTGCCGTCGACGCGGCGGCCGCGTACGCGGGGGCCGACGACGTCGTCGCGAAGCTGCCCCGGGGCCTGGACACGCTGCTGGCCCGCGGCTATCAGGGCGGTCAGGAGATCTCCGGAGGGCAGTGGCAGAAGGTCGGCCTGGCGCGGGCCAGGTACCGCGACGGCCTCGTCCTGGTCGTCGACGAGCCGACGAGCGCCCTGGACCCGGTGGCCGAGCAGCGGGTCTTCGACCAGATCCACCGGCTCGCCGGTACGGGCCAGACCACCGTCCTGATCACGCACCGCCTCCACAGCGTCCGCCACGCCGACCTCATCTACGTCCTGGAGGGGGGCCGGGTCGTCGAGCACGGCACGTTCGAGGACCTCATGGACCCGTCCCGGGGCACCGGCGCCTTCCGGGAGGCGTACGACCTCCAGGCCCGCCAGTTCCTGGCCCCCGTGGTCCCCGGCCAGCCGGGCCCCGCCGCCCCGAGGACCGCCCCGGAGGACACGCCGGCCTGACAGCGGTGGCGGCTCAGCCGGCGAGCAGTCGCCGGGTGGTGAGGGCGAGGCGGGCGCGGGTGAGGCCCGTCGGGGTGGTGAGGTCCAGGGCGAGCGTCCTGCCGATCTGGTCCAGGCGGCGGGCGATGCTGCTGTGGTGGAGGTGGAGGAGTTCGGCCGCGCGACGGACGGACGCCGTGGCGCAGTAGGTGTCCAGGGTCTCCAGGTCCTCCGGGGACAGGCGGTCGAGGGCGGCCACGTCGGGGTTGTCCCGTACGGCCTCCTCGGGGATGTCCGCCAGGAGGGCCAGGGCGCCGAGGTCGCCGTGGTGGACGACGGGCTGGCGCGGGGTGGTGAAGCGGAGGGCCGTGCGGGCCTGGTGCCAGGAGCGGTCGGGGCTCTCGTCTGCGCCGATGCCCGCCCGTACTCCCGCGGGGAACTGCGTACGGTCCACGGTGGTCGCCAGGATGACGCCCACGTCGGCGAGCGGGGCCGCCTTCACCGGGCGGGCCGGGCACACCAGGGAGCCGAGTCGGTCGAGCGGAAGGGGTGCGCGTACGGCGACGACGTGGACGGGAAGGCCCGGCGGGAAGCCCAGGAGACGGAGCGCCCGGGCCCGGGCGGCGTCGTCGCTGTCGGAGCTGATGGCCAGTTCGACGAGGGCCGGGTCGGCCATGGTGGTGCGGGCGGGTCCGTAGCGTTCGGCGGCGGCCGCGGCGGCGAGGGCGAACCGGTCGAGGAGGACCTCGTCGAGCGGGTTGGGCGGGCCGCAGCGCTCCAGCCAGACCGTGCCGATCTCCTCGTCGTCGAGGGTGATCGCCACTTCCAGGGAGGCGGGCGCGGGAGGGGTGGACGCCGGGGTGCCGTGCGGCGAGACCCGGGTCGGGCGGCCGGTGCCGTGGAGCCGTACTCCCGCGACGCACTCGGCCAGGCCCGCCGAGGCGCGGGCGAGCGCGGGGAGGTCGACGCGGCGGCGCATCAGGGTGTCGTAGAACGCGACGATGCGCATCGCGCCGTCGACGTACGGATCGAGTCCTGACAGCCGTACGGCCAGTGCCTCCATGGCAGAAGGATCGCAGACGGAGGGGCGGCCGGGCGCGCGCCGTTCGGTGCGGGACGGGGGCGGGACGCGCGACGGGTGTCGGATGACCCGTAGGGGGCTCGCCCGCAGGATGGTCGTCATGGATCCCGAACTCGAAGCGTTCATACCGTTCTTCCCGAAGACCGACCTGTCCGACCCGGTCGCCGCCCGTGCGCACTTCGCGGGTCTCGCTGCCTCCGTGCCGGCGCCGGACACCCCCGGCATGGAGGTCGAGGACCGTCTCGTGCCCGCCGAACCGGACGTGCCGGTGAGGATCTACCGGCCGCGCGGAGCGCGGGCGGCCGTGATCTGGATGCACGGCGGCGGATTCGTGATGGGGGACGTGGACACGGAGCACCCGTGGGCCGCCCGCATCGCGGAGAGCTCCGGCGCGGTGGTGATCTCGGTCGGCTACCGGCTGGCGCCCGAGCATCCGTTCCCGGCCGCCCTGGACGACGCGTACGCCGTGCTGGAGTGGACGGCCGCGCACGCGGCCGAGCTGGGTGTCGACCCGGAGCGGATCGCGGTCGGCGGCCACAGCGCCGGTGGCGGGCTGGCGGCCGCGACGGCACTGCGGTCGCGTGACGAGCAGGGGCCGCCGATCCGTTTCCAACTGCTCAACCAGGCGGGTCTCGACGACCGGCTCGACACGTGGTCGGCGCGGAACTTCACGGACACGCCCTGGTTCCACCGGGGCAAGGCGGTCGCCTCGTGGCAGCACTATCTGGGCTCCCGGCCCGCCACGGCGTACGCCGCTCCCGCGCGGGCCGGTGACCTGTCGGGCCTTCCTCCGGCGTACGTCGCCTCCGCCGAGTTCTGCCCGAACCGCGACGAGGACATCGCCTACGCCGTACGTCTCCTCCAGGCGGGGGTGTCCGTGGAGCTGCACCAGTGGCCGGGGACGTTCCACGGCTCGCAGGCGCTCCTGTCGGCCGAGGTCTCGCAGCGGCAGAACGCCGAACTGGGCGCCGTGCTGCGCCGTGCCCTCGCCGACTGAACCACACCCCGTCCCTCCGCACGACGTCGATCGTGCGTCCCGACTCGAAAGGACCGAAGTCTTGAAGAAGCGACTCGCACTGGTGGGAGGCGTCGCCGCCCTCGCCGTCTGCACGGGCGTCATCACCGCGTCGGCCTCGCCCGGCGGCCGGGGATCCCTCCCCGCTCCGACCGCCCGTTCCTCCGCCGGCGCGGAGGCGGCGGAGCTCCGCTCCGCACTGGACGCCGTCCACCGCGCGGGCGTGCCCGGGGTGTTCGCCGAGGTGCGGGCCGGCGGGCGGACGTGGCGCGGGGCCTCGGGCGTCGCCGACGTCGCGACCGGCCGTCCCGTCAGGCCGGACCTGCTGCACCGCGTCGGCAGCGTCACCAAGACGTTCACCGCCGCAGCCGTGATGCAGCAGGTGGAGCGGGGACGGATCGGGCTCGACGCGCCGATCGGTGACTATCTGCCGGAGCTCGTGCCGGGCGAACGGGGCCGGAGGATCACGGTCCGGATGCTCCTCCACAACACCAGCGGAATCCCCGACTACCTCCCCTACGCGTTCCCGTCGCTCCGGGCCTTTCCCTCGCTTCCCGACGTCTCGACCGAGAGCCTCGACGACAACCGGTTCCGGAGGTTCCGTCCGGCCGAGCTGATCGCGATGGGGCTCGCGGCGCCACCCACCGGGGAGCCCGGCGGGCCGACGGGCGTCTACTCCAACACCAACTGGCTGATCCTGGGCGAGCTCCTGGAGGAGGTGACGGGTCTCCCGGCCGAGGAGTACATCACCCGCCATGTGATCGAGCGGGCCGGACTGCGGCACACCGGGTTCCCGAAGGGGCCCCGGATCGACGGGCCCCACGCGCGGCTGTACGAGTCGTTCTACGGCCTGATCGACCCGCCGCGCGACTACAGCGTGTACGACATGTCCTGGGCGGGGACGGGCGCCGCGCTGGTGTCGACGATGGAGGACCTGAACCGCTTCTACCGCCTGCTGCTCGACGGCCGGATCGTCGGCCGTTCCTCGCTGGCGGAGATGCAGCGCACCATCCCGGTCCGCGCCCTGGACGGGTCGATGATCCAGTACGGCCTGGGACTGCACCGGGTCGAGGCCCCGTGCGGCACCTTCTGGGGTCACGACGGCACCGTCTGGGGAGCGGGGACGATGTCGCTGACCCGTGCCGACGGCGGGCGGCAGATGTCCGTGGCGGTCAACCTCATCCGGTGGAACAGGCCGGACGCCTCGGGGAAGCCGCAGCCCCACCCCATCGACGGCGCCCTGAAGGAGCTGTACGGGCGGGCGATGTGCGGGGGGACCGCCACGGACCACGCGGTCGTTCCGTAACCGGGGGTCAGGCCCCGCCGGCCGCCGGTCCCGCCGGTGCCAGGGTGTACGTCCGGCCCGAGGTGTAGAACTCCAGGCCCGCCGCGCCCTGTTCGCGCGGCCCGTGGCTGGAGGCCTTGGATCCGCCGAACGGCAGGTGGAAGTCGACTCCGGTGGAGGGGGCGTTGATCCGGATCATGCCGGTGTCGAGGAGGTCGAGGCCGGTCAGGGCGGCGTTCAGGTCGGCCGTGTGGACCGAGGTGACCAGGCCGTACGGGACGGAGTTGGTGATCCGGACCGCGTGGGCGAGGTCGTCGGCGGCCAGCAGGGACGCGACCGGCCCGAAGACCTCCTCGCGCAGCAGCCGGTGACCCGGCGACACCTTCTCCACCAGGGTCGGGGCGGCGTACCAGCCGGGCCCGTCCAGCGGCGTGCCGCCCGCGAGCGTGGACAGGCCGCGGCACGCGTCGAGCACGCGATCGCGTGCGCCCTCGTGGATGAGCGGTCCGCACACCGTGGCCGGGTCGGCGGGGTCGCCGACGGGGAGGGCCCTCAGCGCCTCGGCGAGGGCGTCGCGCAGCGGGTCGAGGGCGGCGCCGACCGCGATGACCCGGCTGGTGGCGGTGCACTTCTGCCCCGCGTACCCGGCGATGGAGGCGGCGATGTGGTGCGCGGCCTGCTCGATGTCCGCGTCGGGCAGGACGACCGCCGCGTTGAGGCCGCCCATCTCGGTCTGCGCCGGGATGCCCCGGGCGGTCGCGGCCCGGGCCACGGCCTGCCCGACGGGGGTGGAGCCGGTGAAGGAGACGACGTCGGCGGCGGAGACGAGCGCGTTGCCCTCGGTCGCGCCGCCGGGCAGCACGGTGAACACCCCTTCCGGTACGGCCCGGCGCACGAGTTCGGCCAGGCGCTGGGCGCACGCCGTGGCCTCGGGGGCCGGCTTGAGGACGACGGTGTTCCCGGTGGCGAGCGCGGGGGCCGCCTTCCAGGCCGGGATGGCGAAGGGGAAGTTCCAGGGGGTGATGAGTCCGGCCACGCCGTGCGGGCGGCGCCGGCTCAGGAGCAGGCCGGCTCCCGCCGCGGTCTCGTGGACGGCTCCGGTGGGCTGGTAGGGGGCCTGGGCGTAGTAGCGCCAGATCGCGGCGGTCCGGGCCACCTCGGCCCTGGCCTCGGAGAGCGGCTTGCCCACCTCGCGCACGGCGAGCCCGGCGAGTTCGTCGGCCGCGGCCTCGACGGCGTCGGCGACCGCGCCCAGGGCGGCCGCGCGGGCGGCGGCTCCGGCGAGCTGCCAGCCGGGCTGGGCGGCGCGGGCGCGTTCGACCGCGTCGACGGCCGCGAAGGCGCCGGGCGCGGGGATCCGGAGGAGTACGTCGGCGGGATCGGAGGGGTTGCGGGAGGTGAGGAAGGGAAGGGCGTCGTTCACGGGAGGAGGCCTCCGGGGAAGAAGTCATCCGGGTCAGGGGTGTCTCGGGGAGCGCCGCGCGACGCCGACGGCGGGCCTGGGCCTGTGCCGTCGGCGTGCGGGCGGCCGCGGGCGGGTGTCAGTGGTGGCCGTTCGCGACGGCCTTCTCCGTGGCGGTCCGTACCGCGGCCTCGACGGTGCCGGTGAGCGGGTGGCGCGGGGGCCGGGTGGGACCGCCGGGGCGGCCGGCGATGTCCATGGAGAGCTTGATGGACTGGACGAACTCCGTCTTCGAGTCCCAGCGCAGCAGCGAGTGCAGCGACCGGTACAGCGGCAGGGCCGTCGTCAGGTCGCCCGCGACGGCGGCGCGGTAGAGCTCGGCGCAGCTCGCCGGGAAGGCGTTGGGGTAGCCGGCGATCCATCCGACGGCGCCCGCGACGGCCAGCTCCAGGAGGACGTCGTCGGCTCCGATGAGCAGGTCGAGTTCCGGGGCGAGTTCGGCGATCTCGTAGGCGCGGCGGACGTCGCCGCTGAACTCCTTCACGGCGACGATGCTGCCGTCGCCGTGGAGTCGGGCGAGCAGGTCGGGGGTGAGGTCGACCTTGGTGTCGAAGGGGTTGTTGTACGCCACGACGGGGATGCCGACTCCGGCGACCTCGGTGTAGTGGGCGCGCACGGCCGCCGGGTCGGCGCGGTAGGTGTTGGGCGGCAGGAGGAGGACGGAGCCGGCGCCGGCCTCGGCGGCCTGTTCGGCCCAGCGGCGGGATTCGGCGCTGCCGTAGGCGGCGACGCCGGGCATGACCCGGGCTCCGTCTCCGGCCGCTTCGACGGCGGTACGGACGACCTGGGCGCGTTCCGCGTCGGTGAGGGTCTGGTACTCGCCGAGGGAGCCGTTGGGGACGACGCCGTCGCAGCCGTTGGCGATCAGCCAGGCGACGTGCTCGGCGTAGGCGTCGTGGTCGACGGAGAGGTCCTCGCGGAAGGGGAGGGTGGTGGCGACCATGATGCCGCGCCAGGGTCGGTCGGTGTTCCAGGTGCTGGTGGTCATGGCGATGACCTTTCTATAGTGTGTGACATTTTATAGAGAGGGAAAGAAGAGAGGCCTCGTGGGCCTCTCCCTCAGACGCTAGTACTGTGGCCGGGAAGGTTTGCCGGGTCGCGGCGTCCGGTGCGGTGCATCGCAAGGCGGAGGGCCTCGGCTCGTACGGGACG
Source organism: Streptomyces sp. NPDC096079 (assembly GCF_040303145.1). Taxonomy (NCBI): domain Bacteria; kingdom Bacillati; phylum Actinomycetota; class Actinomycetes; order Kitasatosporales; family Streptomycetaceae; genus Streptomyces; species Streptomyces sp. NPDC096079. Next base: position 163,313 of record NZ_JBEOST010000008.1, read on the forward strand.
TACTCGCGAGGGCCGACAACGCGGCGAGGTGCCGTGCCGGGCGTCGCGACCCGGTGAACCTTTCCGGTCACAGCACTAGGGGGCATCGACGTCCGGGACCTCCTCCAGCGCGGCGAGGGTCGAGAGCCGCACCGGGACGGCGAACGGACGCCGCTCCGCGGGCGGTTCGGCGGCGCCGTCACCCGCGGCGAGGCAGGCCACGGCCGTGCCGCACATCCGCCCCTGGCACCAGCCCATGCCCGCCCGGGTGAGGAGCTTGACGGTGCGCGCGTCCCGTGCGCCGAGCTCGGCGACCGCCTCCCGCACGCGGCCGGCACTGACCTCCTCGCAGCGGCACACGTCCGTGTCGTCGGTGAGCCAGTGCCGCCAGCCCGGGCCCGGGGCGTGCGCCGCGGACATCACGTCGGCGAAGGCGCGCATCCGGTCGCGGCGGCGCCGGAGTGCGGCGACGCGTCCCGTGCCGGTGCGCCGTCCGAGGAGTCGTGCGGCGATGGCGTGCGCCGCCAGCTCCCCTTCCGTGCGGGCGAGTTCGGCGCCTCCGACGCCCCCGGTCTCGCCCGCGGCCCACAGGCCGCGCGCCGAGGTCTCCTGGTGCTCGTCCAGGGCGAGGCCCAGGGTGCCGTCGGGCAGCGGCCGGGTGGCGCAGCCGACCGTGGTGGCGAGTTCGATCTGGGGCACCAGGCCGTGGCCGACCGCCAGGGCGTCGCAGCCGATGGTTCGGCCGGTTCCCGGTACGGGGCGCCAGTCGGCGTCCAGTCGGGTGACCGTGACGGCTTCCACCCGGTCGGTGCCGTGCACGGCGGTGACCGCGCTGCGCAGCCGGACCGGCACCCGGTGCCGGAGCAGTCCGGCTCCGTGCAGCAGGGCCTCCGCCGCCTTCCCCGGGTTGGCGGCGAGGGCCCGGGGGCTGCGGGCGTACCGGAGGTATCCGGCGGCCTCGACCACGGCGGGCACCCGGGCGCCCGCCGCGGCGAGGGAGGTGGCGACGGCGAGCAGCAGCGGGCCGCTGCCGGCCACCACGACGCGACGGCCGGGCAGGACGAGGCCGGACTTGAGCATGGCCTGGGCCCCTCCGGCGCCGACGACGCCCGGCAGGGTCCAGCCGGGGAAGGGGAGTTGACGCTCGTACGCGCCGGTGGCGAGCAGCAGGGCCCTGGCCCTGATCCGTACCGGCCGTTCGGCGTCGCCGTCCGCCCCGGTGACCGCGTGCACCGCCCAGGTCCCGTCGCCCTCCCGCACGGTGGACCACACGTGGTGGCCCGGCAGGTGGGTGACGGTGCTTCCGGTGAGGCGTCGCCTCAGGTCGGAGTAGGCGGACCAGTCGTGGTGCAGGGCCTCGGGCCGCACGGCGCCGAGGGCGGGCGCCGGGTGGCGGTAGAACTGGCCTCCGGTCTGGGTGGAGGTGTCGAGGAGGGCGACGGAGAGGCCGAGTTCGGCGGCCGTGACGGCTCCGGAGAGTCCGGCGGAGCCCGCGCCGACGACCGCGAGGTCGTAGGGTGCGCGCCGCGCCCCGGGCTCAGACGGTGAGGCGGTCATGGCCGTGTCCCTCCTGGGTGGTGATCGCGTCGCCGGGACGGGCCGGGACGAGGCAGGCGCGCCGGTTGGGTTCGCCGTTGACGGTGGCGAGGCAGTCGTAGCACTGGCCGATGCCGCAGAAGGCGCCGCGCGGGCGGCCGCCGTCCCGGGTGGTGCGCCAGGCCAGGATGCCGGCGCCCCAGAGGGCGGCGGCGACGGTCTGGCCGGGCAGGGCGGTGACGCGGCGGCCGTCGAAGGTGATCTCGAACGGCGGGTCGGGCTGTGCGCCGACGAGGTCGGCGGGGGTGCGGGCCACGGGCCCTCCTCTCGTGACGGTGGGTGCGTGCCCGTCAGGCCGCCGTGTCGGCGAATCGCTCGGGGCGGAACGGGTGGATGTCGAGGGGCGGTTCGGCGCCCGTCAGGCAGGCGGTGACGATCCGGCCGGTGACGGGGGCGAGTCCGATGCCCGCCCCTTCGTGGCCGCAGGCGTGGAGCAGTCCGGGGACCCTCGGGTCGGGGCCGATGGCGGGCAGGTGGTCGGGCAGGTACGGGCGGAAGCCGAGGTAGGTGCGGACGGCCCGTACGGTGCCGAGGACCGGGAACAGCGCGGTGGCCCCGGCGGCGAGCCGGCGCAGGACCTCGGTGGAGAGCGTCCGGTCGAAGCCGACCCGTTCGCGGCTGGCGCCGATCAGGACGGGGCCGGCGGGGGTGCCCTCGACGACCGCCGAGGTCTGGAGCGCGGCGGAGCCGCTGGCCACGTCGGCGACGTAGTCGGCGGCGTACACCTTGTGGCGGACCAGGCGCGGGAGGGGTTCGGTGACGAGGACGAAGCCCCTGCGGGGCAGTACGGGCAGGTGGACGCCGGCGAGTTCGGCGAGGGCGCCGCCCCAGGTCCCGGCGGCGTTGACGACGTTCGGGGCGTGGATCTCGCCGGCGGTGGTCCGTACGCCGCGGATCTCGCCGGCGGATCCGGTGAGCAGGCCGGTGACCTCCTCCCCCAGGCGCAGCCGGACGCGTTCGCCGCCGGCCCGCAGGAGCTGGGCCGCGGCGTGGGCGGGCATCACCTGGGCGTCCTGGGGATAGAGGAAGCCGCCCGCCAGGGTGGGTGCGAGGTGGGGCTCCAGGTCGTGGAGCCGGTCCCCGGGGACCTCCCGGCTGGTGACGCCCGCCTTCTCCTGGCGGGCCGCGAAGGCGCGCAGGGCGCTCATGCCCGCCTCGTCCGAGGCGACGACGAGCCCGCCCTTGGCCTCGTACTCGACCTGCGGCGGGAGCAGTTCGGCGAGCTCCCGCCACGACGCGGTGGCGATGAGGGCGAGTTCGAGTTCGGGCCCCGGTTCCTTGTCGGAGACCAGGAGGTTCCCCTCACCGGCTCCCGTGGTCCCGCCGGCGACGGGACCGCGGTCGACGACGGTGACGGAGAGGCCGGCTCGGGCGGCGTAGTGGGCGCAGGCCGCGCCGACGACGCCGGCGCCGACGACGATGACATCCGAGGTGTTTCTCGTGGGCACGGCAGTAATATTTCACATGGCACTGACGTTGCCAAGACCTGCGGGGAGCTTCTCAGTTGCCGCGCCGTCATCGCCCTCGCCACCCGGACACGGATGAGTAACGGAGCGCCCGACACCTTGTCAGTACAATTTCACATTACTATGTTACCGGTCACATTCCAGCCGCTCCTTTCTCGACGCCGGCTGTCCGACTGCTGCTCTCCCGGAGTGACCTTCATGAACCAGCGCACCCGCACCGTGGCCATCGCCCTGGTGACCACCCTCGCCCTCGGCGCGACCGCCTGTTCCGGGGGCGGGACGTCCGCGGGCTCCCCGCACCGCGCGAACCCCGCCGCCGCCACCAACGGCGCGGTCGTCGGCGGGACCCCGAAGAAGGGCGGCACGCTCACGGTGCTGTCCAACCAGGACTTCACCCACCTCGACCCGGCCCGCAACTGGGTCATGCCCGACATGGACTTCGGCACCCGGCTCCTCTACCGCACCCTGGTCACCTACAAGGCCGGGCCCGGCGCCCAGGGCAGCGAACTGGTCCCCGACCTCGCCGAGGACCTCGGAACCCCCTCCAACGGCGCCAAGACCTGGACCTTCCGCCTCAAGCCGGGCCTGAAGTACGAGGACGGCACCCCGGTCACCGCCCAGGACGTCAAGTACAACGTGGAGCGGTCCTTCTCCCCCGACCTGCCCGGCGGCCCCGACTACGCGGCCCGCTACCTCGCCGGCGCCAAGGGCTACCAGGGCCCGGCCCAGGGCAGGCACCTCGACTCCGTGAAGACCCCGGACGCCCGCACGATCGTCTTCGAACTCCACACCGCTTTCGCCGAGTTCCCCTACGCCGCCACCCTCCCGACCTTCGCCCCGGTGCCCCGGCAGCAGGACAAGGGCCCCCAGTACGACAGCCGCCCGTTCTCCTCGGGGCCGTACAAGATCGAGACGTACGCCCGCGACAAGCAGCTCGTCCTCGTCCGCAACCCCCACTGGGACCCGAGGACCGACTCCGTCCGCAAGGCCTACCCCGACCGGATCGTCGTCACCATGGGCCTCAAGGGCAACCAGATCGACGACCGGCTGGTCGCCTCCTCCGGCACCGACGCCTCCGCCGTCCCGTGGGCCCAGCTCCGCCCCGAGTCCATCTCCAAGGTGCTCACCAAGGCCGACGTCCGGGCCCGGCTGCTCGCCGAGTCCAGCAGCTGCACCGAGATGCTCCAGATGCACACCGGCCGCGCCCCCTTCGACGAGCTGAAGGTCCGCCAGGCCGTGCAGTGGGCCCTCGACCGAGAGGCGATCGTCACCGCCGCCGGCGGCCCCGCCGTCACCGACGCCTCCACCGCGGCCATGCCCGGCCTCCTCTTCACCGGCGGAAAGCAGCCCGACACCCTGAAGATCCCGCTGTCCGGCGACCCCGAGAAGGCGAAGCAGCTCCTGAAGGAGGCCGGGAAGGCCGACGGCCTCTCCACCCGCCTCACCGTCAGCATCAACGACAAGGCCATCGGCGAGGCCATCCAGCAGTCCCTGGGCCGGGCCGGCATCAAGGTCACCCTCGAGACCGTCGACCCGTCCGCCTTCTACGACACCATCGGCGACACCAAGAACCGCACGGACCTCGTCTACACCGGCTGGTGCCCCGACTTCCCCTCCGGCACCACCTTCCTGCCGTTCGTCTTCGACGGCCGCTACATCAAGGTGAAGGGCAACTCCGGCAACCACTCCCTCTTCAAGGACGACGCCACCATGAAGCGGATGGACGAGATCGCCGCCATGACCGACGGCGACCGGGCCAACAAGGCGTGGCAGGAGCTCGACGGACAGATCCTCGCCAAGGCCCCCGTCGCTCCCGGCGCCATGAAGCGCCGCTCGCTGCTCGTCGGCACCAACATCGCCGGCGCCTACGGGCACACCTCCTGGAGCGGCCAGCTCGACTACGCGACGGTCGGACTCAAGGACCCGTCGAAGAGCGCGAACTGAAGGACGCCCCTCCCATGAACACGACCACCACCGCACCACCGGTGCACGGGGGCGGCGGGGCCTGGCGGCTGGTCCGCGCGGAACTGCGCCGCCGCACCTCCCTCAAGCTCTCCCTCGCCGTCGTCGCCCTCTTCGCCCTCATGACCGTGGCCGCCCCGCTGATCGGCGCGCTGGGCGGCTGGAGCCCGGAGGAGTTCGACAAGACCGCCGTCGACCCCTACCTCGGCGGGCTGCCGATCGGGCCGCTCGGCGGGGTCTCCGCCGAGCACTGGCTCGGCGTCGAACCCATCACCGGGCGCGACCTGTTCGCCCGGGTCGTGCACGGCGCCCAGGTGTCCCTGCTCATCGCCTTCGCCGCCACCGCGATCGTCGTGGTGGCGGGGGTGACGGCCGGCATCGCCGCGGGCTACTTCGGCGGCCGCACCGACACCGTCCTGTCCCGGCTGATGGACCTGACGATGTCCTTCCCCTCCCTCATCTTCATGATCGCGATGATGTCGGTGGCCCGGGACGTCAACCGCACGCTCCTGATGATCCTCGTCATCGGCCTCTTCGGCTGGCCCGGCGTCGCCCGGGTCGTCCGCGGCCAGACCCTCTCGCTCAAGCACCGCGAGTACGTCGACGCGGCCCGCGTCGGCGGCTCCGGCCCCTGGCGCATCCTCGCCCGGGACGTCCTCCCGGGCGTCGCGGGACCCGTCATCGCGTACACCACGCTCATGATCCCCGGCATGATCGCCACCGAGGCCGCCCTCAGCTACCTCGGCGTCGGCGTCCGACCGCCGACCCCGTCCTGGGGCCAGATGATCGCGGAGAGCGTCGCCTACTACGACACGGACCCCATGTACTTCCTCGTCCCCAGCCTCTGCCTCTTCCTCACCGTGCTGGCGTTCACCCTCCTCGGCGACGCCCTGCGCGACCTCCTCGACCCGCGCGGGGGGCGTACGTGATCCTCTACCTCGGCCGCCGGCTCCTCGGGGTCGCCGGCGTGCTCCTCGCGATCGCCGCCGTCACCTTCACCATCTTCTACGTGCTGCCCTCCGACCCGGCCGCCGCCGCCTGCGGCAAGGCGTGCAGCGACGAACGCCTGGAGGCGATCCGCGCCCACATGGGCCTGGACGCCCCGCTGTGGCGCCAGTTCGCCGACTTCGTCACCGGCATCTTCACCGGCCGCACCATGGGCACCGGACCGTACGCCCTGCGCTGCGACTTCCCGTGCCTCGGCTACTCGTACGAGAACAGCGAGGGCGTCTGGGACCTGCTCGTCGACCGGCTGCCGGTCTCCGCCTCGCTCGCCGTCGGCGCGGCCGTGCTGTGGCTGGTCCTCGGCCTCTCCGCGGGCGTGACCGCCGCGCTCCGCAAGGACACCCTCACCGACCGGGTCCTCATGGTCGGCGCGGTCGCCGCCGCCTCCCTGCCGGTCTACTTCACCTCGGTGCTGCTCATCTACGGACTGATCCGGCTGACCGGGCTGCTGCCCTACCCGCAGTACGTCCCCTTCACCTCCGACCCGCTGTCCTGGGCCTCCAACCTGCTGCTGCCCTGGTTGGCCCTCGCCGTGCTCTACGCCGCCATGTACGCCCGGCAGAGCCGCGGTTCGATGATCGAGTCCATGGCGGAGCCGTACATCCGCACCGCCCGCGCCAAGGGCCTGCCGCGCCGCACCGTCGTCGTCAAGCACGGCCTGCGGGCGGGCATGACCCCGGTCCTCACCCTCTTCGGCATGGACCTCGGCGGGCTCCTCGCCGGCGCCGTCATCACCGAGTCCCTCTTCGGACTGCCCGGCGTCGGACGTCTCTTCTACGGCGCCCTGACCACCGGGGACCAGCCCGTCATCCTCGGGGTCACGCTGCTCGCCGCCACCTTCATCGTCGTCGCCAACCTGGCCGTCGACCTGCTGTACGCCGTCGTCGACCCGCGAGTGAGGTACTGATGGCCGACCAGGCCCCCCTGCTGTCGGTGCGGGACCTCACGGTCACCTTCCCCACCCGCCACGGCCCCGTCCGGGCCGTCGACGCCCTCTCCTTCGACGTCCCGCCCGGACGCACCCTCGGCATCGTCGGCGAGTCCGGCTCCGGCAAGTCCGTCACCTCGCTCGCCGTGATGGGCCTCCACACGGGCGCCGAGGTCTCCGGCTCCGTCAGCCTGTCGGGCCGCGAACTGGTCGGGCTCCCGGAGCGCGAGCTCAACCGGCTGCGCGGCCGGAGGATGGCGATGATCTTCCAGGACCCGCTGTCCAGCCTGCATCCGTACTACACCGTCGGGGAGCAGATCGCCGAGCACCACCGGGTCCACTTCGGGTCCCGTCGCGCGGCGGCCCGCGCGCGGGCCGTCGAGGCGCTCGGCGAGGTCGGCATCCCCGAGCCCCGCCGCCGGGCCGGCGAGTACCCGCACCAGTTCTCGGGGGGCATGCGCCAGCGCGTGATGATCGCGATGGCGCTCGCCTGCGAGCCGGAGCTGCTGATCGCCGACGAACCGACGACCGCGCTCGACGTCACCGTCCAGGCCCAGATCCTGGAGCTGATCGCCCGCCTCCAGGAGGACCGGGGCCTCTCCGTCGTCATGATCACCCACGACCTGGGGGTGGTCGCCCGGGTGGCCCACGAGGTCCTGGTGATGTACGGCGGCCGCGCCGCCGAACACGCCCCGGTGGACGCGCTGTTCGCGCGGCCGGCCCATCCGTACACCCGGGGCCTGCTCGACTCGCTGCCCCGGCTCGACGACGAGGACGACGCGCCGCTCCGGGCGATCCCCGGCAGCCCGCCCTCCCTGCTCGCCCCGGCGCCGGGCTGCGCGTTCGCGCCCCGCTGCTCCCGCGCCGCCGCCGGCTCCGAGCAGGAGCGGGCCCGCTGCGCGGCCGAACGCCCGCCGCTCCGCGGCCCGGACGGACACCCGGCGGCCTGCCACTTCCCCGCTCACGAAGGCGTTCCCTCATGACCACCACACCCCCGCCCCTGCTCCGCGTCCGGGACCTGACGATGACGTTCCCCGGACGGCGGGCCCGGTCGGCGCCCGTCCGGGCCGTCGACGGCGTCTCCTTCGACGTGGCCGCGGGCGAGACCCTCGGCCTCGTCGGGGAGTCCGGCTGCGGGAAGTCGACCACCGGCCGCATGATCGTGCGGCTCCTGGAGCCGACCGCCGGCTCCGTCACGTACGACGGACGGGACATCAGCCATCTGTCCCAGCGAGAACTGAAGCCGCTCCGCCGCGAGCTCCAGATGGTCTTCCAGGACCCCCACTCCTCCCTCAACCCCCGGCAGACCGTCGCCCGGATCATCTCCGACCCGCTGCTGGTCCAGGGGAGTTCGGCCGCCGAGGCGCGCAAGCGGGCCGCCGAGCTGATGGAGCTGGTGGGGCTCATCCCGGAGCACATCGACCGGCATCCACACGAGTTCTCGGGCGGGCAGGCCCAGCGCATCGGCATCGCCCGGGCGCTGGCCACCGGACCCCGGCTGGTCGTCGCGGACGAGCCCGTGTCCGCGCTCGACGTGTCCGTCCAGGCGCAGATCGTCAACCTCATGGAGCGCCTCCAGCGCGAACTCGGCCTCGCCTACCTCTTCGTCGCCCACGACCTCTCGGTGGTGAAGCGGGTCTGCGACCGGGTCGCCGTGATGTACCTCGGCCGGATCGTGGAGATCGGCGCGAAGGAGCGGGTGTACGCGGCGCCCGCCCACCCCTACACCCGGGCGCTGCTCTCCGCCGTGCCCCTGCCCGATCCGGCGGCCGAGCGGGCCCGGGAGCGGATCACGCTGCTCGGGGATCCGCCGAGCCCGGCCGCTCCCCCGCCGGGCTGCACGTTCCATCCCCGGTGCCCCAAGGCGCGGGAGGTGTGCCGCACCGAGGCGCCGCCGCTGAGGACCGTCACCGCGGGCGAGGCCCGGCAGGTGGCCTGCCACTTCCCCGAGGGCCCGGTGGGCGGCTGAAGGCCGGCCCGCGCTCTTGACAACCGCTCACGTTCCTCGTCCTCATGTTCCTGACAGAAATGGCAGCACCTCACGGGGGGACGAACAGCGCATGACCGAGCCCGAGAGCGCGGGACCCGACTACGACGTCGTCATCGGCGGAGCGAGCCTCGCCGGCTCCGCCGCGGCGATCCTGCTCGCCCGACGGGGCGCCCGCGTGGCGCTCCTCGAACGCCGCTCGCGCCCCACGGCGTACAAGGCGCTGTGCACCCATTCGATCACCGCCAACGCCACCCCGATCCTGGCGGAACTCGGCCTGGCCCCCGCCCTGGAGAAGGCGGGGGCCGTCCGCAACGAGGCGCGCTGGTACACCCGTTGGGGCTGGATCGAGCCGAGCGCGGCACCCGGCCCCGAGTTGCCCTACGGCTACAACGTCCGGCGCAGCGTCCTCGACCCGCTGATCAGGTGCCGGGCGGCGGAGACCCCGGGGGTCGACGTGCTCCTCGGCCACACCGTGACCGGTCTCGTCCAGGAGGACGGGCGGACCGTGGGAGTGCGGGCGTCGACACCCGAGGGCGAGCGCGAGATACGGGCCCGTCTGGTGGTCGGTGCCGACGGCAAGGACTCGGCGGTGGCCCGGCTCGCGGGGGTGCCCACCCGGCGGCACGAGAACGCGCGGTTCGGCTATCTCGCCCACTTCCGCAACCTGCCGCTGCGCGACGGCATCAGTCACGCCTGGTTCCTGGTCCCCGACATGGCCTACGCGTTCCCGAACGACGACGGCATCACGGTCGTCGCGGTGCTCCCGGACAAGAAGCGGCTGCCGGCCTTCCGGGAGGACCTGGAGGGCAGCTTCCTGGACTTCGTCCGCTCCCTGCCCGACGCGCCGCCGATCGACTCCGCGGAGCGCGTCACGAAGTTCACCGGCGCGGTCGACTACCCGCTCCACACCCGCAGGGCCACCGCCCCGGGCCTCGCGCTCGTCGGCGACGCGGCCCTGACCGGCGATCCCCTGTGGGGCGTGGGGTGCGGGTGGGCCCTGCAGTCGGCGCACTGGCTGGCGGAGGCGGTCGCCGCGGCCGTGACCGGCGGGGGCGACCTCGACCGCTCGCTCGCGGCGTACGCGCGCAGGCACCGGCGCCGGCTGAGCGGCCACCAGTTCCTGGCCGCCGACTTCGCCAAGGGGCGGCCGTTCAACCCCATGGAGCGGCTGATGTTCTCGGCGGCGGCGCGGGACGGGGCGCTGGCGCGCCACATGCACCTGTTCGCGTCCCGTCTGATCGGCCCGCTGCGGTTCCTCAACCCCCTGGCGGTGGCCAGGGCCGCGGTCGTCAACCTCAGGCACCGCTGAGGCGCGCCGGGAAGGGGGCCCGGTCAGGCCTCCCAGACCGCCCGGTACAGGGCGCTCGCGACGGCGAGGTCCTCCCAGGCCATGCCCACGCTCTTGAAGAACCGCGGACGCCCGGAGGGGGCGCGGCCGTTCACCAGGTCGGCGAGGGTGCCGGCGATGTGGTCCGCGCCGATCGCCCCCTCGGCGATCGGGACGAGCAGGTCGCCGGCCTCGCGGAGCGCCGCCGCGCGCGCCTCGACGTACACCTCGGAGCGGGTCACGAGCGCGGTGTCCGTCTCCCGGGCCGTCGGCTCGTGCGAGCCGACGGCCACGACGGTGGCGCCGGGGGCGACCAGGGTGCCGTCGAAGAGGGGTGTACGGGCCGTGGTGCAGCAGACGACGAGGTCGGCCCCGGCGACGTCCCCGGGGGTTCCGGCGCGCGCGGGCACGTCGAGCGTCCGCGCGTATCCGGCGAGGGCGCGCGCGGCGACGGGGGACCGTCCGACGATGACGGCCTCGGCGAGTTCGCGGACGGCGAGGACGGCCTCCAGGTGGCCGTACGCCTGGGGCCCGGTGCCGAAGAGCACCAGGCGCAGGGGCCGGTCGTCCGGTGTCAGCCGGCGGACGGCGAGCGCGGAGACGGCCGGGGTGCGCAGCTCGGTGAGGGCTGCGCCGTCGAGGAGGGCGAGGGGCCGGAGGTCCGTGCCGTCGAGGAGCAGGTACGAGCCGGTGATGCGGGGCAGGCCGAGGGCCGGGTTGCCGGGTGCCACGCCCGCGATCTTCACCCCGGCGTACGCGTGGTCGGCGGCGGGCATGAGGAGGAGTTCACCGGCCGGGACGGGGACGGCGGTGCGGGGAGGCGCGGTCTCGGGGTCGAGTCCGGCGCGCAGGACGCCGGCGAGGACGTCGGCCGCCGCCGCCGGGGTGAGCAGGCGTGTCATGGCCGGGGCGTCGATGCGCAGCGGCTCGTTCGTGGTGGTCACAGCAGGAACCCCGTTCCCAGGTCGTCGTGGGGGTCGAGGACGAAGGTGTGGGTGCCGGTGCGGTGGGTGGCACCGGTGACCTCCGTGATCCCGCCGGACAGCAGGCGGCCGGTGAACACGGTGCCGGCCACGGACTCGTGGGTGAGGACGTCCCCGGGGGCGAGTCGCCCCTCGTCGCCGAGCAGGACGAGACGGGCGGAGGTCCCCGAGCCGCAGGGCGAGCGGTCGACCTGTCCGTCGGCGAAGACCGTGACGTTGCGCTGACGGGGCCCGGTGGGGGTGTCGGGCAGCTCCTCGTGGAGGATCACGCCGTACACGTCGTGCCGGGGGAACGCGGCGCGGATCTCCCGGCCGGCCCGGACGAGCGCGGGCAGGGAGGCCGGGGTGGTGTCGAGGCCGAGGGCGCGCGCCGGGACCGACACGTAGCAGGCGCCGGAGTCGGCGAGGTCGACGTCGACGGTGCCGGAGGCGGTGGTGACGGGGACCTTGCGGGCGAGGACGCGGGCCGGGACGTTGCGGAAGGTGACGCCGGTGGTGCGGCCGCCCGCGCGGTGGACGGTCGCGGTGACGCGCCCGGAGGGCACGTCGACGCGGACGGGGACGTCGCCGTCGTCGGGTGCGGGGACGCGTCCGGTGTCGACGGCCCAGGCGCCGAGCGCCATGGTGCCGTGGCCGCAGGCGGTGGAGTAGCCGTCCTTGTGCCAGAACAGCACGCCGAAGTGGGCGCCGTCGTCGTCGGGCGGGACGACGAACCCGCCGTACATGCCGGAGTGGCCGCGCGGCTCCCGGACGAGGAGGCGGCGCAGCTCGTCGACCGGGCCGAGCCGGGGTGCCAGGGCGCGGCGCGCGGCGACGGTGTCGCCGGGGAGGGGCGGCAGGTCCTCGTCGACGATCCTGAAGGGCTCGCCCGCGGTGTGGTAGTCGGTGGTGCGGACCTGCTGCGGGGTGGTGCTCACGTGTACGTCCTCCGGAGGGGGGGTCGCGGTGCCGGGCCGGCCCCTCCCCCCGTGGAAGGACCGGCCCGGACGGTGCGGGATGCGGGATGCGGGATCAGCTGCGGAGGGGGCCCTCGCAGCTGAAGCTCGACGTGCCCGCGACCCTGTTGGACCAGATGTCGACCGGTCCGAAGCTGCAGTTCATGTCGGCCAGGTTGTTCGACGCGGCGCCGGCCCGGTCGAGGATGAAGTAGTCGACGGTCTCGGACATGTCCTTGAAGATCTTGTCGGGGTTGTCGGCATCGGACAGGTTGGCGGTGATCCGCCCGGTGCAGACGAAGCGGCGCTTGCCCGGGTCGCCGTTCTCGACGCAGTCGGGGGTGCTGTAGGTGGCGGTGGCGAAGGCGGACTTCACGGACGCGAGGGCGGAGTCACGCAGCTGCGCGTTGGGCGTGAAGGTGGTGTTGGGGACGTAGAGCTGGTCGACCTTGGCGATCTGGGTGTCGAGGAAGCGGTCGTAGTCGCGCTGGAGGCCGGTGTCGGAGCCCAGCCGGTTGCGCCAGGCGTCGTAGGCGGCCACGTCGTTCGCCCGCAGGTTCGCGTACATCTCGCGGAGCAGGGAGGGGCGCTCGGTCCAGAGGAACTCGAAGAAGGTTCCGGCGTAGTTGTAGAAGCGGAAGCCGTCGCCGGCGTAGGTGGCGTTGAGGATCTGGCGGACGTTCATCCGGGGACCGCCGCCTGCGGTGTCGTTGATGACGCCGCGGACCAGCGACTTGCGGACGGCGATGCCGTTGTCGCGGGTGGCTCCGTCGAAGAACTCGGCCGTGCCCTCGTCCATGGCGGTGGTGCGGTCTCCCTGGTACCAGGGGCCTTCGCCGAAGGAGCCGGGGACGGCGTAGCGGCCGTTCAGGTAGTGGGTGTACTCGTGCCGGAAGAGCTCTTCCAGGGTGAGGGAGGAGTCCTGCGGGACGCGCCGCTGGTAGGTGTAGAAGGTGGCGCCGCGCTCGATGTAGATGCCGCCGTTGTTGGTGTCCATCCCGGTGAGGAGGGGGTGGTAGTTCTCGTAGTCGGCGCGGGAGGCGTAGAGGACGATGTTCAGGGTGGTGTTGGTGTCGCCGGCCAGCGGCTGGTCGGTGCCGATGACGCGGTGGAACTGCGCCTTGACCTGCTTGCTCGCGTAGTAGAGCTGGTCGACGGTGGCCCGGTCGAGCGCGGTGCGGACCTTGATGGCCCCGTTGTCGTAGGTGTACGTGTACGGGAAGAGCTGCTTCTCGATGTCCGCCTTGCACACGCCGTACGGCGCGCAGGCCTCGTAGAAGTTGAGCCAGGAGACGACCTTCGCCCAGGGCTGGCTGCCGCGGCCGAAGGTGTCGGTGACGGTGGTGAGCAGCGGACCGAGGTCGGCGACGACGCCGTCCTTCAGGGCGGCGACCTGGCCGAAGCGACCGTACTCGCTCACGGCGTCACGGACGACCCAGGCGTTGGCGGTGCCCTTGAGGTGGACGTAGCCGGCGAAGGCCTTGAAGGCCGCGCGGTAGGCGGGGTCGGCGGCGACGGCCGCGTGGAAGGCGCTGTCCTGGTTGCCCGGGTAGACGCCGAGGTAGTTGACGGACAGGCCGGCGAGCGCGGCACCGGCCCAGGCCGGGTCGAGGTTCGTGGCGGTGTGCGACGGGTCCATGGTGGCCAGGACCCGCTTGATCAGGCCGAGCTGGTGCTGACGCAGGCCGGGCGCGCTCGCCGCGTTGAGGGCTTCGCGGAGGGTGTTCGCGTTGGTGGCCGTGACGTCGAAGGTGCGGGCGGCGGCGCCGAAGTCGGCGACGGCCCGCCGGACGGCGTCGACGGTGGGCGCGTCGGTGGTGTCGATCTCGCCGCGGGAGAAGTCGTGGTAGGCGACGGCGTGGAGGTACGTGAACATCTCCTCCAGGTGGGAGGAGTTCCGTCCGTCGTGGGCGGCGGACAGGCTCGATATGCGACGGGCGACGGCCTGGACGTGGGCGTCGGACATGACGGGCGCGAGGCGGGCGTCCCAGGTCCATATGAGGCCGCGCAGACAGCCGTCGGCGGTCACCGCGGGGTCGGCGAGGAAGTCGGCGAACTGCTCGGGGCCGAGGCCGGTGATGCCGTCGAGGGTGCAGGGGACGCCGGCGGCGGTGGTGCCGGGGGCGGCCGCGGCGAGGAGGCGCGCGCCGGTGGCGGCCGGGGCCCGGCCGGGTACGCGGCCGGTGGCGAGACCGCCGGGGGCGGGGGCCGGTCCGAAGGTGGTGCTCGGGGCGGAGGCGCGGTGCTGGACCTCGTCGAAGGGGTTGGCTCCGGGCTGCGTCTGAGGGGCCCGCGCGCCGGACGCGGGGGCCTGGGCCGTGGTGGCGTCGTCCGTGGCGGTCGCGAAGGCACCGGCCTGGCCGGCGGAGGCCAGGAGGGTGACCGCGATGGCGGAGGCGAGCAGGGACGAGCGCACACGTCGGTGGAGGGACAACGGAACTCCAGCTGATGAGGGGGGTGGTGCGGGGATGGGTTCGCGAACTGGTCGGGTTCCCACGGCGTATGACGGGCGTTCATCAGGCCGTGTGCGCTGTAACATAGTAATGTGAAATTGCACTGACAACCCCTGGGACGGCACCACTTCGCCCGTGGACCCGGAGGGCCTCCGCCCGAAGAGGGTCAATCCGTCACAGAGGCCTCAGGATTCTTCGGCCTTCCGGCGCCATGACCGCGCCTGACGGAGGTGGCCCTGCTCCTCCGAGATCCGGGCCAGATGGTTCATCGCCCCGACGTGCCCCGCCCTCGCGGCCTTCTCGTACCACCCCTGAGCCGCGTAGAGGTCGCCGCTCCGCTCCCTCGCCCGCCCGAGGGCGACGCACGCCTCGACGTCCCCCTTCCCCGCCCGCTCGGCCAGCCGGTCCTCCAGCTCCCCGAGCACCTCGTCGCGGGTGAGCACCCCGGCGAGCAGGCGCCCGCCCTCGTCGTCGCCGGCCGCGACCGACCTGCGGTACCAGGCCTTCGCCGCCTCGCGGTCCCCCTCCTCCTGCGCCAGGATCCCGAGGGTGTTCATCGCGGCGGTGCTGCCGCCCTCCGCCGCACGCCGGGCCCAGCTCCGGGCCTCGACGCCCTCGCCCCGCTCGAACAGCAGCTTCCCCAGGGCGTACGCGGCGTCGGCGAGGCCCGCCTCGGCGGCCCGCCGGTACCGGCTCTCGGCCGCGGACAGGTCACCCCGCTCCCGGTCCAGGTCCCCGAGGACGGCCATCGCGTAGGGGTTGCCGCCCTCGGCCGACCGCCGGTACCAGAGGACCCCTTCGGCGTCCTCGCCCCGCTGCCGCATCAGATAGCCGACGATCTCCATCGCCCGCACGTGCCCGGCCCCGGCCGCCGCCCTCAGCAACGGCAGGGCCTCGACGGGCCGTTGCCACCGGTGGAGCAGGACGCCCAGGGTCACCCCGGCCTCTGGATGCCCCGCCGCGGCCGCCCGGCGCAGCCAGCGCTCTCCGCCGTCCCTGTCGTCGCCCGTCGCGAGCCCCACGCCGTACCGGAACATCGCCGTGACGTCCCCCGCCTCGGCGGCGGCGCGCAGGCGCGCCGTCTCCCCATCGCCGCGACCGGAGCCCCCGTCGCTCCCCCGCCGTCCCCGCACGCGCGTCCCCCTTCGCGATCACCTGACGGAACCGGGGGCCGCGAAACCGTGCGGGGGGCTGGCCATCCGCCCCCTCGGGCCCCCACCATGCTCGTGACTACTCGTGCGTAACTCATCTTAGGGGAAAGCGTGTTGAGACTCCGTGGCCGGACCGTCGCTCCGCTGCTCGCCGTCGTCGCGTCGCTGCTCCTGTCGGCCGCGCCGGTCCGTGCCGAGGCTCCCGCGTCCGCCCGTACGCCCGTGGTGTTCGTCCACGGATACAACGCCGACCCGGGCGTCTGGGGCGGGCTGCGCGCCGACCTGAAGGCCGACGGATACACCGACGCCGAACTGTTCTCCTTCGGGTACGACACCCACAGGTCCGTCAACGAGGTGATCTCCGGGGAACTCGCCGCGTACGTCGAGGACGTCAAGCGCCGGACCGGGGCGAGCCGGGTCGACCTCGTCGCCCACTCCTTCGGCAGCCTCGTCACCCGCTGGTACGTGAAGTTCGACCCCGCCGGTCAGTCCTCCGTCACCCACTGGGTCTCCCTCGCCGGCCCCAACCACGGCACCGGCACGGCCTGGGCGTGCGCGCTGTGGGACCAGGCCTGCCGCGACATGACCCCGAACTCCTACGTCCAGAAGAAGCTCGCGGAGGGCGACGAGACGCCCGGGGCCGTGCGCTACGCGACCTGGTGGTCGAACTGCGACGAGGTCATCAACCCCGACGCCAGCGTGCCCCTGGCCGGCGCCGTCAACAACGGCGCCGGCTGTCTGGACCACAACGCGCTCCTCGGCGACGACACCGTCTCCGCGGGGGTGCGCGCCTTCCTCCGCTCCTAGGGGGTGTTTCGAAAGTCCTGTGCGGTGCCCGCGGTGTCCGGTGCGCGCCCTCGGCGTGCCGGACGAAGGCCCTCGTAGCGGAGCTACTTGGGTCTTTGGCCGGTGCGGCGAGGGCGCGTGCCGGGCGCCGCGGGTGCTGTGCGGGACTTCCGAAACACCCCCTAGCGGCCTGTCCGGAAAGTCGCTAGACCGTGACCCGCTCGGTCACCGGCTGCGCCGTCTCCTCGCCCAGCTGGGCGGTCGGGACGCGGAACGTCTCGCGCAGACCCCAGGCGCAGAGCACCAGGACCAGCGCCGCCGCGCCCGAGTACAGGCCGACGCCGATCGGATCGCCGTCGTACGCGAGGAACAGGGCGGTCGCGGCGGTGGCCGCCGTCCCGCCGCCCAGCGCGGCACCGGTCTGATAGGTGGCGGAGATCGACGAGTAGCGGGTGGCCGCGGAGAACTGCTCGCCGAGGAAGGCGGGGATGCAGCCCTGCGGGGCGGCCATCAGCACGTTCACCAGGACGTAGGCGACCGTGGCCAGGACGAGCACATGGCCGTCCACCAGCGGGAAGTACAGGAAGAAGAAGACGGCGTAGGCGACGGTCCCGAGGATGACGACGGGCTTGCGGCCCTTCCGGTCGGAGAGGAGCGCCATCACGGGCACGGCGATCGTGAAGGCGAGGGATCCGGCCACCTGGAGGAGCAGGGACTCGGTGTAGCTGTAGCCGCGCTCCTCCGCGTACGTCACCGTGAAGATCGTGCCGATGTACGCGAGGGTGTTGTACCCGAAGGCCACGCCGATGGCGAGCAGCATCCGGCGCGGGTGCCGCCTGACGGCTTCCAGGATGGGGACGCGGGGCGCGCTCTCGGTGCGGCGCTCCTCCTGGGGCATGCGGCTGCGGGCGAGGACGCCGACGAGGACGAGGAGGCCGCCCAGCCAGAACGGCAGGCGCCAGGCCCAGGCTTCGAGCCGGTCCTGCGGCAGCAGGGAGATCAGGGTGAAGACGCCGGTGCCGAAGAGGCTGCCGATGCCGATGCCGGCGCTGGTGAAGCTGCCCCACAGGCCGCGCCGGTCCTCGGGGGCGTTCTCGATGCCGAACAGGGACGCGCCGCCCCACTCACCGCCCGCCGCGAAGCCCTGGACGAGCCGCAGGGCGACGAGCATGACGGGCGCGGCGATGCCGAGGGTGCCGTACGAGGGGAGGCAGCCGATGAGGAAGGTGCTGCCGCCCATGACGAGCAGCGTCAGGATCAGCATCGACTTGCGGCCGACGCGGTCGCCGAAGTGGCCGATCACGATGCCGCCGAGCGGTCGGGCGACGAACCCGCTGCCGAACGCGGCGAAGGCCACCAGGGTGCCCACCGTGCGGTCGAACGCGGGGAAGAAGACCGTCGGGAAGACGATCGCGGCGGCGAGGCCGTAGATGATGAAGTCGTAGAACTCCAGCGCCGTTCCGAATCCGGAGATCAGGAAGGTGCGTGTGCCTCTGGCCGCGCGGGCCTTGAGGCCGGGCAGGACGGGCTCCGTCATGGCGGGTCCTTCGGGGGTGGGGAGGGAGCGGTGGGAGGAAGGGGATTCAGAAGCGCGCGAGGCCGCTCGGCGGGGCCTCGTGCGGCGGGCCGGCCAGGTGGTCGATCGCGCAGCGGGTGACGTCGAGGCCGATGGTGAGGAGGGTGCCCCACTGCTCGTGCGGCGGCTTGTGCGCGTCGGGGCGCATGCAGACGACGGCGTCGGCGCCTCCCTCGCCGCAGAAGGCCCTCGCCCGCTCGGCGGGTGTGAGCCCCGGCAGGCCGGCGCGCACCGCGCGCAGGTGGGCGAGGCGCTCGGCCGTCATCGAGTCGGCCGGTCCGGTGTCCGCCGCCGCGAGTCCGGCGTCGAGGAAGTGGTTGGTGTGCAGCAGCCAGCCGTCCTCGCCCGCCGGGACGACCGCGAGGCCGGCGGGAGACAGCTCCAGGCTCGCGGCGGCGCCGGCGGTGACCACGGTCAGCGAGGTGGACGCGCTGACGCGTGCCGTCGAGGCCAGCTCGACGGCCTGGTCGAGGGTGTCCGCCTCGTCGAGGATCCGGCGGGCGACCGCGTGCACGGGCACGCCGCCGTCCGCGGAGTCGGAGGCGTGGAAGAGGATGTTGAAGTGCACGCCGAGGCCGGCGCTGTTCACGCCGATCTTGCCGGGGGCGCCGAACTCGGTGAAGAGCTTCACCCTGCGACCCTCGCGCGGCGTCAGCTCGTGCAGCAGCGCGTCCGGGACGAGCATGTCGTGCCAGTCCCAGGTCTGCACGGTCTGGGGCGCGGCCCCGGCGGGGGCGAACACCGCCGTGGAGCACTCGCCCTTCCCCGGCTGCGGGCAGCCGGCGAGGACCTCGGTGCGGGCGCCGACGGCGGCGACCTTCCAGCGCTCGACGCCGGCCGCGTCGGCGCAGGCGTCGGACTCCTCGGCCAGGGCGGGCGCCCAGGCCCGCAACGCCTCGTGGCTGCGTCCGGCGATGTCACGGACCCGCTCCTCGGGCAGGCCGAGGACGGCGAAGTGCTCGCGGTAGAGCTCCGCGACGCGGCGGACGTGGGGAGCGAACCGGGTGCCGACGAGGGTCCCGCGCTCGCGGGGGTCGGTCGTCTCGGTCGTGAGGGTGTGCAGTTCCACGCGTGTTCCTTCGGAGCTGGTGAGGCCGCGGGCCAACGGGGCGGCGGGCATCAAGCTAGGAACGTAAAACGTTTTATGCAATGCTTGGGGGCAGGATCGGGCACCGATCCGCGGCATTCGGTTCAGGACGGGCGGCACGATGGCACGGGCGCGGGGCATCACGATCAAGGACGTGGCGCGCAGGGCGGGGGTCTCCATCACCGCCGTCTCGCACGCCCTCAACGACAAGGGCACGCTCAGCGCCGCCACGCGCGAGCACATCAGGACCGTCGCCGACGAGATGGGGTACGAGGCCGACGCCCTGGCCCGGGGACTGCGGCGCTCCACGATGGGGGCCGTCGGTCTGGTGCTGCGCTCCCTGGACGCCCTCGGCGACTACGCGCCCGCGGGCGTGGACGTCTTCGAGCGGTTCGTGGGCGCCGCCGCCTCACAGGCCCTGGCGCGCGGACTCAGCCTCATGCTGGTGCCGGACCTGACCCGGGCGCCGGTGCCCCCGCTCGCCTTCTCGCTGGACGGCTACATCGTCACGAACCCGCACGTGGACGACCCGGTGATCGCCCGCCTCGAAGACCGGGGCATCCCCTACGTGACCTACGGCCGGCCGCCCGGGCGTCCGGACTTCACGCACTGGGTCTCGGAGGACGACGAGGTCTCCGCCCGGCTGGTCCTGAACCACCTGGCGACCGCGGGGGCCCGCTCCGTCGCGCTCGTGCGGGGCACCGACCCGAACGCCTGGAACCTCGAACACCAGGAGCTCTACCTCGACTGGTGCGCGGAGCGCGGCAGCACGCCCCGGCTGTACGAGCTGCCCGAACGCGCGGGCGTCGAGGGCGGCGTGGCGCTGGCCGACCGGCTCGTCGCCGAGGGCCCGCCGGACGCGGTCTTCTGCCTCACCGGACGCCACGCGGCCGGTGTGCAGCGGGGCCTGACGGCCCGGGGCGTGCGGGTCCCCGAGCAGACCATGGTGGTCGCCGGCTCCGACTCCGAGCACGCCCGCAACAGCAGGCCGGCGATCTCCGCCCTGGAGCTGAACCCGGTGGACAGCGCGGCGGCGCTCCTCGACATCCTCCAGTCCCTCATCGCCGGCCGCCCCACCGAGGGGCCGCGCCTCACCCGGGCCCGCTTCCGTCCGAGGGCGTCGACCCGGCGGTAGGCCGGCGGGGGAAGAACCGGCCCGTGCGAATCGGAGGGCGGGCGGAGCGGGCCGCCGCGAGCAGACCCTCCCTGTCGGCGATCTTGACGCGAGGCCGCCCCTGGAGACGGCCCTCGGCGCGCTCGGCCTCGTCGATCGCCCGCCAGCCGTCGAGGCCGACGGCGGCCGGGTGCCCGCCGGACGCCGGAACTCCGCCCACGGGCGCGGTCAGCAGCCCGGCGTCGAGGTCGTCGAGCAGCGCGGAGACGGTCTCCTGGGCACAGGACTTGTTGGTGCCGATGAAGCCGCTGGGGCCGCGCTTGATCCAGCCGGCCACGTACACGCCCGGTGCGACCCGGCCCCGTTCGTGGGGCACCGTGCCCGTCGCCTCGTCGAACGGGAGCCCCGGGACCGGCCGGGCGCGGTAGCCGATCGCGCGCAGCACGAGCGAGGTCCCGATGGTCTCGGTCCCCCGGTCGGCGGAGGGTCCCGTGCCTTCCACGGCCAGGCCGGTCACGCGGTCGCCGCCGAGGATCCCCGTCGGACGGGTCCGGAAGCGCAGGACGATGCGGCGCCGTCCCGGCACGGGGGTCCGGGCGGCCAGTTCGGCGAGCACCGCGGCCTTGGGGCCCGCGCCGGCGGGCACGTCCTCGGGCGGGCCCTCGACGAGGACGTCGACGCCGTCGAGGGCGGCGAGCGCGAGCAGCTCCGGCAGGGTGAAGGCTGCCTCGGCCGGTCCTCGGCGACCGAGGACGACGACCTCACGGACGCGGCTCGCGCGCAGCGCGGCGAGGGCCCGGTCGGAGATGTCGGTACGGGCCAGGGCGTCGGGGTCGGCGGTCAGGACGCGGGTCACGTCCAGGGCCACGTTGCCGTTGCCGACGACGACGGCCCGCTCGCCGTCCAGGGCGTAGTGATCGCCGGCGTGGTCGGGGTGGCCGTTGTACCAGGCCACGAAGCCGGTCGCGGAGGCACTGCCGGGCAGGTCCTCGCCGTCGATGCCGAGGCGGCGGTCGGTGGCGGCGCCCACGGCGTAGACCACGGCGTGGAAGTCGCGGACCAGGTCCTCGTGGCGCAGGTCGCGCCCGATCTCCGTGTCGAGCCGGTACGAGAAGCCGGGCTGGCTCTCGACGGCCCGGAAGAGCCCGGCGACCCGCTTCGTGTCCTGGTGGTCGGGTGCCACGCCCGCGCGGGCGAGGCCGTACGGGGTGGGGAGCCGGTCGTGGACGGTGACGGTCACGCCGGGATGCCGGAGCAGCTCGTCGGCGGCGAACAGTCCGGCCGGTCCGGCGCCGACGACGGCGACCCGCAACCCCTCGGTGGCGGCGCGGCGTTGGGGCGGTACGACGGCCATCGGCGCCCGGTCCTCGTGCGGATGGCCGTCGTAGTAGGCCCGGTTGAGCGCGAGGAACGGCAGCTCCGCCTCGGTGAGCGCGGTGTGCGGCTTCAGCGCGTCGACCGGGCAGGCCGAGGTGCAGGCGCCGCAGTCGACGCAGGTGCGGGGATCCACGTACAGCATCTCGGTCTGCCCGAAGCCGGGTTCGCCGGGAGCGGGGTGGATGCAGTTCACCGGGCAGGCGAGGACGCAGGAGGCGTCGGCGCAGCACGACCGGGTGACGACGTAGGGCATGGTTCTCCGTTCCGGGCCTACGGGAGGTCAGGCGGCGTGCGGGGCGGGCTCGCCCCGGTGGCGGGAGGGGCGGCCGTCGATGCGCAGCGCCTTCCAGACCCGCCGGGAGGCCCTGTTCATGAGGCCGATGTCCTCGGCGAGCATCCGTACGTCGGAGAAGAGGTCGCGGAGCATCTTCTCGCCGTCGGGCGACTTCCAGAAGATGTCCTTGATCACCCAGTGGGGTACGCCGATCGTCTCGGCGGTCTTCCGGTCGGGGACCACGATGACGTCGCCGAGGACCCGCATGATGACCGGGAAGGCCACGGAGAGCGCGCCCCTGCGCGCCCTGCCGTAGCGGGGGACCTTGACGCGCAGGTACTCGTGGGCGAAGGAGATGTGGCGGGCCTCCTCGGCGACGTGGATCTGCATGAGGCGGCGCATCAGGGGGTGCATCTCGTCCCCGCTGCGCAGGATCGCCTTCTGGAGGTGGTCGATGGGCTCCTCCCCGGCGAGGACTCCGGTGAAGAAGGACTCGGGGACCAGGGACCCGGCCAGCGGCAGGAAGCGGCTGAGGACGCGGAAGGAGCGCCGCCCGCCGGGGACGTCGGCGCCCGCGCGGTTCACGAACTCCTGGAACATCTGGGTGTGGTGGCACTCCTCCGTGACCTCGTGGGTGAGGTAGCGGAATTCCGGGTTCTGGTTGGGCAGCGAGAACAGGTAGTCCATCACCCCGCGGATGAGCACGTTCTCGAACTGCATGCCCACCTTGACGATGTTGGCGTAGCGCCACAGGCCGATGCGCGTGCGGACCTCCAGGGGCTGTTCCCGGTACCACGGGTGGCCGCCCAGGGGGTCGGCGGCGGGGAGCACCCAGCGTCGGTCGGTCGGGTCGACCGCGAAGTCGGGGTGGTCCCAGTCGATGTCGGTGAACGCGTCGAAGTGGATGTGCACCGAGGCCTCGGACAGGGTCCTGAGCCTCTCGTGATAGCTCTGCACGCTGGTCATCGTCGTCCTCGGTCTCTCTCGCGGTCTGCTGTCCGGAGCGGGCGCGGTGCGGAACGGGCGTGGTGCGGAACAGGTGTGGTGCGGGGTATCGGACGGTGCGGGACGGGCGTGGTGCGGAGGAACGGGCGGTGCGGGGCAGGCGTGGTGCGGACGAACGGGCGGTGCGGAACGGGTGTGGCGTGGTCCCGAACGGAGTCAGGCCGCAGGGGACTTGTCGGGCCGGGCGGCGGGGACCGCGCGGCCGAAGCGGAGGGCGGGATCCTCGATCGGGGACCGCTTCAGCGCACGGCGGTCGCGGTAGTAGTCGTTCCGGATCCGCCACGGGTCCCGGGTGCCCTGACGGGGCATGATCGCGTCGCCGCGGGCGATGTACCCGGAGGTCAGCGACTCGCCCATGACGGAGACGGAGGACCGGTCCCCCTCGTCGGCGACCGGGGTGACGGTGGCGAGGCCGTGCCGGTCCATGTGGGCGACGAGGCGGCTGACCCAGTCGGCGGCGAGGTCGGCCTTGAGCGTCCAGGAGGCGTTGGTGTAGCCGATGATCATCGCCAGGTTGGGGACGCCGTCCAGCATGACGCCCTTGTAGAGCAGGTGGTCACGGGTGACGACGGGCGCGCCGTCGACGGCGAGTTCCATGCCGCCGGCGAGCTGCATGCGCAGGCCGGTGGCCGTGACGACGATGTCGGCGGGGATCTCCTCGCCGGACCTGACCTTGACGCCGGTCTCGGTGAACGTCTCGATGTGGTCGGTGACCACGGACGCCCGCCCGCTCCTGAGGGTCGTGAAGAGGTCGCCGCCGGGCACCACGCACAGCCGCTGGTCCCAGGGCTTGTAGCTCGGGGTGAAGTGGCGCATGTCGACGCTCTTGCCGAGCCTGGCCCGCACGGCCGCGAGGAGGACCTTGCGCATCAGGCGCGGGGCCTTGCGGCACAGGGCGTACAGGCCGCGCTGCATCGCGATGTTGCGGGTGCGGCCGACCCGGTGGACGAGCGCGGCGGGGACGCGCAGCCGCCGGAGGAGCACGGAGAGCGGGTCGTCGGCGGGGAGGGCCAGGACGTACGTGGGCGAGCGCTGGACCATGGTGACGTGCGCGGCGTCGGGGGCCATCGCGGGGACGAGCGTGACGGCGGTGGCGCCGCTGCCGATGACGACCACGCGCTTGCCCGTGTGGTCGAGGTCGCGGGGCCAGTGCTGCGGGTGCACGAGGGTGCCGCGGAAGCGCTCCTCGCCGGGGAACTCCGGGCGGTGGCCGGCGTCGTAGTCGTAGTAGCCGGTGGCGCCGACGAGGAAGCGGGCGGTGAGGACGTGCGTCTCGCCGGTGGTCTCGTCGCGGGTCTCGACGGTCCAGCGGGCGGCGTCGCTCGACCAGTCGGCGCGGACGGCCCTGCGCCCGAAGCGGATGTGGTCGGTGACGCCGTGCTCCTCTGCGGTGGCCCGGATGTAGCGGCGGATGTCCGTGCCGTCGGCGAGGACCTTGGTGCCGTGCCAGGCACGGAAGCCGTAGCCGAAGGTGTACATGTCCGAGTCCGAGCGGATGCCGGGGTAGCGGAACAGGTCCCAGGTGCCGCCGATCCCGGAGCGCCGCTCGATGATCGCGTACGTGGCTGCGGGGTTGCCGTCGAGCAGGTGGCAGGCGGCACTGATCCCGGACAGCCCCGCGCCGATGATCAGCACGTCGACCTGCTGGTTCTCCATGTCCATCCCCTCTGCGGCCGGTGGTGGCGGTGCGATTCTCCCCCGCCGCCCTCCCGGCGCCTTCACGGCACCCTCCGGCGCGTTCCGGCGCCTTCTCGGCACCGGAATTTACCTGTGTCACCGCGTCCAGGGTACTGGCGGTAACGTGACGTGCGCCACCCCTCGGGCCCCGGTCCGTGGCGCCCGCCGGGTACGATCCACGCCGTGGCCGAGCACAGACACACACGCGACGACAGGCGCCCCGACGGCCGCGACACCCGATGGACCGGGCACCGGGCCGAGCGCCGGGACCAGGTGCTCACCGCGGCCCTCACCGTCATCGGCCGCGAGGGAACGACGTTCAGCGTGGCGGCGATCGGCGCCGAGGCCGGGATGCCCCGCTCCGTCGTCTACCGCATCTTCCGCAGCCGTGAGGACCTCGACGAGCAGATCCGCGCGCGCATCACCGACGATCTGATGGCGGCCCTCTCCCCCGCCCTCGACCCCAAGGGCACGATCCGCGAGTCGATCGAGCACGCCGCCGCCACCTACGCCGGCTGGGTCGCGCTCCACCCCGAGCTGTACCGGTTCCTCGGCACCGGCTCGCCCGCCGTCACGGGCACCCGCACCGCGATCGCCCTCCACCTGGCCGTGCTCCTGGACAGGTACGCCGAGCGCTTCCTCGACGGGGAGCAGGCGCCCCCGGGCTTCCAGCTCAACCTGGCGTTCGGCATGGTCGGCCTGGTGGACGGAGTGGTGAACCAGTGGGCCGCCCACCCCGGGCCCAGGAGCTCCCTCGACGACCTGACCCGGTTCCTGGGCGACGCCCTCTGGGGCATGCTCGCCGGCTCCACCACGCGTCTGGGCATCAAGCTCGACCCCGACCAGCCGATCGACCTGACGTGACGGGGCGTGACATGAACGTTCCCCGGCCGTGTCCGCCGGGGTGCCTCCGGCGGAGCGGTGGGCGGCTCCCCGACGCGGGTGAGGGCCGGGGCACCGCGTAGGCTCGTCGGCGAAGGACCGCGGGTAGGACGGTGGGCAGGGAACGGTGGATGGCTGAGGCGCCCGGGCAGGGTACGGAGTCCGGTGACGGCGACAGGGCGCGCGCCGCGACCGTGCGGGTGTTCGTCGCGCTGGCCCCGCCCGACGACGCGAAGGACGAGCTGGCCCGCGCGCTCGGCCCGGCGTACGAGGCGTACCCGCGCATGCGGTGGAACCGCATCGAGGACTGGCACATCACGCTGGCGTTCCTCGGAGAGCTCCCCGCGGCGACCGTCCCCCTCCTGCGCGCCCCGCTGGCGGAGATCGCCGCGGCGCGGCGGCCCGTGGAGCTGGCGCTGCGCGGCGGCGGGCACTTCGACGACCGGGTGCTGTGGAGCGGGATCGAGGGCGACCTCGACGGACTGCACGCGCTGGCCGACGAGGTGCGCACCGCCGTCAAGGAGTGCGGGATCCCCTTCGAGGGCCGGCCGCTGCGGCCCCATCTGACGCTGGCGCGCGCCCGCCGTGACGATCCGGCGTCCGTGCTCGAGATCGCCGCCGGACTCGTCGGCTTCAACGGCCGCCGGTGGCCGGCCGAGCGGCTCCATCTCGTCGCCAGCGACTACGGCCGCGGTCCGGGTCCGATCCGCTACCGCGACATCGAGGCCTGGCCCTTCGCCCTGCGGTAGCCGAGGGTGCGGCACTCGCGGGTGAAACCCAGGGAGGCGTACAGCTTCGCGGCCGGGAGGTTCTCGGCGTCATGGTTGACCGTGACGCGCCGCAGGCCGAGCGCCGCCATGCGGTGCAGGGAGTCGGCCATGACGGCGCGGGCCAGGCCCAGGCGCCGGAAGGCCTCGTGGGTGCCGACGGGCTCGAAGTGCCCCAGGCCGTTGCGCGCGTCGGTCCAGTGGACGGCGTAGGCGCCGATGCGTCCGTCCGGTGCCTCCGCCAGGATCTCGCGCCCCGGGTCGTAACCGGGGCGGGTCATCATGCCGTCCCGGTAGGCGGTGCCCGTCCAGTCGGAGCCGAACGAGGCGTTGCGGGCCTCGGCGAGGCCCTCGGCGTCGTCGAGGGTGGCCGCGCGGACGGTGAACCCGGTCGGGACCTCGACGGGTGGGAGGTCGCGCAGGTCGCGGGTGTTCACGTCGTCCCAGACCCGGAAGCGGCGGAAGCCGAGTTCGTCCAGGAGACGGCCGCGGGCCGTGTCGGTCTCGAAGAGGTCGGTGAGGACGTGCTCCTCACCCGCCGCCATGTGCCGCTCGGTGGTGTCGGCGGCGAACGTCAGCATGGCGCGCTCGGTGCCGGTGCCGCGCAGGTCCGGCGCGCAGAACGCGTCGAAGGCCGCGCCGAAGCGCAGACAGATCGTCACGCCGCCGGTCCGCCCGTCGCGCTCGTCCTCCCAGACGTGCACCAGGTCGCCGACGGGCGGACCGCCGCGGAGGTTGTCGTAGACGCGGTGCGGAAGCTCGCCCACGTGGTCGTACGCGTCACGACCGGCGAGGGCGATCCACTCCGCCACGGTCTCCTGGAGGCCGGGCATGTCGGAGGGGAGGAACGGTCGTGGCGTGAACATGCACGACGTCTACCGGGCGCGGAGAGGCCGGTGCAAGGGAGTTTCCACGGCGCCGGGGAGCGTGAGGGCCGGGTCAGCCGCCGTACGCGCCCCGGCAGAGGTCGGCCGCGCCCATCGGCGCCTGGATCGACTCGGCCTGGCGGCAGAGCCGGCGCATCTCCGGCGGCCTCGCGTCCGGCTGCCGGTGCGGCGCGGCCGGGACGTGCCGGGTCGTGCGGGGGGAGGCGGGGACGGTTCCCGGGCCCGGCCTCGTACCGGACTTCCGGCGGGACTGCTCGCGTTCCGTGCGCCTTCCCGGCTTGCTCGCCGTGGTGTGCGGGCGGGTGGGGGCAGGCTGGTGCGCACGGGGACGGTCCGGGGCCGGTGCCCCCGCGGCGGTCGCGGTCCGGGCAGGGGTACGGGGCGGCCGGGGGTCCGGCCGGGGCCCGGTGGCCGCGAGGGTCTCGCGCGGGGCCGGTTCGGTGGGCGCGGGCCGGACCGGGAGCGGGGCGGGCGGGCGGTCCGCGGCCGGAGCGAGCCGACCGGGGCGGGTCGGTGGGGCCGGGGCGCGCTCGTGCGGGACGGCCACGCACGCGGAGGTCAGGAGCGTGAGGAGCAGGAGGAGGGTCGTGCGGCGGGCGTGCATGGGAGTCACGGTGCCCGAGGTCCGCGAGGCGGGGTCGGCGGCTCGGCTCCGGTCCACCGTGACGAGTGAACCGCGGCCGTACGTGGACGCGGCCGTCCGACGGGCGGCGAGGGCCGGACGAATTTCCCTGGCGGGGCCCGGTTCTCCTGCGTGAGGATGTGCCCATGAACGATCATCCCGAGCGCTGGAGCCAGGCGACTGTCTACCCCGACATGTGGGCGGACCCTGCCGACGACCCCCGTGACACCGGGGGCGAGGGTCCGGAGGGCGAGCGGGCCACGCTGGAGGACTTCCTCTCGGGCTACCGACTGACCCTGCGGATGAAGTGCGAGGGCCTCGACCCGGAGCAGCTGGCCCGCCGCTCCGTCCCGCCGTCGACGATGTCGCTCCTCGGACTGATCCGTCACCTCGCCGAGGTGGAACGGGACTGGATCACCTGGATCACGGGCGAGCCGCTGCCGAAGGTGTACGGCGAGCGTGACGCGGACTTCCACGGAGCCGTCGCCGACCCGGCGGTCGTCGACGCCTCGTACGCCGATCTGGAGCGCGAGCAGGCGGCGGCCGACGCCGCCCTCGCCGCCCTGCCCGACCTGGGCGAGCGGCTCCCGAAGGACGGGATCGCGGTGCGGGAGCTGATGGTGCACCGGATCGAGGAGTACGCCCGTCACTGCGGCCACGCCGACCTGCTCCGCGAGTGCGTCGACGGACGCGTCGGCCAGTAGCGGCCGCGGCTCCCCCGCCACTCCGGGGAAGGGTCACGGCTTCCCGGCACCTCCCGGCCGCCGGCGGGCCGGCGGCCCTGGTGGGTCACCGGTCGGCGAGGAGGGCCGCCAGGGCGTCGGCGGTGGCCGGGTGGCTCGTGAGGAGCTCCACGCCCGGTGCGGCCGTCGTCGTCCAGCCCTCCGTACCGCCCAGCAGCTCCGCGAGGGCGTCGCAGGTCGCCGGGTGGGCGGGGAGCAGGGCCACGCCCCGGGGCGCGCCGGCCGGGGGAACGGCGCGCGGGGCGGCCGGTCGCTCCTGCCACGGCGGGACCCAGGCGTCCAGGGCCGCGAGCCGGGCCGGGAAGATCCGTCCCGCCTCCCGGATGAGCAGCGGGGCCAGCTCCGCCGCGTTCGAACGGAGGGTCGTGATGAGGACCGGGAGCCACGGCAGCAGGACGGCGTCCGGCAGGCGCCCGAAGGCGTTCGACACGGCCTCCACCACCACGTCCGCCAGGGCCGGCACCGGCTCCAGGGCGTGGACGAAGCCGCTGAGGTACCGCGGGTAGGAGGGCACGGCCAGGGGGTTGGCGAGGAGTTCGTCGCAGCGGGCCCGCAGCTCCGCCCGGGAGAGCGTGCCCAGCTGGACCCGCGCCGCCCACAGCAGGGCCGTCTTCGCCGGGTCGCCGGGGTGCGCCTGCGCGACCGCCAGTTCCAGCTGGGTCCTGTCGCAGCCCAGGGAGAGCGCCAGGTTCTCCATGCCGAACAGGAAGCCCAGCATCGCCGCGACCTGCCCCACGGTCACGTCCTCGTCGCGGAAGGCCGTCGGCAGCAGCGTGCAGTAGTGCGCGTACCCGGTGCGCACGAAGGACTCGATCCACGGCGGCAGCACCGGCTCGCTCGTGCGGTAGTACGCGAGGAGGCCGCGGACCCGGCGGAGGACCTCCGGCGCCCCGTCGACCGTCCGCTCCCCCGCGAGCACGTCGAGGGCACGGGTGCCGAGCTCGTCGGCGAGCCGCCGGCCGCCGAGGTACAGGGTGGCGTCCTCGACGGCCGCGAGGACCTCGGCGGTGGTCGCCCGGGGGCCGTACGCGGTGCGCCGCAGCCGCTGCTCCAGGACCTGTTCGAGGCTCACGCCCTCGTAGCCGAGCTCGATGAGCGCCCGCTGGTGGGTGCCGAGGGCCAGGTCCCAGGACTCCTGGATCGACCGCTCGCCGAGCCGCCGCTCCCCCATGACGGGCCGCGCCGCTCCGTGCGGCAGCAGTCGGCGCAGCATCCACAGGACGTCGGAGCAGGCCTCGAGACCCGGCCGGGAGGTCATGTCGAGGAGGGCCCGGCGCACGCCCCGCTGCTGGAGGTCGATCCCCAGGGGTGCCAGTCGGTCGTGGACGTCGCGGGCGAGCGGCGGCAGGGCCTCGTAGCCGACCTGGCCGATCCGGTCGCCGCCCATCATGTTCTCGACGAGCCGGCGCACGTCGCGGCGCCCGGGGACGCTGTCCTTCTCGATGCAGGTGACCGCCGCGTCCTGGAAGTCGTACGGGGTGGGCTTGGCCCGGTCCCGCATGCCGGCGAGCAGGATCGAGGTCTCGAAGACGGCGATCGCGTCGGCGGTGGAGGCGAGGTAGCCGTTGCGGCGGGCGGCGCGGACGACGTCCACGGACCAGCCGAGGAGTTCGGCCTCGTCCAGGGTGTCGAGGACCGGCGGCCTCTGGAGGAAGCCGCTGAGCCGGTCCTCGGCCGGTGGCGCGGCGGCGGGAGGCACGGTCGGCGCGACCGCCCTGGTCCCCGTCCGCTTCGTGCCGGCCTGGCCGTCCAGGCGGTACGGCTTCACCCGGGTGCGCTTGAGGTTCTTCGTCCACTGGGTCGCCGCGAGGGACACGGAGCCGGAGGCGAGGCCGAACTGGGCCTCGATGGCGGCGTTGCTGGAAGGGATCAGCCCGTACTGCCAGGTCGTGGCCGTGCGGGGCGTGATCTCGAAGCCGTCGCCGCCGTGCACGCCGAACTCGGCGACCCGGCTGGCCGCGTGGAAGGCGCCGCATACGTACAGGCAGTCCGCCGGGTCGGTGCCGGTGGCCGCCAGGTGCTCGCGCATCCGGGTCCACATGTGGCGCTCGCGGTCCTCGTCGACGCGGACGCGGTCGCCGTCGCCCGGGGCGAGCCGCCGGAACAGGCTGCCGATGAGGAACATGACCTGGCGGTAGGTGTCGTGGTCGCTGTCGCCGAGCGGCACCTCGACGTACTGGTGCCACCACTCCGACCAGTGCCGCACCTTGCCGTGCCGGAGGAGGTGTTCCTCCAGGTCGGCGAAGCGGGGACGCAGGTCGCCGATCTCGACGCCGACGGCCTCGCCGTGGAGCGCGGTCTCCGCTTCGGTGCCCGTCGCGGTCCCGGCGCCCTCCGGGGCCCGGGCGTCGGGGCGGTCGTGCCGGGGATCCCACTGGAAGACGTGGTCCGAGGAGCGGTCGACGAGGACCAGCTCCACGCCGGGGGTGTCGAGGGCGTACGCGAGGGCCTGGTACTCGGCGGAGGCCTCCGTGATCGGGGCGACGACCGACAGCGGCGCCCAGTCGGCGGGGAAGCCGTCGATGTCGCTCGCGAACGCCTGCACCGCCACGGGCAGCCGGCAGTTCCGCAGTTCGGTGAGGAGCGGCGCCATGTCCTCGCACAGCTCCAGGTAGACGACCTTGGGCTGCTTCTCGCGCAGCCGGCGGGCCATGGCGAGGGCGGAGGCGGGCGAGTGGTGGCACACCGGGAAGATCTCCAGCGGCTCCGC
Source organism: Streptomyces sp. NPDC096079 (assembly GCF_040303145.1). Lineage (NCBI taxonomy): Bacteria > Bacillati > Actinomycetota > Actinomycetes > Kitasatosporales > Streptomycetaceae > Streptomyces > Streptomyces sp. NPDC096079. Next base: position 194,595 of record NZ_JBEOST010000008.1, read on the forward strand.
GACGGCGCGGTCGACGTCGTCGACGAGCCCGAGGAGGATGCCCTCCAGGGCGTCCGGTCCACCGGCGAACCGCGCCGCGGCCTCGTGGAGTTGACCGCGGAGCGCGGCGAACGGCGCCCCGGTCACGACAGCTTCGCGATCGCTTCGCGGCCGCCTTCGAGGAACTCCGGCCACGAGCCGCCCTCTTCCTTGCCGCGCGGCTCGACGACGCCGTGCAGGTACTTGTTGAGGATGGCCAGGTCCTCCGGCTCGCGCCGGGCCAGCGTGCCGACCAGGGAGGCGGCGAGGGAGCGGGCCGTCAGGGTGCGTTCACCGAAGAAGTTGCCGTGCAGGATCGAGTCCTCCAGGACGCCGATCTGCTCGGCGGTCGACAGCGCCGACTCCAGCTTCTCGTCGTCGCCGCCTGCCGCGGCGGCGGAGGCCCGCAGGTCGGCGAAGCTCTGCAGGAGCACGTCGAGGAGGGTGGGCGGCACGTCCAGCTCGATGGAGTGCCGGCGCAGCAGCTCCTCGGTGCGGAAGCGGACGATCTCGGCCTCGCTCTTCTTGTTCGTCACGACGGGGATGCGGACGAAGTTGAAGCGGCGCTTGAGCGCGGACGAGAGGTCGTTGACGCCCCGGTCGCGGCTGTTGGCGGTCGCGATGACCGAGAAGCCGGGCTTGGCGAACACGATGTTCTCGCCGTCGGCGCCGTCGAGTTCGGGGACCGAGACGTACTTCTCGGAGAGGATCGAGATGAGCGCGTCCTGGACGTCGCTGGTGGCGCGGGTCAGCTCCTCGAAGCGGCCGATGGTGCCGGTCTCCATCGCCGTCATGATCGGCGAGGGGATCATCGACTCGCGGGACTGGCCCTTGGCGATGACCATCGACACGTTCCACGAGTACTTGATGTGGTCCTCGGTCGTGCCGGCCGTGCCCTGGACCACCTGGGTGGAGTTGCGGCTGATCGCGGCCGAGAGGAGCTCGGCGAGCCAGCTCTTGCCGGTGCCGGGGTCGCCGATGAGGAGCAGGCCGCGGTCGGAGGCGAGGGTGACGATGGAGCGCTCGACGAAGCTGCGGTCGCCGAACCACTTCTGCGCCACCTCGCGGTCCAGGCCGTCGGCGCGCTCGGAGCCCAGGATGAACAGGCGGACCATCTTCGGGGACAGGCGCCAGGAGAAGGGCTTGGGGTGGTCGTCGATCGACTCCAGCCAGTCGAGTTCCTCGGCGTACTTGATCTCGGCGGGAGCGCGGAGCAGGTCGGACATGCGAAGGGCCTTTCGGTCTCAGGTGAGGAAGGTCTTGAGTTCGTGCACGAGCTTGTCGATGTGGCCGGAGACCACGGGGGTGCCGAGGGCCTTGAACCGCTCCCGGAACCAGGGGTTGACCTCCTGGCGGCCGGAGCTGGTCACCGAGCCCACGGGGATGAACCGCACCCCGGAGCGGTGCACCTCCTCGATGCCCTCGAACAGCGGCTGTGAGCGGTCGAACTCGTAGAAGTCGGAGATCCAGACCATGACGGTGTTCTTCGGTTCGGCGATCTTCGGCCGGGCCATGGCCATCGCCACCGGGCCGTCGTTGCCGCCGCCGAGGTTGGTGCGCAGGAGCACGTCGAACGGGTCCCGCACCCAGGGGGTGAGGTCGATCGCACGGGTGTCGTACGCGATGAGGTGGACGTCCACCTTGGGCAGCCCGGCGAAGATCGAGGCGAGGATGGTGCAGTTGACCATGGAGTCGACCATGGAACCGGACTGGTCCACGACCACGATCAGGCGCTGGGGCGTGGTCCTGCGGACGGTGTGCCGGTAGTAGAGGCGGTCGACGTAGAGCCGCTCCTCCTCCGGGCTCCAGTTGGTGAGGTTCTTCCAGAGGGTGCGGTCGAGGTCCAGGTTCCGGAAGACCCGCTTGGGCGGGACCGAGCGGTCGAGTTCGCCGACGGTGGCCTTCTCGACCTGCGTGCGGAGCACCTCGGCGACCTCGTCGACGTACCGCTTGATCAGCGCCTTGGCGTTGGCCAGGGCGACCCCCGAGAGGTTGCCCTTGTCGCGCAGCAGCTGCTCGATCAGGGACATGCTGGGGGTGAGCCGGGCGGCCAGCACGGGGTCGGCCAGCACCTCGCGCAGGTGCATGCGGTGGACGAGGTCGGCCTCGATGGCGCCGAGTTCGGGGCCGAGGCCGCCGACGTCGCCGGTGAGGGCGGCGCCGGCCGCCCCGGCGCCGCGCAGGCCGCCGGGCGGGGAGCCCAGCGCGCGCTCCAGCCATCCCGCGTCCGACTGCCAGCGGGCGAGCTGCCCGGCGGAGACGGTGCCGGAGCCCGTCGAGAAGACGTTGAGCAGCAGCTTCGAGGCGAGCGCGGCGCGGCGCACTTCGGCGGCCCGGTCGCGCGCGCCGTCCGGCTCGGGCTCGGGGGTCATCAGGCCGTCGAGCTCCTCGGCGAGCCCGGGGTGGCGCTGGACGACGGAGTCCACGGAGACGCCGGGGTCGAGCAGCGCGGCCGGCAGACCGGTGTCCTCGACGACGGCGAGGCTCGCCGCCTCCAGGGCGGCCTGCTCCTCGGGGTCGAAGAGCCGGGCGAGGAGCCGCCAGTAGAGCACCTGCCGCCGGTTGACATCGGCGTCGGGCCCGACGGGCTCGGAGGGCTCGGAGGGCTCGGAGGGCTCGGAGGTGGTCACGGGCGCGGACGTGGGCTCGGACGTGGACTCGGGCTCGGGCGTGGGCGTGGCCTCGGAGGTGGTCGCGGGCCCCGGCGTAGTGGCGGACGCCGGCGGAATCGCGGGCCCCGGCGTGGCGGCGGGCCCCGGCGTGGCGGCGGGCCCCCACGTGGTGGCAGGCGCCGGCGGCGTGGTGCCGGGTTCCGGTGGTGTGGTGGGTCCGGTCATGCGCGCAGCAGCCTTCCCGCTCGCTCGCGGAGGACGGCCACCGCGTCGGTCGCCGCCTTCTCCGCGCGGGCTCCGGCCTTGTCGGCGGTGCCCCCGGCCCACGCGCCCGCGTGGACGGCGACGGTCTTCTTCCGGACGGTCGACTCGACGGCGAGCGGCTGGAGCAGGAACGCTCCGGCGTCCCAGCGGAGCAGTCCGAGGCACGCGCCGGACGCGGCGACGGCCTCGGGGGTGAGCGGTCCCGCGGCCGGTGCGCGGTCGGTGTCGACGGCCAGCCGGCAGCCCGCCACGGTGAACGTCAGCGTGCCGTCGTCCGCGCGCTCCACCGCGTACCCCTCCAGGAGGACGGGTACCGCGATCCGGACCGGGTGCCGGTCCAGGGGTGCGGCGACGGGGTCGGTCGCGGTGGCGAGCGCGACCCGGGCCGTGGCGAAGGGGTCGGCGGGTTCCCCCGCACGGGCACGGTCGTCGTCCCAGAGGAGGTCGCCGTCGGCGGTGACGGGCATGGCGTCGAGTTCCACGGCGCGGCCCTCGCTCACGGCGGCGAGCAGCGACATGCGCGGCCGGAGCAGCTGCCAGAGTCCGGCGCCGACGACGGTGTCCGGCTTGGGCGCGGACACGGCGGCCCGGACCAGGCGTGGCGGCGTGCCGTCGGCCGGTTCGAGCACGGCGTGGACCTGCGCCTGTACGGCGGTCGCGTGCTCCTGGAGGTCGAGGCCCAGGGGCAGCAGGCGGCCCGTGGCGGTGGTCACGGCGGGCGTGCGGGCTGCGCCGGGCAGGGTCAGGAGCAGGGCGCGCGACCACAGATCGGCCCAGCGGCGCACCGGTGTCCGCTCCAGGGTCGCGCCCGGGCAGGACGCGGCGAGTTCGGCGGAGAAGCCGTCGAGGAGGGTCGCCTGTCTGCGGAGCGCGGGGTCGGGGAGCAGCGCGGACACCACGGGCGCGGCGCCGCCGACGAGTTCGTGGTCGATGCCCTGCCAGCCCGCGCGGGCGAGGTCGCACAGCCAGGCGCGGGCGGCGGCCAGCGGGTTGGCGGCGGGCTCGGCGTCGCCGGTGGGCCGCGCGGGCTCCTCCGCCGTGGGGCGGCCGGTGACGTCCGAGACGCGGGCCGTCAGGGCGTCGTGGACGGAGCCCATGAGCGCGGTGCGCGCGGCGGCGAGGGCGACGAAGTGGTCCTCGCCGGCGGCGCCGGACGCGGCCTTCTCGGCGGCCTCGGCGACGAGGGCGGCGAGCGGCGAGCCGGCGAGGGCGCCCGCGAGCGCGGCGAGACCCTCCGTCTGCGCGGGCCCCGGGCGGAGCAGGCCGGTGACGAGCACGTCGTCGAAGGCGTCGACGGCGGTGAGCGCCTCGTCGAGACCGTCGACGGGGTCGGCGAGCAGGTCCGTACGCATCAGGCGGCCGCCCTCGTCGCCGGGAACCACTGCATCTCGGTCGACGGCGCGGTGACCGGCTCCCGTTCGAGGTAGGCCAGGTGCCGCAGGAACCGGCTGAAGACGGGTGCGGCGGCCGAGGTGTCGCCCTGCGCGGGGCGGGTGGCGGTCATCGCCGCGACGAGCGCGGCGGCGTCGGGCTCCGGGTCGGGCGTCTCCGCCTTCAGGTAGCGGGCGACGCGCCGCGCGCCGTACTGCAGGACCGCCTCGGTGACGAGCGCGCGGAGGTGGTTGCAGAACGAGCCGCGCGCGCCTCCGCAGGGGCGGTTGTTGTTGGTGCTGCACGCGAACGCGAACGTTCCGGCGGCGATCGAGGACACGTACACGCGTCCGATGTCGGAGCCGCTGGACACCACGCCCTGCAAGCGCCCGTCGGCCAGTTCGACGAACGGCACCTTGGCAAGCTTCCGCGGCCGCGCGGGCGGTACCACCCGCGCCGCGCTCGACCTCTCCCAGACCGGCAACGCACTTCTCCCATGCACGTCAAAGGGGTTGTTCACGCCGGAGCGGCGGAACATCGACAACGTATCCCCGCCCACTGACAACGCCCCCGGGGTGACGGGCGGCCCCGGCGCGACTCATCATGCGGGGATGGTGACGCTCGAGACTTCCCGACTGGTCCTGCGGCGCTGGCGCGAGGAGGACGTCGCGCCCATGGCCGCCGTCAACGGCGACCCCGAGGTCATGCGCTGGATCCGGGACGGCGGCGTCCGTGACGAGCGGCAGACCCGCGACGGGATCCGCGCCTGGGAGAGCGAGTGGGAGGCCGAGGGCTTCGGCCTGTTCGCCGTGGAGATCCGGTCGACCGGCGAACTGGCCGGTTTCACCGGCCTGTCGGTGCCGCGCTTCCTGCCGGAGGTGCTGCCCGCGGTCGAGATCGGCTGGCGGTTGGGGCGGGCCCACTGGGGGGCGGGGCTGGCCACGGAGGCCGCCAGGGCCGTGGTGCGGTTCGGGTTCGAGGAGCGGGGTCTCGATCGGATCGTATCCACGCGAATGCGGCCGGGGTCGCCGCCGGGGAGCGGGACCCGCCGATTGTTGCCACCTCGGAGGTCTCCGGCAGGTGAGGTGGAGAAGGCGGCGGAGTGTAACCCCGGTGTCCAGAGCCCGGGTTGTCCCTCCCACCACCCCCGACCAGGTTAAAAAACAAGCCAAGCTCGACCATGGCGCCCGGACGGCGAGGCGTCTCGGTGCGAGGTGCCTACAGCCCGCTGAACACCCGTCACCACAGGTCACAGGGCACGTCCCCGCCAGGAGCGTCCCGTCGGGCGGACTGCCGCTTTCCGATCAACCTCCAAAGGTTCAGCACAAGTTGCGCACATCCCTCTTCCGCAGGGTCTTCGATGCTCTAGATTGACCTTGCTTCACAAGCCCGGACACCAGGCGACAAAGCGTGATCAATCGTCCTGGGCGGGGTGTTCGAGTAGCGCTGCGGTAGCCGGTACGTCGTTCGCGGGGTGGGCGGGTGCCTCCCGGGGAGAGGAACAGCGCGGCGCGGGAGGCGGGGGCCTCCCGAGGGGAGGAACAGCGCGGGAGGCGGGGGCCTCCCGAGGGGGAGGAACCGTGTGGAGCCAACACGTCGAGCCCACTGGCACCCTGGGGGGGTCCGTGCAGCAGGGGGAATTGGTCAGCCCGTTTCCGTCGACGCGCGACGGGCTGGAGAGCGGCGCGATCGGCCGGGCCACGAGCGACTGGGAGCAGCGCTACCGCGCCGCGGTGATCATCGCCGACACCATGGCCACCGCCTTGGTCGTGACGGCGATCGGCGGCTTCTTCGGAGCCCGGGACGCGGCCAACTGGCATGAGAAGTGGGGCATTCTCGCGTTCGGCACCGAACTGCTCGTGCTGGGCGCGCTCGCGGTGAGCCGCGCGTGGGCTCCGGCCGTGCTCGGCCAGGGTGCCGAGGAGTTCCGCCGGCTCGGACGCTCCCTGTTCACGGCGACCGTCGTCCTCGCGCTCGGCGGGATCGCCCTCACCTCGAACAACATCAAGCTCTGGATCTTCGTCGCGGTCCCGACGATCGCGCTGGTGACGATTCCCACGCGGTACCTGCTGCGGCTCTGGCTGCACAAGCAGCGCAAGGAGGGGCGTTGCCTGCGGCCGGTGCTCGCCGCCGGAAGCCCGGACACCGTGCGCGACTTCATCACCCGCACCCGCAAGTTCCCGCACCTCGGCTGGCGGGTGGACGCGGTGTGCACGACGGACGGCCTCGGGCCCGACGACGGCCAGCTGGACGGGGTGCCGGTGGTCGGCCCGCTGGCGGACGTCGCCACGCACGTCCGCCGCGACGGCTACCGCGTCGTCGCGGTCACTCCGGACCCGCACTGGTCGCCGGCCCGGCTGCAGCGGCTGGCGTGGAACCTCGAGGGCAGCGACGCCGAGATGGTCGTGGCGCCGGTGCTGATGGAGGTGGCCGGACCCCGGCTGCACGTCGACGCGGTGCTCGGGATCCCGCTGCTGCGGGTCAGCATGCCGGCCTTCACCGGCGGCCGCCGCGCGGTCAAGGGGGTCGTCGACCGGGTGGGCGCCGCGTTCCTGCTGCTGCTGTTCGCGCCCCTCATGCTGATCGTCGGACTGCTCGTGCTCGCGGACAGCCGGGGCGGGGCCTTCTACCTCCAGCGCCGGGTCGGCAAGGACGGCCGCGAGTTCACCATTCTGAAGTTCCGCACGATGGTGACCGGGGCGCACGGGGCGCGCGCCGAGCTGGCGGACCGCGACGAGGGCGCGGGGCTGCTGTTCAAGGTCCGCCGGGATCCCCGGGTGACCCGGGTGGGCGCGGTGCTGCGCCGGTACTCGATCGACGAGCTGCCGCAGCTCCTGAACGTGCTCACGGGGTCGATGTCGCTCGTCGGTCCGCGGCCTCCGCTGCCGGAGGAGTGCGCCGCGTACGGCCCGGACGTCCGGCGCCGTCTGCTGGTCAAGCCGGGGCTCACCGGTCTGTGGCAGATCAGCGGACGCAGCGACCTGTCCTGGGAGGAGGCGGTCCGACTCGACCTGCGGTACGTCGAGGACTGGTCGCTCGCCCTGGACACCGTGATCCTGTGGAAGACGCTGCGGGCGGTGCTGTACGGGCAGGGGGCCTACTGATGCACGGAGTTCATCGTCCGGCCGGCGCGGGGAGCGCCGGCCGGGAGGGCCTGACTGGGGGGAGGAACGAGTCATGAGGATCAGCGTTTTCGGGCTCGGGTACGTGGGCTGTGTGTCGGCCGCGTGCCTGGCCAGCATGGGCCACGAGGTCATCGGGGTGGACGTCAACCAGGTGAAGGTGGACCTGGTCAACGACGGCAAGGCCCCGGTGGTCGAGGAGCGGATCGGCGAGCTCATCGCCGAGGTCGTGCGGACGGGGGCGCTGCGCGCCACCCGTGACGTCCGCGCGGCGATCGCGGACAGCGAGGTGTCGCTGGTGTGCGTCGGCACGCCGTCGGAGCCCAACGGCAGCCTGTGCACGACGTATCTGGAGCGGGTCACCGAGGAGATCGGTGCCGCGGTGGCGGAGCGCGGTGGGCGGCACACCGTCGTGTTCCGCAGCACCATGCTTCCGGGCACCTGCCTGAACCTGCTCGTGCCGATCCTGGAGAAGGCCGCGGGCGGCACGGCCGGGGTGGACATCGGGGTCGCGGTCAACCCGGAGTTCCTGCGCGAGGGCACGAGCGTGCGGGACTTCTTCGACCCGCCGAAGACCGTCGTCGGCGAACTCGACGCGGCGAGCGGCGATGTGGTGGCGTCGCTGTACGAGGGGCTGCCCGGGGAGGTGTTCCGGGTGCCGGTGCCGACGGCCGAGGCGATCAAGTACGCGGACAACGCGTTCCACGGCCTCAAGATCGGCTTCGCGAACGAGCTGGGCGCGGTGTGCCAGGCGCTCGGGGTGGACTCGCACCAGGTGATCGACGTCTTCCTGGCCGACCGCAAGCTGAACATCAGCCCCGCCTATCTGCGGCCCGGTTTCGCCTTCGGCGGCTCCTGCCTGCCCAAGGACCTGCGCAGCCTGGTCCACGCGGCGCAGCGGGCGGACGTGTCGGTGCCGATCCTGTCGCACGTGCTGCCGTCCAACGCCGACCACCTCCAGCGCGCGGTGGAGCTGGTCGAGCGCACCGGCAAGCGCCGGGTGGGCCTGTTCGGCCTCTCCTTCAAGCCCGGCACCGACGACCTGCGCGAGAGCCCGCTCGTCGAGCTGGCGGAGCGGCTCTTCGGCAAGGGGTACGACCTGCGGATCTACGACCCCAACGTGAACCTGTCGCGGCTGCTCGGCGCGAACCGCGAGTACATCGAGACCCGGCTTCCGCACCTCGCGCAGCTGCTCGCGGAATCCGTCGGCGAGGTCCTCGACCACGCCGAGGTGTGCCTGGTCGGAACCAGGGACCCCGCCGTCCTCGCGGCGCTCCCCCACGGTGAGAGCCCGGTGATCGTCGACCTCATCCACCTTCCCGACGCCGACGCGCGCCGGGCCGAACCGGGGTACGTGGGCCTTGCTTGGTAATGAGACCAGCGGTGACAGGACCGAGGGCGAAGGGGCCGGCCGGCGCGCGCTGGTCCTGGTGGAGAACCTCTCGGTGCCGTTCGACCGGCGTGTGTGGCAGGAGTGCACGACGCTGCGCGACGCGGGCTGGGAGGTGCACGTCATCTGCCCCCGCGGCGAGAAGCGGGACACCGAGGCGGAGGCGGTGATCGACGGGGTGCGGATCCACCGCTATCCGCTGCGCGCGGCCACCGGAGGTCCCGCCGGCTATCTGAAGGAGTACGGAACGGCGCTGTGGCACACGCTCCGGCTGGCCCGCAAGGTCGGTCCGGTCGACGTGGTCCACGCCTGCAACCCGCCGGACCTGCTGTTCCTGCCCGCCCTGTGGATGAAGCGGCAGGGGGCGCGCTTCGTCTTCGACCAGCACGACCTGGTGCCCGAGCTGTACCTGTCCCGGTTCGACCGCGGTGAGGACCTGCTCTACCGCGCCGTGTGCGCGCTGGAGCGGATGACCTACCGGGCGGCCGACGTCGTGCTCGCCACGAACGAGAGCTACCGGGACGTCGCGGTGCGCCGGGGAGGCCGGCGGCCGGAGGACGTCTTCGTGGTGCGCAGCGCGCCCGACGTCGACCGGTTCCATCCCGTGCCGCCGGAGCCGGAGCTGAAGCGCGGCAAGCCCCATCTGCTGTGCTACCTGGGGGTCATGGGCCCGCAGGACGGTGTCGACTACGCCCTGCGGTCGTTGGCGAAGCTGCGCGACGAGCTCGGACGGACCGACTGGCACGCGGTGTTCGTGGGCGCCGGCGACGCCTTCGACGCCATGGTCGAGCTGTCCCGGCGGCTCGGTCTCGCGGAGCAGGTCCAGTTCACGGGGCGCATCCCGGACGCCGACCTGGCGCGCTACCTGTCCACGGCCGACGTCTGCCTCTCCCCCGACCCGCGCAATCCGCTCAACGACGTGTCGACGATGAACAAGGTCCTGGAGTACATGGTGATGGGCCGGCCCATCGTCTCGTTCGAGCTCCGCGAGGCGCGGGTCTCCGCCGGTGACGCCGCCGTGTACGCGCCCGCCAACGACGAGGCCGCGTTCGCCGGGCTCATCGCGGGGCTTCTGGACGACCCGGAGGAGCGGGCCCGGATGGGCAAGATCGGCCAGGAGCGGATCGGCGGGCAGCTCTCCTGGCGGCACTCGCAGCTCTCGCTGCTGGCGGCCTACGCCGCCGCCTGCCGTGACCGCGCTCCCCTGTCGGTGGGCGGCCGTGTACGGACGGGGAGAAGGCCGCGTCGTTGAGCGATGACACCATACGCCTGGTCACGATCGGGCGGATCGTCCGTCGGCGCCGACGGCTGCTCACCCTCCTCGTCGTGGTCGGTGCGCTCGTCGGCTACGGCACCTCCCTGCTGCTGCCGCCGCGCTACACGACCTCGGCGTCGGTGCTGCTGCCGGGGGCGTGGGAGGAGCGTGAACTGCTGACCCAGGCCCAGATCGCGACCAGTTCGGTGGTGGTCGATCGCACGGCCGCCTCGCTGGGCTGGGCGGGGGTCGGCGGCGGCGAGCTGAAGGACCGGGTGACCGCCGAGATCGCCGACGGGAACATCATCAGGATCTCGGGCACGGCGGACACGCCGGAGCGCGCGCAGAAGCTCGCCGACCAGACGGCCCGGCAGTTCGTCACGTTCGCGGCGGAGATCCTGGGCGACACGGGCGCGTCCGCCGCGGCCGCGCAGGACGACGCGCTGCGGAAGCTGGTGGAGCAGACCAGCCGCCGCATCGACGAGCTGGCCGACGGGGCCGGTTCGGGGAACACCGTGGAGAGCGTGCAGACCCGGACCGAGCTGGCGAAGCTGCGCACCTCGCTGCAGGAGTCCATGGACAAGCTGGAGAAGGCCGACCCGTCGACCGACAAGGCCAAGCTGGTCGTCATGGGTCCCGCGGCGCGGCCGACGGGCGAGGCGCCTCCGACACGGACGCAGCTCGTCGTCGCCGGGGCGCTGTTGTTCTTCCTGGTCGCGGTCGTCGCCCATCTCGCCTCGGCGCGGGTGAGCCGGAGACTGCGCACCGAGACGGAGATCGCCGAGGCGCTGGGCTCGGCGCTCCTCGGCACCGTGGACGTGCCCGCCGACAAGTCCGCGCACCGGCCGGGTGGCCGTGGCCCGGGCGGTCTGCTGCGGCGGCTGGTCGGCGTGGACATCCGGTGGGACGTGCCGACTCCGCGGACCGCGGGCGACGAGGCCAGCCGGGGCATCCGCTACCGGCGGGTGTACGCCCGCCTCCGGGACCTGGTGCCGGCGCCCCTGCCGGTCCTGGTCGTCGTCCCGGACGGCGACCGGATCGCCGAGCGGGCCGCGGCGCAGCTCGTCGCCGAGGCCGGGGGCGCGTCGTCCGGCGCGGACCCCCGGCTGCGGACGGTGGGGGTGTCGGTGTCCCAGCCGATGGTGCAGGACCGTGAGGACGAGTCCGGTGCCCTCATCGTGCTCAGCGCGGGCTGCTGGACGGCCGGCGAGCTGGCCGGCATCGCCGAGGCGTGTGCCGACGCCCGGCACGAGGTCGTCGGCATCGTCGTCGCCGGCACGGTCTGGGCCCGCCCGCCGCGGTCCTCCGGCCGTTCCCGGGACGTCGACGCACCCGCGCCCGCCGTCGGCGCGCGCGCCACGGGAGGTACGGAGTGACGACGAGTACGACCCCGGAGCCGTCGGCCGCGGCTCCCCTGCTCGACCTCCAGCCGCTGGTCGCGGCGGTACGGAGACGGCGCCGCCTCTGGTCGTCGCTGGCGCTGCTCGGGATGCTCGCGGGCGTGGCCCTGGCGGTCCTGCTGCCGCCCCCGCCGACCGCGGTGACCAAGCTGCTGGTCGCCCATCAGGAGGACCAGCCGAACGACCCCGGCACGCTGATACGGACCGACGTCTCGCTGCTCCAGACCACACGCATCGCCGCCAAGGCCCTGCAGACCCTCGGTTCCCCGGAGAAACCGGAGGACTTCATGGAGGACTACAGCGGCATCGGCCTGACGAACAACGTGCTGGAGATCAGCGTGTCGGGCGACAGCGAGGCCGAGGCGGTGGCCCGCGCCCAGGCGCTGGCCGACGCGTTCGTCGCGGACCACGTGCGGCGCATACAGGAGGCCGCGGACGCCGAGTCGAAGGCGCTCCTCGACCAGCGCGACCGGCTGCGGGAGGACCTCGCCGACGTCAACAAGGCGATCGGTGACGGGGCGTCGGATGACGGGGCGAAGGCGTCGGCGGACATGGAGTCGCTGTTCTCCCGCCGGGCCGAACTCACCTCGCAGATCGCCGACTACGGCCAGCGCGCGGCGCAGGCGCGCATCGGCACGCCCCATCTCGTGGCCGGCACCCAGATCGTGGACGCGCCGCGGCCGGTGCGGCACTCGCTGCCCAAGGCCGCCGCGACCGACGCCGCGATCGGGCTCGCGCTCGGCCTGGCGCTCGGCCTCGCGGTGGCCGCGGTCGGCGCGGTGGTGGCGGACCGGCCCGTGCTGCGCCGGGACATCGCGGCGAACCTCGGCGCCTCGGTCGTCGCGGAGCTGCCGCACCGCTCGGCCGCGCCCTGGCGGCGCCGCGGGACCCGGGCGGCGCGCACGAGACTGACCGCTTCGCTGGCGCGCACCGTGCGGAGCTCCGCCGAGCCGGTGTCGCTCCTCGAACTGGGCTGCGTGGGGGCCACGGGCATGATCGCCCGGGACCTCGCCAAGGCCCTCGCGGCGGACGGCCCGGTGGTCGTCGTCGACGGCATGCCCGGTCTGCCGCTCGCCGCCCGCCGCGCGAAGCCGGGCGACCCCACCGTGGTCAGCGGTGACCGTGCCACGGCCGGGCGGAACCAGGAGCGCCGGGTCGGCGTGGGCTCGGTGGCGCCGGGCACGGCGTGGACCGACCTCCAGTACCTCGGTACGCGCACGGTGCTCGTGGTGCGTGCCGGGCACGGCAGCGCCGCGTGGCTGCACACGGTGGCGCGGCAGCTCGCGGACCAGCACATCCCGGTGATCGGTGTGGTGCTGATCGACCCCGATCCCCGTGACCGCACCGACGGCACGCTGTGGGACGGGACGGGGACCGCGCTGCGCGGACGGAACGAACGGCTGCCCCGGCCGAGCGGTGCGGGACGGCATCGGACGGAACGGCTGCCCCTGTGGGCGGCGCGGGTTCCGGACAGCGACCAGGAGGCGCGGTAGAGCATGTGTGGCATCGCAGGTACGTACCGGTGGCCGGACGGGAAGATCGTCACCGACCGGCTCACCGACACCCTCGCCCACCGCGGTCCGGACGGAGCCGGGCGGTACGGCCACCCCGTCGGTGACGGCGACGTGCAGCTCGGGCACCGCCGGCTGGCCATCGTCGATCTGTCCGAGACGGGCGCCCAGCCGATGGTCTCGGACGGACTCGTCCTCACGTACAACGGGGAGCTGTACAACGCGCCCGAACTCCGGGCGGAGCTGACGGCGGCCGGTGTGCGCTTCCGCGGCACCTCCGACACCGAGGTGCTCCTGGAGGCGTGGCGCCGCTGGGGCACGGACTGTCTGCCCCGGCTGCGCGGCATGTTCGCGTTCGGGATCTTCGACGAGCGCACCGGCGAGCTGGTGCTCGCCCGTGACCAGCTCGGGATCAAGCCGCTGTTCCTGCTGCGGCGCGGTGGGGGCCTGGTGTTCGCGTCCGAGCTGAAGGCGCTCGCCGCCGCCACGGGCGGGAAGCTGGAGGTGGACCACGCGGCTCTGGTGGCCTCGCTGTTGTACTACTGGGTGCCGGACTCCCGGTGCGCGTTCCGCGAGGCGGAGAAGCTGCCGCCGGGGAGCTGGCTGCGGTGCCGGCCCGACGGCGGGGTGGAGCGCGGCCGGTTCTGGAACCTGAAGGACGTCGCCGCCGAGGGACAGGAACGGGCCCGGGCGGGCGAGCGGCCCGACCTGGCCGCGATCGTCGAGGAGTCGACCCGGCGCCATCTGCTCGCCGACGTGCCCGTGGCGACCTTCCTGTCCGGCGGCCTCGACTCCAGCTGGCTGACCGCGCTCGCGGCCCGCCACCAGCCCGGGATCTCCGCCTACACGATCGGGTTCCGCGCCGAGGACGCCCGGTTCGAGGCGATGCCGGACGACCTGCGCTACGCCCGGCAGGTGGCCGCGCGGTTCGGCGTCGACCTGCACGAGATCGAGATCGCCCCGAACGTGCTGGACCTGCTGCCGGAGATGACGTACCACCTGGACGAGCCGATCGGCGACCCGGCGGCGATCAACACGTTCCTGATCTGCTCGGCCGCCCGGGAGGCCGGGGTCAAGGTGATGCTCTCGGGGATGGGCGCCGACGAGCTGTTCGCCGGCTACCGCAAGCACCTGGCCAATCTGATCGCGCTGCGCTACCAGCGCGTCCCGCGGCCGGTGCGGCGCGGGCTGTCCGCGGCGGTGGACCGGCTGCCGGTCGCCACCGCGCGCCGCGGGTACCGGTCGGTGCGGTTCGCGAAGCGGTTCCTGTCCTTCGCCGACCTGCCGGAGGAGACCGCGTTCCGCCGCAGCTACACCATGTACGACCAGGAGGAGCTGCTCGCGCTGGTCGACCCGGACCTGGCGGGGACCGTGGACGACGTGCTGACCGAGCACGCCGACGTGTACGAGGACAACGAGCTCGACGACTTCGTCAACCGGATGTGCCTCGGCGACTCCCGGATGTTCCTGCCGGGCCTGAACCTCGCCTACACGGACCGGTCGAGCATGGCCGCGTCGACCGAGGTACGGGTGCCGTACGTGGACGTCGAGGTGGTGAAGGCGGCGTTCACCGTGCCCGGCGACCGCAAGATCGTCGGCCGGCAGGGCAAGGCCGTGCTCAAGGAGGCGGCCACCTCGGTCCTGCCGCGGGAGATCGTGTACCGGCCCAAGGGGCTGTTCAGCGCCCCGCTGCGGGCCTGGATGAGCCGGGATCTGGCGCCGCTGGTGCGCGAGGTGGTGAACGACGGCGAGCTGGTCCGGTCCGGGCTGCTGCGCCGCGACGCCCTGGCGCGCATGGTCGCCGAGGACGCGGCCGGGCAGCGGGACTTCTCCAAGCATCTGTGGCATGTGCTGACCCTCGAGTACTGGTACCGCGACGCGACCTCCGGGTCCGGCCGGGACGCTCGGTCGGCTGCGTAGAAGACGGCTCTGGAACAAGGGGACTTCGAGTGAAGCAGGTTGTGCAGAACTACAAGAGCGGCGAGCTGGCCGTGCTCGACGTGCCGGTGCCGGGGTGCAAGCCGGGCGGTGTGCTGGTCCGCACCGCCTACTCGCTGATATCCACGGGCACCGAGCTGATGAAGGTCTCCGAGGCCGGGATGTCGATGCTGGGCAAGGCCCGCTCCCGGCCGGACCAGGTGGCGAAGGTGATGCAGAGCGTGGCCACCAACGGGGTGCCCGCCACGTATCGCAAGGTGATGGGCAAGCTGGACTCCTACACGCCGCTCGGCTACTCGCTGTGCGGGGTGGTCGAGCAGGTCGGTGCCGGGATCGACGACGTGAAGGTCGGCGACCTGGTGGCCTGCGCCGGCAACGAGCACGCGCTGCACGCCGAGCTGAACTGGGTTCCGAAGAACCTCTACACGCCGGTCCCCGAGGGTCTCGCGCCGCGGCACGCGGCCTTCGGCACGGTCGGTTCGATCGCCCTGCAGGGCGTCCGCCAGGGCGAGCCGCAGCTCGGCGAGGTGGCGCTGGTCATCGGCCTCGGGCTGATCGGGCAGCTGGTGGTGCAGCTGCTGTCCGCCGCGGGGGCGGTGGTCGTCGGCGTCGACCCCGATCCGGAGCGCTGTGAGCTGGCCCTGCGCATGGGCGCCGCCGCCTGCGGTGATCCCGCGTCACCGGCCGTGGAGGCGGCGGTCGCCGAGCTGACCGGCGGCCACGGCGTGGACCAGGTGTACCTGGCGGCCGGCGGGGGCAGCAACCAGCCCGTCGAGCTGGCCGCCCGGCTGAGCCGGGACCGGGGCCGGGTCGTCGACATCGGCAAGTGCCGTCTGGACCTGCCCTGGAACGCGTACTACGAGAAGGAGCTCGACGTCCGGTTCTCCCGCAGTTACGGCCCCGGGCGCTACGACCCGGAGTACGAGCTGGAGGGCCGGGACTACCCGATCGGCTATGTGCGCTGGACCGAGCGCCGCAACCTGGCGTGCTTCGTCGACCTCCTCGCCCGCGACCGCGTCGACGTGGAGCCGCTGATCTCCCACGTCGCCGACTTCGACGACGCCGTCGAGACGTACCGGTCGCTCAAGGACGGCGACCTGAAGGCCGTGGCCGTCCTGTTCCGCTACCCCGAGCAGACGGCGGAGGGGGAGCCGGAGGCCCCTGCGGTCACCGTTCCCGAGGTGCGCCGCTCCGGCACGGCGACCGCTCCGGCCCGCTCCGCCCGGGGGCCGGTGCGGCTGGCGTTCGTCGGCGCGGGGAACTACGCGACGTCGATGCTGCTGCCGCACCTGGTGGGGCGCGACGGCGTCGAGCTGTCCACGGTCGTCACCACGACCGCGCTCTCCGCGGCCAACGCCCAGCGGAAGTTCGGCTTCCGCGGCGCCACCACCGATCTCGACGCCGTGCTCGGCGACCCGGGGATCGACGCGGTGTTCGTGGTCACCCGCCACAGCTCGCACGCCGACCTGACCCAGAAGGCGCTGCTCGCCGGCAAGGCCGTGTTCGTGGAGAAGCCGCTGGCGCTCACGGAGGACGAGCTGGCCGGCGTGCTCGCCACGGTGGAGAAGTCCGGCAACGACCGGCTCCAGGTGGGCTTCAACCGCCGGTTCGCGCCGCTGCTCCAGGACGCCAGGAAGCGGTTCGGGGCCCGGACCGGCCCGGCGAGCCTGCGCTACCTGGTCAACGCGGGGCGGCTCCAGCACGGCAGCTGGTACCTCCAGCAGGGCACCGAGGGCTCGCGGTTCGCAGGCGAGGGCGGACACTTCATCGACACGGCGAGCTGGCTCCTCGGGGCCGATCCGGTCTCGGTGTACGCGGTCGCCCCCGCGGGCAACGAGGACCTCCAGATCCTGCTGCGGTACCCGGACGGGTCCACCGCCGCCATCAGCTACGTCACCACCGGCGCGCCCGGCTACCCCAAGGAGACGCTGGACCTGGTCGCGGACGGCAAGGTGCTGCGCCTGGACGACTTCGTCCGCGCCTCGGTGCACGGCCCGGAGAAGTGGGTCAGTTCGCGGCTGCCGAAGGCCCGGGACAAGGGGCAGAACGCCGAGCTGGCCGCGTTCGTCAAGGCCGTGCGGACCGGCGGACCGATGCCGGTGCCGCTGGAGTCGCTGGTCGCCACCACGGCGGCCACCCTCGCCGTACAGGCCGGTCTGGCCGCCGGTGTGCCGGTGACGCTGGCGGACGCCCGATGACGATGAGCGCGGGCTGGTACCTGCGGCGGCTGTCCCGGATGGGTCCGCGGGAGGTCGGCGGCCGGGTCGGCGACACCGTCCGCAGGCGGCTGTGGCGTTCGGCGCGGCCGGTCTGCCCCGGCGTGACCGGCGCCCGGTTCACCGCCGTGCTGCCCGCGGGGGCGATCGACTCGGTGCCGCCGGACGCCGCGAAGCGTCTCGTCGCCGAGGCGGACCGGCTGATGGCCGGGCACGCCGAGTACTTCGGCGAGGAGCGCGACGACCTGGTCGCCCCGGACTGGTGCCTCGACCCGAAGACCGGGCGCCGGGCCCCGTGGGGCTACGCCTTCGACGTGCCCTACCGGGACGAGGAGCTGGTCGGGGACATCAAGCAGATCTGGGAGCTGTCGCGGCACCAGTACCTCACCGTGCTCGCCGCCGCGTACGCCCTGACCGGGGACGAGCGGTACGCCGAGCGGGTGGCCGAGCACCTGCGGTCGTGGTGGGCGGCCAACGCCCCGCTGCGCGGGGTGCACTGGACGAGCGGGATCGAGCTGGGCATCCGCCTCCTGTCCTGGGTGTGGGTCCGGCGGCTGCTCGACGGCTGGGCGGGCGCGAGGGGTCTCTTCGAGGAGAACCCGGTGGCGCTGCGGCAGATCTGGCACCACCAGCGGTGGCTGGCCGCGTTCCCCAGCCGGGGGTCCTCGGCGAACAACCACGTGATCGCGGAGGCCGCCGGGCAGCTCGCCGCGGCCTGCGCGTTCGGCTGGTTCCCCTCCTCGGAGCGCTGGCGGGACGACGCGCTGCGGTCCCTGGAGCGGCACCTGCGGAGCAACACCTTCCACTCCGGCCTCAACCGGGAGCTGGCCAGCGAATACCACGGCCTCGTGCTCGAACTCGGGCTCGCGGCGGTGGCCGAGGCGGACGCCGCGGGCGTCCCGGTCCCCGGGGCGGTCCGGCCGGTGCTGCTGCGGATGACCGACGCGCTCGCGGCCGTCGTGGACGCCCGGCTGCGGCCGCCGCGCCAGGGCGACTCCGACGACGGGCACGGTCTGGTCGTGGACGGCGCGGGCACCGACCGCTGGGGCTCGCTCCTCGCCACCGGGGACGCCGTGTTCGGCCGGCTCGGCTGGTGGCCGGCGGTAACCGGCACCGATGTGCGCACCCCGCTCCTCGCCGCGCTCATCCGGCCGTACGGGAAGGGGGGCACCCCGCCGGCCCTGCCCCGCCCGACGAGCCGCCCCACGCACTTCGCCGACGCGGGGATGACCATCCTGCGCGGTCCGGGCGAGATCTGGTGCCGCTGCGACGGCGGCCCGCACGGCTTCCTGTCGATCGCCGCCCACGCCCACGCGGACGCGCTCTCCGTGGAGGTCCGGCACGACGGGGTCGACGTGCTCGCCGATCCGGGGACGTACTGCTACCACGGGCAGCCCGAGTGGCGGCGGTACTTCCGGTCGACCCTCGGCCACAACACCCTGCGCCTCGGCGGCGCCGACCAGTCGGTGTCCGGCGGCCCGTTCCTGTGGACCCGGCACGCCCGCAGCCGTGTCCTGGTCGCCGACACCTCCGACGCGAAGGTGGCCCGCTGGTCCGCCGAGCACGACGGCTACCAGGACGCCACGCACCGGCGCCGGGTGGAGCTGACGGGCGAGACCCGGGAGGTGAGGGTCGTCGACGAGGTGAGCGGCCCGCGCCGGTCCCTGGAGCTGGCGTTCCACCTCGGGCCGGAGATCACGGCGGAGCTGACGGAGTCCCGGGCCGTGCTGACCTGGACGCGGGACGGCGAGGACCGTTCCGCGACGCTCGACCTGCCCGGGGAGCTGTCCTGGCGGGCGCACCGCGGCGAGTCCGAGCCGCCGCTGGGCTGGTACTCGGCCGGCTTCGGGCGCAAGGAACCCAGCACGACGCTGGTCGGCACCGGTTTCGCCGACGGCGCGCGGGGGTTCACCACCGTGCTCAGGTTCCACGGCTAGGGGGAGGCGTGGTGTTCGAGAGGCGGCGCTGGGCGTTGCCGGTGGCGGCGCTGGCGCTGGCCCTGCCGGTGGCGACCGGCTGCACGAGCGCACCGGACGCCCCGGCGCAGCGGGCCGGGGCGCCGTCCGGGTCCACAGCCCCGTCCGGGTCGACGGCGCCGTCCGGGTCCGGTGCGCCCTCCGGGGCCGTGGCCCGGGTGTGCGACGCGCCCGCGGCCGGTCCGGCGAAGGCTCCGGCGGGCGCGGTGACGGTCGACCCGGCCGTGGTCGGGGACCTGGTCGCGAAGACCGACCGCAATCCCCCGCACACCACGTTCTGGCTCCTGCCCGGCACGCACCGGTTCTCCTCGGACCCCTACGCCCAGGTGGAGGCCAAGCGGGGCAACCGGTACCTCGGCGCGCCCGGCGCGGTGCTCGACGGCCGGAGGACCAACCAGTACGCCTTCGGCGGGACCGCCCCGGACGTCGCCATCCGGTATCTGACCGTGCAGGGGTTCGTCGCGCCGCAGGACGAGGGCGTGGTCAACCACGACATGGCCGACGGATGGGTCGTGGAGCACAGCACGATCCAGCACAACGCGGGCGCGGGGCTGATGGCCGGTGCCCGCCAGCGGGTCCGCGCCAGCTGTCTGCGCGGCAACGGGCAGTACGGCATGAACGCCTACAAGACCGGTGACTCGATCCGCGGCCTCGTCGTCGAGGGCAGCGAGATCACCGGCAACAACACCGACGACTGGGAGCGGCGGCAGCCGGGCTGCGGCTGCACCGCGGGCATCAAGTTCTGGGCCGTCGACGGCGCCGACATCCGCGGCAACTGGGTGCACGACAACCGCGGGGCCGGGCTGTGGGCGGACACGAACAACAACGACTTCCTCTTCGAGGACAACGTCCTGGAGGGCAACGACGGTGCCGCGCTGATGTACGAGACCAGCTACAACGCGGTCGTGCGGAACAACACGATCCGGCGGAACAACTGGGTCGAGGGCCGCGCGTCCGCCGAGGACGGGGACGACTTCCCGTACGCGACGGTCTACGTGTCCGAGTCCGGCGGCGAGCCGCGGGTCCCGGCCCGGACGGACGGGATCGAGATCTACGGCAACGTCCTGGAGGACAACTGGAACGGCATCACCCTGTGGGAGAACGCCGACCGGTTCTGCAACAGCCCGGCCAACACCTCGGCCGACTACTGCACCTTGCTGGTGAAGGACACCCGGCGCTGCGCGCCGCCGGCGATCGCCTCCGCCCCGCTGTACGCCGACTGCCGGTGGAGGACCCAGCGGGTGGACATCCACGACAACCGCTTCCTCCTCGATCCGTCCGTCGTCGGCTGCGCGACGGAGTGCGGCCGCATGGCGGTGCTGTCCGACGTCGGCGGCTCCCCCGACTGGTCGCCGTACAAGGGCGACCGGGTCGCACGGGCGATCACCCAGGAGCAGCACAACCGCTGGCACGCCAACGTCTACCGCGGGCCGTGGAGCTTCACCGCGCACGACGCGGGCAGCAGGCTCGACCCCGCGCGGTGGCGGGGCGCGCCCTACCGGCAGGACGCCGACAGCAGCTTCGACGCGCGGGCCGGTGGTTGAGATGGAGGGGAACGTGAAGTCCGGTGCCGCGCCGGGGACCGCGGGCACGCCGAAGGCCGTGGGGATCGTCTGGGCGTGCCTCGCCCTCAACACGCTCGGCTCCGCCGGGGCGAAGACCGTCGTCCCGCTGCCGCGCTCCCTGATCCAGATGGTCACGATGGGCGCGCTGGTCACCGCGTTCGCGCTGGCGCTCGCGCTCAATCCGCGGCTGCGGTTCCGGCCCAGCGCCTTCCTGTTCCTGCTCACCCTGCTGCTGGTGCCGAGCCTGATCTCCAGCGTGCAGCCGGACGTCGGCTTCGGCGCGCTCTTCCGCTGCGCCCGGCTGACCCTGTTCATCGGCACGCTGTGGCTGCTGAGCCGCTGGTGGGACGGCAGCCTCACCTTCGTCCGGTACCACATCCGGATGTACTTCGCCGTGCTCGTCCTGGTGGCCGCCGGGTTGGTCGTCTCCCCCGGCACGGCCATGCCCGAGTACTACGGCCAGCGGCTGGTCGGCGCGCTGTGGCCGCTCACCCCGCCGCAGATCGGGCAGTACGCCGCGGTGATCATCGGGCTGACGGTGCTGCTCCTCCTCGGGCGCAGGACCACGGGGGCCGGCGCGGTGGTGGTCATCGTGCCGTCCCTGGTCCTGCTGGCGATGACCCACACGAGGACGGCCACGCTGGGCCTGCTCATCGGGCTCGTGCTCGCGATCGGTTCGCTCATCCTGACGAGCGCCGCGGCCCGCCGGTTCTTCGCCTGGGCGGTGGTGTGCGCGGCGGTGTGCGCGGTGGTGTTCAGTTCGGCGCTGCGGGCCTGGTTCCTGCGCGGACAGAGCCAGGAGAACTTCGCCAACCTCACCGGCCGGGCCAAGGTCTGGGACGCCCTGCTCGCGGCGCCCCGGACGGTCGGCGAGGAGGTGTTCGGCATGGGTCTGGGCGACAAGTCGTTCGACGGCCTTCCCATCGACAACAGCTGGCTGGCCGTCTACGACGAGCAGGGCCTCGTCGGCGTCACCATCGTGGCGGCGATGGTCATCGTGCTCGGCGGTGTCGCGCTGCTGCGGCCGCCGTCGCTGCCGAGGGCGTGCGCGATCTTCCTGATCAGCTACTGCGCGCTCTCCTCGTACACCGAGGTCGGGCTCGGCGACGCCTCGGCGTACCTGCTGCACCTGGCCCTGGCCGTCTCGCTGCTCGCGGCACCCGCCGAGGCGACGCCGCCGCCGCCGGCGGTCGAGACCCCCCGACGACGTATCCCGCGCTGGGCCCGGAGGTGACCTGACCATGCATGTCCTCGTAGTGCACAACCGCTACTCGTCGGCGCAGCCGAGCGGGGAGAACCGCGTCGTCGACGAGGAGGTGGGGCTGCTGCGCGCGGCCGGCCACCGGGTGGAGCTGTTCGAGCGGCGCAGCGACGAGATCGCCGCCCGGTCCCTGCTCGGCAAGGCCGCGGTGCCGCTGCTCGTGCCGTGGAACCCGGCGGTGCGCAAGGAGTTCGCCGCCCTGCTCCGTGCGGAGCGGCCGGACGTGGTGCACGTGCACAACGTCTTCCCGCTGCTGTCGCCCGCGGTGCTCGCCGCCTGCGCGGACGCCGGTGTGCCCGTCGTCGCGACGCTGCACAACTACACGCAGATCTGCCCGCCCGGCACGCTGCACCGGGACGGCCGGCAGTGCACCGAGTGCGTCGGGACGCCGGGAGCGCTGCCCGCCGTCCGGCACGGCTGCTACCGGGACTCGCGGCTCGCGACGGTTCCGCTGGCGGTGAGCATGACGGTCAACCGGCGGCGCTGGTGGTCCGGAGTGGACCGGTTCCTCTGCATCTCCGGGGCGCAGCGCGACATCCTGGTGCGCTCCGGCATGCCGGCCGAACGGCTGTCGGTGAAGTACAACTTCGTGCCCGAGCCGGGCGTGCGCCGCGAGGGCGACGGCGAGCACCTGCTCTTCCTGGGCCGCCTGGCGGAGGCCAAGGGCGTGCGGCCGCTGATGGCCGCGTGGGACGAGATCGCGGCGGGCGGCGGGGTGGGCGTGCCGCTCGTCATCGCGGGCGCGGGGCCGCTGGAGCGGGAGGTGACCGCCTGGGCGGCGGGCCGCGACGACGTGTCGTACGTCGGGCTCCTCGACCCCGTGGAGTGCCGGCGGGCCGTCGCGCGGTCGGTCGCCGTGGTGGCGCCCTCGATGTCCCTGGAGACGTTCGGTCTGGTGGTCGCGGAGGCGATGGCGGCGGGGGTCCCGGCCGTCGCCGCAGGTCACGGCGCCTTCGTCGAGCTCGTCGACGAGGGGGTGACCGGGCTGCTGCACGCGCCGGGCGAGGCCGCCTCGCTGGCGGACCGGATGCGCCGGATCGCGGGCGATCCGGTCCGCAACAGGGAGATGGGCGCGGCGGCGCGGCGCCGTTACGAGCAGAGGTTCAGCCCGTCCGTCGGGCTCGAACGCCTGCTGGAGGAGTACCGGACCGCGATCGCGGGCCGGGCGGGCGGCGGGAACAGCGCGCCGCCGGTAGGGATCGAAGAAGCCGGCTCGTCGCGGGGCATCCGCGCGGGCGGAGATGGGGGGCAGGAGAAATGACACGATGCCGACTCTGCGGCTCGGCGGCGCTGGCGAGCGTCGTCGACCTGGGGGCGACGCCGCCGTGCGAGAGCTTTCTCGCCGCGGACCGACTGGACCTGCCGGAACCGGCGTACCCGTTGCACCTGCGGGTGTGCACGGACTGCTGGCTCGCGCAGATCCCTCCGCTGATCACCCCGGAGGAGACGTTCCAGGAGTACGCCTACTTCTCCTCGTACTCGACGTCCTGGGTGGAGCACGCGCGCACGTTCGTCGCCGGCGCCGTGGAGCGCGTGGGCCTCGGTCCCGACGCCTTCGTGGTCGAGGTCGCGAGCAACGACGGGTACCTGCTGAAGCACGTGGTGGACCGGGGGATCCGCTGCCTGGGCGTCGAGCCGTCCGTGAACGTCGGTGCGGCGGCGCGGGACGCGGGCGTGCCGACGCTGACGGCGTTCCTGTCGCCGGAGACCGGCGCGGCGGTGCGGGCCGAGCACGGCCCGGCGGACCTGGTCGTGGCCAACAACGTGTACGCGCACATCCCCGACGTGGTCGGCTTCACCCAGGGGCTGCGCTCGCTGGTCGCCGACGACGGCTGGGTCTCCATCGAGGTGCAGCACCTGCTGACCCTCATCGAGGAGAACCAGTACGACACGATCTACCACGAGCACTTCCAGTACTACACGGTCGCCTCGGCGGCCCGGGCGCTCGCGAGCGGCGGGCTCGCGCTCGTGGACGTCGAGCTGCTGCCGACGCACGGCGGCTCCATCCGGCTGTGGGCCCGGCCGACCGGGGTCGCGGGCGAGCCGAGCGCCCGGGTGGCCGAGGTGCTCGACCGGGAGAAGGCGGCGGGACTCCAGGAGCTGTCCGGGTACGCCGAGTTCTCGGCCCGGGTGGCGAAGGTGCGCCGGGACCTGCTGCGGTTCCTCATCGACGCGGCCGAGCGCGGCGAGACGGTCGTCGGCTACGGCGCCCCGGGCAAGGGCAACACCCTGCTCAACCACTGCGGCGTCCGGCCCGACCTGCTCGCGTACACGGTCGACCGGAACCCGTACAAGCACGGCAGGTTCACCCCGGGCACCCGGATCCCGATCCTGCCGCCCGAGCGGATCGCCGCCGACAGGCCGGACTACGTCCTGGTCCTGCCGTGGAACCTGCGGGAGGAACTGGTCGAACAGTTGTCCTTCGTGCACGAGTGGGGCGGCCGGCTCGTCTTCCCCATCCCGGAACTGAGCATCGTCGAGGTGAAGGCATGAAGGTCGTACTGTTCTGCGGCGGCTACGGGATGCGGATGCGCAGCGGAGCCTCGGACGACGTGCCGAAGCCGATGGCGATGGTCGGTCCGCGCCCGCTGATCTGGCACGTCATGCGGTACTACGCGCACTTCGGGCACACGGAGTTCATCCTGTGCCTCGGCTACGGGGCGCACCACATCAAGAACTTCTTCCTCACCTACGAGGAGACGACGTCCAACGACTTCGTGCTGCGGGGCGGACGGACGGAGCTGCTGTCCACCGACATATCGGACTGGACGATCACCTTCGCGCAGACCGGCATCGAGTCGCCGATCGGCGAGCGGCTGCGCCGGGTGCGGCACCACCTGGACGGCGACGAGATGTTCCTCGCCAACTACGCGGACGTGCTGACCGACGCCCCGCTGGACGAGATGGTCGACCGGTTCTCGCGGCGCGACGCCGGTGCGTCGATGATGGTGGTGCCGCCCCAGCAGTCGTTCCACTGCGTGGACCTGGGCGAGGACGGCCTGGTCGGGGGCATCACCGCGGTGAGCGACATGCCCCTGTGGGAGAACGGCGGCTACTTCGTGCTCCGCCAGGAGGTCTTCGACCACATCCCGGAGAACGGGGACCTGGTCGCCGACGGCTGTGCCGGTCTCGCCAAGCAGGGCCGACTGGTGGCGCACCGGCATCGCGGCTTCTGGAAGCCGACCGACACCGTCAAGGAGCGGGCCGCGCTCGATGCCGCCTACGCCGCGGGCGACCGCCCGTGGGCCGTGTGGGAGCGGGACGGCGCGGGGACGACCACGGGAGCCCGGGCGTGATCCGCCTGGGTGCCGGGCGTACGGACCGGGTCGTCGCGGTGGCGGCGCACTGCGACGACATCGCGATCGGCGCCGGCGGCACGCTCCTCACGCTGTGCCGGGCGCGGCCGGGCGTCCGCGTCGACGTCCTGGTGCTCTCGGGCGGCGGGACCGAGCGCGAGGACGAGGAGCGGGCGGCGCTCGCCGCCTTCTGTCCGGGCGCCGACCTGCGGCTGACCGTGCTGAAGCTGCCGGACGGCCGGCTGCCGGTGCACTGGGACGAGGCCAAGGCCGCGGTGGAGGAGCTGCGCGGGCGGACCGAGCCGGAGCTGATCCTGGCCCCGCGCACCGACGACGCGCACCAGGACCACCGCGGGCTCGCGAAGCTGGTGACGACCGCGTTCCGCGACCACCTGGTGCTCCGCTACGAGATCGTCAAATGGGACGGCGATCTCGGCCGTCCCACGGCGTACCAGCCGCTGGCGCCGGAGGTCGCGGAGGAGAAGGTGCGCCTGCTCCAGGACCACTATCCCTCGCAGCGGCACCGCCCCTGGTACGACCGGGAGGCCTTCCTCGGGCTAGCCCGCATCCGCGGCATCGAATGCCACGCGCGCTACGCCGAGGCGTTCACCGTCACCAAACTCACTCTCGATCTGGGGGAATGAACCTTGCGCGTACTGCTGACCGGACACCAGGGCTACCTGGGCACCGTCATGGCTCCCGTCCTCGCGGCCGCCGGGCACGAGGTCGTCGGCCTCGACGCCGGCCTGTTCGCCGACTGCGTCCTCGGCCCGCAGCCCGCCGACCCTCCGGGGCACCGGGTGGACCTGCGTGACATCACGGCCGAGCACGTGGCCGGGGTGGACGCCGTGATCCACCTGGCCGCGCTCTCCAACGACCCGCTGGGCTCGCTGGCGCCGGAGCTCACCTACGACATCAACCACCACGCGTCCGTACGCCTCGCCGAGCTGGCCCGCGAGGCCGGGGTGCGGCGCTTCCTGTACGCCTCGACGTGCTCGGTGTACGGCGCGGCCGGCGGAGACGAGCTGGTGGGCGAGGACGCCCCGCTGCGGCCGGTGACGCCGTACGCGGAGTCGAAGGTGCGCGTGGAGGACGACCTGCACGCCCTGGCCGACGACGACTTCACCCCGGTGTACATGCGCAACGCCACCGCGTTCGGCTACTCGCCGCGGCTGCGCGCCGACATCGTGCTGAACAACCTGGTGGGCCACGCCCTGCTGTCGGGCGAGGTACTCGTCCTCTCCGACGGCACCCCCTGGCGTCCGCTGGTGCACGCCGCCGACATCGCGCGGGCGTTCACGGCCGCGCTGACGGCCCCCCGGGAGGCGGTGCACGACCGGGCGTTCAACATCGGCAGCGAGGTCAACAACGTGACGGTCGCCGAGATCGCCGAGCAGGTCGCCGAGGCGGTCTCGGGCGCGAAGGTGGTCATCACCGGGGAGAACGGCGCCGACCCGCGTTCGTACCGGGTGGACTTCTCCCGGTTCCGCGAGGCGGTCCCCGGCTTCGACGTCGAGTGGACGGTGAAGCGCGGCGCGCTCGAACTCGCCGACGCCTACCGGGACCACGTGCTGAGCCGGGAGGACTTCGAGCAGCGCTTCACCCGCCTCGCCGTGCTGCGGGCGGCGTCGGGGACCGGTGCCGTCGACGACACCCTGCGGTGGCGCCGGTGACCGAGCTCGGCGAGGAGATGCACGCGCTGGTGGAGCGGCTGTACCCGCTCTGCCGGAGCATCACCGGCGACGGGGTGCGCGCCACCCTGGAGATCATCGGCGAGTACGTCCCGCTGCGGGTGCACGAGGTGCCGACCGGGACCCAGGTGCTCGACTGGACGGTGCCGCAGGAGTGGAACATCCGGGACGCGTACGTCGCCGACGCCTCGGGGCGGCGGGTCGTCGACTTCGCCGCGTCCAGCCTGCACGTGCTCGGCTACAGCGTGCCGGTGTCCGCGACGATGCCCCTGTCCGAGCTGCGCGACCACCTGTACACCCTTCCGGAACACCCGGGCTGGGTGCCGTACCGCACCAGCTACTACCAGCCCGCCTGGGGGTTCTGCCTCACCCAGGAGACCCTGGACGCGCTGCCCGAGGGCGACTACGAGGTGCGTATCGACTCCACTCTCGGCGACGGGCACCTCACCTACGCCGAACACGTGGTTCCCGGGCGGGTCGCCGAGGAGGTGATCGTCTCCTGTCACGTCTGCCACCCGTCGCTGGCCAACGACAACCTCGCGGGCATCGCGGTGGCGACGTTCCTCGCCCGGGCGCTGGCGGAGCGGACGCCGTACTACACGTACCGCTTCGTCTACGCGCCCGGCACGATCGGGGCGATCACCTGGCTGGCCCGGAACCAGGAGCGGATCGAGGAGGTCAAGCACGGCCTGGTGCTGGCCTGCGCGGGCGACACGGGGCAGCTGACGTACAAGCGGAGCAGGCGGGGCGACGCGGAGATCGACCGGGTGATGGCCCACGTCCTGCGCGCGTCCGAACGCCCGCACACGGTCGACGAGTTCACGCCGTACGGCTACGACGAGCGGCAGTACTGCTCCCCCGGGTTCGACCTCGGCGTGGGTTCGCTCAGCCGGACCCCCTACGCGGGCTACCCCGAGTACCACACCTCGGCGGACAACCCGGACTTCGTCTCCCCGGAGGCGATGGCGGACACCCTCGCCGTCTGCCAGGAGGCCTTCGCGGTGCTCGACCGCAACCGCCGGTACGTCAACCTCAGCCCCTACGGCGAACCGCAGCTGGGCAGGCGGGGGTTGTACGAGGCGCTCGGTGGCCGCAGCGACACCAAGCAGGCGCAGATGGCCATGCTGTGGGTGCTCAGCCTCTCCGACGGCGAGCACGGTCTGCTCGACGTCGCCGAGCGGTCCGGGCTGCCCTTCGACACGGTGGCCGACGCCGCCGACGCCCTGGCCGCCGCCGGGCTGATCAAGGCGTGACGCCGATGACCACCGAGGAGGAGACGACGACACCGCCGGACCGGCGGACCGGGAAGCGGGCCGTGGCGGGCCGGCTGTCCTGGGGGCTGGCCGACCAGGCGGCCTCCAGCGTGTCCAACTTCGCGGTGGGGATCTACGTGGCGCGCTCGCTGGGGCTGACCGCGTTCGGCGTGTTCAGCCTGGCCTGGGTGACGTACGGCGTGGTGCTCAACGTCTCCCGCGGCCTGTCCACCGACCCGCTGGTGGTCCGCTTCAGCGGCGTGCCGGCCGCGACGTGGCGGGGGGCGGTGGCCCGGTCGTCGGGGACGGCGCTCGGCGTCGGCGTCGCCCTCGGCGCGCTGTCCCTGCTGTTCGGCCTCGCTCTCGGCGGCCGTGTGGGGACCGCGTTCGCCTGCCTCGGCGTCGTCCTGCCGGGGCTGCTGCTCCAGGACGCGTGGCGGTTCGCGTTCTTCGCCGCGGGCGCCGGGCGGAAGGCGTTCGTCAACGACATGGTGTGGGCCGTCGCGCTGGTCCCCGCCATGGTGGTCGCCGCCCGCGTGGGCAGCGTCGCCGCCTTCGTGCTCGCCTGGGGCGGGTCCGCCGCGGTGGCCGCGGCGTACGGCTGGCTCCAGTCCGGCATCCGGCCCCGGCCGGCCGGGGCGCGCGAGTGGCTGGGCGCCCACCGCGACCTCGGCTCCCGGTACCTCGTCGAGAACGTCACCAACAGCGGCGCGAGCCAGCTGCGGGCGTACGGGCTCGGCGCGATCGTCGGGGTCGGCGCGGTGGGCGTGGTCCGGGGCGCCGAGCTGCTGCTCGGCCCGTTCCTCGCCGTGCTGATGGGCCTGTCCCTGGTCACCGTCGCGGAGGCGGCGCGGGTGCTGCGGCGGGCCCCGCACCGCCTCGGCGCCTTCTGCCTGCTGCTCGGCGGCGGGCAGGCCGTCGGCGCGCTGCTCTGGGGCGGGGCGCTGCTGCTCGTCCCGGACCGCGCCGGCGCGTTCGTGCTCGGGGGCGTCTGGAGCGCCGCCTCCGAGCTGATCGTGCCGGTCACGGTCGGCGTCGCGGGCGCCGGTCTCGGCACCGGCGCGGCGGCCGGGCTGCGCGCGCTCGGCGCGGCCCGGCGCAGTCTGCGCAGCCAGCTGATCGCCTCCGCCTGTTACGTCGCCGGCGGACTCGGCGGCGCGGTCGTGGCCGGCACGGTCGGCTCGGCCTGGGGCGTCGCCGCCGCGACCGTCTGCGGCTCGGCCGTGTGGTGGCTGCAGCTGCGCTCCGCCCTGCGGGAGCACCACCAGAACTCCATTCCCGAAGTGAGGACCTCATGACCGCCCGACCCCGGCTGAGCATCGGCCTGCCCGTGTACAACGGCGAGGAGTACCTCGCCGAGTCCCTCGACGCGCTGCTCGGCCAGACGTACGAGGACTTCGAGCTGGTCATCTCCGACAACGCCTCGACCGACGGCACGCGGGACATCTGCCTCCGGTACGCCGAGAAGGACTCCCGCATCCGGTACATCCGGCTGCCCCGGAACGTCGGGGCCGCGCCGAACCACAACTACGTGTTCACCGAGTGCCGGGGCGAGCTGTTCAAGTGGGCCTCGCACGACGACCTGTACGCCCGGGACCTGCTGCGGCGGTGCGTGGAGGCGCTGGACGAGCGTCCCGAGGTGATCCTCGCCCACGCCGACCAGGCGGTCATCGACGAGGACGGCCAGGTGAAGGTGCCGTACGAGTACACGCTGGCGACGGCTTCCCCGTCCGCGCCGGAGCGCTTCCGCAGCATGCTGTTCGAGCCCGGCGGCGACGACTTCTACGGGGTGATGCGGGCCGATGTGCTGCGCCGGGTGAAGCCGCACGACAGCTACCACCACGCGGACCGCACGTTCGTCTCCGAGATCGGTCTGCACGGGCCGTTCCACCAGGTGCCGGAGCTGCTGTACTTCCGCCGCGACCACCCGACCCGCGCCGAGCGCGCCAACCCGTCGAAGCGTTCCCGCTGCGTCAACCTGGACCCGCGCCGGGCGGGCGTGCTGCACCCGACGCCCCGGCTGCTCGCCGAGTACGTCTGGGGCTTCGTGTCGGCGATCCAGCGCGCGCCGCTGTCCGCCGCCGACCGGCGCGCCTGCCACGGCCACCTGGCCGCGTGGGCGACCAGCCGCGTCCGCCCCGGTGCGGGCGAGCGGGTCGAGGACCGCACGCCGGTCGACCCGGCGCGGCTCGGGGTCTCCGTCGACGACCTGGTCGCCGGGCGCGAGGGCCGGGCGGGGCGTACGGGGAGGCAGGGGTGACTCCGGTACGGGTCGGGGTCTTCGGCCTGCTCGGCTCGGGGAACCTCGGCAACGACGGGTCCCTGGAAGCCGTGCTCGGCTACCTCCGCGCCGAGCACCCGGAAGCGGTCGTGGACGCGCTGTGCGGCGGCCCCGAAGCGGTGACGGCCCG
Organism: Streptomyces sp. NPDC096079; assembly: GCF_040303145.1. Taxonomy (NCBI): domain Bacteria; kingdom Bacillati; phylum Actinomycetota; class Actinomycetes; order Kitasatosporales; family Streptomycetaceae; genus Streptomyces; species Streptomyces sp. NPDC096079. The sequence continues at coordinate 225,145 of NZ_JBEOST010000008.1, forward strand.
GTTCGGGATCCCCGCGACCCGACTGCACTGGTACCGGGGGGAGTACCGGACCGCGTCGCGCGCGGGCGCGATCGCCGGCAAGGGCCTGGGCAAACTGGTCGACGCCGTCCGGACCGCCGCCTGGGTGCGCCGGCACGACGTCGTGATCGTGCCTGGCATGGGCGTCCTGGAGGCCACGCTGCCGCTGCGGCCGTGGGGCTTTCCCTACGCGCTGTTCCTGCTCTGCGCGTCCGGGCGGCTGTTCGGCACCCGGGTCGCGCTGGCCGGCGTCGGCGCGGGCCCGATCGGCGAGCGGGCGACCCGGAACCTGGTGCGCTGGTCGGCGCGGCTCGCCGCGTACCGCTCGTACCGGGACACCCAGTCCCGCGACGCGATGCGGGCGATGGGCGTGGACACCGCGCGGGACGAGGTCTACCCGGACCTCGCCTTCGCCCTGCCGACGCCGCCCGCGGACCGGGGCGGGCGCCCGGGTCCGGTGTGCGTCGGCGTGATGGCCTTCCACGGCGGCAACGACGACCGTGCCCGCGCGGAGGAGATCCACCGGCGCTACCTCGACGGGACCACGCGGTTCGTCCGCGCGCTCGTCGAGGAGGGCAGGACGGTCCGGCTGCTCACCGGCGACGCCTGCGACGAGCCGGTGGTGGCCGCGATCCTCGACGCGGTGGACTCCCCGCTGGTCACCGCCTCCGGGGCGGCCTCCCTCGCCGAACTGACGGTGGAGACGGCGGCCGCCGACACCGTGGTGGCGACCCGCTACCACAACCTGGTCTGCGCGCTGAAGGCCGGCACGCCCACGCTCGCGCTCAGCTACGCCACGAAGAGCGACGCGCTCATGGAGCGGATGGGCCTCGGCGCGTACTGCCATCCGGCCCGCGAGGTCGACGCCGACCGGCTGCTCGAACAGTTCAGGGAGCTGGAGAAGGGCTCGGCGGAGCTGCGGCGGACCCTCGCCGAGCGGAACCGGGCCGCCGCCCGCCGCCTTGAGCACCAGTTCGCCGCCCTGACCGCGGCGCTCTTCCCGAAGCACCGCCCTGCCCACGTCCACGCCCTGCGGGAGACCCCATGAAAGCGACCGAAGTCCCGGAGATCTCCGGCGCCTTCCTGTTCGAACCGACGCCGTACGCCGACGAACGCGGCTTCTTCTGCCGCACGTTCGACGCCGACGTGGTCCGCTCGGTGGGTCTCGACCCGGACGCCTTCGTCCAGGACAGCGTGTCCCGCTCGGTGCGCGGCGTGCTGCGCGGCCTCCATCTGCGCGCGGGCGCCGGTGAGGCCAAGCTGGTGCGCTGCTCGTCCGGGAGGATCTTCGACGTGGTGGTCGACCTGCGGCCGGAGTCGCCGACGTACCGCAACGTGGCCACGTTCGAGCTGTCCGGCGACACGCAGGTGACGCTCTACATCCCGGCCGGGTGTGCGCACGGCTTCCAGGCGCTCACCGACACCGCCGACACCTCGTACCGGATCGACCGTCCTCACGATCCCGCCGAGGACGTGACGATCGCCTTCGACGACCCCGAGCTCGCCGTCCCGTGGCCGCTGCCGGCCACCTCGATGTCCCAGCGGGACCGGGAGGCGCCGCGCCTCGCCGAGGCCCTGAAGCAAGCGGAGAAGTGAGACCAGCGTGAACACCGAAGACTTCCTCCTGCCCCGGTCGCGCCAGGCGAACGAGCGGCTGCACGCCCTGATCCCGGGGGGCGCGCACACCTACGCCAAGGGCGACGACCAGTACCCCGAGGACCTGGCCCCGGTCATCAGCCACGGCCGGGGCGCCCATGTGTGGGACGTCGACGGCAACCGCTACATCGAGTACGGCTCGGGCCTGCGGTCGGTCAGCCTCGGCCACGCCCACCCGCGCGTGGTCGAGGCGGTGCGGCGGGAGATCGACCGCGGCGGCAACTTCGTCCGGCCGTCCGTGCTGGAGATCGACGCCGCGGAGCGCTTCCTCGCCACCGTGCCGACCGCCGAGATGGTGAAGTTCGCGAAGAACGGCTCCGACGTCACCACCGCCGCGGTGCGCCTCGCCCGCGCGGTCACCGGACGCTCCCGGGTGGCGATCTGCGGCGACCAGCCGTTCTTCTCCGTCGACGACTGGTTCATCGGCACCACGCCGATGTCCGCGGGCATTCCGGCGGCGACCACCGACCTCACCGTGGCCTTCCCCTACGGGGACCTGGCCGCAACGGAGGAGCTGCTCACCCGCCACGAGGGCGAGATCGCCTGTCTGATCCTCGAACCGGCCGGGCACACCGAACCCCCGGCCGGGTACCTCGCCGGGCTGCGGGAGCTGGCCGACCGGCACGGCTGCCTCCTGGTCTTCGACGAGATGATCTCCGGTTTCCGGTGGTCGGAGGCCGGGGCCCAGGGACTGTACGGGGTCGTTCCCGACCTCTCCACGTTCGGCAAGGCGCTGGGCAACGGCTTCGCCGTGTCGGCTCTCGCCGGGCGCCGCGAGCTGATGGAGCGGGGCGGGCTGCGGCACTCCGCCGACCGGGTGTTCCTGCTCTCGACCACGCACGGCGCGGAGACGCACGCGCTGGCCGCCGCGATGGCCGTGCAGGCCACGTACGTGGAGGAGGGCGTCACCGCGCGGCTGCACGCGCTCGGCGAGCGGCTGGCGGCGGGTGTCCGCGCGGCCGCGGCCGGCATGGGCGTCGGCGACCACGTCCTCGTCCGGGGCCGGGCCAGCAACCTGGTCTTCGCGACCCTCGACGAGCGGGGGCAGCCCTCTCAGCCGTACCGCACGCTGTTCCTCCGCCGGCTCCTTGCGGGCGGGGTGCTGGCCCCGTCGTTCGTGGTGAGCAGCGCGCTCGACGACGCCGACATCGACCGCACCGTCGAGGTCGTGGCCGAGGCGTGCGCGGTCTACCGGAAGGCCCTGGACGCCGGCGACCCCACCCCCTGGCTGGGCGGGCGGCCGGTCAAGCCCGTGTTCCGCCGCCTCGCGTGAGCCGAGGTCAGCGGGGGTCCCGCCGGCCGGAACCGGGCCGCCGGCCGGCCATCCGGCCGGCGGCCCGGTCGACCAGCCAGGCGGTCGCCGGGACCACCGCGAGGGCCGTGCACCAGCCGCCGAGGGTGTCGGTCGGATAGTGCGCGCTGAGGACGACCTGCGCCCAGCCCATGGCGGCGCCGCCGAGCAGCGCCGCCACGAGCACGAGGAGCGTGCCGACCGCCCTGCCGAGGCCGAGCCGCGCGGCCAGGAGCAGTGCCGCCGTGAGGGCGAACGCGGTGAGGAACGCGGTGTGGCCGCTCGGGTAGGACAGGTTGTCGTCACCGTGGATGGTGCGTCCGACCACGGGTTTGAGCAGCGTCGTCGTCGCCACGCTGAGGCCGACGCCTGCGACGACGAGCACCGCCGCGCGGGGGCTTCGGAGCAGCAGGCAGAGCGCCACGGCGGCGGCGACCAGGCTCGCCGCGCCGGCCGGTTCGCCCAGGAAGTCGACGGCGTGGGCGAGGTCCCACCAGCGCGGATCCACGTCGTCCGGCATCGGCTGGATCCACCGGTCCGCCTTCCCCGGCCCGCCGTGCCCGGCGTACAGGACCCCGAGCGCGACGACCGCGAGTGCGGCGAGGGCCGCGACCGGGCCGAGCCACCCGCGCAGCGACGCGGGCAGCACCTCGGGCGCCGCCCGCCCGGTCGCACGCCGGGCCGGGCCCGCTTCCACTTCCGCTTCGGCCAGGCGATCCAAGGCGAGCCCCCCGTGACGTCCGACGCCCTCGTCATGTCCGACGCTCCCGACCCTAACGGACGCCCGGGCGCGACACACCGCCGCAACTCGAATGCCGGGAGCGGGCGTTCACCCGCCGGGTAGCCCCGCGCCGACCTGCGGGGATCACCCCTCGGGTGTAGCCTCGAAGGGAGCGCACAGCGTGCCCGCTGGAAGGTTCGACATGGCAGAGACACTTCCCAACCCGGCGAGCGACAGCACGACCCGGTTCGAAGCCGCTCCCGATCCCGACGGCACCCTCGTTCCGATCCCGTCCGAGGCACCGCAGGGCAGGCCCGTCCGCGACGACGCCCGGATCACCGTCAGCCCTCGCCAGGAGCGCGGCTACTACGTGCAGATCTTCAACGGTCCGCCCGACGCGCCGGGCGAGTTCGACGACTTCCTCACCGACGTCCTCTCGGAGGCCGGGCAGAAGGCGATCGAGGACGCGCTCTTCCAAGGGGCGCCCGCGGTCCTGGAGTTCCTCGCCGCCGCGGCCGGCGTCCTGGCCTCGGTGCTCACCACCTCACCCCTGCTGAACGAGCAGTTCTTCAGGGGCACGATGGACGACGGGACCCCGGTCACCTACGTGGTGCTCACCCCCACCGGCTGAACGAGCGGCGGGACGGCCCGCAGGGCGCCCTCCACGCGGAGGGAGTCCAGGGTCGGATACCCGTCGACGGCCAGGATGAGGTCGGTCTCGGCGAGCAGGGAACGCAGGACGTGCACGATGCCGTCCTCACCGCCGAGCGCGAGCCCGTACGCGTACGGGCGGCCGACGCCGACGGCCGTGGCGCCGAGGGCGAGGGCCTTCACGACGTCGGCCCCGGTCCGGACGCCCGAGTCGAAGAGCACGGGCAGGCCGTCGGCGGCGGCGACGACGCCGGGGAGCGCGTCGAGGGCCGGAAGCCCGCCGTTCGCCTGGCGTCCGCCGTGGTTCGAGCAGTAGATGCCGTCGACGCCTCCGTCCCTGGCGCGGCGGACGTCCTCCGGGTGGCAGATGCCCTTGAGGAGGATCGGCAGGTCGGTGAGGGAGCGCAGCCAGGCGAGGTCGTCCCAGACGAGCGGCTTGCCGAAGACCCCCGCCCACTCCGCCACGACGGCGCCCCGGTCCTCCTCGGGCGCCTTGGCGAGGCGGGCCCGGAAGACCGGGTCCGAGGTGTAGTTGGCCAGGCAGTGTCCGCGCAGCTGGGGGAAGTTGCTCGTGGCGAGGTCGCGGGGGCGCCACCCGGTGACCCAGGTGTCGAGGGTGACGACGAGGGCCCGGAATCCGGCGGCCTCGGCACGGTGCACCAGGCTCTCCGCGAGGGCGCGGTCGGTGGGCGTGTACAGCTGGAAGAAGCCGGGCGTGTCGCCGTACGCGGAGGCGACCTCCTCCATCGGGTCGACGCTGAGCGTGGAGGCGATCATGGGGACTCCGGTACGGGCGGCGGCGCGGGCCGTGGCGAGGTCGCCGTGCCCGTCCTGGGCGCAGAGCCCGATCACCCCGACCGGTGCCATGAACAGCGGGGAGGGCAGCCGCATGCCGAACAGGTCGACGGACAGGTCGCGTTCGGCGGCGCCGACCATCATGCGCGGGACGAGACCCCAGCGCCGGAAGGCCGCGACGTTGGCCTCCTGGGTGTGCTCGTCGCCCGCGCCGCCCGCCACATAGGACCAGATCGAGGGCGGCAGCGCGGCGCGTGCCCTGGCCTCCAGGTCGGCGAAGGTCATCGGCAGGGTGGGGACGGTGCCGAACAGCCCGTCGAAGTAGATCTCGTTCTGGTAGTCGCCGTAGTTCTGTGGCATCGGGGCGTCGTCCCTTCCGGTTCCTCTCCGGGGTGCTCGGCGCGTCCCCGCTGGTACCCACCACCGTGCCCGTCCCCCGCGCGCGGGGCGATGGCGCGGCCGCCAAGAGCGGGTCGCCGGGAATTGTCGCCGCCGACAAGAACCACGGTGGCGTACGGGTCAGCCCGCCGTCTGCGCGCCGCCGTCCGCTCCCCGGGGCCGGGCCACGGCCTCCAGGTGGCGCAGCGCCCACCAGACGCTCATCGTGTCCTCGGGCCGCCCGAGGTCGAGTCCGGTGTCGCGGGAGAAGGCGCGGAGCCGGTACCGGAGCGTGTTCGGGTGGACGTACAGGACGGCGGCGGCCGCCTCGGCGTTCGCGTCGCAGGCGAGGTAGGCGTCCAGGCTGCGGACGAGCGTCGCGCGGCGGTTTCCGCCGGTGTGGCCGAAGCAGCGGTCCACCAGCCGTGCGCCGGTCGCCGGGAGGGCGAGGACGGCGGCGTGCAGCGGCAGCTCGCCGTCGGCGACGGGCCGGCGGAGACCGAAGACGGCGGCGAGCCCGGCGGCCCGGCGCGCCCCCGGGTAGGACTCGTGCGCCCGGGCCGGCGGCACGGCGGGGCCGAGGCCGACCGGGGCGCGCACCGGGGAGAGGGCGCCGGGTTCGGCGAGCCCGGCGACGCACCCGGACGCGGGGTCGGCGCGCAGCGCGGCCGCGTGCGCGCGGAGGGCGCCCTCGACGGCCGCCCGCTCGGCCTCGGGGAGCGGACCGGCGTGGAAGGCGACGTACTCCCCCGCCGGGTCGAGGCCGAGCAGGCGGTGGGCCGACGGCAGCCGGTCGGGCGGGAGTTCACCGTTCAGCAACCGGCCCAGTACGCGCGCCTGCTGCTCCCGGACGTCCCGGGGCCGCTCCGTCCCGCACCGCCGGTGGCCTTCGATCACCGCCGCCGAGACGTGGTCGCAGCAGAGCCAGAAGTCCCGCGTCAGCGCGAGGGCCGCGGCGGACTCGCCGGACGGTCCGGCCGCCGCGTACAGGGCGTCGAAGGCGTGGCGGGAGGTGAGCCGGAACGCTTCGAGGAGCGGTTCGAGGGGGACGCCCTGCTCGGCCCTGCGGGCGCCGAACTCCCTGAACGCCGCGCGCTCCCGGCCGGTGGGGGCGCGGCCCTCGGCGAGCGCGGCGAGCGCGGTCTCCATCACGGCGAGGAGTTCCCCGACCGCCTGCGTCTCGTCCAGGACCCGGTAGGCGGGCAGCCCGCCGACCGTGGCGGCCGCCTCCGCCGCCACCCGGTCGAGCCGCAGCCCGGCCAGGAGCCGGCCCCGCGCGTCCCGGTGCTCCTCGTCCATGCGGGCCATTGTCACCGGCCGGGAGGGGCGGCGGGGCACAGGGGTCGTGCCGCTACCGCGATCATGAAGGCATGACACGTGGTTTCGACGATCTCGTCGCGGAGGCGTCCGCCGCCTCCGTCGACGGCTGGGACTTCTCCTGGCTCGACGGCCGGGCGAGCGAGGAGCGGCCCTCCTGGGGCTTCCAGCGGCTGCTCGGCGAGCGGCTCGCGGCCGTCTCGGCCGGGCTCGACGTGCAGACGGGCGGCGGGGAGGTCCTGGGCGGCGTCCCGGTGCTCCCGCCGACGATGGCGGCGACCGAGTCGTGGCCGCCGAACGTCGCGCGGGCCACCGCGCTGCTCCACCCCCGGGGGGTGGTCGTCGTGGCCGATCCCGACGAGCCGCCGCTGCCCTTCGGCGACGCCGCCTTCGACCTCGTGAGCAGCCGTCACCCGGCCACCGTCTGGTGGGCGGAGATCGCCCGCGTCCTGCGGCCGGGCGGCACCTACTTCGCCCAGCACGTCGGGCCGGCCAGCGTCTGGGAGCTGGTCGAGTGGTTCCTCGGGCCGCAGCCCGAGGCAGCGCTGCACCGCCATCCCGACGACGAGACCAGCGCGGCGCGGGCGGCCGGGCTCGACGTCGTGGACGTGCGCGCCGAACGGCTGCGCATGGAGTTCCGCGACGTCGGGGCCGTCATCTGGTTCCTGCGCAAGGTCATCTGGATCGTGCCGGGGTTCACGGTCGAGGGGCAGCTGCCCCGGTTGCGGGAGCTGGACGCGCGGATCCGCGCGGAGGGGCCGTTCGTGGCCCACTCCGCGCGGACGCTGATCGAGGCGCGGAAGCCCGCCGTCTGAGGGGCCGTCGGTCTCAGGCGGACGGCGTGACCGGGGTGCGGACGCCGAACCACTGCTCGGCGCCGTACTCCTCGAACCGTTCGACCTCGGTGAACCCGAGCTTCCCGGCCAGGCGCAGCGCGCGGTCGTTGGCCGTCTGCGTGGCCAGCACCACGGGTTCGCCGGGGTGCGTGCCGGAGAACCAGTCCAGTGCGGCGGCGCACGCCTCGGCCGCGTACCCCTGTCCCCATGCCTGCGGCAGGAGCAGGTAGCCGAGCTCCCTCTCGTCGCCGTCCGGCCGGACGTGTCCGGGGCGCTCCGCGGCGCGGCGGTCCAGCGTGACCATGCCGATCATCGCCCCGTCGCGTTCGATCACGAAGACGCCGAAGCGACGGCCGGGAACCTCGGGCATCGAGTCCAGCTCCTCGCGGGAGCGGGCGCCGCCGACGTAGGTGCCGACCTCGGGTGAGGCGAACAGGTCGATGAACGCGGCACGGTCCTGGGGTCCGGACTCACGGAGCACGAGCCGTTCGGTGCGTATCGGGGCGGGCGGCCAGCTGACGGTCTTTCGTTCGGTCATGCCGGGCAACCTACTGGACCTCCGCGGGAGCCGGGGGCGTGGTGCCGGTGATGACGACGATCCGGTCCTCGGGGTGCCAGTGACGGACCTCCGCCTTGGGCGGGTTGACGTGCAGGCCGTGGCCGGGCGGGGCACCGGGGCGGGTGAGGTAGCCGATGGCGCAGGCGCCGCGGCGGGCCGCGGACGCGGCGACGGAGGCGAAGGACGCGGTGCGTCCGGTCCTGATGTACTCGGCCGCCGGGCGGAGGTGGAGGCCGTTGCCGTCGGGGGCGAGGAGTTCCTCGAACACGGCGGCGAGGTGCGGGTTCTGGGAGATCTGGGTCATCAGGAGTCCGATGAGCCTGCCGCTGACGACGAAGTCGGCGCCGGGGGCCCGCGGCGCGATGAGCCGGTTCCGGTCGTCGGTCATCTCGGTGACGACGGGGACGCGGAGGCCGCTCGCCCGCTCCCGTTCCCTCAGGTGGAGGAGCGTGACGAGCGTCAGGTCGTCCGAGTGGGGCCGGCCGGGCCGGTGGTCGGGGCCGAGGACGATGACGGCGTCGTAGCCGGCGAGTTCCAGCGCGTCCGTGGTCTCCCGGAGCGTGGGGTCGCCGGGCCGGTGGCGCACGGTCAGACGCGTGCCGGCGGCCGCGACGACGGCCCGGATCCCGGTGCGGGTGGCGGTGCGCGGCTCGGCCACGACGTCGAGGGTGGAGCCGGGGGGTGTGCGGCGCGCCAGGTGGGCGGCGATCCGGGGCGCGCGGCGGTTCCAGCCGAGGAGGAGGAAGCGCTCGGGGCGCGGTGGGCTCGCGTCCGGTGTCTGCGCGAACGCGGTCGGGTCGTGGGGTGCGGGGGTGACCGTCAGGCGGGTCGAGCGTTCGTTCTCGGCGATGACGAGGAGGGTGTCGTCGGCGCGGAGGGGGGTGGAGCGGGGCGGGTTGAGGGCGATCGTGCCGTCGGCGTGGACGAGGCCGACGGCGGTCGACACGGGGCAGGCGCGGGCTGCCTCGGCGAAGGTCCGGCCGGGTGCCGCGGGCGCGGGGACCGTGTGGAACTCGTGTCCGGCGAAGTCGAGGAGTTCCTGGTGGACGAGGGAGAGTCCGGGCTGGCGCGCGCAGTCGACGAGGAGCCGCGCCGCGAGGTCGTCCATGTCGAGAACGGTGGCCAGGGGACCGCCGGCGAGGCGGGCCGCGCCGAGGTGCCGGTCGTCGCGCACGGCGGCGACGATCCGCACGGGAGCCGTCTCGCCGACGGCGGCCGAGAGGGACAGCAGGGTCTTGACGACCTCGGCGTCGTCACGGGGGTCGTCGCGGGGCAGGACGAGGACGCTGTCCGCCGTCGCCGGGCTCACGCGCGCGAGTGCGGCGGGATCGGTGGGCCGGCCGGTGCGACAGACGATCCTGGTGGGGCCCGTGTTGCCGACGGTGGCGTGGAGGTCCTCCTCCATGGCGGGTTTGTCGCGGTCGGCGAGGACCGCGACGACCCGGCGGCGCCGGTCGGTGCGGGCGGCGACGAGTTCGGAGACGACGGTCGGGATCTGCTCGGACCAGCCGAGCACGACGGTGTGTCCGTGCTCCAGGATGCTGCCGCGGCCCCGGTTGAGGGCGATCAGCCGGTCGGTGAGGCCGGTGGTGATGAGGCTGACCAGGGTGGAGACGTAGAAGAGCGCGATCAGGGCGAGGAGGACCGACAGGGCGACGCGCAGCGGGGGGCCGACCTCGCCGCCCAGGCGCATGGTCTGGCCGGTGTTGCGCCACACCGCCGCGATCCTGGAGCCCAGGGAGGCGGGGGTGCGCTGGTCGGTCCAGGCGAGGACGGTGCTGACGGGGACGACGAGCGCCAGGCAGACGAGGGCCAGCCAGCCGCAGAGCGCGGCGATGCCGCGCGTGAGGGTGGTGTCGAACCAGTAGCGGAGGCGTTCCCCGGGGGAAGGGGTCCGGTGATGCCTCCGGTCCGTGGGGACCCGATCGGGAGTCGGGGAATGCCCGGTCCGGCCGGAGCCGGGTGCGGCACCACGCTGCCCGGGAACTACCTTTTTGTCTTCTTTTCGCACGTCAGCAGGGTGCCGCCCCGCCGGTGACGGCGGGGCGGCATCGGGGCATGTTCATCCCTTCGTGATCACGCGTACGGATCGAAGGGGATGCCGGCCGGCTTCGCCTTGGCCAGGTGGGCCGCGAAGTTCCCGTCCTTGAGGCCGAAGACCGCGCTGCCGAAGTCGGCCTGGGAGAGCTTCTCTCGGATGCCCGCCGGGTAGCCGTTCCAGCCGACGAGGCTCGGGTACTGCCAGGTGTGCTGGTGGTTCTCGGGCGGTTCGTCGTTGGAGTTCGCCGGGCGGAAGCAGTGGGTGCCGATGCCGTCCTTGTGGTAGACGACCTTCGGGTGGGTGCCGTCCCAGCGGATCCGGTCGCGGCCGTAGGTGTCGAAGTTGCCGTGGGCGGAGGTGGAGACGTACTGGGCCTGGTCGTTCTGCACCCAGACCACGACGTGCTCCCAGTCGTGCCGGTGGCCGCCGAGACCGCTGCCCGCCACCGCCTGGTCCTTCTCGAAGTAGAGGCCGTAGATGATCGCGCACCAGCCGTTGTTGCACTTGGCGCGCGCGTATCCGTTGGTGTTGGTGAGGTCCGAGGCGTCACGGCACTGGCCGTTGAGGGCGCCGGAGGGGTTGAGACCGCCGTTGAGCGTGCCGTCGGGGCCGATGGCGGGGGTGGAGTAGCAGCCGTCCGTGTCGTAGTCGAAGGCCGGCTGGAAGGTCTGTTCCAGGCCGTCGGCGCGGGCGGGCAGGGCGGTGGGCGGTGCGGCGAGCGCGCTGCTCGGCAGGGCGATGATCAGCGCGAGGGCGCCGGAGAGGGCGAGGGCGCCCCTGGTGGCGTACGCGGGTGTCTTCACTGCGTCCCCTGGGTCGGTGGGCGTGGACCGAACCGCATCTTGACATGCACACCCCATGTGCGCGAGGGCGCCTGAGCACCCGGGAGAACTCCCTCGCGACTAGACGATACGTATCGTCTCGCTTACAGTGATCGTCATGACCACCGCATCCCCCGCGCACATCGCCATGTTCTCCATCGCCGCCCACGGACACGTGAACCCGAGCCTGGAAGTCATCCGAGAGCTCGTCGCCCGGGGACACCGCGTCAGCTACGCCGTCCCCGCGTCCTTCGCCGAGAAGGTCGCGGAGACGGGGGCCACGCCCGTCGTCTACACCTCGACGCTGCCGACCGACGACGACCCGGACGCCTGGGGCACCGAGCTGATCGACAACCTCGAACCCTTCCTCGCCGACGCCACGCAGGCACTGCCGCAGCTCGCCGGGGCCTTCGAGGACGACCGCCCGGACCTCGTCCTCCACGACATCACCTCGTACCCCGCCCCCGTCCTCGCCCACGCCTGGGGCGTGCCCGCCGTCTCCCTGTGGCCGAACCTGGTGCCGTGGGAGGGGTACGAGGAGGAGGTCGCCGAGCCGATGTCCGCCGAGCTGAAGGCCTCGCCGCGCGGCAGGGCCTACTACGCGCGCTTCGAGGAGTGGCTGGCCGCGCACGGGATCCGCACCCACCCCGACCGGTTCGTCGCCCGGCCGCGCCGCGCGGTCGTCCTCATCCCCCGGGCCCTCCAGCCGCACGCCGACCGGGTCGACGAGTCCGTGTACACCTTCGTCGGCGCCTGCCAGGGCGCCCGCGCCGAACAGGGCACGTGGCAGCGGCCCGAGGGGGCGGAGAAGGTCGTCCTGGTCTCGCTCGGCTCCTCCTTCACCAAGCAGCCCGGCTTCTACCGCGACTGCGTGGCCGCCTTCGCCGGCCTGCCGGGCTGGCACGTCGTCCTCCAGATCGGCCGGTTCGTCGACCCCGCCGAGCTCGGCGCGCTCCCGCCGAACGTCGAAGTGCGCTCCTGGGTCCCCCAGCTGGCGATCCTGCGTCAGGCCGACGCCTTCGTGACCCACGCGGGCGCGGGCGGCAGCCAGGAGGGGCTGGCCACCGCCACCCCCATGGTCGCCGTGCCGCAGGCCGTCGACCAGTTCGGGAACGCCGACATGCTCCAGTCCCTGGGCGTGGCACGGCACCTGCCCATGGACGAGGTCACGCCCGAGCGCCTCCGGGAGGCCGTCACCGGACTCCTCGACGACCCCGAGGTGGCCCGCCGCGCACGGGAGATCCAGGCGTCGATGGCCCGCGAGGGCGGCACCGTCCGGGCCGCCGACCTGATCGAGGCGGAGCTCGCCCGAGGCGTAGAGTCCCGTCATGTCCAAGACTGAGATCGACCGGGTGACCGCCGAGTTCTACGGCGCGTTCGACAACCGGGGCGGCCGGGCCGCCGACGTGGACCGGATCCGGCGGCTCGTCCTGCCCCAGGGCGTCATCGTCTGCACCGCCCCCGCCTTCACCACGTATTCCGTCGAGGAGTTCGTGGAGCCGCGCGAGCGGCTCCTCGCCGACGGGCGGCTCGTCGAGTTCTCCGAGTGGGAGACCTCCGAGGAGACCCGGGTCGAGGGGGACATCGCGTCGCGGTTCGGGACCTACCGCAAGTCCGGGATCCTCGACGGGAAGCCGTACGAGGGCGAGGGCGCCAAGACGCTCCAGTTCGTGCGGACTCCGGACGGCTGGCGCATCGCGGCCCTCTCCTGGTTCGACCACCCCTGACCGGGACGCCGGCCCGTCGCCCTCCCGTACGAGACGGGCGACGGGCCGGCTCCGTCAGACCACCGCCCCCGCACGCCGGCGCGGCGCGGTGACGGCCGGAGCCGGGTGGCGGGTCTCCAGGGCGACGGCCAGCGGCATCGCCGTGAACACCGTCGACGCCATCCCGAGGACGACGCCCGCGAGCAGCGCCACCGAGAAGTCGGTGAGCGAGTCCCCGCCCAGCACCGCGAGCGCCACCAGGACGAACAGCGCGCCCATGCCGGTGTTGACCGTACGGGGCAGGGTCTGGGCGACGGCTCGGTCGGCGAGGTCCGCGAGCGGCACGCCCCCGCCCCGCCGCCGCAGTTCGCGCAGCCGGTCGAGGACGACCACGGAGTCGTTGACCGAGTAGCCGACGACGGTCAGCAGCGCGGCCAGGAAGACACTGTCCACCGGCTTGCCCAGCCAGGCGAACAGGCCGATCACGAGCAGCACGTCCTGCGCCATCGCCGCCACCGCGGCCGTCGCGTACGTCCAGCGGAACCGGACCGTGAGGTAAAGGAGTTGCGCCGCCACGGCCAGGCCGAGCGCGAGCAGGGCGTGGGTGCGCAGCTCCCCGCCCAGGCTCGGGCCGATCAGGTCGTCCCGCTCCACCGCCACCGGGCCCGCGACCTCGGTGAGCGCCTCCCTGATCTCCCGCTGCTCGCCGTCCCCGGTCTCCCCGACGCGCACCGAGACGTCGCCGTCGCCGGTCGTCTGCACGACGGCGTGCGGGAACCCGGCGGCCGTGACGGCCGCCCGCGCGGCGTCGGCGTCCACCGGCCGCCCTGCCGTGTACTGGACGACCCGGCCGCCGGTGAACTCGACCCCGAACTCCACGCCGCGGACGCCGATCCCCGCGAGGGCCACGAGGAGCAGCCCGGCGCAGCCGGTGAGCCAGCGGCGCCGGTGGGCCATGAGGCGCGGCACGCGCCGGGTGAGCCGGGTCCGCAGCCGGCCGAGCGCGGCCATGCCGGTCACCTGCGGCCTCCGGCGGACGGCGGGCAGGCCGAGCGTCAGGTCGGCGAGGAGCCGGGTGATCACCATGGCGGTGATCAGCGAGGTGAGGACGCCGATCGCGAGCGTCACGCCGAAGCCCTTGACGGGTCCGGTGGCGAAGACGAACAGCAGACCGGCCGCGAGCAGCGTGGTGACGTGGGAGTCCGCGACGGCGCTCCACACCTTGCCGAAGGCCGTCGCGACCGGCCTGCGCAGATCCCGTCCGGCGGTACGCCCGAGCAGCGCGTACTCCTCCCTGGCCCGCTCGAAGACCAGGACGTTCGCGTCGACGGCGATCCCGATGGCGAGGACGAAACCGGCGAGCCCCGGCAGGGTGAGGGTGGCGCCCACGGCGACGACCGCGGCGTACGAGATCAGTCCGTACAGCAGGAGCGCGATGGTGGCGAGGACGCCGAGGAGCCGGTAGACCACCATCACGAAGAGGCCCGTGCAGGCCAGGCCGATGACGGCGGCCAGGGCGCTGGCCCGGATCGCCTCGGCGCCGAGCGTCGGGCCCACCGTGCTCTGCTCGACCGTCGTCACCGGCACGGGCAGCGCGCCGCCCTCGACGAGCGCCGCGAGGTCGCGTGCCTCCCCCGCGGAGAACCCTCCGGTGATCTGCGCGGAGCCGCCGCCGATGCCCGCCCCGCAGGGAACGCCCGCCTGCATGCCGGGGGCGGAGACGATCCGGCCGTCGAGGACGATCGCGACGCGGCGCGCCGGGTCCGCGGGGGCGGCGCAGGCGGCGTCGCCGGTCAACCGCGCCCAGCTGTCGGCGGCGCGGTCGCGGAAGGACAGGTCGACGGTCCAGCCGCGGGCGGTGGTGGTGTCGAGGACGGCCTCGGCGCCCTTGACGCCGTCTCCGGTGAGGGCGGGCGCGGCGAGGGCGAGGAAGCTCCCGGGGGCGTCCGGGTCGGCCAGGACGCGCGTCCCGTCGGCGGCGGCCGGTCCGGCCGGTCCCGGGGAGGCTCCGGTGACGGCGTGGAAGGTGAGCTGCGCCGTGCGGCCGATCGTCTCGGCGGCCCGGCGCGGGTCGCGCAGGCCGGGCAGTTCGACGACGATGCGGCGCTCGCCGGAGCGGGCGAGGGAGGGCTCGGCGACGCCGAGTCCGTCGACGCGCTTGCGGAGCACTTCGAGGGCGCGGTCGGTGGCGGCGGCGTCGGCGCGGGTGGTGGGTCCGTCCTCGGTCTGCAGGACGATGCGGGTGCCGCCGCGGAGGTCGAGTCCGAGGCGCGGCGGGGTGGTCAGGGTGATCCAGAGGGAGAGCGCGACGACGGCGAGCGCGAGGAGCGCGCGCCGGAACGAGGCACGAGAGGACATGGGTTCTCCACGGGCGGGCGCACGGCGCGTCGGGGCGCGGCCTCGGGGAGGCGGCGCCCGCTGTCCGTGCGGGGCGTTCGGTCGGATGCGCGTCGGGCGCCGGGCCGTGGACATGCCGATGGCCCGGACGGCGACGCGGGGGGACGTCAGCTGTGCCGGGTGGAGGGTGGGCCGCGCGGTGCGTGCGGTCCGTGGGGGTCGCCGGGCGGCGCTCTTTCGCGGCGCGGGTCGCCCGCGAGGAGGCCGCGCGCGGGTGCGGAGAGGTCGGGGAGCGCGCCCGCCGGGGCTCCGGGCGCCGCCGGGAAACGCGAGGGGTGCTCGACGGCGGCCGGGAGGCCCACCACGGCGACGGCCGCGAGCTGTTGCTCCTGCGCGGTGGCCCGGGGAACGGCGTGGGGGCCGGTTCGGTGATCGGCGCTCCCGTGCGGCAGGCCCCGCGCGGGTGCCGCGCCCACGGCCGACGGCCCGGGCGCGGGTGCGCCGGACACCGGGACGAGGAGCAGGGACCAGAGTGCGCAGAGCATCACCGGCAGGAGGGTCGCGAGCCGTCGCGCGGAGCTCACCGCCACCGCCCCTCCCCCGCTCGTGAACGCCTGTGCGGCCTCAGCCTAGACGGGGGGCGGGAGACCTGTGCACCGGGTGGGTACGAGGGTTGAGTACGGATGCTCATGTCCGGTCCGCCGGGCCCCCGGACGATGGTTCCGTCACCGTTCCGCCTCGGCTCCAGGGGGCCCGCCGTGCTCAGCCGTATCGCCGCCCATGTCGTCCCGTTCCTCGGGCGGCTGACCGTCACCTCGGATCCCGGGGCCCGGGTCGAGCCGGGCAGCATCCTCGTGGTCAATCACACCTCGCTCGCCGACCCGGCGCTCGTGCTCGCCGCACTCCGCCGGCGGCTGGCCGTCGAGCCCGTCCTGCTGGCCACGTCCGGACTGTGGCGGGTCCCGGTCCTCGGCCGGGCGCTGACCCGCGAGGGCCACGTACCGGTGCACCGCCACACGGCGCGCGCCGCCGC
Organism: Streptomyces sp. NPDC096079; assembly: GCF_040303145.1. NCBI lineage: Bacteria > Bacillati > Actinomycetota > Actinomycetes > Kitasatosporales > Streptomycetaceae > Streptomyces > Streptomyces sp. NPDC096079. Next base: position 241,305 of record NZ_JBEOST010000008.1, read on the forward strand.
GGCCCTGGACCAGGCAGCGGTCGCGCTGGCCTCGGGAAGACACGTGATGCTGTACGCGGAGGGCCGCATCCCGCCGCGCAGGGACGCCGCCGAGAACCCGCCGGAGATGTTCCGCACCGGCCTGGCGCGGCTGGCCCGGGCGACGGGGGCGCCGGTCGTGCCGATCGGGCAGGCCGGGGCTCGGCGGATCACCTCGGGCGGGCGGGCGAAGCAGCTCGCCGGTGTGCTCACCGCGCCGGTCCGCAGGCCGGGCCTGCACGTCCACATCGGCACGCCGCTGCTGCTGCCGGACGACGTGGCGGCCGCGACGGTGCTGGCGCACGGCGCGGTGACGGAGGCCTGGCGGACGGCGGCCGGTGCCCTGGGCGAGCCGGCGGCCCTGACCGTCGGCGGCTGAGTGCCGCAGGTCAGACCGGCTGGGCCTCGGCCCGCTCCCGCACGTCCGCGTCGGCCAGCCAGAACAGCAGCGGGGACAGGACGAGTTCGAGGGCGCCCAGTGCCAGCTGGAAGCCGTGCGGCCGTCCCTCGACCGCGAGGGAGAGGAGCCGCCCCAGCGCCCCCAGCAGGAACACGGCGGTGAGCCAGCGCACCACCCCGGCGGGTACGGGTGCCTGGCGCGCCGCCCAGAGCCAGGCCAGCCCGTATCCGGCGAAGGCCGCGCCGAGGAACCGGCCGAGGCTGTCGATCGTGGGCCCGGCCGATTCGGCGCCCGGGATCGCGGCGTTGCCGAGCAGGACGTGGAGGAGTCCGATCGCCACGCAGGCGTACCCCATGGCGAGGGCGAGCCCCTGCAGTGCCTTGGCTCTGGTCATGTCCGGCGACCCCCATCGAGTAGACACGCGTCCAGTAGTGGCGCGCGTGCCAGCGTACGGCCACTTACTGGACACATGTCAAGTAACATGGCGGCGTGCCTCCCCGAAGACGCCTCAGCCCCGCCGAACGCCGCGCCCAGCTCCTGGACGTCGCCGCCGGGCTCTTCGCGGCCCTGCCGTACGACGAGGTGCTGATGGAGGAGGTCGCGGAGCGGGCCGGGGTCTCCCGCGCCCTGCTCTACCAGCACTTCCCCGGCAAGCGCGATCTCTTCGCCGCGCTGTACCAGGAGGCCGCCGACCAGCTCCTCGCGAAGACGCGCCTCGATCCCGACGCCACCCTGGTCGAACAGCTGCGGCAGGGCCTGGACACGCACATCGGGTACTTCGCGGCGAACCGCCACACCGTCCTCGCGGCGAACCGCGTCCTGGCCGGCGACCTCGTGATCCAGACGATCATCACCGGCGAACTCGACGCCCTGCGCGAGCGGTTGCTCGGGGTGCTGCCGCTCGCCGACGACCGGGCGAGGTCCGCCGTGCCGGGCGTCCTGACGAGCTGGCTGGTCTTCGTGCGGGTGCTCTGCGTGGACTGGCTGACCCACGAGACGTGCACGCGCGCCGAACTCCGCGACGTCTGCGTCGGCGCGGTCGTGGGCGCCCTCCGGCCCCTCCTCGACGAAGACCCGGCCCCCGACTGGCCGCGCTGACCCACCGGGTCCGGCGACCCGGTCCGCAGGCGGCTCAGAAGACCGAGAGGCCCGTGATGGTCGTGAAGCGGTCCAGGGCGGCCACGCCCGCCACCGAGTTGCCCCGGCTGTCCAGGCCGGGGCTCCAGACACAGAGGGTGCAGCGGCCGGGGACGACCGCGACGACCGCCCCGCCGACACCGCTCTTGCCGGGGAGCCCGACGCGGTAGGCGAAGTCACCGGCGGCGTCGTACGTGCCGCAGGTCAGCATCACGGCGTTGACCTGCTTGGCCTGACTGCGGGTCAGCAGGCGGCTGCCGTCGGCGCGGAGCCCGTGCCGGGCCAGGAAGCCGGTGGCGAGGGCGAGGTCGGCGCAGGACGCCTCCAGGGAGCACTGCCGGAAGTACTCGTCGAGCAGGTCGGGGACGGGGCCCGTGATGTTGCCGTACGAGGCCATGAAGTGGGCGAGGGCCGCGTTGCGGTCGCCGTGGGCGGCCTCGGAGGCGGCGACGCCGGTGTCGAACGCGAGGCCGGGATTGCCGCTCTCGGCGCGCAGGAAGGAGAGCAGGGCGCCGGAGGCGTCGCCGGTGAGACGGTGCAGGCGGTCGGTGACGACGAGGGCGCCGGCGTTGATGAACGGGTTGCGCGGGATGCCGTGCTCGTACTCCAGCTGGACGAGGGAGTTGAACGGGTCGCCGGAGGGTTCCCTGCCGACGTGCGCCCAGAGCGCGTCGCCCTCTCCGGCGAGGGCCAGCGCGAGGGTGAAGACCTTGGTGACGGACTGCGTGGAGAAGGGGCGGCGCCAGTCCCCCACTCCGTACACCGTCCCGTCGAGTTCGGCCACGGCCATGCCGAAGTCGTGCGGGTCGCCCGCCGCGAGGGCCGGGATGTAGTCGGCCGGAGTGCCCCGGTCGGTGAGCTCCGCGAGCTCCTCGGCGATGCGGTCGAGGACGGGCTGGAAGGAGGTGTTCGCCGTCACGCGCCCTCACGCGCTCCCCGGTCGGCGGCCTGGGCGGCCGGGGAGGCCGAGCCCAGGCCGAGGTCGCCGCCGGACGGCACGGCGAAGTAGCGGGCGGTGTCGGCCTCCGTGACCTCGGCGAGGGTGGCCGGGGTCCAGTGGGGGTCGCGGTCCTTGTCGACGACCTGGGCGCGGATGCCCTCGACCAGGTCGGGGGTGGTGAGGGCCGCGCAGGAGACGCGGTACTCGAGGTCGAGGACCTCCTCCAGGGTGGTGAGCGCGCGGGAGCGGAGCAGGGTGGCCAGGGTCGCCTTGAGGGCGGCCGGGGACCGCCCGAGGAGGGTCTCGGCCGTCTCCTTGGCGGCGGGCGCCCCGCTCTCGAAGAGGCGCTCGACGATCTCCTCGACGGTGGGGGCGCCGTAGCAGGCGTCGATCCATGCGCGCTGCTCGGCGAGGACGCCCGGCGGCGGGGCGACGGCGTACCGGTCGACGGCCTGCGCGGCCGGCAGAACCGTCAGGGCCCGGGCCAGGGAGGGCAGTTCGGCCGAGGGCACGCAGGCGTCGGCGAGGCCCGCGAGGAGGGCGTCGGCGGCGCCGACGGGCGTGCCGGTGAGGGCGAGGTGGGTGCCGAGTTCACCGGGGGCGCGGCCGAGGAGGTACGTGCCCCCGACGTCGGGCACGAACCCGATGCCGGTCTCGGGCATGGCGACCCGGGAGCGTTCGGTGACGACGCGGACGGAGCCGTGGGCGGAGACGCCGACGCCGCCGCCCATCACGATGCCGTCCATGAGGGCGACATAGGGCTTCGGGTAGCGGGCGATGCGGGCGTTGAGGCGGTACTCGTCCCGCCAGAAGGCGGCGGAGGCGGAACCGCCGGCGCGTGCGTCGTCGTGGATGGCGCGGATGTCGCCGCCTGCGCAGAGTCCGCGCTCCCCGGCGCCTTCGACGACGACGGTGGTGACGTCCGGATCGTGCTCCCAGTCCGTGAGCGCGCCGTCGACGGCGAGGACCATGGCGTGGGTGAGCGCGTTGATGGCGCGGGGCCGGTTCAGGGTGATGAACCCGGCGCGTCCCTCCGTCCGGAGGAGCACGTCGGGGGTTCCGGTCGGCACGATCACTCGGTCCCTTCGGGTGGCACGGCTCTGTGTCCCGGCCACCGTACCGGGACGTGCCGCGTCCCTCCGGGACGGGGTGGAGGGGGACGTGGTCACGGTGTGACCACGTCCCTTGTCCGGCCTCAGGCGGGCAGGAGGTCCTGCGGGATCCGGACCTGCCGGGGGGTGGACAGGCGCAGTTCGATGATGTCCCGGACGGTGGGCCATTCCTCGTCGAGGATCGAGTAGAAGGCCGTGTCGCGGACGGCGCCGTCGAGGCCCCGGGAGTGGGCCCGGCGGATGCCTTCGCAGGTCGCCCCGAGGCGTTCGATGGCGATTCTGGACCGGGTGTTGCGGGCGTCGGCGCGCATCGTGATGCGGCGGACGCCCCAGGCCTCGAAGGCGTGCCGGAGCATGAGGTACTTGGCCTCGGTGTTGATCCCGGTGCCCCGGGCGTCGCCGGCGATCCAGGTGTTGCCGATCTCGGCGGCGTCCGGGACGGCGGTCAGCGGATCGCCGTGGGGCATGCCGGGAACGGGCGGCCAGACCAGCGGTCCCCGCCAGTAGTCGAGTTCGAGGAAGCGGGTCGAGCCGATGACTCGTTCGTCGGCCGTACTGACCAGGGCGAAGGGCAGGCATCGGCCTGCCGCCTGATCGGCGAGGGCGCGGGCGATGTAGTCGAGGGCCGATTCGAGGCCGTCGGGTACGGGGGTGAAGGCGTAGGCCGATCGGTCCGCCCCGCCGGCCCGGGCGAGGGCTTCGGCGTGCCGCATCGCCAGCGGCTCCAGGCGCACGGAGCGCCCGGTCAGGAGAACAGGTACTGGCACGGGTCCTCGGGTCTTTCACGGGCAGGGACGACCACCACCACGGAGAGGCCGCGGCGGCAGCAGGAGGGGGTTCTCGTCCGGTGCCGAAGGTGTCGTGAGAACGACAAATGAGCAGGTAAAACGGTTCGCCACCGGGTGCGAGGAGGATCAGTATGCAGCCACAACCGCTCCGAGAACAGAACCCCGGGAGAACCCGCGTCCACGCGGGGGTGAAGCCTGCCGTACGCCCGGCCCGGACGGTCTCACGGGCCGGACGGGGCCGCCCGCCAGTCGGACGGCCCGTCGGCTCAGACGCAGGTGGGATGGCCCCAGCCGTCGGAGTTCTTCGCGATGGTCTCGCCCTTGTCGTAGGCACGACCACAGCGGCAACGGCCCGGGAATTTCGCGTTCAGGGTGCCGCCGGACGGGCGAGTCCTGCGGGCGGAACCCCCACCGGAACTCGCGGAGCCCGCACGGGGCGCAGAGGAGCGCGCCCGGGGCGTGGAGGCGCGTGCGGCGGGCTCCGCCGGAGGCAGCTCGGAGCCGGCCGCCGAGGCCAGGGGCTCCTGCGTCCGCGCGGAGTGGCTGGCCGCGCGGTCCGCGGCGTCGTTGAGGGGGTCGCCGTCGACCTGGTGCGCCGGGACGTACACGAAGTCCACGTCCCGGCCGGTGAGCAGCGCGTCGATGCGCACGACCAGGTCCTTGTTGGCCACCGGGGTGCCCGCGGCGGTCTTCCAGCCCTTGCGGCGCCAGCCGGGGAGCCAGGTCGTGACGGCCTTCATGGCGTACTGCGAGTCCATGCGGACCTCGGCGGGCACGCCGGGGTCCAGAGCCTCCAGGAGGCGCTCCAGGGCCGTGAGTTCGGCCACGTTGTTGGTCGCCCGGCCGAGCGGGCCCGCCTCCCAGCGGTCGACCGCCCCGTCGGCGCGGCCGATGACCCATGCCCAGGCCGCGGGCCCGGGGTTTCCCTTCGACGCGCCGTCGCACGCCGCGATGATCTTCTCCACCATCCCACGATCCTGACACGGCGACGGGGGTGGGCGGTCCCACCCCCGTCGGCCGGACACGACCGGGGCGGCCGGTCAGAAGGCGCCGTAGTTGACCTGCCAGGTGGGCAGGCCCATCCGGCGCCAGAGGGCGACGACGCGGTCGCGGTCGTCCAGGGAGACCCGGACCGCGTACCGGTGGCGCACATGGGCGTCGAAGAGCTCCGCCTTCACCAGGTCGTCGCCCCGGCCGTCGCCCGAGGCGCGCATCCACAGCTCGTCGTACGGCACCTCGTGGCGGGCGAGCCAGCTCTCGGTGAGGGCCCGGTGGTCCTCGCTGCGCCCGGAGAGCAGCACGATCCGGTCGCTCTCGCTGTGCCGGAAGGCCCGCAGGGCGTCGCGCACGGAGGCGTTGATCAGGTCGCGGTCGCAGCGGGAGAAGTCGTACGGGCCCCGGTCCACGCGCAGCGCGAGCGTGCCGTCGATGTCGCACATGACGGCGGTGGGCAGCGCCGGGTCGGGGACGTACGGCTCTCCGACGGCGGGGCGGTCGTTGAGCCAGTCGGCGGTGAGCCGCCAGCCGCCCCGGGTGGCCTTGGCGTGCTTGTCGGCCAGGATGCGGATGATCTCCTCGCCGACGGGCCGGTCCCTCGCGGCGTCGCGGCGGACGCACTCGTCGACGGGGACGTCGGTGAAGTCGTGGACGGCGAAGGTGGCCAGGCCGCCCACGGCGGCCTTCAGCCGCTTCGGGATGTGCGGGGTCAGATGCGTGTTGTCGACGACGACGTCGAAGCCGTCGTCGACGGCGGCGCGGACCGCGGCGTCCTGGATGCCGAGCACGGTCTGCTCGTGCCGGTGGGACCGGCCGCGGTCCGGCGCGGGGACGTCGAGCATGGAGCGGAGGTCGTCGAGGTTCACGCGCCGCACCCGGCCCTCGGCGGCGGCCTGGAGGGCGCGGGCGGCGGTGGTCTTCCCGGAGGCCGGGAGCCCGGTCATGAGGTGGACGACGGGCACGGTTCAGTTCTCCTGGTCGTGGGCGAAGGGGTCGGTGGCCTCGGGGCGCAGCTGTCGCCAGACGAGGAGTTCGGTCGGGCGCCCGTCGAGGCGCAGGAAGAGCAGGGCGCGCAGGGCCCGGTCGGTGAGGCCCGCCGCGGCGCGGGCGAAGGCCGCCCGGTCGCCGGCGAGGTGCGCCACGCGGGCGTAGGCCTCGTCCACGGCCCGCTCGCGGTCCGCCGCGGCCGTCTCCAGCCGGGTGATCACCGCCCGCACCCAGGCGTCGAACTCGTCCGGGACCTGTTCGAGGAGGGCGTCCAGGGGCTTTCCGCCGGAGGCCTCGACGTCGGTGACGGCGCAGCCGAGGCCCTTGGCGACCTCGCCGGCCGGGAGGCCGGCGAAGCGCTGGATGCCGTGGCCGCGCCAGATGTCCCGCTCGGTGACCCCGGTGAGGACCTTGTGCAGGCGCACGTACTCGCTGAGCTTGGCCTTGGCACGCAGGCCGGAGGCGAAGCGCAGGACGAAGCCCTCGGCGTCGGTACCGGTGGCCGGGGTGCCGCCGGGGAGGGTGTTGGACTCGGTCAGGGCGACCAGCTCGTCCACGCCCATGGCGGGCCAGGTGCGCACGACGGAGCCCAGGGGCTCCCAGCCCTCGCCGGCCTCGGCGAGGGGCAGTTCCGTGCCGTCCGCGCGGAAGGCGGCCAGCAGCACGAGGTCGCGGCGCTCGCCGTAGTTCACGACGATGCGGTTGCCGGGGTAGAGCATCTCGGCGAGGTACGTGACGCCGGGGGTCAGGCCGGTGGTGTCGGCGGCGTCCAGCCGGCGCTGGGCCCAGGTGGCCTGGCCGCTGGTGAAGGAGCCCTTGGAGGCGACGTGCCAGCGGTCGGCGTAGTGGAAGAGCACGGCGAGGCTGCCGTCGACCTTGTCGTAGACCTCGAAGGGTTCGTCGGGCAGCGGCGGCGCGTAGGGGCGTCCGCCGTGGTGCTCGGAGAGGTTGAAGAACTTGGGGAGGGGGAGCGCCACGATCCGCCCGGTGGTGTCGTCGGCGACGAGCCCTCGGCAGCGCGTGGTGGCGCTGTTCCAGTGCTGGGCGTACTGGCACGCGCGCGTGTACGTGTAGATCGACAGCGGCAGCTCGGGGTGGTGCTTGCGCGTGACGTGCCCGTCCGCGAGTGCCGCGGCGAGCTCGTCGGACGGCATCAGGTCGTGCAGAGTCAGGGTCGCCTGGCTCATGGGGGTCCCTCCCGTGTGTCGCGTTGATCCATTCTCGGGCGGGGAGGCCGGGCGGAACACCGATTTTCCCGGGGCCGCCCGCCGTCGGGGGTGCCGATGCGGCGCCCGACCCCGGGCGTGTCGGTGGTGCCCCGTAGACTCCCGGTCTGCCCGTCGGTGACGGATCCGGCGCAGACAGAGGAAGCGAGCCCCATGAACCACGCGGACGGCACGGCACCGATCTACGCCGAGCTCATACGGGAGCGGGGGGACGTTCCCGGTGACGTCCGTCAGGTCGCCGAGGAGGTCATGCGGGACCTGAGCCGTGTGATCCAGATGCCTCCGCAGGGGGTCCCCGGGCCGCAGGGCGCCGTCGTGCACGCCGGAGCGGGGCATCCCGGCGTCGGCGCTCCGATGGGGGTCGGCGGTCCGATGGGGGGCGGCGCTCCGATGGGGGTCGGCGGTCCGATGGGTGTCGGCGGTCCCGCGGGCATCGTGGGCCAGGCGGGCGCCGTCGTCCCGCACCGGCCGATGCGCTGACCGTCTCCACAAGCGCCTGCGTCCCGCACCGGGCGGCTCTCTGACCGTCTCCACAAGCGCGTGCGTCCCGCACCGGGCGGCTCTCTGACCGTCTCCACAAGCGCCTGCGTCCCGCACCGGGCGGCGCTCCACTCCGTCCCCCTCCCCCGGGAAGCGGGCCTGCGGGCGTTGTCAGTGGTCTGCGTCATGCTGCCTTCCGAAGCGGCCCGTGCCGTGCGGCGGACGGGTCTCGTGCGGAGACACAGGGGATGACGACATGGCCGAGGTACTGCTGTTCCACCACGCGCTCGGGCTGACGGAGGGCGTTCACGCGTTCGCCGACGGGCTGCGGCGGGCCGGGCACACGGTCCACGTGCCCGACCTGTACGAGGGGCGTACCTTCACGGACCTGGAGGCCGGCGTCGGCTTCGCCCAGGAGACCGGCTTCGAAACGGTCCTGGCGCGGGGCGAGGAGGCGGCCGAGGGCCTGCCCGACGCGCTCGTGTACGCCGGTTTCTCGCTCGGGGTGCTGCCGGCGCAGAAGCTGGCGCAGACCCGGCCGGGGGCCCTCGGCGCGCTGCTGTTCAGCGCCTGTGTGCCGGTGACCGAGTTCGGCACGGCCTGGCCGGAGGGCGTGCCCGCGCAGGTGCACGGCATGGACGCCGATCCGTTCTTCGTCGACGAGGGGGACCTGGCGGCGGCGCGCGAGCTGGTGGCGGGCGCGGACGACCGGACGCTGTTCCTGTACCCGGGGTCGGCCCATCTGTTCGCCGAGCGCGGCACCCCCGACCACGCTCCTGAGGCGACGGCGCTCTGCGCCGAGCGGGTGCTGTGCTTCCTGGACGCCCTCGGACGGTGATCCCCCACGGCTCCGGGTCAGCCGATCGGTGGACCCCGGTGTCGGCCGTCCCGCCGCCCGGGAGGGGCCGTGCGGCCGACCGGGGTGCGGCGGGCCCGGGCGGAGGATCGGGGCAGGGCGCGGACCCCCGGCGGGGCCGTCCGCGCGGTCGCCGCACCGAGGAGTCCGTCATGCAGAAGTTCCGCCGTCCGTCCCGGGCCGCCCGGGTGCTGCTGCCCGGCGCGGTGGCCGTGGTCCTGCTCGCGGGCTGCGCCCAGGGCTCCGGAGGGACGGCGGCCGCCACCGGGACGACGGTTCCGTCCGGGACCTCCTCCACGGGCGGATCACCGGCCCCGGCTTCGCCGGCCCCCGGTTCCCCCGTCACCGTGACCCCGGGTCCGGGCGGCGCGGCCGTGCCGGGGACGCTGCTCGTCGCCGACTTCGGCTCCGACTCGGTCACGTTCGTCGATCCCGCGCGGGGCGCCACCGGCTCGGTGAAGGCCGGCACCGCTCCGTACGGGCTGGTCGTCGGCGCGGACGGGCGGGCCTGGGTGGCGACCGCCGAGGGCGTGGCCGTGGTGGACACGGCGAGCCGGGAGCGCCTCGCCCTGATCCCGTACCGGACGGACACCGGGCCGGTGACCACGGGCGAGTACCGGGGCGGGGGCATGGGCATCGCGCTCGCCCCGGACGGGCGGCGGGTGTACGTGGGGGTGAACGTGCCCGGCGGGAACGGCACCCTGGAGGTCGTCGACACGGCGACGCTGAAGGTGACGGACGTCGTCCCGGTCGGCCGGCGCCCCTTCGACGTCGACGTGTCGCGGGACGGTGCCGAGGTGTACGCGACGAACCACGACTCCTTCGACGTCACGGTCGTGTCGGCGGGGACGCTGGAGACGCGCCGGATCGAGGTCGCCCCGTACGGCACGGAGGGCGGCATCGGCTCCTGGCTCAAGCCGCACTACGCGGCGGTGCGGCCCTCGGACGGGAAGCTGCTGCTGCCCTTCGAGGGTGAGCGGCTCGCGGTGGTCGACCCGAGGACGGGCCGGACGGCGATCGAGCCGATGACCGCGAACACCCATCAGCACGGAGCCACCGTGACGGCGGACGGGACGCTGCTGACCGTGGGCACGGGGCCGATCGACCCGGACGCGGACGCGGGGCCGTCCCTGACGGTGCGCACGCCGGACGGGGCCGAGCGGGTCTACCCGCTGGAGGGCCCGCACGAGGACGTGGCGGTGTCCGCGGACGGCCGTACCGCCTATGTGACGGGCGGCTTCACCCGTGACGGGTACTGGGACGGACTGACGGTGGTCGACCTGGGCTCGGGCGACACCCGTCGGCTCCCGGCGGGCTCGCGGCCGCTGGGCATCGCGGTCCTCTGACGGCCGCCGGGGCGGGGCGCCTCAGCGCTGGGGCGGCAGGACCGTGAGGACGCGCTCCACGAAGGCCTTGAAGTCGGCCATGAAGTCGGTGAGGAACTGCTGGGTCGTCGGGTCGGTGACCTCGCCGTCCTCGCCGAACAGCCCCGGGGTGAACTGGATGTACGCCTCCGGGGCGTTCATCTGCGGGGAGTTGCAGAAGCTGAGCACCGAGCGGAGGCTCTGCTGGGCGACGGCCGTCCCGATCTTTCCGGGCGAGGTGCCGATGACGGCGGACGGCTTGTGGGTGAAGGAGTTCGTGCCCCAGGGGCGGCTGGCCCAGTCGATGGCGTTCTTGAGACCGCCGGGGATGGACCGGTTGTACTCGGGGGTGACGAAGAGGACCGCGTCGACGGCCGCGATGGCCTCCTTGAGCGCCCTGCCCTCCGGCGGGTAGTCGGCGTCGAAGTCGTGGTTGTACAGCGGGAGGTCCTTGATGGGGATCTCCTCGAACTCCATGCCTGGAGGCGCCACGCGCAGCAGCGCGCGGGACAGGATCCTGTTGATGGACTTCTCGGACAGGCTGCCGACGAAGTAGCCGACCTTGTACGTGGTCATGCGCGCTGTTCCGCCTTCCGTTGCGGGCCCGTGCGGTCTCCTGCGGAAACGTAACCCGAGGAGCGATACGTCACCAATCACGATAGAAAGGGTGAAACGACGGTCATACGGAAGGGCGGACAGGGTGACGCGACCGAAGATCCTCGTGGTGGGCGCCGGTTTCGCCGGAGTGGGCTGCGTACGGCGGCTCGAACGGCGGCTCGCCGAGCGGGAAGCGCAGATCACGCTCCTGTCGCCCTTCTCCTACCAGCTGTACCTGCCGCTGCTCCCCCAGGTGGCGGCGGGCGTCCTGACCCCGCAGTCGGTCGCCCTGTCGCTGCGACGCAGCCAGCGGCACCGGACCCGGATCGTCCCGGGCGGTGTCGTCGGGATCGACACGGCGGCGAAGGCCTGCGTGGTGCGGACGATCTCCGGCGAGTTCGTGACGGAGCCGTACGACCACGTGGTGCTCGCGCCCGGCAGCGTCACCCGCAGCTTCGACATCCCCGGACTCGCCGACCACGCGCGCGGGATGAAGACGCTCGCCGAGGCCGTGTACATCCGGGACCACGTCATCGCCCAGCTCGACCTCGCGGACGCGAGCAACGACGACGCGGAGCGGGCAGCGCGGCTGCGGTTCGTCGTGGTCGGCGGCGGTTACGCGGGCACGGAGACGGCGGCCTGCCTCCAGCTGCTCACGGCCAACGCGGTCAAGCGGTACCCCCGGCTCGACCCCGATCTCATCAAGTGGCACCTGGTGGACATCGCGCCGAGGCTGATGCCGGAGCTGGGCGACAAGCTGGGCGCCGCCGCCCTGGACATCCTGACGAAGCGCGGCATCGAGGTGTCCCTCGGGGTGTCGGTCGCCTCGGTGGACGACGAGGCGGTGACGCTCACCGACGGACGGGTGCTGCCGAGCCGGACGCTGATCTGGACGGCGGGCGTGGCCGCGAGCCCGCTGATCGGCACGCTCGGCGCGGAGACCCTCAGGGACCGGCTCGTCGTCTCGGCCGAGATGGACGTGCCGGGGCTCGACGGGGTGTGGGCGCTCGGTGACGCGGCGGCGGTCCCCGATCTCGCGAAGGGCGAGGAGGGGGCGATCTGCCCGCCGACGGCGCAGCACGCGATGCGGCAGGGCAAGGCCGTCGCCGACAACCTCGTCGCGACGCTGCGGGGCGAACGGACGCATCCGTACACGCACAAGGACCTCGGGCTCGTGGTGGACCTGGGCGGGATGGACGGGGTGTCGAAGCCGCTCGGCGTGGAGCTGCACGGGGCACCCGCCCAGGCCGTGGCGCGCGGTTACCACTGGGCGGCGCTGCGGACCAATGTGGCCAAGGCCCGGGTGATGACGAACTGGCTGCTCAACGCGGTCGCGGGCGACGACTACGTACGGACCGGGTTCCTGGCCTCGAAGGCGGGGACGCTGCGGGACTTCGAGTACACGGACGCGTATCTGACGCCGGAGCAGGTCCGTCTGCACACGGGCTCGTTCCGGGGGGCGGTCGGGTCGGGCGGCGGGAACTGACGGGGCGCGGGCGCCGGCGCGGGAACCGACGGGGCGCGGGCGCCGGCGCGGGAACCGACGGGGCGCGGCCGGCGCGGGAACCGACGGAGGCGCGGGCGCCGGCGCGGAACCGGCGGGGCGCGGCGCCGGGCTCCCGTGCCCCGGCGCCGCGCGGGTCCGTCAGCGGGCCAGTGCCGACACCGGGCCCATGACGACGACGGGGTCCGCCGCCGGGTCGAGGGCCCGCAGGAGGGTGCGCAGCGCCTCCCGGTCCAGGGCGATGCAGGCCTGGGTGGGTCCGCCGTGGTCGACGTGGATCCAGACGCCGCCGCCCTTCTCCTCGCCGAGGGGGCGTTCCTTGTCGAGGGGGGTGCGGCCGGACACCCGGTTGTAGTCGATGGCGATCACGTGGTCGAAGGAGCCTTCGAGGGGTTCGCCCTCGAAGCCGGTGCCGCTGATGGCGAACTCCTCGTCCTGGTCGTACGGGAGCCGGGCGCCGGGATCGGGCAGCAGACCTCCGGCGTCGCCGAGGCCGAAGACGCCGATGGGGGTGCGCAGGTCACCGGCGTTGTGGTCCTCGGTCCACCCTTCGAGGGCGTTGTGCGCGGGCCACGGTCCGGCCGCCTCGGTCCACCGGCCGGACGGGTCGCGCCGGTACAGCGTGGCGGTGGCCGTGTGGGAGTCGGCGGTGGAGCCGGTGACGACGAAGGCCTGGGTGGTGCCGTCGGGCACGAGGGCCTGGGTGGTGGGGCCGAGGCCGGGGATCCGGGGCGCCGGGACCGGGGCGGAGGCGAGGTCGTTCGCCGCCGTGCCGGGTGGGCCCGGGGCGGGCCTGCTGTCGCCCTGTGCGGGCGAGGACGAGGGGGTGGGGGCGGCGGGTGCGGGGGTGGGGCTCGCGCAGCCGGTGAGCAGGCAGCCGGTGAGCGACAGGGCCGCGCACAGTGTGCCTGCGCTCAGCAGCGCGGGGGCGCCCTTGCGGACGGGCATGGGACGGCATCCTCCTGGCCGGGGGCAGTGCAGGCGATCCGTACCCGTTCGGCGGGCCGCGCTGCCCTCGTGACCGCGCCCTCACCCGTACGGACGTGTGGGCCGTGCTCCGGAAAGGGCTTGACCGCCGGGTTCCGGCAGGCTTTTCTGCGGGGATGAGTGATCTTCGTATCGAACGGGCGCGGACCGAGGAGCAGCTCGCCGACTGGCGGGCCGTGCACAACACGATCATTCCGACGGCGGTGCTCTCCCCGGAGGAGGTGCGGGAGCGTGCGGGTCGCAACCGGCTGGACGTCGCCTACCTCGGGGGCGTGGCGGTGGGGTGCTCGACGGTGCGTCCGCCGGACGGGGAGACCCCGGCGGCGACCGTGATCGCGCGGACGCTGCCGGACTACCGGGGACGGGGTTTCGGGACCGCGCTGTACGAGCGGGGGCTCGCGCACGCGCGGACGCTGAGCGAGGAGGGCGTGGAGACGGTGGTCCTCGCCTCGAACGAGGAGGGGCTGCGGTTCGCGCTCGCGCGCGGCTTCGTGGAGGTGGAGCGGTACGTGCTGCCGGGTGACACGATTCCCTTCGTGGCGCTGCGGCTGGCCTGACGGACGACTTTCTGACGTTCCGTCAGAACATGGTGTCGCGGGTCTGGGAACCTTCGGTGCCCGGCGCTACCCTCCGCGCATGATTCGTACGGTGGTGTGGGGTACCGGAAACGTCGGGCGGGCGGCCATCCGTGCCGTGGACGCCCATCCGGGTCTCGAACTCGCGGCCGTGCTCGTGTCCGACCCGGCCAAGGTCGGCCGGGACGCGGGCCGGCTCGCGGGGCTCGGACGCGATCTCGGAGTGGCGGCCGTCGACGACGTCGGCGCCATCCTGGACGGGCGGCCGGGGGCGGTGGTGTACGCGGCCTCCGGCGACACCCGGCCCGACGGGGCGCTCGCCGACGTGGCTCGGGCGGTGGCGGCGGGCGCGGTGGTGGTGACGCCCGCCCTGTATCCGTTGTACGACCAGCGCAACGCGCCGCCCGAGTTCCGGGACCCGGTGCTCGCGGCGGTCGCCGGGGGCGGCGGGTCGCTCTTCGTGTCGGGCGTCGACCCGGGCTGGGGCAACGACGTGCTGCCGCTCCTGGTGAGCGGCCTCGCCGCCACGGTGGACGTGATCCGCTGTCAGGAGATCTTCGACTACTCGACGTACGAGCAGGAGGAGTCGGTCCGGGAGCTGGTCGGGATGGGCAAGCCGCTGGAGTACGAGCCGCCCATGCTGTGGCCCTCGGTGCCGACCATGATCTGGGGCGGGCAGATACGCCTGATGGCCCGCGCGCTCGGGGCCGAGGTCGACGAGATCCGGGAGACGCTGGAGCGGCGTCCGCTGGAGTCCTCGGTGAAGACACGGACGATGGGCGTCTTCGAGGCCGGGACGCAGGGCGCGGTCCGCTTCGAGGTCCAGGGGATCGTCGGCGGGGAGCCCCGCATCGTGATCGAGCACGTCACCCGGATCCATCCCTCGTGCGCGCCGGACTGGCCGGTGCCGCCGGACGGGGCGGGCGCGCACCGGGTGATCGTCGAGGGCAGTCCCCGGATCGAGGTGACGGTGGCGGCGACCGACGAGGGCGAGAACCGCTCGGCGGGCGGGAACGCCACGGCCGTGGGCCGGCTCGTCGGGGCGATCGAGTGGCTGGCGGCGGCGGAGCCGGGACTGTACGACGCGCTGGACGTGCCGCTGCGGCCGGCGGTCGGGAAGCTGGGAAGGAGACCACGGTGATCATCGACATTCCCGAGGGGCAGGAACCGATCGGGTACGTGTGGGGCGACATGGTCCCGGAGATCGGGACGGCGGCGGCGAACTTCTCGCTGTCGGTGTACGCGCACACGACCCTGGGGCTGCGCGAGTTCGAGGCGGCCCGGCTGAGGATCGCGCAGATCAACGGCTGCGGGTTCTGTCTGGACTGGCGTACGGACCGGGACGGGGTGAAGGTCGAGGAGGGCTTCGACGCGCTCGTCGCGGCCTGGCGCGAGACGGAGGTCTCGGAGGCCTTCGACGAGCGGACGCGGCTCGCGGCCGAGTACGCGGAGCGCTATGCGCTCGACCACCACGGACTCGACGAGGAGTTCTGGGCGCGGATGACGGCGCGGTACAGCCAGGCGGAGATCGTGGAGCTGACGATGAGTCTGGGGTCCTGGCTGGCGTTCGGCCGGCTCAACCGGGTGCTCGGCCTCGACACGGTGTGCGTGCTGCCGACGCACTGAGGGCGCGGAGAGGGGCCGGCCGGTGATCCGGCCGGCCCCTCTCTCGCGTGGGGGGCGCCCCTCTCTCGCGTGACGGCGGTCAGAAGTCCTCGGCGATGATGCGCTCGATGTTGCGCTCGGCGAGGGCGGTGATGGTGACGAACGGGTTGACGCTGGTGTTGCCGGGGATGAGCGAGCCGTCGATGGCGTAGAGGCCCTGGTAGCCGTGGAGACGCCCGTGGTTGTCGGTGGCCCGGTCGAGGACGGCGCCGCCGAGCGGGTGGTAGGTGAGGTGGTCGCCCCAGATCTTGTACGCCCCGAAGAGGTCGGTCCGGTAGATCGTCCCCTCCTTGCTGTTGATCTTGTCGAAGATGGACTTGGCCATGTCGATGGACGTCTGCTTCCAGGCCCGGTCCCAGCTCAGGTCGACCCTCCCGGTGGCCGGGTTCCAGCTGAACTCGGCGCGGCGCGGGGTGCGGGTGATGGAGAGGTAGAACGAGGCGTAGGTCTCGATGCCGGTGGGCAGCGGGGCGACCTCGGCGAAGGCGCCGCCGGCGTTCCAGTTGTCGATGCCGGCGGTGGGCATGGACGACTGGAGCTTTCCGGTGGGGTCCCACATGTGGTTGGCGCGGCCGCACATGACGTTGCCGTTGTCGCCCCAGCCCTTGCCGATGTGCTCGTTCAGCGCGGGCAGGGCGCCGGTGGCCTTCAGCCGGGTGAGGAGCTTGCTGGTGCCGACGCTGCCGGCCGCGAAGAAGACCCGGTCGGCGCGGACGGTCTTGGTGACGAGGGTGGCGCCGGTGGTGTCGATCTGGTCGATGACGACGGTGTAGCCGCCCGTGGCCGCCGGGCTGACGGAGGTCACCCGGTGGAGCGGCGAGACGTTCACGCGGCCGGTGGCGGCGGCCTGGGCGAGGTAGGTCTTCTGGAGGCTCTTCTTGCCGGCGTTGTTGCCGTAGATGACCTCGCCCTCCAGGGCGGACTTCTGGACGGCCCCGGCGGCCTCCTGCTTCATGTAGTCCCAGTCGTAGACGTTGGGCACGAAGACGAAGGGGAAGCCGGAGCGCTGGGCGTGCTTGCGGCCGACCCGGGCGTACTGGTAGCAGTCCTGGTTCTCCCACCAGTTGACGTCCACCGAGCTGACGCCCAGGCCCGCGTTGGCGCGCGGGTAGTAGGTGGCGTACATCTCGGCCGGGTCGACGGTCGGGAGGATCTCCCCGAAGCGCTCCCGGAGCGGGGTGACGGCCATGCCGCCGTTGACGAGGGAGCCGCCGCCGACCCCGCGCCCCTGGTAGACGGTGATGCCGGCGAAGTCCTCGGCGTCGAGGATGCCGGTGTGGACCGGCACGTCCTTGTCGAGGGGGAAGCCGAGGAACTGGCTCAGCGGCTGCTTGGTGCGGGTGCGCAGCCAGAAGGACCGGTAGTCCGGCTTGGTGGTGTTGGCGAAGATCTTGCCGTCCGGCCCGGGGGTGTCCCAGGCCATGCCCATCTCGATCATGTGGACGTCGACACCGGCGCGGGCGAGCCGCAGCGCGGCGACGGAGCCGCCGTAGCCGGTGCCGATGACGAGGGCGCGCACCTGGGCGCCGTCGGGGATGGGGGTGCAGTTCAGGCCGGGGACCTCCGCGCGGGCGGGCGTGGTGATCGTTCCGGCGAGGGCGGCGGCGCCGAGAACAGAACCTGTTCCCGCGAGGAATCTGCGGCGGTTGAAGCGGGGATCTCCCTGGGCGGACAGGGGGTGTTCACTCATGTGATCTTCCTCACTCGCGAGTGAATGGGAACACGTTCTACGACCGTGCGCCGAGGAAGTCACGAGAAACTGCCCGGTAACTTCGGGCCGGAAAGGCCCCACTCCTGGTGGGTGACGGGCACAGGGGCGCGTCACCGCACCGGAGCGGCCGGGGGCCGGGGGTCAGGCGAGGGCGGGACCCGGGAGGTCGGCGAGGGCGGGGCCCGGGGCGCCGGTGAGGCGCTCGGGGGTGAGGAGCTCGGCGAGGCGGTCGGCGGGCAGCAGGCCCTTCTCCACGGTGAGTTCGACGACCCCGCGGCCGGTGGCGAGCGCCTCCTGGGCGATGGCGGTGGCGGCGGTGTAGCCGAGGTGGGGGTTGAGCGCGGTGGCGAGGCCGATGGAGTTCTCCACGGCCGCGCGGAGCGCCTCGGTGTTGGCGGTGATCCCGCTGACACAGCGCTCGGCGAGGGTCAGACAGGCGGCACGGAGGGAGAGCAGGCTCTTGGAGAGCGCGTGGAAGATGACCGGCTCGAAGGCGTTGAGCTGGAGCTGTCCCCCCTCGGCGGCCATGGTGATGGTGATGTCGTTGCCGATCACCTCGAAGGCCACCTGGTTGACGACCTCGGGGATCACCGGGTTGACCTTCCCGGGCATGATGCTCGAACCGGCCTGTACCGGCGGCAGGTTGATCTCGCCGAGGCCGGCGCGCGGCCCCGAGGAGAGCAGCCGCAGGTCGTTGCAGGTCTTGGAGAGCTTCACCGCGATCCGCTTGAGGACTCCGGAGAGCTGGACGAAGGCGCCGCAGTCCTGGGTGGCCTCGATGAGGTTGGCGGAGGTCACGAGCGGCAGACCGGTCAGCCCGGCGAGCCGGCGGCGGGCGGTCTCCGCGTAGCCGGGGGCGGCGTTGAGGCCGGTGCCGATCGCGGTGGCCCCGAGGTTGATCTCGTGGATGAGCTCGATCGCCTCGGCGAGGCGGCCGCGGTCCTCCTCCAGCATCACGGCGTACGTGGAGAACTCCTGGCCCAGCGTCATGGGCACCGCGTCCTGGAGCTGGGTGCGGCCCATCTTCACGACCTCGCGGAACTCCAGGGCCTTGGCGGCGAAGGCGTCCTGGAGGACGGCCATGGCCTTCAGGAGCTCACGGGCCGCGCCGATCGCCGCGATGCGGATCGCCGTCGGGTAGACGTCGTTGGTCGACTGGCCGAGGTTGACGTCCTCGTTCGGGTGGAGGTGCGCGTAGTCGCCCTTGGCGTGGCCGAGGAGCTCCAGGGCCCGGTTGGCGACGACCTCGTTGGCGTTCATGTTGGTGGAGGTGCCGGCCCCGCCCTGGACGACGTCCACGACGAACTGGTCGTGGAGCCGTCCCGTACGGATCTCCCGGCAGGCCCCGGCGATGGCGGCGGCCTTGTCGGAGGGGAGCAGGCCGAGCTCCTCGTTGGCGCGGGCGGCGGCCTCCTTGACCGCCGCGAGCGCGTCGATCAGGAGGGGGTACACCGAGATGGGCGTACCGGTGATCGCGAAGTTCTCGGTGGCGCGCAGCGTGTGGACGCCCCAGTAGGCGTCGGCGGGCACGTCCCGGTCGCCGAGCAGATCGTGCTCGCGCCGGACGGGGCGGTCGTGCGGGGCCGGTACGGGAACCATCAGGGGCCGTCCTTGAGGAAGGTGGGGAGGGTGGGGAGGGAGGTGTACGGGGAGGGCCCGAGGCGCTCGCGGCGGTCCACGCGAGCGCGTGCGGGAGCCGACGGCTGCCCCGCGCGCAGGGCACGGCGGGATCCCGGGACCCCCGGGCGCGGGGGCCTTGGCGCGGCCCGCGCCGTCCGCGGCCCGGAGGGCTTCACGCGCGCGCGTGCCCGTCGCCGGTTTCGGGCACGCCGCGGCCACCGTGCGGTGCGGGCGGGCGCGGCGGCTCGGTGCGCCGGTGAGGGGAGGTTGATTCCGGCTCGCGGGCGGGCGGGGGGTGCTCCGTCCGCGAGCCGGGGTTCCGGGGCGTCGTCAGACGCGGGCGGCCACGGCCGAGGCCGAGCGGGAGCCGCCGGTGGCCAGCGCCGGTTCGGCGCGGACGGGCCCTTCGAGGAGGCGGCGCAGGAGGACGGTGCCGCGCACGGGGTCGCCCTCGGCGAGGAGCGTCGCGAGGAGGGCGATGCGCGCCTGACCGGCCCGGAGGGTGCCGGTCAGCAGGGCCCCGGCGGCGACGAGGTCGACCGCGCCGCCGCCGGTGTATATCTCGGCGAGCGGTCCGGCGGGGACGCGGGTGGTCACGGCGACGAGGACGCCCTGGGCCACCGCGTCCGCCACGGCGGCGGCGATCTCGGGGGTGGCGTTGCCCGCTCCGGTGGCGACGAGGACGATGCCGCGGGCGCCCGCGGAGATCGCGGCGTTCAGGAGGAAGGCGTCGCCGTCGGAGTGGTGCGTGATGATGTCGACCCGGGGCAGCGGGGTGGCGTCGGAGCCGGTGACCCCGGGGTCCGCGGTCCGCGCGGCGGCCGGCAGCGCCAGCGGGGCGGGGCGCTCCGGCTGCCGCTCGATGTCGACGCGGGAGAACCCGACGCGGCCGAGGCGCTCGGCGGACGGGTCGGAGAAGGCGTCGGCGGCGAGGGTCTGGGACTTCACGGTGCCGCGCGCCGCGTGGACGCGTCCGTCGAAGACGACGAGGACGCCGAGGTCACGGACGGAGGAGGCGACCTGGAGGGCGTCGTAGAGGTTGCCCGGTCCGTCGCCGTCACCGGTGCCGAAGGGCCGCTGGGCGCCGGTGAGGACGACGGGGCGGGAGTCGGCGTGGTGCAGGTCCAGGAGGAACGCGGTCTCCTCCAGGGTGTCGGTGCCGTGGGTGACGACGATGCCGTCGACGCCGGGGTCGGCGAGGGTCTCGTGGACGGTCCGCAGGAGGGCGAGCTGGTGGGCCGAGGTCATGCGGGAGCTGTTCACGTTGAACAGGTCGACCACCTCGACGGTGACGCCCTCGGGAAGCGGCGCGGTGGCCAGGACGTCGTCGCCCGAGGCGTCGGCCGCGTATCCGGTGCCCTGCCAGCGGCTGGCGATCGTGCCCCCGGTGCTGATGACGACGATCCGGCGCGCTCCCCCGTCGTTCGTCCGCTTCATGCCTGCCGTCCTTACTCCGTACCCATTTCTCCTGCGATCGCAACGATAGGACAGGGAGTGCGCAAGACGATTGCGAAATCAGCCCGTGCTTTGTTTCATCGTGGTAGACAATTGCGCCATGGACCGAATCGATCTCCATATCTTGCGCGAGCTCCAGAGCGACGGCCGGCTGAGCAACCAGGAGCTGGCCCAGCGGGTCGGACTCAGCCCCTCCCCCTGTCTGCGCCGGGTGCGCCAGCTGGAGCAGGACGGGGTGATCCAGGGCTACCGGGCGATCATCGACCCGGAGGCGGTGGGGCGCGGCTTCGAGGTCCTCGTCTCGGTGGAGGTGCGCCGGGACCGGGAGACGGTGGAGGCCTTCGAGGAGGCGCTCCAGGACGTGCCGGACGTGATCGAGGCGTACCGGCTGTTCGGGAGCCCCGGCTGCCTGCTGCGGATCGCGGTGGCGGACCTGGCGGCGTACGAGCGGCTGTGGATCGAGCGGCTGACGACGCTGGCGGGGGTCACCGAGGTCAACTCGCAGATCATCATGAAGCGGATCAAGGAGCCGAAGGGGATGCCGGTGGACGTCCGGGGCATCTGAGGGCCCCGGATGACGGATGCGGTTCCGCCATATGCGAGAACGTCATGGAACAGCCTCCTCCTCGTTACATGACAGGTACCTGACGTGTGCCACCCTCCCGATGACACGAAGTCAACACGCGTAGACAGCGGTTCCGTTGAGCCGGCGCCCGCTGTCCGCCGCGTACCGTCCCCGGGAAAGGGCCCCCCATGTCCGTTGTGCGGATCGGCAGATGGAAGGTGTGGGCGACGGCCGTCGCCGCCGCCCTCGTCGGCGTCACGCTCCCCGCGGTCACCGCGACTCCCGCGAGCGCCACGACCACCGCGTACGACACCACGTACTACAAGGACGCGATCGGCAAGACCGGTACGAGCCTCAAGTCCTCGCTGCACACCATCATCAGCAGCCAGAGCAAGATCTCGTACGACGCGGTCTGGAACGCGCTGAAGAACACCGACCAGGACCCGAACAACACCAACAACGTGATCCTGCTCTACAGCGGCGTCTCGCGCAGCAAGTCCCTCAACGGCGGCGCCGTGGGCAACTGGAACCGCGAGCACACCTGGGCGCAGTCGCACGGCAACTTCGGCACCTCCGCCGGCCCCGGCACCGACCTGCACCACCTGCGGGCCGCCGACGTCCAGGTCAACAGCACCCGCGGCAACAAGGACTGGGACAACGGCGGCAGCCCGGTCAGCGGCGCGCCGGGCAGCTACACGGACAGCAACTCCTTCGAGCCGCGCGACGCCGACAAGGGCGACGTGGCCCGCATGATCCTCTACATGGCCGTCCGCTACGAGGGCGGTGACGGCTTCCCCGACCTGGAGCCCAACGAGTCGTCCACGAACGGCAGCGTCCCCTTCCACGGCCGCCTCTCGATCCTGAAGCAGTGGAACGAGCAGGACCCGCCGAGCGCCTTCGAGGAGCGTCGCAACGACGTCATCTACTCGACGTACCAGGGCAACCGGAACCCCTTCATCGACCACCCCGAGTGGGTCGAGGCGATCTGGTAGTCCGGGCGCGGCGGAAGTGACGGAGCCGGGCCGGGTGCGACGCACCCGGCCCGGCTCTCGCCATGTCGGCCTCTGCACCTGACCGCTTCCGGCGCCTTCAAACGCGAAATCGCAGATCGTCTCACGTTTTTGATGGACGGACCGCGACAACCCCGAGGCGTTATGTGTCCGTTATAAACGGTCATTTTGATCGCCTTTACTCCCGTTTGCCACCCGGTCGAGCACGCATTCCGGTCACGCGGGACGTCGGCGCACCTATCACGTCCACTCGTGCGCAGACAACCCCATCGCCCCAGGACGTTCCCCGAACGGCTCGGTAGCTTCGGCGCCCATGACCACTGCCCCTCTGACATCCCCGACCAGCGACGTCACCGTCGGCCCGGCCGAGATCGCGGACGGCGCCGAGCTCTGGCGGATCGCACGCGGCTCGGGAGAACTCGACCTCAACTCGCCGTACAGCTACCTGCTGTGGTGCCGTGACTTCGCCGACACCACCGCCGTCGCCCGTGACGCCTCCGGACGGCCCGTCGGCTTCGTCACCGGCTACCTGCGCCCCGACGCGCCCGGGACGCTCTTCGTCTGGCAGGTCGCCGTCGAGGATTCGCACCGTGGAACCGGGGTAGCCGGGACCCTGCTCGACGCTCTGTCCGCCCGAGTGGCGGCCGAGCACGGACTCGACCGGGTGGAGGCGACCGTCACACCGGGGAACCAGGCGTCCGACCGGCTCTTCCGGTCCTACGCCCGCCGGCACGGCGCGGATGTGACGCGCGACGTCCTCTTTCCCTCCGCCTCGTTCCCGGTGTCCGGGCACGAGGCCGAGGTGCTGTACGGCATCGGCCCCCTCGCACTCCCGGCGTCCTGAGCCGAGCCCCGCCCACTCCCCCGCACCACACCCCTGGAGAAGAGACTCCGTGACCCTGACCTACATGGCCCCCTCCGTCTTCGAGACCGTCGAGTCCGAGGTCCGCAGCTACTGCCGCGCCTGGCCGGTCGTCTTCGAGCGCGCCAGTGGGAGCCGGCTGTACGACGAGCAGGGACGTCCGTACCTCGACTTCTTCGCCGGGGCGGGCTCGCTCAACTACGGCCACAACAACCCGGTGCTCAAGCGCGCCCTCCTCGACTACCTGGCCGACGACGGCATCACCCACGGCCTCGACATGTCGACGACCGCCAAGCGCGCCTTCCTGGAGACCTTCCGCACGACCGTCCTGGAGCCGCGCGCCCTGCGCTACAAGGTGATGTTCCCCGGCCCCACCGGCACCAACGCCGTGGAGGCCGCCCTCAAACTCGCCCGCAAGGTCACGGGACGCCAGACGGTCGTCTCCTTCACCAACGCCTTCCACGGCATGTCGCTCGGCTCGCTGGCCGTCACCGGGAACGCCGCGAAGCGCGCCGGGGCGGGCGTCCCCCTGCACCACGCCGCACGGATGCCCTTCGACGACTACCTGGACGGGCAGGTCACCGACTTCCTCTGGTTCGAGCGGCTCCTGGACGACGCCGGCTCCGGCCTCGACCACCCGGCGGCCGTGATCGTGGAGACCGTCCAGGGCGAGGGCGGCATCAACGTCGCACGCGCCGAGTGGCTGCGCGCGCTGGCGGAGCTCTGCCGCCGGCACGGGATGCTCCTCATCGTCGACGACATCCAGATGGGCTGCGGACGCACCGGCGACTTCTTCTCCTTCGAGGAGGCGGGCATCACGCCCGACATCGTCACCCTGTCCAAGTCGATCAGCGGCTACGGACTGCCCATGTCCCTCTGCCTGTTCCGTCCCGAGCTCGACGTCTGGGAGCCCGGCGAGCACAACGGCACCTTCCGCGGCAACAACCCCGCCTTCGTCACCGCCACCGCCGCCCTCGACGCCTACTGGCGCGACGGGGCCCTGCGCGAGCGCACCCTCGGCCGCGCCGACCGGGTGGAGCGCGCCCTGCTCGACCTGTGCGGCGACGACGAGGGCACCGGCCTGGCCGTGCGCGGCCGCGGCCTCGTCTGGGGCCTGGAGTTCACCGACGGCGAGCGCGCCGCGGCCGTGTGCCGCCGGGCCTTCGAGACCGGTCTGCTCCTGGAGACCTCCGGGCCCCGCGGCGAGGTGGTCAAGCTGCTGCCCCCGCTGACCGCGACGGACGACGAACTCGACGAGGGCCTCGGGATCCTGGCCCGCTCCGTCCGCCACACCGCCGGCCGCCGCGCCGCCTGATCACCCCACGGAAAGGCCTCAGACCATGATCGTCCGTTCCTTCGACGAACTCGAGAACACCGACCGGCACGTGCGGGCCGCGTCCGGGACCTGGGAGAGCAAGCGCATCGTCCTCGCCCGCGAGCAGGTCGGGTTCTCCCTCCACGAGACCGTGCTCTACGCCGGGACCGAGACCTCCATGTGGTACGCCCACCACGTCGAGGCCGTCGTCTGCACCGCCGGCGAGGCCGAGCTCACCGACCACGAGTCCGGGCGCACGTACACGATCCTGCCCGGAACCATGTACCTGCTCGACGGACACGAACGCCACACGCTCAAGGTCAAGCAGGACTTCCGCTGCCTGTGCGTCTTCAACCCGCCCGTCACCGGCCGCGAGGACCACGACGAGAACGGCGTCTACCCGCTCCTGACCGAGCCCGGTCAGGCCTGACGGCCGCCCCCACCCGATCCGTACGCGCGAAGGAAGGCATCCCCCCATGGTCTCCGCACCCACCCGCCCCGTCGACCTCTACCCCACCCGCGGCTCCCGCGAGGAGCTGATCGGCCGCAAGGACCCGGTCGTGTGGTCCGAGCCCGGCACGCCGGGACCCTTCTGGGCCCGGGAGCTGGAGGAGTACGACCGGGACGGCTTCGTCACGGTGGACGAACTCGTCACCCCGGACGAGGTCGACGAGCTCCGCGCCGAGTTGGACCGGCTCGTCACCGACCCCGTCGTACGGGCGGACGAGCGGGCCGTGGTCGAGCCCCGCTCCCAGGAGATCCGCTCCGTCTTCGAGGTACACCGGACCAGCGAGGTCTTCCGCCGCCTGGCCGAGGACCCCCGGATCGTCGGGCGGGCCCGTCAGATCCTCGGCTCCGACGTCTACGTCCACCAGTCGAGGGTCAACGTCAAGCCCGGCTTCGGTGCCAGCGGCTTCTACTGGCACTCCGACTTCGAGACCTGGCACGCCGAGGACGGCCTGCCCCGGATGCGGACCGTCTCGGTGTCGATCGCGCTGACCCCTAACCACGCCACCAACGGCAGCCTGATGATCATGCCGGGCTCGCACCGCACCTTCCTGGGCTGCGCCGGGGAGACGCCGAAGGACAACTACAAGCAGTCGCTGCGGATGCAGGACGCCGGGACGCCGTCCCACGAGGCGCTCACCACCTTCGCCGACGCCTGCGGCATACGGCAGTTCACCGGTCCGGCGGGATCGGCCACCTGGTTCGACTGCAACGCCCTGCACGGCTCGGGCGACAACATCACCCCGTACCCCCGCAGCAATGTGTTCCTCGTCTTCAACAGCGTCGAGAACGAACCCGAGGCCCCGTTCGCCGCCCCGATCCGCCGCCCCTCCTTCATCGCCGCCCGCCCGGGGGAGCGTTCGTGACCGGTGCCGCGCCGTTCGGCCGCCGCCGCTTCCTCACCCGGGCGTCGCTGCTCGGCGGCCTCGCCCTGGCCGCCGGACCGCTGACCGCCTGCACCCGGACCCAGCCGGGGACGGGGGCGTCCGGGGACGACGGGAAGCTCCTCGCGCACCTGCGCGAACAGGGCTTCGTGCGCGTGGGCTTCGCCGGTGAGGCACCGTACGGCTTCCAGGACGGCGGCGCACTCGCCGGCGAGGCCCCGACGCTGCACCGCGAGGTCTTCACCGCGCTCGGCGTGCGCGAACTGCGTCCGACGCTCACGGAGTTCGGCGCGCTGATCCCCGGACTGCTCGCCGGCCGGTTCGACGTGGTGAGCGCGGGCATGTCGATCACGCCGGAGCGCTGCGCGAAGGTCATCTTCTCCGAGCCGGAGTTCGTCTCCCCGACCGCGCTCATGGTCCGCGAGGGCAACCCCAAGGGGCTGAGCGACCTGGAGTCCTGCGCGGCCAAGGGCGCCACCGTCGGGGTGCTGACCGCGGCCGTGGAGGCCTCCTACGCGAAGGCGGCGGGCGTCCCCGACGGATCGGTGAAGACGCTGGCCAAGCAGCAGGACGGTCTCGACGCCCTGGTGGCCGGCCGGATCGACGCCTTCGCGCTGACCGCCATCTCGCTGCGGTGGCTCGCCCGGACGAACGCGGGCGCGCCGGTGGCGGTCGGCGGTGCGTTCGTCCCGGTCGTGGGCGGCGTGCGGCAGCTCGGCGCGGGCGGGGCGGTGTTCCGGCCGGGAGCGGACGGGCTCCGGGACGCCTTCGACCGGGAGCTCCGGAAGATCACCGGCTCCCCCGAGCGCTTCGTCGGGCTCGTCGGGAAGTACGGCTTCACCGCGCGCGAGGTGCCGCCCCGCTCGCTGCGGACCGCCGACCTCTGTGCCGGGTGAGGGGCGCACGGCATGACTGACTTCCCGCCCCCCGTATCCGGTCTCCAGCCGGTCGCGGGCGACTTCCCGCCCCTCGCCGCCGGCTTCCTGCCCGCGTTCCGGCGCGCGCTGCCCCGGCTCGGCGAGGGACTCCTGGTCACGGTGGAGGCCACGGTGCTCGGCGCCGTGCTCGCCCTGCTCCTGGCGTACGCCCTCGGGCTGCTCTCGCGGTCGGCGCGGCTGCCGGTGCGGGGCGCGGCGCGGGTCGTCGTCGAGTTCTTCCGGGGCACCTCGCTGTACGTGCAGCTGTTCTGGCTGTTCTTCGCGCTGCCGATGGTCGGATTCCGGCTGGAACCGCTCGCCTGCGCGGTGCTCGCGCTCGGCCTCAACTACGGGGCCTACGGGGCCGAGGTGGTGCGGGGCGCGGTGGCGGCGGTCCCCCGCTCCCAGACCGAGGCGGCGATCGCCCTCGGCATGGGGGCGGGCCTGCGGCTGCGGCGCGTCGTCCTGCCGCAGGCGCACGCCCTGATGGTCGCGCCCTTCAAGAACCTGCTCGTGCAGCTCCTCAAGGCGACGCCGCTGCTCTCGCTGGTGACGGTCCCCGACCTCACCTTCCAGATCGACCAGTTGCGCTCGGCGACGGGCGCGACGGCCGCCTCGTACCTGCTGCTCCTCGGGCTCTACTTCGGCATGGCCGTCGTGCTGAGCCTCCTCATGAACGCCCTGGAGCGGGCGGCGAAGGCCCGGCTCGGGCAGGAGGGCGGTGCCTGATGTGGGACGGAGAGGCGGCCTGGGCCGCACTGCCCGCCGTGCTGGAGGGCTTCGGCGTCACGGTCCTGGCGACCGTCCCGGCGTTCGCCGTCGCCGTGGTCCTCGGGCTCGCGCTCGCCGTCGTCCACCGGGCCGGGCCCGCGTGGCTGGCGCTGCCGGTGCGGGCGGCGGCCGCGTTCGTCCGCTCGACACCGCTCCTGGTGCAGCTGTTCGCCGCCTGGGTGCTCGTGCCCTCGCTGGACGCTCCGGTGCTCGGTGTCCTGGTCCTCGGCACGCACTACGCCACGTACCTCTCCGAGGTGTACCGGACGGGCATCGACGCCGTACCGAAGGGCCAGTGGGAGGCGTGTACGGCGCTGTCGCTGCCGCGCCGGCGCGTGTGGCGGGCGGTGGTGCTGCCGCAGGCCGTACGGAACGTGCTGCCGCCCCTCGGCAACTACGCGGTCTCCATGTTCAAGGAGACACCGCTGCTCTCGGTCATCACCGTGCACGAGATGGTCCACGAGGCGAACACCTTCGGCAGCACGCACTTCGCCTATCTGGAGAGCTTCACCCTGGCCGCCGCGGTGTTCCTGCTCGCGAGCTGGCCGACGTCCGTGCTCGTACGACGCCTGGAGGCACGCCTTGGCCACTGAGGACCGGGAAGAAATCACCGTGAAGACGGCCACGGCGGCCCCCGTGGCCCCGGCGGCCTCCCCGGCCACGGCGGCCCCCGTCGTCCCCGCGGTCCGCTTCGAGCGGGTCACCAAGCGGTACGGGGACCACACGGTGCTCGACGGACTCGACCTGGAGGTCGGGCGTGGCGAGCGGGTGACGCTGATCGGGCCGAGCGGCTCGGGGAAGACCACGATCCTGCGGCTCCTGATGACCCTCGAAAGGGTCACCGAAGGCCTGATCCTCGTGGACGGCGAACCCTTCTCCCACATGCCGCGAGGCGCGGACGGGAAGCTCGTGCCGGCGGACGAACGCCATCTGGCGGCACGCCGGCGGCGGATCGGGATGGTCTTCCAGCAGTTCAACCTCTTCCCGCACATGAGCGTCCTGGAGAACGTCGTCGAGGCGCCCGTCCACGTGCTCGGAGAGAGCCGGGAGGAGGCGGACCACAGGGCGCGGGGGCTGCTCGACCTCGTCGGGCTCGGCGACCGGGCCGACGCGCGGCCGACCCGGCTCTCGGGCGGTCAGCAGCAGCGCGTGGCCATCGCCCGGGCCCTCGCGATGCGGCCGGAGATCCTGCTGCTCGACGAGGTGACGTCCGCGCTCGATCCGGAGCTGGTGGCGGAGGTGCTCGACGTGCTGCGGGACGTCGCGCGGTCCACCGACATCACGCTGCTGTGCGTCACGCACGAGATGGGCTTCGCGCGGGACGTCTCCGACCGGATCCTGATGTTCGACCGGGGCCGGGTGGTGGAGTCCGGCCCGGCCGACGAGCTCCTGGAGTCGCCCGCGCACGACCGCACGCGCGCGTTCCTCGGCTCGGTCCGGTGAGACCGGCCCGGCCACCGGGAGGGGGGCCTCGGAGGGTTCCGGCGCCGGGTCCTGCCCGTCGATGAGGCCGGCGAGCGCCGCGTCGTCGCGCGCTCGGCCCCCGGGAGCAGGCATCAGTGCGGCCGGACCGGGCATGCGGGCCCCATCGACTTCCGACACTTCGGGAAGAAAGGGACCTCGATGAACAGCCGGAGCGAAACCAGGGCCCGTCCGTCCGTCGCTGCACCCCGGGCCGCCGGCGTGCGGGCCGGACCGTCGTCGCTGCTCACGCCGGCGCAGGCACGGCAGCTGGTGCGCCGCACGCTCACGGCCCTCGGGCCCGTGCGGGCCTCCCAGGTCGACGACCTGTTGCTCGTCACCTCGGAACTGGTCACGAACGCCCACCGGCACGGCGGCGGGGTCACCTCGTTCGGGATCGCCGTCGGCGGCGACCGGGTCACCGTCTCCGTGGCCGACTCCAGCGGCGAGCCGCCGCGCCACGAGCCCCGGGAGGGGCTGCGCCCCGGCGGCTACGGGTGGCCGATCGTGCTGCGCCTGTGCCGCGAGGTGACGGTGGACACCCGGCCCGACGGCAAGACCGTCCACGCGGCGGTGGCGGTCCACCGCCGAGCGGAGCCGGACTCCGGCGTTCACCACCAGTAGGCGGGATACCTGGGGGCGGAGCGGCGGATGCGGGAGGCGGCGTACGCGGTGAGGACGAGCAGCACCGTGGCACCGAACAGCAGGGGGACGAACCGGCCGGGCGCGGGGGCCTGGAGCACGATGACGACGGCGGTCGCACAGGCCGGGGAGTGCGGGGTGCGGGCCAGGGTCGTCAGCGCCAGGGTGACTCCGGCGGCGAGCGCCGCGGCCCAGGCGCTGCCGTGCGCGGCGACGGCCGCCACGGCGTATCCGGCGGCGGCGCCGAGCAGATGGCCGACGACCACGCTGCGGGGCTGGGCCAGGGGCAGGGCGGGGGCGCAGTGCACGAGCGCGGCGCTGGCGGCGAGCGGGGGTATCAGCACCGGCTCGTGGATGACGGCACCGATGGCGACGAGCCCGAGGAGGGCGGCGGTCGCGGCGCTCACGTTGTGGACGGCGGCGCCGGGCGCGGGACGGGCCGGGGCGCGGCCGGCGATCCACGGCAGGCGTCGCGCCCGGCGGGCGGCGGTGTCGGAGACGGTGTCGGGACGCGGTGCGACGTCGGTGCTCATGGGATGCGGATTCCGGGGCAGGCGGCCGTGGGCCGGGCGGGACGGGGACGGGAGGGCGGTCGTACGGGTCCCTGTGGTCGACAGTCGGCCCGGTCTCACGCCTGGTCCTGGTGCGGCGGCGCGACCTCGCACCACTCTAACCAGCGGTTTCCGCACGGCGCGGGCGGGGTCGGAGGCAAGATCGCCTCATGACCGACTCCGTGCCCTCCTCCCGGCCCACGAGCGACTCCGCGCTCCCCTCCGACGCCACGGCCGGCTCCGCGCCGTCCTTCCGGCTGATCCCCGGCGCACCGGACTCCCCCGTCCTCCTGCACGTGCCGCACTCCTCGCGCCTGGTGCCGCCGGACGTGCGCGAGGGGATCCTGCTCGGCGACGCGGAACTGGCCCGTGAGCTGGACCACATCACGGACGCCCACACGGCGGAGATCGCCGCCGTCGCCGCGGCGGCGGCCGGCACGGCGCCCTGGCGGTTCGTCAACGGGCTCTCCCGGCTCGTCGTCGACCCGGAGCGCTTCCCGGACGAGCGCGAGGAGATGCTGTCCGTCGGGATGGGCGCGGTGTACACCCGCACCACCCATCGGGCGGCGCTGCGGCCCGACGGCTTCGACGCCGGGCCCCTGCTCGACCGGTACTTCGCCCCGTACGCGCGGGCGATGACGGAGGCGGTGGCCGAGCGGCTGGCCGTGGCCGGCCGGGTGGTGATCGTCGACGTCCACTCGTACCCGACCGAGCCGCTGCCGTACGAGCTGCACGGCGACGGCCCGCGACCGCCCGTCTGCCTGGGCACGGACGCGTTCCACACACCGCCGGCGCTGCTCGACGCGGCCCGGGAGGCGTTCGGCGGGTTCGGCGGCGTCGGGACGGACAGCCCCTTCGCGGGGACGTACGTGCCGCTGGAGCACTACGGCCGTGATCCGCGGGTCGGCGCGCTGATGGTGGAGATCCGCCGCGACCTCTACATGAGCGAGCCGGGCGGTCCCGCGGGTCCGGGTGTCCGGGCGCTCGGGGAGGCGCTGGCCGCTCTGGTCGACGCGGTGGCCCCGACGGGTGACCGTGTCCGATCAGCGTAAAATCAGGGAGATGAACCCACTCCGTTACGAGCTGGTGTTCTCCGACAGCACGGGCTCGGCCCAGGACGTCGTGATCGTGGAGCGCACGCAGCTCACGGGGTCCGGGGGCCATCCGGTCTACACCGACGCCACCGGCATCATCCGGGCCGAGATCAGCGACCAGGACGAGGTGCGCGTCCTCGCCTCGGGCGGCCACCAGGAACCCGCCCAGACCGTGCGGGCTCGCCCGCTCCCCGACGCCGATCCGGCGGATCCCGCCGCACCCTAGGGCTCGCCCCGGACCCCTCACGCGTTCGGTCGCTCCGGACTGGCCGGGGGTGCGCGGCGTGCCCAGGCTGGAGGCGGGCCCCGGGTGGGGCCGTACCCCGGAGCGAGGAGACCCCGCCGATGGCCGCGCCCGCAGCACCCCCGTACCGGTACGACGACCTCAGCGCGCTGTACGTCAACTGCACGCTCAAGCGCTCGCCCGAGGTCAGCAACACCGAGGGGCTGGTCGAGCGCAGCCGGTCGGTGATGGAGGCGCAGGGGGTCTCGACCTCGCTGGTGCGGGCGGTGGACCTGGACATCGCGACCGGGGTGTGGCCCGACATGACGGAGCACGGGTGGGCGTCGGACGCCTGGCCCGAGCTGTACGAGCGGGTGATGGCGGCGGACATCCTGGTCCTGTGCGGGCCGATCTGGCTCGGGGACAACAGCTCCGTGATGAAGCGGGTGATCGAGCGGCTCTACGCCTGTTCGAGCCTGTTGAACGAGGCGGGGCAGTACGCGTACTACGGCCGGGCCGGGGGCTGTCTGATCACGGGCAACGAGGACGGTGTGAAGCACTGCGCGATGAACGTCCTCTACAGCCTCCAGCACCTGGGGTACACGGTGCCGCCACAGGCGGACGCGGGATGGATCGGCGAGGCGGGTCCGGGGCCCTCGTACCTGGATCGGGGTTCGGGCGGGCCCGAGAACGACTTCACCAACCGGAACACGACGTTCATGGCCTGGAACCTGATGCACGTGGCCGGGCTCCTGAAGCGGGCGGGCGGCATCCCGGCCCACGGCAACCAGCGGTCGGCCTGGGACGCCGGGTGCAAGCCGGAGTTCCCGAACCCGGAGCACCGCTGAGCCGCAGGCGCGGGGTTTCCGAGGGCTGGGACATGGGCCACACCGGCTTGACGTGCACACAGGAGGCACTTAGC
This sequence comes from Streptomyces sp. NPDC096079, assembly GCF_040303145.1. Taxonomy (NCBI): domain Bacteria; kingdom Bacillati; phylum Actinomycetota; class Actinomycetes; order Kitasatosporales; family Streptomycetaceae; genus Streptomyces; species Streptomyces sp. NPDC096079. Next base: position 273,447 of record NZ_JBEOST010000008.1, read on the forward strand.
TTCGCCTTACCTAATTTACGTCGCCCATACGTCCGGAAGATCAACTCATGTCCCGAACCGCGCACGAGCTCAGACCCGCGCAGGAGCTCACCCCGTCCTGGGTCCTCGCCGCCCTCGGGTGCGTCGCCACCGCCGGGATCGCGGCCGCGTGCTGGACCGCCGGACACGTCCACGCGGACCCCTCCCTGCTGACGGTGGCCCGCTTCTTCCACGTCGCCTTCCTCGTCGTCGGGCTCGGTTCGGTGCTCGCCGTCGACTGGCTCGCCGCGCTGTGGCTTTCCGGGAAGCGACCGCTCGCCGCCGTCCTCGACACGGCCGTCGCCCTCCAGACCCCGATCTGGGCCGGCCTCGGCGGCCTCGTCGTCTCCGGCCTCTTCCTCCGCCCCGACCTCCACTCCCCCCTGACCCTGGTCAAGCTGGGACTCGTCGTCGCCGTCACCCTCAACGGCCTCTGGGCGCACCGGCTCGGCCAGCTCCTGGAGACCCACCGCGACGGACCCGTCCCGCGCCGCCTCCTCGTCCGCTCGGGCCTGGCCGCGACCGTGAGCCAGACCGGCTGGTGGGGCGCCTGCCTCATCGGCTTCCTGAACAGCCAGGGGGCGTGACCCGGTTCCGGCCGTCCCGAGCGGCCGAGCAGGCGGGCGCGTGACCCGGTTCCGCCCGTCCTGACCGGCTCTCAGGCCCCGGCCCCCACCCCCGTTTTGGTTTGTCGCACGATCATCAATACGATCCGGCGATGATCACGAGAAAACGGCTGGCGACCGGGGCCTGCGCGCTGCTCGCCGCCCTGAGCGTCGCGCTCCTGCCGACGGGCGCGGCCGCCGACGAGCCGGCGGCGAAGGAATCCCCCAAGGTCGAGCTGGTCCTCGACGTCAGCGGCTCCATGCGGGCCAAGGACATCGACGGCAAGTCCCGCATGTCCGCCGCCAAGGAGGCCTTCAACGAGGTCCTGGACGCGGTTCCCGAGGAGGTGCGGCTCGGCATCCGCACCCTGGGCGCCGACTACCCGGGGCAGGACCGCGGGCGGGGCTGCAAGGACACCCGGCAGCTCTACCCGGTCGGCCCGCTCGACCGGACCGAGGCCAAGACCGCGGTGGCCACCCTGGCCCCGACGGGCTGGACCCCGATCGGCCCCGCGCTGCTCGGCGCGGCCGACGACCTCGGCGAGGACGGCGCGACCAAGCGGATCGTGCTCATCACGGACGGCGAGGACACCTGCGCCCCGCTCGACCCGTGCCAGGTGGCGCGGGAGATCGCGGCCAAGGGCATCCACCTCGTCATCGACACCCTCGGCCTCGTGCCGGACGCCAAGACCCGGCAGCAGCTCACCTGCATCGCCGAGGCGACCGGAGGCACCTACACCTCCATCCACCGCACCGACGAACTCTCCCGCCGCGTGCGGCAGCTCGTCGACCGCGCGGCCGACCCGGTGGTCACCCCCGTGGCCACCCAGGGCGCCGCCCGGTGCGAGAAGGCGCCGCAGCTGAAGCCCGGCCTGTACACGGACCGCGAGTCCTTCGGCGAGCACCGCTGGTACCGGGTCGACCTGCTGCCCGGCCAGGAACTCCGCGCCTCCGTCAGCGTCTCGGCCGACCGGGCCGTCAACAACGACTACGGCGTGCTGCTGCGCGCCGTCACCCTCCACGGCCGGGAGATCGTCCGCGGCTCCGAGGCGGGCGACGGACGCACGGACGTCATCTCGACCGGGCTGCGCTACCCGAAGCCGGACCTCGACGACGGCCCCGGGGACGCCAAGCCGGCCGCCGAGACGGTCTGCCTCCAGGTCAGCAACTCCTTCTCCGCTCCCCCGTCGGTCAAGACGACGCCGGGCATGCCGGTCGAGCTGACCGTGGACGTCGTCGACGGCCCGTCGACCGCGTCGGACGTCGCCTCGTTCGGCCTCGGCCGCGGCTGGTGGCTGCTCGGCGCGCTGGTGCTCGTCGGCTTCGTGGCCGGACTGCTCTGGGGCTGGCTGTCCCGCTGGCGCGTCGCCGTCTGGAGGACCAACTGATGCGTACCGTACGGATGCTCGCCACGGCCGCGCTCACCGGCGCCGCCCTGCTCGGACTCGCGGCCCCGGCCGCCCTGGCCGACTCGCCCAGCGCCTCCGCCTCCCCCTCCGAGGGGGCCGGTCCCACCGAGGCCGGCACCACCTTCCGTACCGCCGCCCGCTTCCTCCCGGGGCAGCAGGCCACGGCGCAGGCCGCCACCGGCGACTACCTGTACTGGGTGTTCCCCGCGGACACCGGGGAGCGTCCGACCGTGAGGGCCACGGTCACGCTGCCCGACGCGGCCCTGCGTCACGGGCCCGCCACCTGGCGGGTCGACGTGTACGACGGTCTGCGACGGCGCCAGCCGTGCATGTACGGGACCCAGTCCCGCACGGCGGCGAAGGAGGCCGCGAGCGTGGAGCTGGCGTGCGTGCTGCGCCCGGTGCGGGCCTCGGCCGACGCCTGGGCGAACGACCCGCTGCCCGGCAGCTACTACGTCCGGCTGACGGTCACCGGCCTGCCGGAGGAGGACCTCGGGCAGCCGTTCACCGCGCGGATCGGGGCCGACGTCCTGGACAAGGGCGGCGCCTACGCCACGGACGGCTCGCTCGCCGCGCCGCTGGTGCCCGGCGCGACCACCGCGGACCAGGCGGAGGCCGACGAGGAGGCGGGCCGGACCACCGCCGTCGAGGCCGCCGCCCCGGAGGACGGCTGGTCCTCGGGCTGGTGGTCCGACCGCTGGCTCTGGACCCTGGCGGGCGGTGTGCTGGCCGCGCTCGCGGGCATCGGCGGCTACGTCCTGACGCGCGGCACGGGCCGCCCGTCCCGGGTGCCGCCGGCGGTCTGACCCCGTCGTGACGTACCGAGGCCCCCACCGTGCGCGGTGGGGGCCTCGGTGCGTGGGCGTCGGGCGGGGCGGGCGGGGTTCACCCGCGGGCAGGGAAGCCGTGGGCGCGGGCGCCGGTCACGACGGCCACCACCGGCACGAGCAGCAGGAGGACGCTCCAGGGCAGGGCTCCGGCGCCGAGCCCGTCGAGGAGCAGGCCGCCGGCGATGCCGCCCGCGGCCATGGCCGCGTTCCACAGGCTGACCAGCATCGTCTGCGCGGTGTCGGCGTCGTCCCCGCCGGCCTCGGCGACGGCCGTCTGCAGGAGGGTCGGCGCGCCTCCCCAGCCGAAGCCCCACAGCACCGCCGCCACGAGCACCAGGGCCGTGCCGGCCGCCGGGACGGCGAGCGCGGCCGCCGCGACGGCGAACAGGAGGGACCCGGCGAGGGTCAGCGCCCGGAGGCGGCGGTCGATGTGACGGCCCGTGAACCAGATCCCCGCCAGCGAGGCGGCGCCGAAGACCAGCAGGACGAGGCCGGTCGACCCGCCGAGCCCGAGGTGGTCCAGATAGGCGGCGACGTAGGTGTAGAGGACCGTGTGGCCGAGGACCAGGGTGAAGGTGACGGCGAGGACCGGGAGGACACCGGGGGCCCTCAGGGTCCGGGCGACCGGGGCGCGCCCGCCGCGCGGTTCGCCCGGCAGGTCGGGGACGGCGAGCGCGATCCAGCCGAGGAGCACGACCGCGATCACGGTCATGGCGGTGAACGCGGCCCGCCAGCCCATGACGTCGCCGAGGAAGGTGCCGGCCGGGACGCCCAGGGAGAGCGCGAGCGGGATGCCGGTCATCGCGACGGCGACGGCACGGCCCTGGAGGCGGGCCGGGGCGAGACGGCGGGCGTAGCCGGCGAGGAGGGCCCAGGCGACGCCCGCGGCGACCCCGGCGAGGAACCGCGCGCCCATGGTGAGGGCGTACGAGGAGGAGACCGCCGTGACCGTGTTGGCGGCGGCGAATCCGGCCGTCGCGGTGAGCAGCAGGCGCTTGCGGCGCCAGCCGGCGGTGCGGGCGGCCAGGGGGACGGCGGTGAGGGCCGTCCCCAGGGCGTAGCCGGTGACCGACTGGCCCATGGCGGCCTCGCCCACGCCGAGGTCGCCGCTCATGGCCGGCAGGACCCCGGCGGGAAGGGTCTCGGTGAGGCTGGTGACGAAGACGGCGGTGGCGAGGGCGAGGAGCGCCGGGAGGGGCAACCGGCTTCGGGCGGGGCGGGGTTCGGGCTGCGCGGGGGCGACGGAACCGGCCGCCGCTGTCGTGTCGTGGCTCATGTCCGTATGCTCGAACCCTCACATCGGTGTGAAGGTCAAGCGATTCCCTGGAAGGGGCTTCCCATGCGGATCGGCGAGCTGTCCGAGCGCACCGCGACACCGCGCAGGCTCCTGCGCTACTACGAGGAGCAGGGTCTCATCGTCGCGGACCGGCAGCCGAACGGCTACCGCGTCTACGACGAGTCGAACGTGGACCGGGTGTTGCAGATCCGGGGCCTGCTCGACGCCGGTCTGCCGACCCGGATCATCAAGCAGATCCTGCCCTGCCTCGACAAGCCGCGGGTGATCCACTTCCCCGACGCGACCCCGGAGATGCTGGCGACCCTGGAGGAGGAGCGGGACCGGATGACCGAGCGGATCCGCTGTCTCACCCGGAACCGGGACGCGGTGGCGGAGTATCTCGCCGTGGTACGGGAGAGGCCTGCGGCACCGTCGCCGGCGTAGCCCGCCGGGGCCGTACGGTCCGCACGGCGAACCGGCCGCCGTGCCGCTCCACGGCGAGCGGCAGGCCGAAGCAGGCACCGAGCAGGTCCCCGGTGAGCACCTCGCCGACGGGCCCTCGCGCGAGGGCCCGCCCCTCCCGCAGGAGCAGGGCGTGGGTGGTGCCGGACGGCAGCTCCTCCAGGTGATGGGTGACCAGCACCGTGGCGAGGTCGGGGTGCGCGGCGCCCAGGGCGTCCAGCGAGTCCAGGAGCTGCTCGCGGCCGGGCAGGTCGAGTCCGGTGGCGGGCTCGTCGAGCAGCAGGAGCCGGGGCTCCGGCATGAGGGCGCGGGCGATCAGGGCCCGGCCGCGCTCGCCCTGCGAGAGCGTGGTCCAGCGGGCGGCGTGCCGCCCGGCGAGTCCGAGGGTGGCGATGAGACGGTCGGCCCGCGCCTCCTGTGCGGGGCTCGGGGTCCAGCGGGGCGGCCGCTCGACGGAGCCGACGGCGCCGGTGAGCACGACGTCGCGGACGGCGAGGGCGGAGCGCAGCGGGTGGCGGGGCGTGACGTGCCCGATGTCGGTGCGCAGTTCGCGGAGGTCCACCCGGCCGAGGCGGCGGCCCAGGACCTCCACCCGGCCGCGGGTCGGATGGGTCTGCGCGCCGAGCAGACCGAGGAGGGTGGTCTTCCCGGCCCCGTTGGCCCCCAGGAGCGCCCAGTGCTCGCCGGGCCGGACGGTGAGCGTGATGTCGCGCAGGAGGGGGTTGCCGTCCCGGACGAGGGTGACGGCCTCGGCGTGGAGGACGGGCGGCGCGGCGGGGTGCGGGGGCTCCACCGTGTGCGGGGGTTCCACCGCGTGCGGGGACGCTCGTACGGGTGCCGGCGCGGGTGCGGGCGCGGGCGGCAGCGGGGGCCGGCTCATGCCTCGTACGCCCGGTTCACGGCGGAGACGACGGCCTGCACGGAGGCGGTGAGGACGGAGGTGTCCACGCCCGCGCCCCAGGCGGTGCGGTCGCCCACCCGGCACTCGGCGTAGGCGGCGGCCTCACCCGCGCTGCCGGTGGTGACGGCGTGCTCGGCGAAGTCGAGGACGTCGACGGGGACTCCGGCACGGGTGAGGGCGTCGGCCAGGGCGGAGAGGGGGCCGTTGCCCCGGCCCTCCGCCGGTGCGGTGCGGTCGCCGACGCGCAGGACGCAGGTGAAGCGGTGACCGTCGGTCGCGTCGCGGTCGGCGGTCCAGGACTCCAGGGCGACGGGGCCCGCGCCCCGGCCGGGTGCCAGGTAGGTCGTGCGGAAGAGCGCGTGGAGGTCCTCGGGGGTGGCCTCGCGGCCGCTGTCGTCGGTCACCGTCTGGACGGCGCGGGAGACGTCGGGGCGCATCCGCGCCGGCAGGTCGAGGCCGTGGTGGGTGCGCAGCAGATGGGCGACTCCGCCCTTGCCGGACTGGGAGTTGACGCGGATGACGGCCTCGTAGCCGCGGCCGAGGTCGGCGGGGTCGAGGGGCAGGTAGGGGACGTTCCAGGGGGCCAGCTCCGGCGGGATGCCGGCTTCGGCGGCGTCCTTGGCGTGCCGGGCGAGCCCCTTGCTGATGGCGTCCTGGTGGGTGCCGGAGAAGGCGGTGTGGACGAGCTCGCCGGCGTAGGGGTGACGGGGGTGGACCGGGAGCCGGTTGCAGTACTCGACGACGTCGCGGACGGCGTCGATGTCGGAGAGGTCGAGCATCGGGTCGACGCCCTGGGCGTAGAGGTTGAGCGCGAGGGTCACGAGGTCGACGTTGCCGGTGCGTTCGCCGTTGCCGAAGAGGCAGCCCTCGACGCGCTGGGCGCCGGCGAGGACGGCGAGTTCGGCGCAGGCCACTCCGGTGCCCCGGTCGTTGTGGGGGTGGACGGAGAGGATCACGGAGTCGCGGCGGGCGAGGTGGCGGTGCACGTACTCGATCTGGTCCGCGTACACGTTGGGGGTGGCGATCTCGACGGTCGCCGGCATGTTGTGGGTGACGGGCCGGTCGGGGCTCGCGTCCCAGAGCGCGGTGAGGCCGTCGCAGAGCTCCAGGACGTAGTCCGGTTCGGTGAGGTTGAAGGTCTCCGGGGAGAACTGGAAGCGGATGTCGGCGCCGGGACGGGCCTCGGCGAGCCGTGCCATGAGCGTGGCCGCCTCGTGCACGGTGCGGCGGACCTCCTCGCGGTCGCGGCCGAGGACGGTCTCGCGCCAGACCGGTGAGGTCGCGATGTAGAGGTGGACGACGGCACGGGGCAGGCCGTCGACGGCCTCGAAGGTGCGGGTGACGAGTTCGGGCCTGGCCGGGGTGAAGACGACCGGGGTGACGTCCTCGGGGACGGCTCCCGTGGCGACGAGTCCGGCGAGGTGGCGGACGAAGTCGAAGTCGGCGCGGCTGGCGGAGGGGTAGCCGACCTCGATCTCCTTGAAGCCGGTGCGGACGAGCAGGTCGAAGAAGCGGTGCTTGCGGTCGGTGTCCATGGGCTCGGCGAGGGCCTGGTTGCCGTCCCGGAGGTCGACCGGCACCCAGAGCGGGGCGCGCTCCAGGCGGGCGGAGGGCCAGCGGCGGTCGAACTCGGGGACGTGGACGCGGTCCTGGAAGGGGCGATAGCGGTGGTACGGCATGGGTCCGGGGCGCTGGGGATCGCTGATCATGGCGGGTACCGTATCCACTCCTCAGCTCCTCAGACAAGTGCTCCTCAGACAAGTTCGGGTAGATTCCCGGCAGCACCCCCCGCGACCCGGGGGACGCGCCCGCACCTCCGGAGCGGCGGAGCGGCTCCGGATCTCAGAGAAACAGGTGACCCCATGTCGCTCGGCGCCCTTCGTCCCAGCCCCCTGGTCGAGCAGGCGGCCGAGCGGCTGCGCGAGCAGATCGTCCGGGGCCACTGGCCGGTCGGCACCAAGCTCCCCGGGGAGACGACCCTCGCCAAGGAGCTGGGGGTGGGACGCTCCACGGTCCGCGAGGCGCTGCGGGCCCTGGCGGGCGCGGGCCTCGTCCAGCCCCGGCAGGGAGCGGGCGTCTTCGTGATCGCGACGCGGCCGACGGAGGACTGGCCGGCCCGCCTGCGCCGGGCGGCGGTGACGGACGTGTACGAGGTGCGGATGCTGGTCGAGGTCGAGGCGGCCCGGCTCGCGGCGGAGCGCAGGACCGAGGAGGACGTGACGGCGATGCGGGAGGCACTGGCCGCACGGGTGGCGGCGGCCGCGCTCGACGACGCGGGGTTCGTGGACGCCGACATCGCCCTGCACGCGGCGGTCGTCGCCGCGGCGCGCAATCCGGTCCTCACGGATCTGTTCGGCGAGTTCGCGCCGGTGCTCCGCGAGGGCCTGATCGAGCTCCTCGACCTGCTCGGACTGCGGGGCACCGACCTGCGGCACGGCGAGGACGCCCACGCCGACGTGGTCCGGGCGGTGGAGGCGGGCGACCCGGCGGAGGCCGCCCGGCTGACCCGCCGGGAACTGGAGTCCACGCTGAGCCTGCTGCAGTCGACACCCTGACGGCACGGGGCGGCTCGGGCCCCGACCACGGGTGCGGCCGGCCCCTGCTCACGCCTCACCCGCACGCCACGCAGCCCCCGGCGCACGGCTCACTCCGGATGGACGAAGACCACCGGCACCTCGTGGGCCTTCGGGGTGCGAACCGCTGTCACCGCATCCGGCGCGCACCCTCCAGGACGGCCTGCCGGATGCGGTGGTAGGTGCCGCACCGGCAGATGTTGCGGATGGTGTCGAGGTCGGCCTCGGTGACCTCGCGTCCGGCCTCGCGCGCCCGGCGGACGGTGGCGACCGCGGCCATGATCTGACCGGGCTGGCAGAAGCCGCACTGGGCGACGTCGAGGTCGAGCCAGGCCTCCTGCATCGGGTGGAGTGCGGCGCCGACGGTGTCCGGGAGACCCTCGATGGTGGTGATCTCGTCGGACGGGGCCACGTCGTCGACGCGCACGGCGCAGGGCGTGAACGCCTTGCCGTTCAGGTGGCTCGTACAGGCCCGGCAGACGCCGACCCCGCAGCCGTACTTCGGGCCGGTGACGCCGAGGACGTCGCGGAGGACCCAGAGGAGCCGGACGTCGCCCTCGACGTCGGCGGTGACGGCCTTGCCGTTCAGGATGAAGGTGTGCTGCGGCACGGGGGCTCCAGGTCTCAGATGGTGCGGTCGCGGCCGTCGGCGGGCGAGGCCGGGACGGGCGGAACGGTCGGCAGGGGGGTGAAGGCGAGCGGCTCGGCGTGGTTGACGGGGAAGACCGTCGGCATCGTGCCGGTGGCCCGGCCGTAGGCGCAGGCGACGGCCGCCATGGCGCCGGCGACGGCCAGCTCGCCCGCGCCGCCCGGCTTGTCGCCGCTCGGGGGCATCACGATGATCTCCAGCTCGGGCGGGGTGTTCCACTGCCGGGTGTAGAAGTACTGGTCCCAGCTGCCTTCGAGGAAGTGTCCGTCGCGCAGGTGGAGTCCGGACGTCAGGGTGACGGCGATGCCGTCGGCGATGCCGCCCATCATCTGGGCCTCCAGGCCGCGCGGGTTGACCGCGAGACCGACGTCCACGGCACAGACCACCCTGGTGACGCGCGGCCCCGTGTAGGCGCCCGGGACCTTCCGTCCCGTGGTCTCGGGCCGGCAGTCGATCTCGGCGAGGATCGCGACGGCCGAGTGGTACTCGGTGTGGACGGCGATGCCCTGGCCCGTGCCGGCCGGCATGGTCCGGCCCCACTCCCCCGCTTCGGCGACCTTGTCGAGGACGGCCCGCGCCCGCTTGTCCTTCAGCAGCCGGCGCCGCATCGCGTAGCCGTCCTGGCCCATCCGCTTCGCCAGCTCGTCCAGGACGAGTTCCTGGGCGCAGCGGACGTTGGGCGAGTAGATGTTCCGCATGGAGCCGGTGTTGAAGCCCTTGTCGGTCTCGGCGAGCAGCTGCGTGGTGACGCCGAGGTGGTACGGGCTGATCTGGGTGAGCTGGAACATCGTCTCGGAGAAGGTGGCGTCGGCGACGGGCAGCCGGGCCGCCTCGGCCGTGAGGACCTCGCCGATGCCGTGCCCGAAGTCGGTGGCCACGGAGGTGTGGCGCTGTTCGTACGTGAGGACCTCGCCGAGCGAGTAGGTGGCCCGGACCCGGGAGGTGGACATCGGATGCGTACGGCCCTGACGGAAGTCGTCGGTACGGTGCCACATCAGCTTCACCGGCTTGCCGAGGGCCCGGGAGATCTCGACGGCCTCGTGGGCGGCGTCGGAGAACAGCTTGCGGCCGAAGGAGCCGCCGCCCTCGGTGACGTGGACGCGGACGGCCGTGGGCGGCAGCCCGAGCTTGAGGGCGATCTGCTCCTGGGCCACGACCGGCGCCTTGAGCGAGGCCCAGACCTCGGCGGAGTCCTGCCGCACGTCGGCGATCGCGCAGTTGGTCTCCAGGGCTGCGTTGCTGGCGAAGTGGAAGGTGAAGCGGGCGTCGACGGCCTTGGTGAGGAGCGGCAGCGCCGGGACGACGAGCGGGAGTTCGGCCCGGCGGAGCTTCTCCAGGACGGTGGCGTCGGACGCGCCCTCGGCGGTGCCGGGCCCCCACTCGACGCGCAGGGCGCGGACGGCGTCGACGCACTGCCCGAAGGTGCGTCCGCGGACGGCGACGCCCGTGGAGACCGTGACCACGTCGGTGATGCCGGGCATGGCCCGCACCTCGGCGAGGTTGGCCACGGAGCGGACCGTGCCGTTGATGGTGGGGGGACGGCAGACCATCGTGGGCAGCGCGTCCGGGACCTGGAGGTCCATGGCGAACTTCTTGCGCCCGGTGACGGCTTCGAGGGCGTCGACGCGGCGCTGGGCGGTGCCGATGACCCGGAAGCGGTCCGGGTCCTTGAGCGTGACCTCCACGGCGGCGTCGGCGACGGCGGCGGCCTTCACGGCCAGTTCGCCGTAGCCGAGGAGCGCCCCGGCCGGGGAGAGGACCGCCCCGGCCTTGGTGGTGAGGGTCTCGACGGCGTCGCCGAGGACGAGGGAGGCGGCGTGCAGCAGCCGGCCGCGCGCGAGGGCGGCGGCGACCCGGATCGGGGTGTAGGTGGAGTAGGTGGTGTTGGAGCCGCCGGTGAGCTGGTTGAAGAGCAGCTCGGGGCGGGCGTCGGCGAGGGTGACCTTCACCTTGTCCAGGGGCAGGTCGAGTTCCTCGGCGACGATCATGGCGCTGGAGGTGGTGACGCCCTGGCCGACCTCGGCGCGCGGCAGGGCGAAGTGGGCCGTGCCGTCGGTGTCGATCCGGATGGTGATGAGGTTGCTGGTGGGCAGGGCGGCGAGCGTGAGCAGCTCGTTGAGGTCGATGAGTTCGGCCGGTCCCGGCAGCGAGGGGATGAGCGCGGGCGCCGCCGCGGCGGCCTGTCGCGGGGCGAGCGCCTCGGCGCCGAGCTGGGCGGCGACGGTGAGCGTGGGTGCGGCCAGGACGTACCCGAGGAACCGGCGCCTCCCCATCCCGGGCCCGCTCGCGCCGCCGTCCCCGGAACCGCTCGTGTGCCGCTCGTCCCGTGCGGGGTGCCGCCTCGCCATTCGGTGTGCCTTTCGCCGCGAACCCGGATGCTACTGCCGGGTATTCTCACCAGAGGCGACGATCATCGCGCATACGGGGCCCCCGCGGGAGCCGTTCGACGGCGGAGGTCTCGTGTGGGCACGAGGACGGGGAGTCGCCGTAGGGTCCGGCCATGACCGAGGCCCCGCATGTCACCGCCACCCGCCGCTCCTACGACACCGTCGCCGTCGCCTACGAGCGGCTGCTCGCGGACCAGCTGGCGAGCGCACCCCTGGACCGGGGGGTGATCGCCGGCTTCGTGGAGAAGGTGGAGGCGGCGGGCGGGCCCCGCACGATCGGCGACCTCGGCTGCGGGACGGGTCGGGTGACCTCCCATCTGCGGGACCTCGGCGCCGACGCCTTCGGCCTGGACCTGTCGCCCGGCATGATCACGGTCGCCCGGGCCGCCTACCCGGGCCTGCGCTTCGACGTCGGGTCGATGACCGCGCTCGACCTGCCCGACGCCTCACTCGGCGGCATCCTGTCCTGGTAGTCGACGGTCCATCTGCCCGAGGACGAACTCGCCGTCTGCTTCGCCGAGTTCCGCCGGGTCCTGACCCCGGGCGGGTACGCCCTCGTCGCGTTCAAGGTGGGCGACGAGCGGGTACGGCTGGAGCGGGCGTACGGGCACGAGGTCAGCCTCGACGTGTACCGCTGGTCACCCGACCGTCTCGCGGGCCTGCTGTCCTCGGCGGGCCTGGTGGAGTCGGCCCGTCTGGTGCGGGAGCCCGATCCCGGGGAGAAGACGCCGCAGGCCTTCCTTCTGGCGCGCCGACCGCGCGACTGAGCGGGGCCGCACGGACGCCTCTGGCCGTACCGAGGCCTCAGGCCGTACGGACGCGTCGAGGCGCACGGCCGGCCCGGGGCGCACCGCCGGCGCCGGACGCGTGACGGAGCCGGGGCGGGCGCCGGAGCCGCGCGGGCGCCGCGGCCCGCCCCGGCGGAAGCGGACAGCCGGGCGGCGAAGGCGGGCGCCCGTGCGGAGTTGGGCGCGGGACATGCGGGCGCGCTGGCCGCCGCCCGCGATCAGGGCGTTGACGGAGGCCATCGGGTCCCCGCCGACCGACTTGGCGAGCAGCGCGCCCAGGACCAGCGGGCCGAGGGCCACCGCGAGGGCCGTGCCGGTGGCGGTGACGTGCTGGAGGCGGCGGGCGCGCCGGGCGTCGAAGGTCATGACCCCAGTCCACCAGCGGGCGGCGGCGCCCGTATCGGTCGGCGTACTCAGCCGCCCGTACCCCGCTACTCAGATGTGATCACGCACCCGCGCCCGGGGGCTCCCGGACGGGCGCTCCTTCGGAGATCCTCGGGGAATGCGAACCCGGAACGACGTGGAGACCAGGGCGGCGACGGCCGGCGCGCCCGCCGTGCTCGTGGTGCAGCACGAGGAGGAGGCCGGTCCCGGCCTGGTCGGCGAGCACCTCGCACGGGCCGGGCTCCGCCTCGACGTGATACGCGCGTGGGAGGGCGGGGCACTGCCGGAGACCCTGAGCGGACACGCGGGTCTCCTCGTCCTCGGCGGCTCCGTCAACTGCGAGCAGGACGGGGCCGCACCCTGGCTGCCCCGGGTCCGTGCGCTCGTCCGCGAGGCCGTGGCCGGGGAGGTGCCGCTGCTCGGGATATGTCTGGGCGGCCAGATCGTCGCCCACGCCCTGGGCGGTGCGGTGACGCGGCGGACCCAGGGGCCCGAGCTGGGTGCCGTACCGCTGCGCAGGCTGCCGGCGGCCGAGGGGGACCCGGTGCTCGGCGGGGTGCCGGAGGGCGCCCCGGCGGCGCAGTGGCACTGGGACGAGGTGGAGCGGCTCCCGGCCGGCGCCGTGCCCCTGCTGACCGGCGACGACTGCCCGTACCAGGCGTTCCGGGTGGGGAGCGCGGGCTGGGCGGTGCAGTTCCATCCCGAGGTGGGCGCGGAGACGGTCGCGGCGTGGGCGGCGGAAGACGCCGAGCCCCTGCGCGCGGCGGGTGTCGACGCCGGGGACACGGTGGCGTCGGTACGGGCCGCGGAGCCGGAACTCCGCGCCGTCTGGGGAGCGGTGTCCGAGGCCTGGGGTGCGGTCGTCCGCGCCCACGCGGGCGCGTCGCGGGGCGACTGAGCCGCGGACTCCGCCGCTCCGGCGCGTACCGTACGAGGACACGCACGTGAACGAAGGAGCCTCGCCGCCATGGCCGACTACCGGATCGAGACCGTCCGCACCGGGTACCGGAACTGGACCGCCCGCAACGACCGGGGCGCGGAGGTCCGGATGGCCGCCGCCGACGACGCCGACGCGCAGCCCTCGTTCACGCCGGTCGAGCTGCTGCTCGCGGCGATGGGCGGCTGCGGCGGCCTCGTCATCGACCGGACGGCGCGGGCGGTGGACCACGACGACCTGCGGATCGTGGTGGAGTCGGTGTCGGGCCCGGAGGACGAGGGCCGGGTGGGCCGGATCCGGGTGAGCTACGAGTTCGACCTGCCCGACAACAACCCGAAGGCGGCGGAGGTCTTCGCCCGGGGCGTGCGGCTGACGCACGAGAAGTTCTGCACCGTCAGCCGGACCGTGGAGCACGGCGCGCGCGTGGAGGCGATCCTGCCGGACGGCACGGTCGGCTTCGAGGGCTGACCGGGCGGCGGGCCCGCGGGTCACTCCTCGATCGCGCCGCCGATCCGGCGCAGATGGCGGCGGAAGGTGTACGAGGGGTCCTGGGCGCGGCCCGCCAGGTACGCGTCGAACCGGGTCTGCGCCCGCAGGGTCTCCCCCGCCCTGATCCGGCGGGCCTGTTCCCGCTCGGTGCGGAAGATGCCCCGGGCCGTGTCGAGGACGGCGTCCGCGCGGTCGGCCGCCACGAAGACCACGCCGTCGTCGTCGCCGAACACCACGTCGGCGGCGGTCACCTCGTGCTCGCCGAAGCGCGCGGCGGTCAGCGCGTCCGCGTCCCGCTCGTCGAGGCGCACGGGGCCGGGCGCGTGCCGTCCGTACGAGAGGACGGGCAGTCCGATCGCCACCAGGTCCGGGGTGTCCCGGTGCAGCCCCCAGACGACGACCCCTGCGACCCCCGCCGCCTCGGCCTCCAGGACGGCGAGGTCGCCGACGCAGGCCTCGTCGCGGCGGCCCGCGTTGTCGACGACCAGGACGTCTCCGGGGGCGGCGTGCGTGAAGGCCTCCAGGAAGACGTCGACGCTTCCGTAGTGGCGTGCGGGCAGCACCCGTCCGGCGACGCGCTGTCCGGCGACGACGGGCAGGATCCCGGCGGGCGCGGCCCGCAGGGGTTCCCCGAGCCGTACGCACGCGTCGGCGATCAGCGGGGTGGAGAGGTCGGCGAAGTCCTTGAGCATGGCGTTCCGATCCGTCCGTGGCGGGTGCGCTGGGGCACCGGTCCGAGTCCACCACCGTATGCCGTCGGATCACCTCATCCCGCGGACCGTGATCCCTGCCGGCGCCTTCATCCGCCTACTTCGCCCCACCCCATCGGTCGCCGTAGTGTTGCTTGATGCCGTTGGTCACCAAGCGGTCGATGAAGGGCTGCCAGGTGATCTGGGCGACCCCGCCGTACACACCCCTGGCAGGCGCGCCGCCGCGGGCACCCATGCCGCCGATGATCTCGGCGGAGGCCTGCAAGGCGAGTTCGCCGTTCTGGTCCTCGAAGATCCGGAAGTGGATCGTGCTGCCCACGCCGTCGATGTGGCCGTCGAGCGTCGAGTACTCGATGTTGATCTCCTTGCCGTCGAAGTCCATCTGCGTCACCTCGACCGGGAACCCCTTCGGTCCCACCTTCAGCGGCAGCTTGTCACCGACCTTCGGCATCTCCTTGGGAGCACCGTTGATGGGGAACGTGCAGTTGTAACAGGACTTCAGCGCGTTCCAGGCGTCCCCGACCGTGACGATCTCCGATGCCTTCCCCACCTTGTTCGACGCGCCACTCGCACCGACCTGGGAGAAGTACGTGCCGGTGGTCGGATCGACCAGCACGTAGGTGTCGGCTGCGTCGCCCTCCGCGTGGATGGTGTAGTCGTAGCTCCACGGCTGGTTCTCCCACGGCCATTCGCCCGTGGGGTCGGTCAGTTTGACCGGGTTGTTGTGGACGTAGGTGTACGCGGCGAGGTTGCGCGGCTGGGTGATGCCGCCCGCGAGGTCCTGGTCCAGGTACTTCGGCAGCGCCGGGTCCGCGCTCGCCCACAGCTGTGTGCGCGGGTTGTAGTAGCGCGCCCCGTGGTAGTAGAGCCCGGTCTCGGCGTCGAGTTCCTTGCCGGTGAACTGATACTCGGTGTCGTGCTGCCCGGAGCGCTCCTCGACCCAGGTCTCACCGTGCGGGAAGTACTCCAGGTGCTCGGTGACCGTGCCCTGTTCGTCGGTGACGTAGCCGGACGAGCCCAGGTGGTCGGCGTGATAGAAGGACTGGTCGCCCTCCACACCCCCGGACACCGTCTTGGTGGCCACGCGGCTGTCCCCGACGAACACGTGCTTGAAGCCGGTGCCGTCGCGTTCGCTGTAGTTGCGGTTCGGGTACACCGACACCCCGTCACCGGCCTTGACGACCCGGTCGCCCCCGGCGTCGTAGGTGTAGCGGACGGCCGCGCTCGCGCAGCCCGCCGGGTCCTGGGTGACCGCCGTGGTGCCGTCGGCATTGCAGGCGAGGCGGTTCTCCTCGTCCCAGACGTACTGGCGGCGCGCTCCGGTGGCGGTGTTCACCGTGTCGGTGAGGTTGCCGTTCGCATCGTAGGTCTGCGTGATCGGCCCGACCTTGTTCGGCGCGTGCGGCTTCCCGTTGCCGTACTCGTAGGCGTACGTGTAGCTGGTGCGATCCTGGACGTCGACCGGGTTGGCCGGGTCCTCCACGGGTTCCATGGGCCCTGGTGACCCGGTGCCGGCCGGGAATGCGGGGGTTCCTCCCGTGATCTCGTGGTGCTGCGTCTTGGTCGTCGTGTTGTCGATCGAGTCGTAGGCCAGCGACAGCGTGTACCGGTTGAGCTGATTGTCCTTGTCCGTGTACTGCCCGGACGAACTGGTCAGCCGGTACAGGTCGTCGTAGGCGTACGTCTGGCTGCTCGGACCGCCGATGACGGAGTTCCGTGGCGCGCTGTTCGTGCGGCCGGTGACGTTGCCGGTGTTGTCGTACGTGTAGCCGAGCTCCTGGAACGGCGTCCCGCTCGGGCCCGCGGCCTTGAGGGTCGCCAGCCTGCGGTCCTCGGAGTCGTAGGTGTACGTGGTGCGCACACCGTCGCCGGTCTGCTGGAAGGTCTTCTGCCCGAACTCGTCGTAGTCCAGGCGGTGCAGGTAGGTGTACTCGGTATCGCCCTTCACACCGGTGGCGCGGCGGACCTGGCCACCGGAGTCGTAGTCGTAGGTCAGGGTCTCGCCGTCCGGATAGGTCATCTGGAGCACACGGTTGAACGAGTCGAAACGCCACAGCGTGGTGTAGGCGCGTGGCGACCCGCCCACCGCGGTGATCGTGCGGGTCTCCCCGGTCACTTCGCCCAGTGCTCCGTACGAGCGTCTCACCGTTCCCGCCGCGTCGTGGACCTCGGTGACGCGCGAGGCCGCGTTGTCCGGTGCTCCGGGGGCTCCGTACGCGTAGGAGACGTCGTTCTCCGGGAACGCCGGGTAGCGGACGGCCTTCAGCCGCGCGTACTCGTAGTCGTACTCGACGGCCCTGTCCGCTGCCCGCAGGTTCGCGGTGACCTTCGACGTGACGTTCCCGGCGAGGTCGTAGCGGGTCTCAAGGCGTCCGGCGTCCGGACTGTCGAACGAGATACGGCGTCCCAGCGCGTCGTAGCCGGCCCGGGTGACGTTGTCCTCGGCGTCGGTGATGGTCGTGATCCGGCCCATGGCGTCATACGTGTAGCTGGTCCAGATCTGCGAGGAGTCGTCGAACTCCTTCACCGAGGTGGTGGCGCCCCGGAGGTCGGTGTAGGTGCGGCGCTCCTTGCCGTTGCCGTCGGTCACCGTTCGCTCGAAACGGATCGTGCCCGACCGGTCCTCGCCGAAGCCGTATGCGGTGCTGGTACTGACGCCGTCCGGTCGCACGGTCTTCAGCGGCCGGTCGAGGACGTCGAAGGTCTCCTTCGTGGGCGCCACCGGGTCGAAGGAGGCGTTGAACGTGGTGTTGACGTCTCCCTTGTCCTCGGTCACCGGGTAGTACGTCTCCACGGTGCGGCCGAGAGCGTCGAACTTCAGGCGGCCGGAGACCGTCATCACGTCGGTGGGTGAGACCCCGGGCCCGGCGGACACCGAGGCGTCCTTCTTGCTCTGCACCACACGCTTGAGGCCGTCGCTGAAGGTGACGGTGTCGATGGTGTCGTCGCGCAGGCCCGTGGCGGCGCGGTCGAGGTGCCGGGTCGTCGCGTACGGGACGGTCGCCTCGGGGTGGTAGCCGAAGGTGATCGTGGCCCGGTCGCCGTCCTTCTCGTAGGGCCCGGTCACCGTGTCGAGCCGGCCGACGCTGTCGTACGTCATCGTCACGGACTGGTTGTTCTGGTCCGTGGTGCGGGTGGGAACCCCGTACCTGAGGTCATGGGCGGCGGTGGAGCGGTAGCCGAAGCTGTCCTGGACGGACTCGATGTGTACGCCGACGGTGGTGTCGTAGCCGTACTCCAGCTCGTAGCGCTGCCCTCGTGCGTTGGCCGGGCCGGTCACCGACTTCAGGTTTCCGTCCGGGTGGTACGTCAGGTCGGTGACGGCCGCGGTGTCGCCGTCGAGGTATTCGCGGGCCTGGCGGATCTCGCCGGTGGCGCAATCGACGTCGGTCGCACGGTGCCGCAGCAGCTTCCCGGTGGCGTCCTTCTGCCAGATCTCCTCGGCGATGCCGGTGCGGTTCGCGTCGCGGCACTGCGCGCGGGAGGCCGTGTAGGCGTAGGTGGTCTCCAGGTCGTCGGCGGCGCCCTCGCCGCCGGTGTCGAAGACGCGGGTGACGTTGCCGTGGGCGTCGTAGGAGAGCTGGGTGGTCGTGGCGGCGCCGGCGGTGGCCGCGCCTTCGTAGTGCTTCTCCTCGATGCGGGTGAGCCGGGGGAAGACGGTGGCGGTCCGGTTCTTCGGGTCGGCTTCCTCGTTCGTGGCGGTGTCGATCAGTCGGTAGGTGTGGAGTGTCTCGCGGTACGGGTGGCCGGCGCCGTCCTCGGTCAGCGTGCGGGTGAGCAGGCCGCGGCTCACGTATCCGTCGGTGCGGTACTCGTCGGTCAGCGTGCGGCGGACGGCGCCGCCCGCACCGGTGTCCCGGTCCTCGGTCACCACGCGGCCGAAGCCGAGGAACGCGCGCTCCTGCCGGTCGTAGTGGCCCTGCTCGTAGCGGAAGGTGGTCAGGCGCGTGTCGGTTCCGTCGCCCGCGAGTCCGTCGAACACCGAGACGCGGGACAGCACCCAGCGGCTCCCCGGCATGGCGGCGGTGTTGCCCGCCCGGGTGTAGTCCAGGTCGATGCGGGCGCCCATGGGCCGGTCGACCGAGCGGAGCAGGTTGGTGCGGCCGGTCTTGTTCACGGCGACCAGGAGTTCGTCGTCGCGGGTGGACCGGACGTGGTCGGCGAGTCCGTCGCCGTTGACGTCCCGCAGGCTGGTCTCGGCCCGGCTGATGCCGGTGGTCGCGTTGACGCCGGGGTTGAAGACGAAGACGCCGACGGGAGTGGGCAGGCCGACGGTGAAGTAGACGCCCGCGCCGAGGCTGGCGTTCTTGTCGACGGCGATCTCGGGGAAGCTGCCGCGGAAGGGGGCGGGCGCGGTGAAGCCGGTGCCGGTGTTGACCGCGACCTTGATCGGGTTCGCCCCGTCGGTGAACACCCGGTCGGTGAGGCCGTCGCCGTTGACGTCCGTCATGCTCGCGCTGGTGTACGAGGTTCCCAGCTCGGCGGAGACGCCGCCCGCGAAGCCGTAGCGGTCGACGTTGAACCCGAGGTTGACGCCGACGTTGCGGGTGGACGCGTCGTTGATCGGTCCGGCCGACCAGGGTTCGCGGGCCGCGAAGGAGTAGCCCAGGTTCAACTGGGCGTCGCCGTTGCC
Source organism: Streptomyces sp. NPDC096079 (assembly GCF_040303145.1). Classification (NCBI taxonomy): domain Bacteria; kingdom Bacillati; phylum Actinomycetota; class Actinomycetes; order Kitasatosporales; family Streptomycetaceae; genus Streptomyces; species Streptomyces sp. NPDC096079. The sequence goes on from NZ_JBEOST010000008.1 coordinate 292,498, forward strand.
GTACACCTTGTCCGGCAGTCCGTCGCCGTTGATGTCGATCAGGTCGACGCGGGCGTCGGACTCGCCGCCGCCGAGGTTGCCGCCGATGCCGAGCGACGGCTGGACCGCGCCGGTGGTGGCGGTGTTGGCGCTGGTGCCCGCGTCGGGCGCGGCCATGCCCAGGGCGCTGGCGATGGTGGCGGTCTCGCTGCCCGCGGAGAGCGAGACGTTGCCGGAGACGTTGTCCGCCTCGCGGACGTTGCCGCCGAGGGTGCCGCGTGTGGCGCCGAGCGCTCCGGTCATGTCGGAGAACTGGATCTCCTTGGCGCCCACGACGTCGGGGTAGCTGTCGCCGTTGAGGTCGAGGTAGTCGACCGAGCCCGCGGTGATCCCGCCGACCACGGTGCCGCCGAACGGTCCGGCCGCGAGGGTGGCCGACACCTGGCCGGTGACACCGCGGCGCATCACCGCGCGGTCGCCCGCCACGTCGGCGTCGGTGACGATGTCGATGGTGTCCGCGCCGAGGCGGGAGCTGGTCGCCATCGTCGGGGTGGCCCAGGAGGAGTCGTCCTGAGCGGCCCAGCCGCCCTTGGCGGGGACGGGGGCGAACACCGCGAGACGTGGCATGGTGAGCCGGGGATTCGCGGTGAACGGCGCGATGTCCGCTTCCTTGGGCTCCTTCGGGAGTGCGTTCTTGAAGCTCTGGTCCAGGGTGAGTTCGGCCTGCTTGAGCGGTTGGGTGGCGCGGTCGCGGTTGCCCTGGTAGCCGATCACGCCCCAGCCGCGGTAGGGCTGGGCGAAGGCCCCCTGCCCGACGGAGGCGTGCAGGGCGCTGGGCGCCGGGGTGAAGGCCGGCCAGCTGGAGGTCACGTCGTAGGTGACCGACGCGGACTGGTCGACGAGCAGTCCGAGGAGTCCGGTCTCCGTGGTGGAGTAGTCGATGTAGAGGTCGTCGCCGGCGGTGACCGGCACGGTCAGGTCCAGGTTCGGGCCGCCGAAGGGGGAGGTGTCCTTGACTTGGAAGATCCGTTTCCCGAGCAGCTGTCCGCCGCGCTTCTTCACGGTGAGCGCGATCTTCGCGTCACCGAGGAGGTTGAAGTTGAAGGAGATCTTCGGCCGGACCTTCAACTGGCCGGTCTTGGTCGCCTTGTAGGTTTGCTGCGGCGCGGTGAGGGTGTCCGCGGGGAACATGCTCTGGTCGTACGGCGGGTCGATCACCAGCGTGGGGTCGCCGTCGGCGTCGACGACGGACTCGACCCCCTGGGCGGCCGTGTAGTGCGCCTTCGGCGCCCAGCTCACCGCCGAGGCGTCGATGGGGGAGTCGGTCTTCAGCTTCCACGACATCTTCTCGAACGTTCTGACCGGAATGCTCAGGTCGATCGCGGTGGTGCCGGTCGACGCCGCGGGCAGGACCTTGCGGAACACCTCCGTACCGGGGTGAACGCCGTTGCCCTTCTCGATCACGACGGTCACGTCGTCCGAGGTCGCCGCGGACTTGACCACGTCACCGGTCAGCCGCAGCGTGCCGTTCACCGGCACGGTCACCAGGGACGGCCGGCCGCCGAAGGTGAAGTCGGTCGACGCGCGGAACACGGTGTTCGCCAGCCCGTTCGCGTCCGTGCCGGCCGGCAGGTCGGTGTAGGTGATCGCCGGGTCCCACGCCACGGTGTCGTACTTGCCGTCCAGAACGGACTGGGTGCGGAAGTAGAGCGCGTCGCCCTTCTTCACCGGGATCGACGCCACGTTGCCCGGGGTGAACTCGGTGTGGTCGTCGGGGCCGATCCGCTGGGCCCAGAGTTCGGCGTCCTTGTGCTGGATGGTGACCCGCACGCCGTCGGCCTTGGTGTAGGCCGCACGCGCCGGGGAGGGGTCCTGGGTCAGCTGCACGCGGCCGTCCACGCGGACGGTGCCGTCGAACGGCGCGACCCAGCGGCGCACGGTGTCCAGCAGCGGCGAGTTGTCCACCTGCTGGTCGAACTGCGCGGTCTGGTCGCCGACGATCGCGCCGGTCACCGCACCGTCCCCGATCGGCACGGGGGTGCGGGTGGAGTCCGCGCTGTACGCGGGTTGCCCCTGCGCGTCCAGGTAGCCGAACAGCACGCCGCCGTTGTTCACCAGGTCGGTGATCCCGTCGCCGTTGACGTCGCTGAAGAACCGGTCCGAGGTGGTCGTGGTGCCCACGAAGTCCAGCTGGGCCGAGGTGGTGAGGACGTACGACTCGATGCCGATGGTGCCGGACAGCGTGCGCTCGGTCGAGATTCCCGGGAGGCCGGTGAGCCTGACCGGCGTGTCGCCGAACTTCGGCTCACCCCCCGGTGTCGCCCGATTGGGCCGGTAGAACACGTCCTTGTTCTTGCGGAACACCTTGTCCGGCAGGTTGTCGCCATTCACATCGGCCAGGGTCGACAGGCCATCGGACTGGCCCGCGCTGAACCCGACCTTCAACCCGACGGAACCCTCCTTGGACGGCAGCCCCTGCACGTTGTAGCCCGCGAACAGGTGCGCGCCGAAGCCGGCCGACGTGTTCGCCGAGATCGCACTGGCCTCGCCCTCGCGGATGTTCACCCCCAGGTCGTCATCCGGCACCGACCAACCCGCGGCGGTGGCGAAGGCGTTGTAGGTGCCCGACGGGTCGCGCACGTCGTCGAAGTAGTCGAACGTGTGGGTGTGGAACAGCTGGTTGTTCTCGCCGAACTGCGACACCGAGGTGAGCAGCGTCTTGGCGAACGCGCCGGTCCGGTAGTTCAGCTCGTAGGCGCGGATCAGCTGGTCGTCCAGCCTGACCTCGACGCGCCGCAGCAGGTCGGCGGTGACCCTCTTGAACCCGTACCGGGCATCGACCCGCACGTCCGCCCGGCGGGGCTCGCCACGCTCACGGTCCCGGACGAACGTCACCGAGTACCTGCCGTCGGTGTCGCCGCGACCGGTGTAGGTGATCTTCTGCGGGTACAGGTCGCTGCCCGGCACCGCGGAGTTCGCCGTGCCGCCGTCGGCCACCTTGGCGTACCGGTAGCGCAGGAGGTTGTCGTTGCCGTCGCGGACCTCCCGCGCCGCCCAGGTGGCGACGCGGCCCTTGCCGTCGGCCAGCGTGCTGTCGGCCGTGCCACCGAAGAGCGTCCGGACGCCCTTCCTGTCCGTGACCTCCCACCAGTAGTTCGCCGGGCTGTCGCCGTGGCGCACGATCCGGTCGAAGCGACCCTCCACCCGGGAGTGGAACACCTTCTCCGCGGTGCGCGCCTGCAACTCGCTTCGGTGCGCCACCGGGGTCAGCTGCTCGCCGTCGAGCAGATAGGTCTCGGTCTCCAGTCCGGCGTCGTAGCGCGGCACACCCCACCGTGTGTCGACCGTGACGACCGGGGTGGTGACGTCCCAGCCGACGCCGAGCCACCCGTTCGTCCCCGACGAGTCGTAGGTGAGGGCCAGGCTCGGCTCCAGGCCCGCGCGGCCCTTCGGCACCTCCAGCGGATACGACAACCGCGCGTCACCGCTGTTGTTCACCGAGGGCGCCTCGACCAGATTCACCCCGGAGCCGGGATCGGCCGCCTTGACGTCCTTGATCTGGTTCGGGTTGAACGACGTGCCCTCGGGCCCCTCCGGCCCCTTGACCGCCGAACCGGCGTCCGGCACCGTCGCGGCGGCGCTGGGGAACAGCGCGGGCGCGGTCAGCCCGGACATGGTGAGCACCATGGCCAGGGCGACGGTCGCGCCCGTCCGTCTGCGGACCACGCGCCGAACAGTCATCAAAGGGCCCCCGTATCACCGGACTTCCTCCTGGAGCACGAGTCGTCCGACGACCCCCGCCCCCTGCGTTACCGAACGGTAGATCGGCGGCCGGATCGCTCCCACAGGCTTTCCGGACAACACCCGCCCGGTGCGGTCACGATCCGGCAACGGAAGCCGGTGGGGGCGCAGACGTGCACGGGCCTGCGGATCGACCGGTTCGCGAAGCCGTAATTGCCTCGACAGCGCTCACGGTGATCGGCGACGCTTCGCACGATGACCAGAACCGACGACACACCGCCCGCGTGGGACGAGCGCACCCAGCTCACCACGTTCCTCGACTACGCCCGTGACACCGCCCGCGCCAAGTGCGAGGGCGTCTCCGCGGAGAACGCCCGCAAGGCGCTCCTGCCGGGCTCCCCGCTGATGACCCTGAGCGGACTGATCAACCACCTCCGCTGGGTCGAGTACTACTGGTTCCGCGTGGTCTTCCTCGGGGAGGAGGACCAGGGGCCGTGGACCGAGGAGGACCCCGACCGCGAGATGCGGATCGCCGTGGACTTCCCGCTCCCGCAGCTGCTCGACGAGTACGCCGCGCAGAGCGCCGCCTTCCGCGAACTGGTCGCCGCCCGCGACCTGGACGCGAAGGCCGAGCGGACCGTCCGTGACGGACTCCGCGTCGACCTGCGCTGGATCCTCCTCCACCTCACCGAGGAGACCGCCCGCCACAACGGTCACCTGGACATCCTGCGCGAGCTGCTCGACGGCACGACCGGGGACTGAGACGCGGCCGGACCGCTCAGTCGAGCCAGAGTTCGCGGACCCGGCGCACCGGGTCCGCGACGGTCCGGGGCTCCGCGTCCCAGATCTTCGTGGCACGCTCGGCCGCGGTGTAGCGCGGCCAGTCGGCGCCCGGGTCCTGGTCGGTGACGAACGCGACCCACGCCCGGTGCATCGCGTCGGCGAGCGCGCGCGGCGGCTCGGCCCCGGCCACGGCCGTCACGCCTTCGGCTTCGAGGAGGTCGAAGGCGAAGGGCAGGTCCAGGCAGTGGAAGGCGAGGCCGAGCGCCGGCGAGCGCCAGCGGAACTCGTAGAACCAGGTGGGCCGTTCCCGCGCGGCGCGGGCGTCGGCGACGGCGAGGTTCGGGGCGCGGAACACCGTGTCGGTCAGGGCCTGGCCGAAGTACCGCTCCTCGCCCGCCGCCGCGTACGTCTCCGCGAAGTCCTCGGCCCTCGCGGGGTCGAGCCCGAGACCGCCCAGGAGGACGGACAGCGGCGGCCCGTCGGGGCCGGGGGCGGGGAACATCGAGAACTCGTCCTCGGTGAAGCCGAGCATCAGCGGGACGTCGGCACCCGCCTCGCCCTCCGTCAGGGCGTCCAGGACGGGTTCCGGGATCAGCTCGCCGTCGGCGAAGGGGGCGAGGGCCAGCATCGGGGGCAGTCCCTCGCGGTCGGGGCCCGGCTCGGACAAGCGGTCCTGGAGGTCGAGGAGTTCGTCGTCGGTCAGGTCGCGCAGGGCTGCGACGGTGGCGGGGACGCCGGTACGGGTGGTCAGCAGGCGCGCCGCGGCGCGGGCGACCTCGGGGCCGTCGGGCCGCAGGACGGCGCCGGAGACGGAGAGCGCGCCCCGGAACAGGCCCTTGGCCGACGGGACGGCGAGCAGCGTCTGGACGGCGCCGCCGCCCGCCGACTGCCCGGCGATCGTGACCTTCGCCGGATCACCGCCGAACGCCGCGATGTTGTCCCGCACCCACTCCAGGGCCGCGACCCAGTCCCGTACACCACGGTTGTCCGGAGCGCCCTCGACGTGCAGGAACCCCTCGATCCCCAGCCGGTACCCCACCGACACGAGCACCACGCCGTCCCGGTTGAAGGCCGCCCCGTCGTACCAGGGACTCGCCGCCGACCCCGCCACGTACCCGCCGCCGTGGATCCACACCAGGACCGGCAGCCCCGCGTCCGGAGCGGTGGAGGGCGTGAACACGTTCAGGTTCAGCACCCCCTCCCCCGGGATCGACGGCTCCGGAATCGTCGTGACCTCGGCGAACGGACGCCGTTGGGCCGTCGGCCCGTACGCCGTCGCGTCCAGCGGCTCCGTCCACGCCTCCGGCTCCACCGGAGCCGCGAACCGCAGATCGCCCACCGGCGGCTGTGCGTACGGAATGCCGAGGAACCGCAGGCTGCCGTCCGCACGGCGCTCGCCGCGGACGGGTCCTCGGGCGGTGGTGACGAGGGTGCTCATGGGGTGCTGCTCCTTCTGCGCGGGCACACGGGGCCGGAGAAGGAGCCTGACACCATTTAGTTACACGTGTCAACACGTCGCCGGCCCGGCCCCCGCCCCTAGACTCGGAGGCTCGCGCAGGACCCCCGCGGGTCCGGGGGAAGGCGGGCGGCGATGGCGTGGGACCTCGACGTCGTGGTGGGGGTGCTCGTCGCCCTGACCGGGGCCGGGCTCATCGCCGCCGGGACGGTCTGGAAGGGGCGGGCCGTGCGGCCCTTCGCCGCAGGCCGGGCACGGTCGATCGCCCAGCGCGAGTACGCCCGCGACCTCCAGCGGGCGGCCGACCACGTGATCGCGGCGGCGCGGCGGTCCGCCGGCGAGGGCGAACCGGCCATCGTCACCGTCGAGGCCGTGCGCCGCACGACCGAGGAGCGGTACGGCTACGCCGAGGTGGACCGGCGGCACGCGGCGGCGGCGCTCCGCCGCCGGTTCGAGCACGGGCGCTGCGCCGCGGACTGCGTCACCGACGCGTACGGATAGCACGCGCACGCCGTCACCGAGGCGTACGGTCACCGATGGGTAAGGGCGCGACCCACGCTCGGTCACCGATGCGTACGTGTGCGGCGCAGGCCCCGTCACCGACGCATACGGCTACAGCTCAGGCCGACGTCATCGACGCGTACGGGACTCCCGCACCGCTGCCCCGGGTGCGGCCGGACGTTCAGCCGCGGCCGCTCGGCGGCGACGCGGGGGCGGGCTCGCCCGAGGGAGGCAGGGCGTAGTTCGTGAAGCCCGTCCAGTCGAGGGCGACGCAGGGTTCGTCCCCGAGGACCCAGGCGTCGTGGCCCGGCTTGACCTCCATGTAGTCGCCCTCGCCGAACTCGGCCGTCTCGCCGTCGTCCATGACGACCTTCATGCGGCCGCTGACCACGTAGCCGACGTGCGAGGCCTGACAACTGTCGGTGCCGGCGATGGGCTTGACATGCTGGGACCACTGCCAGCCCGGCTCGAAGACGGCGCGACCCACCGAGCCGCCGTCACCGATGAGCAGATCGAGCCTGCCCTTGTCGCCCTCGAAGGGACGCGTCTCGTCCGCCGAGTCGAAGCTCTTCCGTACGATTCCGCCCATCACGCACTCCCGGCGATGGAAAGGGTCCGGTTCCCCGAGTCCTCTTCCAGGTTACGCCGGGACACCACACGCGCACGATGCATAGCGATGCAGGGCGCAATGCATAGCGATACGAAGAATCGTTCAGACTTGCATTGAATTTTTGTTGAACAGAAATCGCCCTTTGGTGGATCCCTGCACATCAACGGGCTCATTTCTGTGCGCATCCCTTACCGGGCAGACCTACACATAAAGGCCAGATAAGCGCACAATGAAGCAGCGGCGTGATTGCCGCGGTTCGGCCGGACATGCATGACGCCAGAAGGAGGCGAGTCACATGGCCGACGTCTCTCACCGCCACGGTGATATCGCAGGACACCCCGATGCGCCGGAAATGCGGGACCGATATGCCCGTATGCTCCAGACCCGAGGTGTCGCAGCTGTCGAGGAGCTCGTGATCCTCGCCGGCGTGTGGACCGCGATCTCCGCGTGGACGGTCCACTTCGCCGCCGCCCGACCGGAGCTCGCCATCAGCAACCTGATCGTCGGCATCTCCCTGGCCGTGCTCGGCCTGTGCATGTCGATGGTCCCCGAGCGGTCGCAGGACCTGAACTTCGTCGTCCTGCTCCTGGGCGCGTGGCTGATCGTGGCGCCGTGGGTGGTCTCGCGGAACCCCAGCACGGGCACGATCCTCAGCAACGTGATCACCGGTGCGTGCGTCTGCCTCTTCGCCCTCACGGCCGGCGGACTGCTCATGAGCAAGCGAAGGACGTGATGTCCTGACCCGCCCGCACTCTCGTCGATCCTCTCCCGGAACGGCGGCATCTCCCCTCACCGGAGATGCCGCCGTTCACATCTGTCATGTGTGAACGGCAATCTCCCGGTAACGAATTGACCCATGTGGTTTCAGCCACCTAAGTTCTGCGTAAAGCTTGCTCCACAGGGACAGGCTCCCGCTCGCACACCCAGTCCTTGGGGGGACAAAGTGAACTGGTACCTCGACGTTCTCAAGAAGTACGCGGTGTTCAACGGACGCGCGCGCCGCAAGGAATTCTGGATGTTCGAGCTGTTCAACATCATCATCTCGATCGTCCTGAACGTCATCGACATGTCGCTCGACATTCAGCTCCTGAGCCTCATCTACATGGTCGGCATCTTCCTGCCGTCCCTGGCCGTGACGGTCCGCCGCCTCCACGACACCGGCCGCTCGGGCTGGTGGGTGCTCATCAGCCTGGTGCCGCTCGTCGGCTTCATCGTGCTCATCGTCTTCGCCGCCACCGAGGGCGACCAGCACCAGAACGAGCACGGCCCGAACCCGAAGCTGGCGCCCGCCTACTGACGGTCCCCGCCGCCGACGGCACCGCTCACGCACACGGCCCCCGGAGTCTCCTCCGGGGGCCGCTCCCGTTCTCCTGCCCAGTGCCGGTTCGGCGCGTTTCCCCTCGTCGGCTTGTGCAGGATGGCGCACGACCGGTTCCGACGGCCCCGCCTAGCCTCGCCGCAACAGCACGAACGAGGGGCGGTACCACCGGTGAACTGGCACATCCACGACTACCGCGAGAGCGATCTCGCCGCCGTCGTCCATCTGATCGACACCACCGCCGAACTCGGGCAGGAGTCCGTGTTCTCGCTCGCCGAGTGCATCGGCGCCCTCACCACCCGCCAGCCGGCCGTGGTCGCCGTGCACCAGGGCGTGCCCATCGGGGCGGCGCTCGCCTGTGTCTCCGGCGAGCGGGCCTGGGTCATGCGGATCGCGATCTCCTCGGCGTGGCGGGGCCGAGGCCTCGCCAGCGCCCTGCTCGTGGAGCTGGAGCGGCGGCTCGTCGCGGCCCGGGTCGGACGCATCGCGTACGTCCTGCCGGAGGAGGAACTCCTCGGCGAGGGCCTGCTGAACGCTGGGTACACCCGCCAGCCCGCCGTCGCGTACTTCGAGAAGGTGGAGCCGCTGCACGGCCCCGCCGCCGGCCTCCTCGACGACCTCGGCGGCCGGCTGCTCCCCGGCGACCTGTGGGCGAAGGTCGCCGGCATGGAGCGGGAGAAGGACCTGATCGAACGCCGGGTGGTGCTGCCCCTGGCCGAGCCGGAGCGCGCCACCCGGCACGGCGTGCGCCCGCCGCGCGCGGTCTGTCTGTTCGGGCCGCCCGGCACCGGCAAGACCACGTTCGCGCGCGGCATCGCCTCCCGGCTCGGCTGGCCGTTCGTGGAGATCCTGCCGTCCCGGCTCGCCGACGAGGGCAACCTCGCCGCCGCCCTGCGGTCGGCGTTCGCCCGGATCGGCGAGCTGGAACGGGTCCTGGTCTTCATCGACGAGGTCGAGGAGATCGCCCCGGTCCGTTCGGAGCCCGCCCAGCCCGGCGGCATGCACGGCGTGACGAACGAACTCCTCAAGCTGATACCGGGCTTCCGGGAGAGGGACGAGCGGCTGCTCGTCTGCGCGACCAACTCGATCCGCTCCCTCGACCCGGCGTTCCTGCGCCCCGGCCGCTTCGACTACCTCATTCCGATCGGTACGCCGGACAAGGCGGCACGCGCGGCGATCTGGTCCCGCTACACCGACGGACGGCCGGACGTCGACATCGACGAACTGGTCCTCGCCAGCGAGCTGTTCACCCCCGCCGACATCGAGCACGCGGCCCGGATCGCCGCCCAGGCCTCCTTCGAGCGCGATCTCGTCGCCGTCGGCGGGCGCGGCGGGGAGGCCCAGGCGCCCGGCGCGAGCACGGCGGACTACCTGGAGGCCATCGCCGAGTGCCGGCCCACGGTCACGCCGGACATGGTCGAGCAGTTCGCCTCGGACATCACGACACACGCCCGTACCTGAGCGCGAACCGCTCCCCGGCCGCGTCCAGTTCCGCCCGGTCGGGCGGCTGGGCGCCGGCCCGGGAGACGGTGACGGCCGCCGCCGCGCCCGCCCTCCGCAGCAGCCTCGCGAGGTACCCGGCGTCGAGCCCGGAGAGGTCCTCCCGTCCCCGTCCGGCGAGGGTGTCGAGGACGGCGGACATGAAGGAGTCGCCCGCGCCGACCGTGTCGACGACGGTGACCTCCGGGGCCTGGGCGGAGACCGTCTCCCGCCGGGTGAGGGCGAGCGAGCCGGCCGCGCCCCGGGTGACCAGGACGACGGCGGGGCCGAGGCCGAGCCAGCGGGCGGCCGCCTCGCGCGGATCCTGGCCGGGATAGAGCCAGGCCAGGTCCTCGTCGCTCGCCTTCACGAGGTCGCTCAGGGCGACGCAGCGCTCGACGCGCGCGACGGCCTCGCCGTGCTCCCCCATCAGGGCCGGCCGCACATTGGGGTCGTAGCTGACCGTGGCCCGGTCACGGACCCGCTCGACCTCGGCGAGGACGGCGGCAGCGCCGGGAGCGGTGACGGCGGCGATCGAACCGATGTGGACATGGGCGGGCCGCGCCACGGGCGGCTCCCCGCTCGACAGTGTCCAGGCGATGTCGAAGGTGTACGTGGCCTGCCCCCGGGCGTCGAGTCCGACGACGGCCGAAGGGGTGCGGGCGGGGACGCCGGCGACCTCGATCCGTACGCCCGCGCCCTTCAGGTGGTCCGCGATCCGCCGCCCGGCGGGGTCGTCGGCGAGCTGTGTGAGCAGCGTGACCTCCCGGCCGAGGCGGCCGAGGCCGTGGGCGACGTTCGCGGGGCTGCCGCCCGGGTGGACCCGCTCGGTGCCGTCGGCGCCGCGCACGATGTCGGCGACGCACTCGCCGATCACCAGGAAGGACATGGTCGGAGCTCCTTGGCGTAGGCGTCCTGCCGGCCGGTCCGCAGATCGTACGCGGCGGCGGCGTCCGGCGCATACGGCGCGAGGACGTCAGCGGTTCCGGCGGTACAGGACCTGGTGGGCGTCCCACTCCACGAAGGACTCGGCGTGCTCCAGGCCCACGGCCTCCAGGAGCCGGCGGGACCGGTGGTTGGCCTCCTGGGTGACCGCGACGACGCTCGGCGCGCTCTCCAGCACCCGCGCCACGGCCGCTCCGACCGCCTCGCGCGCGTAGCCGCGGCCCCAGTGCTCGGGCAGGAACTGGTACGAGACCTCCGTCTCGCCGTCCCGGCCGCCCTCCTCCACCGTGACGAGTCCGAGCAGGACCCCGTCCTCGGCCCGGACCACCACGTGGTGTCCGGCCGCCCCGACGATCCGTCGCTGCCGGATCCGGACGACCGAGTCGATCACGGGGCCGCCGAGGTGGCGCCGTACCTCCGGGTCGGTCCACAGCCTGGTCACCGCCGGCAGGTCGACGCTCCGGACGGGCCGCAGCACGAGCCGCTCGGTGACGAGCGGGCGGGCGGGCGGCGCCGGGGTCGGGGGCGGGGAGGCATGCGGGGAGGCGGTCACACCTCCGATCATCTCAGCCCGGGGACGGAACCGGGGGCCCCGGTAGCGCAGGGGCGGGCATCCGGCGACCGGCGAGGCCTCCGCGTGCCCTCAACTCCCTTTTCTTCCAAGGCTCTTGCGCCGTCTCCGCGCGCCCTCTAGCGTCACGTCCACCAAACAATAGGAAGCTTTCCTATCAGTCTGGCGCTGCACCGATCCGAAGTCCCGGCGATTCCCCTCCCTGGAGTGACATGCCCCCCACGATCAACGCGCTGCGCGGCCGCCGCCTGGCGGCCCTCGTCGTCGCCTCGGCCACCGGCGTCCTGCTCCCCGTGCTGGCCGGCCTCTCGTCCGCTACCGCCGCGGCCGTCAACCTGGCCGCGAACCGCCCCGTCACCACCTCCTCCACCGAGTCGAGCTCGTTGGGCGGCGCCAAGGCCGTCGACGGCTCCGCGTCCACCCGCTGGGCCAGCGCCGAAGGCGTCGACAACCAGTGGATCCGGATAGACCTCGGCTCGTCGACGACGCTCGACCGGGTCGTGCTGAAGTGGGAGGCGGCCTACGCCAAGGCCTACCGCGTCGAACTCTCGGACGACGGCTCGACCTGGCGCCAGATCCACGCCACCACCTCCGGCGACGGCGGCACCGACGACCTGAGCGTCACCGGAAGCGGCCGCTACCTCCGCGTCTTCGGCACACAGCGCGGCACTCCGTACGGCTACTCGCTCTACGAGGTCGAGGCGTACGGCGCGGGCTCGACGACCCCGCCCCCGTCCTCCGGCACCGGCCTCGACGACCCGCGGAAGAAGGAGGTCGCCATGAAGCTGGTGTCGTCCTTCGAGAACTCCTCCCTCGACTGGCGGGCCCAGTTCGCGTACATCGAGGACATCGACGACGGGCGCGGCTACACCGCCGGCATCATCGGCTTCTGCTCGGGCACGGGCGACATGCTGGAACTGGTGGAGCGCTACACGGCGAAGAAGCCGGGCAACCCGCTCGCCCGCTACCTCGGCGCCCTGCGCGCGGTGGACGGCACCGACTCCCACGAGGGCCTGGACCCGGGCTTCACGAACGCCTGGCGCCAGGCGGCACAGGACACCGTGTTCCAGCAGACCCAGGAGGAGGAGCGCGACCGCGTCTACTTCGCTCCCGCCGTCTCGCAGGCCAAGCAGGACGGCCTGCGCGCGCTGGGGCAGTTCGCCTACTACGACGCCGCCGTCATGCACGGCGAGTCGGGCTTCCGGAGCATCCGCTCGGTCGCCCTCTCCCGCGCCCTGCCGCCGTCCAGGGGCGGAGACGAGAAGGCCTATCTCAAGGCCTTCCTCGACGCCCGCGAGGAGGAGATGCGCAAGGAGGAGGCGCACAGCGACACCACCCGGGTCAGCACGGCCCAGCGCCGCTTCCTGAACGAGGGCAACCTCGACCTGAACGTCCCGCTGTACTGGAGCGTCTACGGCGAGGCCTTCTCGATCACCAGCTGAGCCCCCGGTGGTACGGGGCCGCGCACCGGCCCCGACCACCGCGGCGTCGGATCCTGTTTCCGGCCGTCGCCCCGGGACCCGTCCGGACAGGTCCCGGGGCGACGGCCTCAGCGCGGCTCGGTCTCCCGGGCCGTCAGGGCGGCCCTGATCGGCTCCCAGTCCGGGGCCGTCGGCGCGAAGGCCTCCGTCGCCGTGGCGATGTCCTTGTAGCCGCTGGACGTGACCACGCACACCACCGGGCCGTCGCTCCCGCCGCGCCCGCGGGCACGCAGTCCGGCGAGGCCGGCGGCCGAGGAGGTCTCGCACCAGATGCCCTGCGCCGCCAACTCCGCGCGTGCCAGCGCCATGTGATCGTCGGTCACTGTGTGCGCCGCGCCCCCGGTGGTACGGACGGCGAGGACGCCGCGGTAGCTGTTGATCTCGCAGTCGATGGCGTACGCGGTGGTCGGCGCGACGGGAACGCGGGCCACGGGCCTGCCGGTGCGCAGGGCCTCGGTGAGGGCCCCGGCCGCCGCGGGCTCCGCCGCGTACATCCGGGGGACGGAGTCCGTGACGCCGAGCCGGGCGAGCTCCTGGAACCCCTTGGCCACACCGAACAGCAACTCGCCGTACCCCGTGGGGAGATGCACCTCGGCAGGGGCGCGCCCGAGGTCGAGCGCGATCTCGTACGCGATCGTCTTGTAGCCCTCGGGCCCGAAGGGGTGCCCGGTGTGGGCGGTGTCCGTCACGCTGCTGACGCTCTGGAAGCCGAGCTCGTCCACGATGCGGCGCATCAGCGGGCGGACCGACGCCGGCGGGACGGTCAGGACCGTCGCGCCGTAGGCGCGCAGGTGGGAGGCGACGGCCGGCGGGGCGTACGGCGAGGTGAAGACGGCGCACGGCAGCCCGGCCCGGGCGGCGTAGGCGGCGGCCGCCGCCGCGTGGTTGCCCGACGAGGAGACGACGACGCCCCGCGCGCCCGAGGCCACGGCGGCGCTGACCGCGACCCGGTTGAGCCGGTCCTTGTGGCTCCAGGTGGGGTTGCGGGACTCGTCCTTCACCCAGACGCCGTCCGGGAGCGCGACCAGGGGGGTGTTGCCCTCACCGAGGCCCGGCGCGGCGAGGGGCGGGAGCAGCGGCGCCCAGCGCTCCAGACCGTGGGCGGCCGGGCGGGTGAACAGATCGGCGGGGACCCGGTCGTAGGCGTAGTCGATGTCGAGGGGGTACGCGACGTCCTCGGTGGACGTGACGGGGCAGCCCCGGGTGAGCGGCGGCCACAGCGGGTGACGCACGGACGGATCGGCCAGCGAGCGCTGGGCGGTGGCGAGCGAGGTCACGTGTCGGGCCTTTCGGGAACGGGGCTCGGAAGGGTCGGTCGACGGCGAGCGCACGGCGGTCGTACGGACGTGGGCCGGTGCGCCGCCGCCCGCGCCCGTCCGGGTCCCTCAGCCCAGGCGGCGGGTGAGCGCGGCCAGGGCGCCGGGGCGGCGGCCCGGGACCCGTCGTCTGAGGTCGACCAGGGCGGGGCCGAGGGCCCGCGCGCGGTCGGGGTCGCCGATGTGCTCCCACTGATGGTGGGCCCGGTCCACGGCTCCTTCGACGTCGGGGTCGTCGGGGCGCTGGAGCAGCCCGAGCCGGGCCTCCGCGGCGGCGAGCCAGAGTTCGCAGCTGCGGGCCGGTTCCCCGGCGAGGCGGGCGAGGTCGGCGCGCACCTCCGTCCAGTGCACGGCCTCCACCGACCGGGGTCCGTGGCGGCGCAGCGCCTCGTGCTCCCAGGCCGCGGCCACCGCCGCCGCCTCCCCGTGCCGTCCGGCCATGGCGGCGGCGAGGATCGCGGGGTGGGGGTCCTCCGGGACCAGGGCCGGGACCGCGGCCGGGGCCGTCGAGCCGGAGGGCCCGGCGGACACGTACTCCGGAGGGATCCGGGGCAGGGGGGCGGGCCCGGCCACGGGGACGCGCACCGCACCCGTCACCGGCGCGGGCTCGGGTGCCGTTCGGTCCGGGGGCGCCGGCGTCGGCGTCGGCACGGGCGCGGGGGTCAGGAACAGCGGGGCCGGGGCGGGGGCGACCGTCACCGCGCGCGCGGCGGCCTCCGCGTGCGCCGCCGCCGGGGCCAGGCGGGCGCCGGAGCGCCAGAGTTCGGCCCAGGCACGCAGGTACGCGGGCGTCGTGGGCTCGCCCCTGCGCGGGGCGGGCACCACGCGCGCGTAGAGCAGGGGGCCGGGCCCCAGGTGGAGCAGGCCCGGCGCGGCGGTGAGGCGCTGCCAGAGCTCCGGGTCGACCGCGAGGTCCGCGACGACGGTCGTGGTGCCGGGTGGGCGGACGCCGAGTTCGCCGGCGAGCCAGTGCCAGGGCAGCGCCGTGTAGCGGAGCGTCGCCGGGGTGGTGCGGGCGAGCGCGAGGTGCGGCAGCTGCTGCCGGCGGTCGAGGTGGAGCTGGCCCGCGAGGCAGACGACCAGGGGCCCCGGGCTCGCGGCCGCCGCGCGGAGACGGGTGAGGACGGTCTGCGGGTCCAGGGGGTCGGCGAGTTCGACGACCGTGGCGGCCGCGGCGCCGGTGAGGACTCCGGGCGGTACGGCGGCGAGCGCCGGCAGGACGGAGGCGGCGTCCATCGCGCGGCCCCGCCCGGCGGGCGCGGCGGCGAGCAGCACGGCCGTACCCACGGCACTGGAGGCCGGGGCGCCCGCACCGGCGGCTCCGGCGACCGTGCTCCCGGCGGCGGCGCCCGCAGCACCGACACCCGCGCCCGAAGTCACGGGTCCGGGTCCGGGTCCGGCCACCGCAGCACCGACATCCGCGACACCCACACCCGGGGCTCCGGCGCCCGCGCCCACACCCCGTGAACCGTCGGCCGCTACCGCCGTGCCCGCCTCCGTACGCATGTCCGACTCCCCCGCGACCACCCCGTCCGTGACCGTCGTACCCGCGCCCACCGTGCCGTTTCCGTCGTCGTTCACCACCCCCGCACCGTAACGCGTCGCGCCCTGTCCGATAATCGCCGGGCCTTTGACATATGCCAGAAGCACCACCGGATCGAGTGTTGCCAAATCCCTTACGGCCTGTCCCGGGCTGTGCAACAGTCGTCTACGGGCCGCCTTCCACACGTGGCCGCGCCGCGCCTGCATCGGAGTACGACATGCCGTCCCATCTGTTCGCGGACCGCCCCGCCCAGCCGCCGGAGCCGGGCGCGGTGGACGCGCTGATCTCGCAGACCCGCCGCCTGCGCGGTGGGGTGGACGCCGTGCGCCGGGACGCCGTGGCCGACGACGACGACCCTCAGCAGCGGTGGCAGCGCGCCCTGTGCGACCTCGCGGTGAGCCAACTCGACGACCTGCGCGCCCACTTGGGCCAGCTCCGCGCGGGGGTCCCGGCCGGCGCGGCACCCGAGGCCGAGGAGCTCGACGTCGTCGTCGACACCTCGCTCGCGACCGCCCCCGGCACGGCGTACGGCGTGGCCGCACCGCCCCGCACCGGCTCGCTGCTCTCCCGGGTCGGCAGCGCCGAGTGGAACCTGCTCACCGACGAGGTCAGCTGGTCCGAGGAGCTGTTCGACATCTTCGGACGGCCCCTGGAGAGCGGCCCGATGTCCCTCGACGAGATGCCCACGATGGTCTTCGCCGAGGACCAGCCGGTCCTGCAGGCCATGGTGACGGACTGCCTGATCGACGGGAAGCCGATCGACGGCGAGTTCCGGATCGTACGGACGGACGGCCGGGTGCGCACGGTGCACATGACCGGCGAGCCCGTGCTCGACACCGACGGCTGCACGGCCTCGATGTGGGCCGTCATCCGGGACGTCAGCGAGCTGCGGCGCAGTGAGCGGGCGGTCCGCGAGAGCCGGGACAGCCTGGAGCGCAGCCGCCACATCGAACGCACCGAGCGGCGGGTCGCCGTCGAGCTGCAGGAGGCGGTCCTCCCGCCGTGGCGCGGCCCGCTCCGCTTCGCCCACGACGGCCCCGCGCCGCTCGACGTCGCCGCGCACTACCTGCCGGCCGCCAGTACCGGACTCATCGGCGGCGACTGGTACGACGCGCTCGCGCTGCCCGGCGGCGAGGCGCTGCTGACCGTCGGCGACCTGACGGGGCACGGGGTCGCCGCGACCTCCTCCATGGCCATGCTCCTCGGAGCGCTGCGGGGCATGGCCGTCGCCGGCATCCGGCCCGCCGCGCTGATGGGCCACCTCAACCAGCTCCTGGAGACCTCGGGGCAGCCCGCGCTCGGCAGCGCGATGTGCTGCCGGTTCGACCCGGTGACCCGGACCCTGGTGTGGGCGCAGGCAGGACACCCCGCCCCGCTGCTCTTCCGCGACGGGACGGGGCACGCGCTCCGGCGCCCCGAGGGCGTACTCCTCGGGGCGACGACCGGTGGCGCCTACGGCGAGGCCGAGACCCGGCTGCACCCGGAGGACCTGCTGGTCCTGCACACCGACGGACTGACCCGTGGCGGCGGCAGGCACGACGACACGGGCGCGCGGCGGCTGCTCGCCCTCGGTCCCCGGCTCGCGGAGGCGCGGGACGCGCAGGACTGCGTGCGCGCCGTGGTGGAGGAGTTCGGCGAGGAGTCACGCGAGGACGACGCCTGCGTGATGGTGGTCCGGATCCCCCGCTGACTGCGGCCCGCGACGGGCCGCCGTCGAGGACACCCCGGGATCCCGCTCGCGACACCACGGCGGGAACCGCCGAGGGAATCGCTGACGGGTGTCTCCTGAACCTTCCCGCCCCACGGACGGACCCACGGACGGACCTTCCCGCCCCACCGATGAGCCTTCCCGCCCCACGGACGGGGCGGCTCAGGCCTGCCCGGTCCGGGGGCGGTTGACGGGCGACCTGGGGAGGGCCAGCTCGATCTCCTCCCGCAGGCTCTCGATCCTCGAATAGCCCGCGTACTGGCCCGTGAGCCGGTACATCTCGCGCAGCCGGTCCCAGGTCCGGTGGGACGAGGTGTCCCCCATGGACATGAGGGCGAGCCGCGCGTACCGGTCGGCCTGCTCCGGGTCGTCGGCGATGAAGCAGGCCGAGGCCAGCGAGATGTGGTCGAAGAGCTTCGACCGGTCGTGCCCGCCGCGCCGCAGCTCCAGGGCCAGCTTGGCGTGCCGCTGGGCGGGGATCGCCGCCGTCGGCTCGTGCTCGGCGAGGGTGCGGTAGGCGAGGGCCTGCATGCCGTGCATGTCGGCCTCGTCGAAGTTCTGCATCCAGCTCGGCTTCTCGTCCTGCCGGTCGGACACGAACAGCTCCTCGGCCTCGCCGAGGGTGCGCCGCATGGCCTGCCCCCGTCCCATCGAGGCCTGCGCCCAGGCCTCGATGGTGTGGAACATGGCCTGGGTGCGGGGCAGCACCCGTTCGCCCGAGCCCTCCTTGGCGAGCTTCATCAGGTCGAGGGCGTCGTCGGGGCGGCCCAGGTGCACCATCTGGCGGGCCGCCCGGGAGAGCGCCTCGCCGGCCCTGGGCCGGTCGCCGCCCTCGCGGGCCGCGTGGGCGGCGATGACGAAGTACTTCTGGGCGGTCGGTTCGAGACCGACGTCGTGGGACATCCAGCCCGCGAGGACCGCCAGGTTGGCGGCGACGCCCCACAGGCGCCGCTGGAGGTGGTCGGCGTGACGGTAGGCGAGCATGCCGCCCACCTCGTTGAGCTGGCCCACGACCGCCTTGCGCTGGAGACCGCCGCCCCGGGAGGCGTCCCAGGCACGGAACACCTCCACCGAGTGCTCCAGGGCCTCGATCTCCTCCGACCCGATGGGGGCGGCCTCGTAGCGGTCGAACCCAGCGGGGTCGGCGTGGAGGGGATCGGTGGCCCGCGGGGCGGCGCCCTTGCGTGCGGGGTCGGTCTGGAGCCAGTCGTGCATGGCGTTGCTGAGTACGGAGCCGGCGGCAAGCGCGGCACCCGCGCCCACCAGGCCGCGTCGGTTGAGCATGAGGTCCATTCCCGTGAATTCGGTGAGGACCGCAGCCGTACGATCGGGTGCCCAGGGCAGCCGGTCAGGGTTCTCCGTCTTCCTGACGTCCTGCTTCTTTCCGGCGCGCCCGTGTCGTACGAACCCGAGGTCCTCGATGGTCACGACACGGCCGAGTCGCTCGGTGAACAGTGCTGCCAGCACCCGGGGGACGGGATCGCGCGGGGTCTCGCCCCGGTCGATCCACCTCCGCACCCGCGAGGTGTCGGTCGCCAGCTGGGGGTGGCCCATGGCCGCCGCCTGCCGGTTGACCAGTCTCGCGAGTTCGCCCTTGGACCAGCCGGCCAGGCCGAACAGGTCTGCCAGGCGGGTGTTGGTTTGCTCGGTCACGTCTAAGCCCCCAGGTTCTCGGCTGAGTTGACACTAACCCCCTGTCATAGGCCTGGCGACAATTCGCCAGGCTTCGCCAGGGTGCGCGAGATGTTCCGCCACCCGCGCCCGGGTGTCAGGTAGGAACGCGCCACCCCGCCCCGTCGACCGGCCCTCATTCCCCAGGGTGCGGACCGGGGGCGGGCGGGGCGACGCACGCAACTCGTCGGCACACGAAGGGATCTGTCCTCCATGTACACAGCATCGTCCTCCGTGTCCGCCCCGCCCCGGCCGCAGCACCGCGTCGTCCCCGCCGGCGCCGGACCGTACCTCGCCCCCGCGCCGCAGGCCGTCCGGCCGCGGCGCTGGGCGGGCGGCACCGGTACCCAGCCGGTCAGCGGACGCATCGATCTGTCCGGCCCCCAGGGGGCGCAGTTGAAGATGGCGATCGCGTCGGTCCACCGGATCTGCCCGGAGTTCAACCCGGTGCAGGTGCTGCGGCGCAGCGGCCGTTCCGTACTGATCGTCGGGACGACCGGGCGGGCCACGGCGGTCGCGAAGTGTTTACTGGACCACTCGCCCGCCTGGGTCGAGCGGTTCCGGCACGAGATAGCGTCCTACCGCTCCTTCGTCCGTCACCGTCCGCCGGTGCGGGCGCCGCGGCTGATCGCGGCGGATCCGGAGAACTGCACGCTGGTGATCGAGCGGATGCCCGGACGGGCGGCGGCGCTGTCGCGCCACCCCGTCGAGGCTCCGCCCCGGGCCGACGTGCGGGCCGCGCTCGGCGCGATCGCCCGGCTCAACGCCTGGCGGCCGCCGGCCGGGACCTTCGACGCCCCGCTGGACTACGGCGCCCGGATCGCGCGCTACCACGAGCTCGGTCTCTTCACCGACCGGGACCGGGACGACCTGCAGAAGCTGCTGCACGGTCTGGCGCACGCCGGCGGCCGGCAGGGCATGGGCCAGTTCTGTCACGGTGACGCCCTGCTGTCCAACATCCTGCTCTCGCCCGCCGGACCGGTCCTCGTCGACTGGGAGCACGCCGGCTGGTACCTGCCGGGCTACGACCTCGCGACCCTGTGGGCGGTGCTCGGTGACGCGCCGCTCGCCCGGCGGCAGATCAGTCAGCTCGCCCAGCAGGCGGGCCCGGCCTCTCGGGACGCCTTCCTGGTCAACCTGATGATCGTGCTGACGCGGGAGATCCGCACCTACGAGACGGCGGTGCAGCGCACGATGAAGGAGGCTCCGCCGGCCGGTTCCGTGCCGGTCCCTTCGGGGACGCTCGCGCCCGGCGAGGAACAGCGGCTGCTGCTGAGGCGGCTGCACGACGACTGCGCCATGGCACGGCGGGCCGTGCGCGCGGCGGTCGGGACGCGCTGAAGGGGCGGGCCCGACCGACCACACGGGGGCGGTGCGCCGTGAGCCCGGTGCCGACACACCGGGACGCGGCGCATCGGCTTGTCCGCCTCCCTGGCCCTCCCTGTCCCTCCCTGTCCCGCGGTACGCCGGTACGCCGGTACGCCGGTACGCCGGTACGCCGGTACGCCGGTACGCCGGTAGCAGGGAAGCCGGAAGCAAGGGAAGCCGGACGGGCCGAACGCCTCCATTGGTCCACTCCAGTGACGCGTCCCAGGCCCGGGACCCGTCTCGGCGAAACTCCGCCACATGGCCTCCATTCCCGTCCTGACGTGGGAACTTCCTTTTGCGCAGGTGTGATTGACGAGACGTCCGGGAGCCGATACCCCTGTACGGGTTCGGCCCCGCACGCCCCCGTGTCACCCCCTGCCTCTGGAGGCTGCCTTGCTCCGTTCCGCGTCCCGCAGACGTCCTTCACCGATCCGAGTGCCGGGGGCGGTGGGCGCCCTGGCGTCCGTCGCCCTGCTGGTCCCCCTGCTGTCCGCCGCGCCGCCCGCCGGCGCAGACGTCCCCGAGGCGGGTGTCCTCCAGGAGCAGTTCGCGCGGGCCGCCGAGCGTCAGGGCGTGCCCGAGAGCGTGCTGCTCGCCGTCGCGTACCTGCAGTCGCGGTGGGACACCCACGGCGGTGCGCCGAGCGTGACCGGCGGCTACGGGCCGATGCACCTGACGGACGCGGCGACCGCGCTCACCCGGAGCGCCCCGCACCACTCGGAGGGCGAGGAGGACGCCCGCGGCGACTCCTCGCGCCCGGCCCGCACGGCGGGCGACGCCCCCGTGCCCGCTCCGGCCGACCTGCCCGGGCGGCTGCGGACCCTGGAGCGGGCGTCAGCGCTGTCCGGGATCCCCGCCGAGGAGCTGCGTACCGTACCGGCCGCGAACATCGAGGGCGGGGCGGCGCTGCTCGCGGCGGCGCAGCGCGAGGCCGGCCTGCCGGCCAGCGCGGACCCGGCCGACTGGTACGGGGCGGTGGCCCGGTACTCGGGCGCCGACGACTCGGCGACGGCGGCGACGTACGCGGACGACGTGTTCGACGTGATCCGGACCGGGGAGACGCGGACGACGGACAGCGGGCAGGTCGTCACGCTCCCCGCCGCCCCGGCCGTCAGCCCCGTCACGGGTCAGGTGGCGGCCCTCGGGCTGCGCCGGCCCGCCGACGGTCCCGTGGAGTGCCCGGCCTCGGTGGCCTGCGAGTGGGTCCCCGCGCCGTACGAGGAGTTCGGGGACGGCGACTACGGCAACCACGACAAGGCGAACCGGCCGGTCTCGCAGTCGGTCGACTACATCGTGATCCACGACACCGAGGCCGACTGGAACACCACGCTGAAGCTGGTGCAGGACCCGACGTACGTGTCCTGGCAGTACTCGCTGCGCTCCTCCGACGGGCACGTCGCGCAGCACGTGCCGCTGAAGGACGTGGCCTGGCACGCGGGCAACTGGTTCGTGAACGCCAAGTCGGTGGGTCTGGAGCACGAGGGCTTCCTGACCTCGCCCGACTCCTGGTACACGGAGGCGATGTACCGGTCGTCGGCGCGCCTGGTGCGGTACATCGCCGCCCGGTACGACATCCCGCTGGACCGGCAGCACGTCCTGGGCCACGACAACGTGCCGGGCACGGTGACGTCCTCGATCAAGGGCATGCACACGGACCCGGGGCCGTACTGGGACTGGGCGCACTACTTCCGGCTGCTCGGACGCCCGATCACGCCGAGCGCGGGTCCGCGCGCGGGCGTGGTGACGATCCGGCCCGACTACGACACCCACCGGCCGGTCTACACGGACTGCGTGACGGCGGGGCAGGCGTGCGCGCCGCACGGCAGCGGTGCGGTGCGCCTGCACACCGCGCCGAGCGCCGACGCGCCCCTGGTGAAGGACATCGGTCTGCGGCCGGGCGGGCAGGACTCCACCACCGGTGTCAACGACACGGGGGCGCGGGCCTCGACCGGGCAGAGCTTCGCGGTGGCGGAGCGCCGGGGGGACTGGACGGCCGTCTGGTACCTCGGGCAGAAGGCGTGGTTCTCGAACCCGGTGAAGGAGCCGACGGCGGTGAACGCGCGGGGCCTGGTCCTGACGCCCCGGGAGGGGCTGGCGGAGGTGCCGGTGTACGGGCGGGCGTATCCGGAGGCCTCGGCCTATCCGGCGGGCGTGCCGGTGCAGTCGGTGTCGCCCCTGCCGTACAGGCTGCTCGCCGGTCAGCGGTACGTGGTCGGGGGCCGCACCCCGGGCGAGTACTACTTCGCGCCGGTGTTCGACCCGAGCGGGCACACGGTCGTCCGGGGCCAGGAGGAGTACTACCAGATCCAGTTCGGCCATCGGGTCGCCTTTGTGAAGGCCTCTGACGTGCGGGTTTCCAAGGCCTGACGGAGAGTCGGCCGAAAGGTGCGGGGTGGTGCCGGGCGTGGGGTCCGGCACCACCCTTCCGGCGTTCATACGACTATTCGGGAGGCCGCGTGCGCCACCCGGGCGACGGGTAAGGCTGGGCCGGTCAGAGCCCCAGCTCACCGGAAGGCCCTCCAGGAAATGCCTCAGCCCTTCGTTATGCCGGATTTCTATGTTCCGTATCCGGCACGGCTCAATCCCCATGTGGAGGCCGCCCGCACGCACACGCGTGACTGGGCGCGGGCGATGGGGATGCTGGAGGGCTCGGGGGTCTGGGAGGAGCACGACCTCGATTCCCACGACTACGCGCTGCTCTGCTCGTACACGCACCCGGACTGCGACGAGGACGTGCTGAACCTCGTCACCGACTGGTACACCTGGGTCTTCTTCTTCGACGACCACTTCCTGGAGGTCTTCAAGCGCACCCAGGACCGGGCGGGCAGCAAGGCCTATCTGGACCGGCTGCCGCTGTTCATGCCGGCGGACCCGGCGGTGGGCATGCCCGAGCCCACGAACCCCGTCGAGGCGGGCCTCGCGGACCTCTGGCGGCGGACCGTCCCCTCGATGTCGGCGGGCTGGCGGGTGCGGTTCGCCGAGGCCACGGAGCACCTGCTGTACGAGTCGCTCTGGGAGCTCGACAACATCAACGAGGGACGGGTCGCCAACCCCCTGGAGTACATCGAGATGCGCCGCAAGGTGGGCGGCGCGCCCTGGTCGGCCGGGCTCGTCGAGTACGCGGCGGGGGCCGAGGTCCCGGACCGGGTGGCTCACTCCCGGCCGCTGCGGGTACTCAGGGACGCCTTCTCGGACGCCGTGCACCTGCGCAACGACCTGTTCTCGTACCAGCGCGAGGTGGAGGAGGAGGGAGAGAACAGCAACGGCGTCCTGGTCCTGGAGCGGTTCCTCGGCTGCACGACCCAGGAGGCGGCGAACGCCGTCAACGACCTGCTGACCTCGCGGGTCCAGCAGTTCGAGCACACGGCGCTCACCGAGGTGCCGCTGCTCGCCGCCGAGCAGGGCCTGAGCCCGCTGGAGTGCGCGGCCGTCGCGGCGTACGCCAAGGGGCTCCAGGACTGGCAGTCCGGCGGGCACGAGTGGCACATGCGCTCCAGCCGCTACATGAACGAGGGCATGGTCGGCGGACCCTCGCACCTGGAGGGGATCATCGGCACCTCCGCCCTCGACGTCCGCTCCCTGTTCGGGCGGCCGGCGGCGGCCCGGCACCGGGCGTTCACCCACGTGCCGCACCAGCACGTGGGCCCGTCCCTGCTGCCCGGGTTCGACCTGCCGTACCCGCTCACCGTCAACCCCCACCACGGGGAGGCGGCGCGGCACACGGTCGACTGGGCGGAGCGGACGGGGCTGCTCGACGACCTGTGGGACCGGGCGATGGCGGAGGGCTTCGACCTGGCGCTGTGCGCGGCGGGCCTCGACCCGGACGCCTCGCCCGAGGAGCTGAAGCTCAGCGCCGACTGGCTGACCTGGGGAACGTACGCGGACGACTACTACCCGGCGGTCTTCGGGCGGGCCGGCGGTCTGGCCGCGGCGAAGGAGCAGACCGACCGGCTCAAGGCGTGCGTGCCGGTCGACGAGCCGGCGGCCGGAGCGGCCTTCGCGGTGAACCCGCTGGAGCGTGCGCTCGCCGACGTCTGGAGGCGGACCGCCACGCCGATGACGCCCCGGGCGCGGGACGAGGTGCGGCGCGCGATCGACGTGATGCTCGACAGCTGGCTGTGGGAGCTCCACAACGTGCTCCAGCACCGGGTGCCCGACCCCGTCGACTACATCGAGATGCGCCGCAGCACCTTCGGCTCCCAACTGACCATGCTGCTGTCCCGGCTGCGGCAGGAGGCGACGCTGCCGCCCGAGCTCTTCCGGTCGGGCACGGTGCGCAGCCTGGAGAACGCGGTGATGGACTACGGAGCGCTCGTCAACGACCTCTTCTCGTACCAGAAGGAGATCGAGGTGGAGGGCGAGGTGCACAACGGGGTCCTGGTGCTGCAGAAGTTCTTCGACTGCGACTACCCGACCGCCGTGTCGATGGTCGACGAGCTGATGCGGGGCCGGCTGCGGCAGTACGAGAACCTGAAGCAGCGTGAGGTCCCGCTGCTCTACGAGGACTTCGGGCTCGGGGCGGCGGACCGGGCGGCCTTCGAGTCGTATCTCCGGGGTCTGGAGGACTGGCTCGCGGGCGTCCTCAACTGGCACCGGAGCGTGCGGCGTTACGGCTCCGAGGACGTGCGCGCGGGCAGCGGCAGCACGCTTCTGCGGGGCGGGCCGCGGGGGCTCGGGACCTCGGCCGCGCGGATCTCCGAGCTGCTCGGCGCCGGACCGCGCTGAGCAGACGCCGAAGGCCTCCGGGGAGCTTCCCGGAGGCCTTCGGACGGGGCGCGTCAGGGGCGCCGGCCGCGCAGGTCGTCGAGCTCTCGCCGCTCGCGCTTGGTGGGGCGTCCCGCGCCCCGGTCGCGCACGGCGGCGACGGCCACGTGCTCACGCGGCGGCGGGGGCGGACTGTTGTCCAGGTACGCCTCGGCGGCGACGGGCGGGCCGACCCGCTTGACGTGGAGCTCCTTGATCTCGACGATCCGCTCCCGGCCGCCGTGGAAGATCCGGACCTCGTCGCCGGGCTTCACGGCCTGGGCGGGTTTGACCCGCTCGCCGTTGACCTTGACGTGTCCCGCCCGGCAGGCGGCCGCGGCCTGCGAGCGGGTCTTGGTCAGCCGGACCGCCCAGATCCAGGCGTCCACGCGCGCGCTCATCGGCCCCCGTCCCCGTCAGCCCTGCTGGAACAGCTCGGCGGGCAGCGGCTTGAGCAGTGCGTACAGGTCGTCGGTGATCGGCCGGTCCCAACTGGCGATCGTCACGAGCACGTTGTCGCTGCGGTCGAACTGGACGCAGGAGATGCGGCTCTCGGAGAGCTTGAGGCGGCGCACGATGAGGAGGTTGTCGCCCTGCATGACGGGGACGTCCTCGGTGTCGAGGACCTCGACCGGCTCGTCGTTCTCCAGGGCGGCGAGGAGCTGCGCCACCTCGAAGGGGATCTGGCCGTCGGCGAGCTCGCGCGCCGGGGAGCCCTCCGGGAGGTTGCCGATGATCATCGCGGGTCCGCGGCCGCCGAACAGGTCGTAGCGGAGGAACACGCCCTGGCAGGAACCGTCGGGTGCGGGCAGCAGACCGGCGCCGAGATTGCCGGGCCAGTCCCCCGGATCCATGGCCAGGACGTCGAAGTCCGGGCCCGCGGGTGTGGCGGCGCTGCGGCGGCGGAGGAAGGACATACGGCCATGGTACGTGCCCCGGCGCACGGCGCGACGCGCCGGGCGGCCGCCTCGGGCCGGCCCCTCTCGCCAGGACTTCCGGCGGCCCGCGGTGCAGGGGCGGGGCCTGCGCCGGCGATGCCGTTCCCGGGCGGTCCGGAGCGGTCGCCGGAGCTTCGCCGGTGGGGCACGCGGTCACCCGGGGCGCCGTGCCGGTCGCGGAGGGTGCGCGCCCGGCGCCGGGCGGAGCCGGGTGCGCCGCCTCACGCGGCCGAGTCGGCCGACCTCCGCGAGAGCGCGCCCAGGAGGGCCAACGCCTCGGATGCGCGCTCGTGTTCGACGAAGAGGTGGTCGTGATGGAATCCGGCCACCACGTTGCAGCTCATGCCCGCCGCGGCGAGCTCGCCGGCGACGGCCGCCGTGAGTCCGACGGCGTCGAGCGCGGAGTGCACGCGGAGCGTGATCCGGCCCGCCACGTAGTCGTACGCGAGCCCGGCGGCGTCCGCCTCCTCCTGGCGTACGACGAGGGTGAGGCCCTCGGGTTCGGCGACGGTGACGACGGGGGCGACCCCGGCCGGGGCGGGGCCGTCCACCGTGGTGAAGACGTAGCGGCCGGGGTCGAGGTCCGGGCGCATCCCGGCGAGGAGCCTGGTCAGGTCGCGTTCCGCGTTCATGAGGGCCAGGGTAGGCGTCGTCCGGCTGCGGCTCAGCCGGTGGGCGGGGTGTCCCCGACGAGCCACATGGAGAAGAACTGGGCGCCGCCCCCGTAGGCGTGGCCGAGCGCCCGGCGTGCGCCCTCGACCTGGTGCTCGCCGGCGTCGCCCCGTACCTGCAGGGCGGCCTCGGCGAAGCGGATCATGCCGGAGGCGCCGATCGGGTTGGTGGAGAGCACCCCGCCCGAGGGGTTCACGGGCAGGTCGCCGTCGAGCTCGGTCACCCCGGCCTCGGTGAGCTTCCAGCCCTCGCCCTCCTCGGCGAAGCCCAGGTTCTCCAGCCACATGGGTTCGTACCAGGAGAACGGCACGTACATCTCGACCGCGTCGATCTGGCGCCGGGGGTCCGTGATGCCGGCCTGCCGGTAGACGTCGGCGGCGCAGTCGCTGCCTGCGCGCGGGGAGACGAAGTCCTTGCCCGCGAACAGCGTGGGTTCGCTGCGCATGGCGCCGCCGTGCACCCAGGCGGGCGGGCGCGGCGCGCGGTCGGCTCCGGCGCGGTCGGTGAGGATCATGGCGCAGGCGCCGTCGGAGGAGGGGCAGGTCTCGGAGTAGCGGATCGGGTCCCAGAGCATCGGCGAGGCCTGGACCTTCTCCAGGGTGAGATCGCGCTCGTGGAGGTGGGCGTACGGGTTCTTGAGCGCGTTGCGCCGGTCCTTGTACGCGACGAGGGAGCCGATCGTGTCGGGGGCGCCGGTGCGGCGCATGTAGGCCCGGACGTGCGGGGCGAAGAAGCCTCCGGCGCCGGCGAGGAGCGGCTGCTGGAAGGGGACGGGCAGGGAGAGGCCCCACATGGCGTTGGACTCGGACTGCTTCTCGAAGGCGAGGGTGAGCACGGTCCGGTGCACGCGCGCGGAGACCAGGTTGGCGGCGACGAGCGCGGTGGAGCCGCCGACCGAGCCGGCGGTGTGCACCCGGAGCATGGGCTTGCCGACCGCGCCGAGCGCGTCGGCGAGGTACAGCTCCGGCATCATGACGCCCTCGAAGAAGTCGGGCGCCTTGCCGATGACGACGGCGTCGACGTCCGCCCAGGTCAGCTCCGCGTCCTCCAGGGCGCGGACGGCGGCCTCGCGGACGAGTCCGGCGATCGACACGTCCCCGCGGGCGGCGACGTGCTTGGTCTGGCCGATGCCGACGACGGCCACGGGCTCCTTAGGCACGGTTGTCTCCTTCCAGGACGGCGACCAGGTTCTGCTGGAGGCAGGGTCCCGAGGTCGCGTGGGCGAGGGCGCGGTCCGACTCCCCGCGGTTGATGCGGGCGGCGGCCTCGCCCAGCCGGATGAGTCCCGCGGCCATGACGGGGTTGGCGGCGAGGGCGCCGCCCGAGGGGTTGACCGTCACGCTCTCGTCGAGGCCGAGGGCCTTGCGCAGCACGACCTCCTGGGAGGTGAAGGGCGCGTGGAGCTCGGCGGTGTCGACGGGTCGGTCGAAGGCTCCGGCGCGTTCGGCGGCGAGGCGGGTCGACGGCGAATCGGTGAGGTCGCGGACGCCGAGGGAGTGCGCCTCGATCCGGTGGTCCATGCCCCGGATCCAGGCGGGGCGCTCGCACAGTTCGCGGGCCCGGTCGCCGACGGCGAGGATCACGGCGGCGGCGCCGTCGCCGATGGGCGGGCAGTCGCCCGTGCGGAGGGGCCCGACCGCGTAGTCGCCCTGGGGGCGGGCGCCGGGCAGCTGGGCGTGGGGGTTCGTCCGCGCGGCCTCCCGGCTGCGGGCCGCGATCGCGGCGAGGGCCGGTTCGTCGGTGTCCCCGGCGTCGACGAGGGCCTGCGCCTGGAGGGCGGCGAGCGCGACGGAGTCGGGCCAGAGCGGCGCGAGGTAGTACGGGTCGAGCTGGCGGGTGAGGACGTCGCGGACGGAGCCGGGCGAGGACTTCCCGTAGGAGTAGACGAGGGCCGTGTCGGCCTCGCCGGTGAGCAGCTTCACCCATGCCTCGTAGAGCGCCCAGGCACCGTCCGTCTCGACGTGGGACTCGGAGATCGGCGGCCAGGCGCCGACGCCGTCGAGGGCCATGGTGAACGAGAAGGCGCGCCCGGCGAGGTAGTCGGAGGAACCGGAGCAGGTGAAGTCGATCTCGGAGGCCTTCAGACCGGTCTGCCGCTGCACCTCGTGCAGCACGGGCATCACCATCTCGACCTCGGAGAGGTCGTCGGTGCGCCGCCGGTGGTCGCTCTGGGCGAACGCGACGATCGCCACCTCTCGGTCCGGCGTCACAGCAGCTCCTTGTAGGTGTCGTAGTCGGCGTCGGGCTCGCCGGTGGGCCGGTAGTGGTCGGGGTAGCGGCCGTCCTCGCTCCACACGGGTTCGACGCGCAGGCCCATGCGGACCTCGTCGTAGGGGATGCCGGCGATCCGGCCGTGCAGGGCGAGTCCGGCGCCGTCGAGGGCGATGTGGGCGTAGACGTAGGGGACCTCGATGTCGAGGTTCTTCGCCTTGATGTTGACGATGCAGTAGGTGGTGACGGTGCCGCGGGGGCCCACCTCGACCCGGTCGGTGGTGGCGACGCCGCAGGTCGGGCAGGCGCCGCGGGGCGGCACGTACACCTTGGCGCAGGAGGGGCAGCGCTCGCCGACGGTGCGGCGCTCGGCGAGCCCGTGCAGATAGCGCGTCTGCGCGCGGCCGGGGCTGTACGTGTAGTCGAGGCGCGCGGCGGCGACGATGCCGGTCACCGGGGCGTCGAACCGTCCGTCGTGCGGGGCCGGTTCATGGCCCTCGGTGCTCTCGTACGGCTCGAAGCACGCGATGTCCGTGATGGCGCCGGAGCGTGCGGCGGCCCAGCGGATCCGCACCCGCATGCCCGTGCGGACGGCCTCGGGTCCGGGGGCGTCGAGGGCGTGCAGGAGCGCGGTGTCGGCGCCGTCGAGGCGGACGAGGACCCAGGCGAAGGGGGTGGCGAGGGGCTGCCCGCGCCGGGGCTCGGGGTTCCAGGCCCAGGTGGTGACGGTGCCGGTGGCGGCGACCTCGACGAGCTCGCGCAGCTCGGCGGCGGTCGCCGGGTCGTACTCGACGGGCGGGACGAGCACCTCGCCGGCTTCGGTGCGCACGCCGAGGACGGTGCGCTCGCGCAGTCCGGTGAGGAAGGCGGACTGGACGGGGCCGAGGGAACGGGTGAAGGGGAACTCCACGACGAGGGGCGCGCGGAGGGCCTCCGGCGGTGGGGTGACGGCTGTCATGGGACGGCTCCTTGGTGGGGTGGTGGGCGTGGGGGCGGAGGAGGATGGTCACTCCCGCCGGTACACCGGCGGCCGCTTCTCCGCGAACGCCCTCGCCCCCTCCTTCGCGTCCGCCGTGTCGAAGACCGGCCAGCCCCGCTTGAGCTCGGCGGCGAGCCCCTCCGTCTCGGTCATCTCGGCCGTCTCGTACACGGAGGCCTTGACCGCCTCGACGGCGAGCGGTCCGCAGGCGTTGATGCGTTCGGCGATGTCGAGGGCGGCGTCCAGGGCGGTGCCGTCGGGGACGACGCGCCCGACGAGTCCGATCGCGGCGGCCTCCTCGGCGCTGTAGGGGCGGCCGGTGAGGAGCATTTCGAGGGCGTGGGTGCGGGCGATCTGCCGGGGCAGCCGCACGGTGGAGCCGCCGATGGGGAAGAGTCCGCGCCGGACCTCGAAGAGGCCGAAGGTGGCGGAGGCGGCGGCGACCCGGATGTCGGTGCCCTGGAGGATCTCGGTGCCGCCGGCGACGCAGTACCCCTCGACGGCGGCGATGACGGGCTTGCGGGGGCGGTGGTGGCGGAGCATCGCCTTCCAGTGCAGGTCGGGGTCGGCTTTCAGCCGGTCCCGGTACTCCTCGCCCGCCATGCCCTTTCCGGCGAGGGCCTT
The DNA here is from genome assembly GCF_040303145.1 of Streptomyces sp. NPDC096079. Classification (NCBI taxonomy): domain Bacteria; kingdom Bacillati; phylum Actinomycetota; class Actinomycetes; order Kitasatosporales; family Streptomycetaceae; genus Streptomyces; species Streptomyces sp. NPDC096079. The sequence goes on from NZ_JBEOST010000008.1 coordinate 323,135, forward strand.
GAGGTCCATGCCCGCGCAGAAGGAACCGCCCGCGCCGGTGAGGACGACGGAGCGGATGCCGTCGTCGGCGTCGGCCTCCAGCCAGCCGTCGTACAGGCCGACGAGCATCGGCAGCGAGAGGGCGTTCTTGGCCTCGGGCCGGTTCAAGGTGAGGACGAGCGTGGCGCCTTCGCGCCGGACGCTGAGGTGTTCGGTGCCGCCCATGGGGGTCTCCCGTCTCCAGTTCTGGAACAGGTTGCAGGAGCCGGGGGTCCAGTTCAATAGTTTTCTGACACTCAGTCAGATTCTTCTGCGCACCCCCTTCCCCCGGTGACCGGTCGGCGCTCTAATGACCGCCACGTCCATGTGAGTCAGCGCGAGCCGGGGTCAGGAGGAACGGTGGAGTACAACCTTGCCGACCTGTTCGAATCGGTCGTCGACGTGGTCCCCGACCGGGAAGCGCTGGTGTACGTCGACCATCCGGGCACCGGCGCCGAGCGACGGCTCACCTACGCCGAGCTCGACGCCGCCGCCAACCGGCTCGCGCACCACCTGATCGACGCGGGCGTCCGGCCCGGCGAGCACCTCGGCCTCCACCTGTACAACGGCGTCGAGTACCTGCAGACGGTCCTCGCCTGCCTCAAGGCGCGGATCGTGCCGGTCAACGTGAACTACCGGTACGTGGAGGAGGAGCTCGTCTACCTCTACCGGGACGCCGACCTGGCCGCGCTCGTCTTCGACGCCGAGTTCACCGGACGGGTCGCGGCGGCGCTGCCGCAGACGGAGAAGCTGCGGCACCTCGTGAGGGTGGGGACCCCTCCCGAGGACGCCCCGGCGCTCGACTGCGTGGCGTTCGCGGAGGCGGAGGCCGCCGGCTCCTCCGGGCGCGGCTTCGGCCCCCGCTCGCCCGACGACCTGTTCATCATCTACACCGGCGGCACCACCGGCATGCCCAAGGGCGTCCTGTGGCGCCAGGAGGACCTGTTCTTCGCCGGGCTGTTCGGCGGCGACCCCTCGGGCGAGCCGGTGAAGCGCCCCGAGGAACTGGCCGAGCGCGTCGCGGCCGGCGGCGCCGGGATCACCTTCTTCCCCGCGCCGCCCCTCATGCACGGCACGTCCACGCTGACGGCGTTCATCGCCCTCAACTACGGGCAGCGGGTGGTCCTGCACCGCAAGTACGTGCCCGAGGAGGTGCTGCGCACCCTGGAGAAGGAGAAGGTCTCCAGCATCTCCCTGGTGGGGGACGCGATGCTCCGGCCGCTCGTGGACGCGCTGCGCGGACCGCTCAAGGACACGGACCTGTCCGCCCTGTTCAGCCTCTCCTCGTCCGGGGCGATCATGTCCGAGACGGTGCGGGCCCAGCTCCAGGAGCTCATGCCGAACGTGCTGCTGCTCAACAACTTCGGCTCCACCGAGTCGGGTTCCAACGGACGCGCCACCGACGACTCGGGTCCGGCCAGGGGATTCCGGCTGCACGTCAACGAGCGCACCCAGGTCGTCGACCCGGCGACCCGGGTCCCCGTCGCGCCGGGCGAGACCGGCCGTCTCGCCCAGCGCGGCCATGTCCCGCTCGGCTACTACAACGACCCGGCCAAGACCGCCGAGACCTTCTTCGAGCGGGACGGGGTGCGGTGGGTGCTCCTCGGCGACATGGCGACCGTCGACGGAAGCGGGGTGGTCACCGTCCTGGGGCGCGGCTCGCAGTGCATCAACACGGGCGGCGAGAAGGTGTACCCCGAGGAGGTCGAGCAGGCCCTGAAGTCCCACCCCGACGTGTACGACGCACTGGTGGCGGGGGTGCCCGACGCCCGGTGGGGCAACCACGTCGCCGCCGTCGTCCAGCTCAGGGACGGGGCGGAGCCCCTGGACCTGGAGACCCTCCAGACCCACTGCCGGCAGCAGCTGGCGGGGTACAAGGTCCCCCGCCAGCTGGTCCTCACCGACCGGGTCCAGCGCTCCCCCAGCGGCAAGGCGGACTACCGCTGGGCCCGCGCGGTGGCGGTGGAGGCGGACACGCCCTGATCCGGGCCTGACCGGCAAGGCACCGCCTAGTGCTGTGGCCGGAAAGGTTTGCCGGGTCGCGGCGTCCGGTGCGGTGCATCGCAAGGCGGAGGGCCTCGGCTCGTACTGGACGCGTTCGCGAGGGCCGACAACGCGGCGAGGTGCCGTGCCGGGCGTCGCGACCCGGTGAACCTTTCCGGTCACAGCACTAGATCCCGAACTCCCGGATCGCGGCGAGGAATTCCGCCGGGCGGGTCTCGTGGATCAGGTGGCCGGCGTCGATCGCGACGAGGCGGGCGCCGGGGATGTCGTCGGCGAGGCGGACGAGCTCGCCCTGGGGGACGTGGCTGGAGGGGCCGCCGGCCAGGACGAGGGTGGGGGCCGTGATCGCGGAGGCACCCGCGCGCCAGGCGGGGTCGGGCGCGTTCAGCTGGGCGTCGGTGGCGGGGACGATGTCCCAGTCGAAGGCGAGGGGCCCCTCGGGGCGCTCCGCCTCGGGGCGCTGCGGGTCGAGCGGGACGAAGGCCGGGGCCTCCTCCAGGACGAGGCGGCCGATGAGGCCCGGTTCGCGCTGGGCGAGGAGGTACGCGGCGCCGGCGCCCATCGAGTGGGCGACGACGCCGGCGCCGGTCAGTCCGAGGGCCTTCAGGAAGCCGCCGAGCTCGTCGCGGAAGTCGTCGAAGCCGTAGCGGCCGGGGCGGTCGCTGAGTCCGTGGCCGCGCAGGTCGACCGCGTACACCCGGTGATCGGCCGCCAGGTCCGCGGCGATCTCCGTCCAGGTCCCGCTGTTCTCGCCGCGGCCGTGGACGAGGACGACGGGCCGGGCGTCCTCGGGTCCGGCGACCCGGCAGGAGAGCCGTACGCCGTCGACGGTGACCGTGCGGACGGCCGGGTCGAGGAAGGCGGCGACCGGGCGGACGAAGGCCTCCGCGTCGTCGACCCAGGGGAAGTGCCCGGCGCCCGGCTGGACGACGACCTCGGCGTGCGGGAAACAGGCGGCCGCCTCGGCGGCCTTGGCGGGCGTCGGCCCGGCGTCGTGCTCTCCCGCGACGACGAGGACGGGAGCGCTGAGCGCGCCGAGGGCGCGGCGGGTCGCGTCCGGGTCGTAGGCGCCTTCGCCGTGGTAGAGGGGGGCGCCCTCCCAGTTCGTCTCCCGTCCGCCGGCCGCCGCGTGCTCCTGGGCGTGCGCGTCCCAGCGGCCGTAGCCGAAGGGGGCGGCGATCTCGTGGACGCGGCGCAGTGGGGTGTCGGCGTCGAGGGCGTCGAGCGCCGCCCTGGCCTCGGGGTACCAGGGCCGGTCGGCGAAGACCTCGGCGGCCTTGTCCCACTCCTCGTCGGTGGTCACGACGCCGAGGGCGCGTCCGGCGGAGGTGACCAGGACGAGGGAGCGGATCCGCTCGGGGTGGGCGGCGGCGTACAGGACGGCGAGGTTCCCGCCGGCCGAGTGGCCGAGGAGGTCGATCCGCTCCAGGCCGAGGTGGGCGCGGAGGGCCTCGACGTCGCCGACCTGCCGGTCGCAGCGGTACGTGCCGGGGTCGGCGGGCACGGCGCTCGCCCCGGTGCCGCGGGCGTCGAGCAGGACGAGGGTGCGGTGGGCGGCGAGTCCGCCGAGGTCCCCGAGGTAGCCGGCGTCGCGCATCGGCCCGCCCGCGAGGCAGACGAGCGGCTCTCCCTCCCCCTGGACGCGGTAGGCGAGTTCGGTCCCGTCATGGCTGGTGAACGTCGGCATGGCCCCGATCCTCACCGGCCCCGGTGGATCGTCGCAAGGGGTTTCGCCGTGGGCGGGACGGCGGCGGCGGCGCGATACCGTGGGACGACGTCCCCGAACCGCTAAGGAACCGTTCCCCCGTGCCCGAGACCAGGGATCCCGCCCTCCGCGGCGACTGCGCCAACTGCTTCGGCCTGTGCTGCGTGGCGCTGCCCTTCGCGAAGTCGGCCGACTTCGCCGTGAACAAGTCGTCGGGCGACCCCTGCCGGAACCTCCAGGAGGACTTCCGCTGCGGGATCCACACGCGGCTGCGGCCGAGCGGCTTCCAGGGCTGCACGGTGTACGACTGCTTCGGCGCCGGTCAGCGGGTCTCCCAGGTCACGTTCGGCGGAGTGTCCTGGCGGGAGGCTCCGGAGACCGCCCACCAGATGTACGAGGTGTTCCCGGTGGTGCGCCAGTTGCACGAGCTGCTGCGCTACCTCACGGAGGCGCTGGCCCTGCGGACGGCGCGTCCCGTCCACGCCGAGCTGCGGGCGGCGCTGGCCCGCGTGGAGGAGCTGGCCGGGGGCACGCCGGAGGCCCTGGAGAAGCTGGACGTGGCCGCGGTGCGGGCCGAGGTGAACCCGCTGCTGCTCCGGACGAGCGAGCTGGTCCGGGCCACCGCGGGCGGCCGTCCGAAGAGCCGGCGCGGCGCGGACCTGATCGGCAAGCGGCTGCGCGGGGCGAAGCTGCGGGGCACGGACCTGCGCGGGGCGCTGCTCATCGCCGCCGACCTGACGGGGGCGGACCTGTCGCTCGCGGACCTGATCGGCGCCGACCTGCGCGACGCCGACCTGTCGGGGGCGGACCTCACGGGGGCCCTCTTCCTGACGCAGCCCCAGCTGAACTCGGCGCGGGGGAACGCGGCGACGCGTCTCCCGGAGGGCTTCGACCGCCCCGCGCACTGGACGGCCTGACGCCTACTGGGGCACGGTCACGACGATCTTGCCCACCTGGTGGCCGGCTTCCATGGCCCGGTGCGCGGCGACGATCTCGTCGAGCGTGAAGGTCCGGTCGACGGCCGCTTCGAAGAAGCCGGTGCGCAGCCCGGACTCGACGAAGGCGCGGGCCCGCCGCAGCCGCTCGGGGTCCCTGGTCGTCTCCGGCATCGTGTACGTCCGGAGGGAGACGGCGGGCATCCCGAGGTCGAAGCCGGGGTACGGGGTGGGCAGCCCGCTCACGGCCCCGTAGAGCAGCACCGTGCCGCCGGGGGCGACGGCCCTGACGAGGTCGGTGACACCGGGTCCCGCGACCCCGTCGAAGGCGAGGTCGGCGCCGCGCCCGCCGGTGAGTTCCCGTATCCGCTCGGCGACGTCCTCCTCCTCGGTGACGATCACCTCGGCCGCGCCCGCCTTGAGCAGGGCGTCCTTCTTGGCCCGGGTGCGGGTGGTGGCGAGGGGGGTGGCGCCGATCCGGTGGGCGGTCCTGATCGCGGCGAGTCCCACGCTGCTGGAGGCCCCGGTGAGGACGACCGTGTCCCCGGCGCGCATCCCCCCGACCTCGACGAGGCCGCCGTACGCCGTGACGTACGGCATCCACACGGCGGCGCCCTCGACGGGTCCGAGCCCCTCCGGGCGGGGCACCAGCGACGAGGCGGGGACGATCGCGCGCTCGGCGTAGACGCCGTGGTCGTTCATGGAGAACGAGGGGACGACGCTGACCGCCTGCCCGGCCGAGAACCCGGTCACCCCGTCGCCCACGGCCTCGACGACGCCGGCCGCCTCCAGGCCGATCCGCGCGGGGAAGCTCCGGGCGGGCTCGATGTAGTGACCGCTGCGGAAGAGCGCCTCGGCGCGGTTGAGGCCGATCGCCTCCACGCGGAGGAGGACCTGGCCGGGACCCGGCCCGCCCACCTCGACGTCCTCGACGCGGAGCACCTCCGGACCGCCGTACTCGTGGAACCGCACCGTCCTCGCCCTGCTCATCGGCCTTCCCCTCCCGGCTCGGCGTCGGCGGGGCACGGACCGCTCCGCCGTCGTGCCCCCAGCCAAGCGCAAGGTTCGACCGCTGTCAAACTTCGACGCCCATAAAACTTCGATGCCTGTCGTACGATGCTCCCGGAGGTCGCCACGATGACAGCAACGGCACGCACCGGCCGGCGGGACCGCGTCCCGCCCCACCCCGAGCTCGGCGAGATCGGTCTGCAGCAGGTCCTGGAGGCCCTGGTCGACCCGGTCAGGCGCCGGATCGTCGCCGAGCTGTACGCGGCGGGCGAGGACCTGGCCTGCGGGACGATCGAGCTGCCGGTCAGCAAGTCCACGGCCACCCATCACTTCCACGTCCTGCGCGAGGCCGGCCTCATCCGCCAGCACTACGCGGGGACCTCCCGCATGAACGCCCTGCGCCGCGAGGAGTTCGAGGAGCGCTTCCCCGGTCTCCTGCGGGCCGTGGTGAGCGCGCACGAGCAGGTCTAGGGGGTGTTTCGAAAGTCCTGTGCGGTGCCCGCGGTGTCCGGTGCGTGCCCTCGGCGTGCCGGACGAAGGCCCTCGTAGCGGAGCTACTCGGGTCTTTGGCCGGTGCGGCGAGGGGGCGTGCCGGGCGCCGCGGGTGCTGTGCGGGGCTTCCGAAACACCCCCTAGGACTCAGGGCTCGTACACGTACGGCGTCGTGGTCGTCAGCGGCAGGAAGCCGAGGCGCCGGAGGATGGGGCGGCTGGTGTCCGCCGCGTCGACCTGGACGTAGCGGTGGCCCCGGGCGGCCGCGACGCGGGCGCGGTGGGACACGAGCGCGCGGTAGAGGCCGCGGCCGCGCCAGCCCTCGACGGTGCCGCCGCCGTAGAGTCCCGCGAAGTCCGTGCCGGGGTACAGGTCCAGGCGGGCCGCGCTGACGGGTTCGCCGGCGGCGACGGCCACGACGGCGGGGACCGTGCCGGGGTCGGCGGCGAGCCGGTCCAGGAGCTGACGGCCGATGTGGGAGCTGTCGGTGCCGAAGGCCCGCTCGTGGACCTCGACGACCTGTCGGACCCCGGACTCGTCGGTGACCGCGCGAAGTTCGACGCCCTCGGGAAGCGGCACGTCCGGCGGCAGGTCGGCGGCCTCGGCGGCCATCAGGGTCTCGGGCTCTTCAGGGGTGAAGCCCGCCGCGAGGAGCCGGTCGCCGAGGTCGGCGGGGGTGTCGTGCGCGTACAGCTTCCACTCGAAGGACAGGCCGGCGGCGCGGTAGTGCGCGATCTGCCCGGCGACCGCGCCGTCGGCGTCCGACGCGTCGAGGCCCGACCAGAGCACGCCGTTCCACGCGTGCGCGGGGCCGGTCTGGCGGACGAGGGCGCCGACGCGCTCGACGCGGCAGCCGGGCCCGTCGGGGCGGGCCTCGCGCCGCAGCTGGAGGTCGTACAGGTCACGCAGGTGCCGGGGTTCCATGGCGGCCACTCCAGCACCGTGATCGAGCCGGGGCAACGGGTTTTGACCCCGAGGCCGGTCAGGCGCGCGGGCGCACCTCGACGTTCTCGAGGATGCCGACCGCGTCCGGCACGAGGATCGCGGCGGAGTAGGAGGCGGACACGAGGTAGGAGATGATCGCCATCTCGTCGATGCCCATGAACCGGCAGTTGAGGCCGGGCTCGATCTCGTCGGGCAGACCGGTCTGGTGCAGGCCGATGACGCCCTCGCTGTCCTCTCCGGTGCGGACGGCGATGATCGAGGAGCTCTGCCGGTCGGTGACCGGGATCTTCCCGCAGGGCAGCAGGGGGACCCCGCGCCAGGCCGGTGCCCTGCGCCCGTCGACGTCCACGGAGTCGAACGCGAGACCGCGCTTGCTGCACTCCTTGCCGAACGCGGCGATCGCCCGGGGGTGGGCGAAGACGTCTGCACCTGACGGTCCAGGAGCTCCGCGAGCGCCTGGCCGCCTCGCCGGCCCGGTTGGTGGCGCGCGGGCGGTGGCCGTCGGCGCCGGCGCTCCGGACGTGCTCGCGGAGGTTCTCGTACTGCTCGGCGACGGCCTGGTAGGCGGTGCGGGGCAGGGCGAGGAGGGTGACGGCGGTGACGGCCTTGGCGGCGGCGGTGCTGAGGCTGAGCTGGATCCGGCGGAGCTCGATGGCGGGCGGATGGGCCGCCGACGCGGTGTCGACCGACCTGGTGACCCGCTTTCTCGAAGGGCGTACGGACTACGTCACTCTCCGTGTCCCGATGTGACGCACGGCGGTGTACGTCATCCGGGTGCGGCGCGGGCGGGCCGAAGTGCCGGTCGGAGCCGGCCACCCCGCGAGCGCCCCGCGCGCTCCGCCGTCCGGGCGGCCGCGTCGGCGGAAAAAGGTCGGCCCGGCCCCTTGCCAAGCCCCGGGTACCTCCGGTTTTACTGACCCGGAACGGATCAACCGAATGATCGGTAGTCCGTTTTACGACGGCGGAGGAGTGGCGCATGACGGAACTGCTGGACAGCGGCGAACGGCTCGGACGCGAGGAGCTCGCGGCCCTCCAGCTGGAACGGCTGCGCGCGACCCTGCGCCACGCGTACGAGAACGTGGACTTCTACCGGCGCTCCTTCGAGGCGGCCGGGCTGACCCCGGACGACTGCCGTACGCTCGCGGACCTGGCACGGTTCCCCTTCACCGCCAAGTCGGACCTGCGCGACCACTACCCCTTCGGCATGTTCGCCGTCGACCCGTCCCGGATCCGGCGCATCCACGCCTCCAGCGGCACGACCGGCCGTCCGACCGTCGTCGGCTACACCGAGGCCGACCTGGACATGTGGGCCGACGTGGTGGCCCGCTCCCTGCGCGCCGCCGGCGCGCGCCCCGGCCACAAGGTCCATGTGGCCTACGGCTACGGTCTGTTCACGGGCGGGCTCGGCGCCCACTACGGCGCGGAGCGCCTCGGCTGCACGGTGATCCCGGCCTCCGGGGGCATGACGGCGCGGCAGGTGCAGCTCATCCAGGACTTCCGGCCCGAGATCATCATGGTGACCCCCTCGTACATGCTGACGCTGCTCGACGAGTTCGAGCGGCAGGGCGTGGACCCGCGGTCGACCTCCCTGAAGGTGGGCGTCTTCGGCGCGGAGCCGTGGACGGAGGAGATGCGCAAGGAGATCGAGGAGCGGTTCGCGATCGACGCCGTCGACATCTACGGCCTGTCGGAGGTCATCGGCCCCGGTGTGGCCCAGGAGTGCGTGGAGACCAAGGACGGGCTGCACATCTGGGAGGACCACTTCTACCCGGAGGTGGTGGACCCGTTCACCGGCGAGCTGCTGCCCGACGGCGAGGAGGGGGAGCTGGTCTTCACCTCGCTCACCAAGGAGGCCATGCCGGTGATCCGCTACCGCACCCGGGACCTCACGCGGCTGCTGCCGGGGACCGCGCGGGTGTTCCGCCGGATGGAGAAGGTCACCGGACGCAGCGACGACATGATCATCCTGCGCGGGGTGAACCTCTTCCCCACCCAGATCGAGGAGATCGTGCTCCGCACCCCGGGCGTGGCCCCGCACTTCCAGTTGCGGCTGACCCGGGAGGGCCGTCTCGACGCCCTGACCGTGCGGGCCGAGGCCCGTCCGGACGCGAGCCCGCAGGACCGCGCGGAGGCCGCGCGGGCGATCGCCTCGGCGGTGAAGGACGGCGTCGGGGTCTCGGTCGCCGTGGAGGTGGTCGACCCGGAGACGCTGGAGCGCTCGGTGGGCAAGATCAAGCGGATCGTGGACCTGCGGGGCGCGTAGCCTGGAGGGAGGAGGTGGTTGCGATGCTGTCGGACTCCCCCATCGCCGCGATCATTCCGGTCAGCGACATGAGCCGTGCCAAGCGTTTCTACTCGGAGACCCTCGGCCTGACCCTCACGAGGGAATCACCCGAGGACACCAGGTACGAGACCGGTGGGACGACGATCGGCCTCTATGAGACGCCCTACGGCGGCAAGGCCGAGCACACCCTGGCGAGCTGGAAGGTCGCCGATCTCGACGGCGAGATGAAGGAGCTGCGCTCCAAGGGCGTGACGTTCGAGGAGTACGACCTGCCCGGCATCAAGACGGTCGACGGCGTGGTCGAGTCGGACACCATGCGGGGCGCCTGGTTCAAGGACAGCGAGGGGAACATCCTCTGCGTGGTGGAGGAGCGCGCGGCCTGAGGCCCGCCCACGGTCATGAGGCGCCGAAGCGGTCCCTGAGCTGCCGCTTGAGGATCTTGCCGCTGGCGTTGCGGGGAAGGGCGTCCACGAGGAAGACGCGCTTCGGCGCCTTGAAGTGGGCGAGCCTCTCGCGGGTGTGGTCGAGGAGTTCGGCCTCGGTGACCTTCCCGCGGGGGACGACGACGGCCGTGACCGCCTCGATCCAGCGCTCGTCGGGGAGGCCGATGACGGCCGCCTCCGCGACCTCCGGGTGGGTGTACAGCGCGTCCTCCACCTGACGGGAGGCGACGAGCACACCACCGGAGTTGATGACGTCCTTCACCCGGTCGACGATCGTGAGGTAGCCCTCGGCGTCCCGGACCGCGAGGTCCCCCGAGTGGAACCAGCCGCCGCGGAAGGCCTCCTCGGTCTCGTCGGGCTTGCGCCAGTAGCCCTCGCACAGCTGCGGGGAGCGGTAGACGATCTCGCCGGGTGTGCCGTCGGGGACGTCCTCGCCGGCCTCGTCGACGACGCGGGCCTCGACGTGGCGGACGGGACGGCCGCAGGAGTCCATCCGCCCCTCGTGCTCGCCGGGTCCGAGGACGGTGGCGAGCGGGCCGATCTCCGACTGGCCGAAGCAGTTGTAGAAGGCGAGTTCCGGCAGCCGGGCACGCAGCCTCTCCAGGACGGGCACGGGCATGATCGAGGCCCCGTAGTAGGCCTTGCGCAGGGCGGACAGGTCGCGCTCGGCGAACGCGGGATGGTTGGCGAGGCCGATCCATACGGTCGGCGGGGCGAAGAAGCTGTCGGCGCGGCCCGCCTCGACCAGGTCGAACAGGACGGCCGGATCGGGTCCGTCGACGATCGTGTTCTCGGCGCCGACGGCGAGGTAGGGCAGCAGGAAGACGTGCGTCTGCGCCGAGTGGTAGAGCGGCAGCGCGTGCACCGGACGGTCGTCCTCGCTCAGGTCGAGCGCCTCGATCGCGCTCGCGTACTCGTGGACGAGCGCGCGATGGGTCATCACGGCGCCCTTGGGGAGGGCGGTGGTACCCGAGGTGTAGAGGAGCTGGGCGACGTCGCGGGCGTCGCGGTCGGCCTCGTACGGCTCCGGTTCGGCGAGCGCGTCGAGCAGCGAACCGGGAGCGTCGCGCAGCGCCTTGACCGCGAAACCGTCCGGGATCCGGTCGGCGAGGGCGGGGTCGGCGAGCACGAGCGAGCTGTCCGACTGCTCCAGGAGGTACGCGAGGTCCTCACCGGTCAGATGATGGTTGACCGGCACGTGGACCAGGCCGGCCCGGGCGCACGCGAGGAACGCGATGAGGTAGGCGTCGGAGTTGTGGCCGTACGTCGCGACCCGGGCGGACTCCGGCAGCGCGAGGCCGTGGCGCGGCTCCCGCAGCACGGCTGCGGCGGTGGAGACGGCGGCGTCCAGATCGGCGTAGGTCCAGGCCCGGTCGGCGTACCGGAGGGCGATCCGGTCGGGCACCCGCCGGGCGCTCGCGCGCAGGACACCGTCGACGGTTCGGCTGAGGAGTCGCTCCATGCGGTGATCCTCCGCGCGCGGAGGGCGGAAGGTCAAGTACCGTGCGGCGCGCCGTACATGCCCGGACCTCGGATACCGAACGGGATGTTGACAAGGGGCCGGGCAGCTGCGTGCATGGTCCGACCCGCAGTGCCCGTCAGCCCGTTGGGAGGCATCTTGCACCTCCGTACCCGTCTGAAACATCTGGCGCTCACCGGCGCGGCCCTCGCCGTCGTCACGGCCTCGCTGCCCGGAGCGGCGGCCGCCGACTCCGGGGACCGGGACCGCCACCCGTCCGACCGGGGCCTGTCGGCGGTCATCCGCTACACCGAGTACGGCATCCCGCACATCGTGGCGAAGGACTACGCGAACCTCGGCTTCGGCACGGGCTGGGCGCAGGCCGCCGACCAGGTCTGTGTGCTCGCCGACGGCTTCCTGACCGTGAACGGCGAACGCTCCCGGTACCTCGGGCCGGACGCCGCGCCCGACGGCTCGCTGTCCTCCGCCACCACGAACCTCTCCAGCGACCTGTACTTCCGGGGCGTGCGGGACGCGCGCACGGTCGAGGAGCTGCTCGCGACGCCGGCGCCCGCCGGACCGAGCCGGGACCTGAAGGAGCTGATGCGCGGCTGGGCGGCCGGCTACAACGCCTGGCTGCGCCGGAACCGCGTCACCGACCCGGCCTGCGCCGGGGCCGACTGGGTCCGTCCGGTGACCGCGCTCGACGTGGCCCGGCGCGGCTTCGCCGTCTCGGTGCTCGGCGGGCAGGGCAGGGCGGTGGACGGCATCACGGCCGCCCGGCCGCCCGCCGCGGCTCCCCCGCCGTCCGCCCGCTCGTCCGCCGCCGCCCCTGACGGCCCCGACCCGGCCCGTACGGCCGAGGCGGCACGCGAGCTGTTCGCGCCCGAGAACGCCACCATGGGCTCCAACGCCGTCGCGTTCTCCGGAGCCGCGACCGCGAACGGGCGCGGACTCCTCCTGGGGAACCCGCACTACCCCTGGCAGGGCGGCCGCCGCTTCTGGCAGTCCCAGCAGACCATCCCCGGTGAGCTGAACGTCTCCGGCGCCTCGCTGCTCGGGACGACCGTGGTCAACATCGGCTTCAACGACAAGGTGGCCTGGAGCCACACCGTCGCCACCGGCGTGCCGCTCAACCTGCACCAGCTGACGCTCGTGCCCGGCGACCCGACCTCCTACCTGGTGGACGGCAGGCCGGAGCGGATGGCCCCGCGCGAGGTGACCGTGGCGGTCAAGGACGGCGCCCCCGTCACCCGTACCCAGTGGTGGACGCGGTACGGGCCGGTCGTCGGCGGCCTCGGGGCGCAGCTCCCCCTGCCGTGGACCGCGACCGCCGCGTACGCCCTGAACGACCCCAACGCGGCGAACCTGCGCGGCTCCGACACCGCGCTCGGCTTCGGAAGGGCCCGGTCCGTCCAGGACGTCGCCGACACCCTGCGGCGCACCCAGGGGCTGCCCTGGGTGAACACGGTCGCGGCGGACTCCGCCGGGCACTCGCTCTTCACCCAGTCCCAGGTGCTCCCCCGGATCACGGACGAACTCGCCGCGCGCTGCTCCACCCCGCTCGGCCGGGCGACCTACCCGGCCTCGGGCGTCGCCGTGTTCGACGGCTCGCGGTCGGACTGCGCGCTCGGCTCCGACCCCGACGCGGTGCAGCCCGGTGTCTTCGGACCGTCCCGCATGCCGGTCCTGCGGGACGCCCCGTACGTCGAGAACTCCAACGACAGCGCCTGGCTGGCCAACGCCGACCGGCCGCTGACCGGCTACGAACGGGTCTTCGGCACCGTCGCCACCCCGCGCTCGCTGCGCACCCGGGGCGGGATCGAGGACGTGTCGGCGATGGCGGACCGGGGCCGGCTCACGGTGGCCGACCTCCAGCGGCAGCAGTTCGCGAACCGGGTGCCGGCCGGTGACCTGGCCGCGACTGACACGGCGCGGGCCTGCGCGTCGGCTCTCCCGGAGGACCCGGAGGTCTGCCGGGTGATCGGTGCCTGGGACCGGACGGTGGACACGGACAGCCGGGGCGCGCTGCTCTTCGACCGGTTCTGGCGGAGGTTCACGGGCTCGGTGAAGCCGGCCGACCAGTGGAAGGTGCCGTTCTCGGCGGCCGACCCGGTCGGCACCCCGCACACCCTGAACACGGAGGTGCCCGGCTTCGCGCAGGCGCTCAGGGACGCGGCGGCGGAGCTGCGGGCGGCGGGCATCGCCCTCGACGCGCCGCTCGGCGCCCACCAGTTCGTCGTACGGAACGGGCAGCGGATCCCGGTGAGCGGCGGGACCGAGGCGCTCGGCGTCTGGAACAAGGCCGAGCCGGTGTGGAGCGCCGCGGGCGGCGGTTACGTGGAGGTCGCGCACGGGACCAGCCACGTCCAGGCGGTCGGCTGGGACGGCGGCCGGTGCCCGGTGGCCCGCACCCTGCTCGCGTACTCCCAGTCGTCGAACCCGGCGTCGCCGCACTACAGCGACCAGACCCGGCTGTACGCGGGCGAGCGCTGGGTGACCTCCAGGTTCTGCGAGAAGGACATCCTGCGCTCGCCCGGTCTGCGGGTGGTGGTCGTCAGGGACTGAACGACAGGAACACGAAGGCGGCGAAGATCGAGAGATGGACGCTGCCCTGGAGGAGAGTGGCGCGTCCCGGCACCACGGTCAGGGCGCCCACGACGGCCGTGAGCACGAGCAGCACCATGTGGAGGGGCCCCAGGCCGAGGATCAGGGGCCCGTCCAGCCAGATCGAGGCGAGGGCGATCGCCGGAATGGTCAGACCGATGCTGGCGATGGCCGAGCCGTAGGCCAGGTTCATGCTGGTCTGCATGCGGTCCCGGCTCGCCGCCCGCACGGCGGCGAGCGTCTCGGGCAGCAGCACCATCAGCGCGATGACGACGCCCACGACCGCCTTGGGCAGGCCCGCGGAGGCGACGGCGTCCTCGATGGTGGGCGAGACGAGCTTGGCGTTGCCGACGACGGCGACGAGGGCGACCACGAGGAGACCGAGGCTGAACCAGGCCGCGCGGGCGGTCGGCGGCTCGGCGTGCTCGTCCTCCGACTCCGGGATGCCCCGGTCCGGCCGCGGCACCGGCAGGAAGTAGTCGCGGTGCCGGACCGTCTGGACGGCGACGAACACCCCGTACAGGAGGAGCGAGGAGACAGCGGCGAAGGCCAGCTGTGCGGCGGAGAACTCGGGGCCCGGGTGGCTCGTCGTGAAGGTCGGCAGGACGAGGGTCATGGTCGCGAGGGTGCAGACGACCGCGAGCTCGCCGCCGGAACCCTCCGCGTTGAAGACGGCGATCCGGTTGCGCAGCGCGCCGACGAGCAGCGAGAGGCCGACGATGCCGTTGCAGGTGATCATGACGGCGGCGAAGACCGTGTCCCGGGCGTAGCTCGTCGCCTTGTCGCCGCCTCCGATCATCAGCATGACGATCAGTCCGACCTCGATGACGGTCACGGCCACCGCGAGGACGAGGGAACCGAAGGGTTCGCCGATGCGGTGGGCGATGACCTCGGCGTGATGGACGGCCGAGAGCACTCCCGCGAACAGGCAGACGACGACGATCCCCACCGCGAAGCCCGGGAGATCGCGCCCCCAGGCCAGGCCGAGCACAAGCGCCGCCACCACCGGCCCCCAGGTGGTCCACTGCCGTGTCAATGCCGCCGTGCTCGAACTCATGATCCGTATCCTGCCACAAGTGGACCTTTCGCCCGTTTCGTTCAGCCGCCGTGGTCCGCGAGACCGTTCTCGTACGCGGCGAGGGTCTCGACGAACATCCTCCGTTCCGCCGGTCCGAGGGGGGCGAGGGCGGCGCGCCAGGCGCCGGCACTGCGACCCAGCCAGCCGTCGATCGCGGGGCGGTGCGCCTCGGCGATGGAGACGATCTTCCGCCGCCGGTCGGCGGGGTCCTCGGCCCGCTCCAGAACGCCCTTCTTGGCGAGGTCGCCGACCATCAGGCTCACCGTGGTCGGGGCGACCTCCAGGCGCGCCGCGAGCTCGTTCACACCGAGGGGCCCGTCGAAGAGCAGATAGGCGAGGAGGGAGAGATGGCGCGGCGCGAGCGTGAGGGACTGCAGCTCGTCGGGGATCCTGATGCGTTTGACCCGCCCGACCATCCGGGGCATGAGCAGCAGCAGTGCGCGGACGGCCTCGTCCACGTCCGGCCCGACGGCATGCCGGTCGCCGCTGTCCGCGATTGACACTCCGCACCCTCCGATTTAGCTTTGCTTTCAAAGCAAATAGATCTGTCGTGATCGATGCTACCGAAGGGCACCGTCATGTCCGATGTCAATCAGCGGGTCATCGAGGAGTTCCGCGCCGGCGGCGGCCGCGTGGGCGGCATGTTCGAAGGAGCCTCCTTACTCCTCCTGACCACGACCGGCGCCCGCAGCGGACGCCCCCACACCACCCCGGTCGTGTGCGCACGCGACGGAGCGCGGCTCCTCGTCTTCGCCTCGAACGCCGGCGGACCGAAGCACCCCGCCTGGTTCCACAACCTCCGCGCCGACCCGCACGTCACCGTCGAGCTCGGCACCCCCGAGGGCACCGTCGAACGCTTCGCGGCACGGGCGGTGGTGACGGAGGGCGAGGAGCGGGACCGGCTGTACGCGGACCAGTGCGCCCGGGACCCCGCGTTCGCCGCCTACCGGTCCGGCACCGACCGGGTCATCCCGGTCGTCGCGCTGCACCGGGTGGACCTCGCCGACCCGGCGCGGCACCGGGCCGTCGCCGCCCACCTGGTGAAGGTCCACGACGAGCTCCGCGCCGAACTCGCCGCGCTCCGCGAGGGCCTGGACTCCCCCGCGCCCACCCTCGGCCGGCAGCTCGCCCGCCACTGCCTCGCCTTCTGCGGCGCGCTCCACGCCCACCACCACAACGAGGACGGCGTCTTCGACCTGCTGGAACGCCAGTTCCCCGACCTCGCCGACGCCCTGGACCGGATGCGCCGCGAGCACCGGGTGGTCGCCCGCACCGTCGACGAACTGGAGGCCCTGCTGGGCTCAGGCGCCGCCCCGGAGACCCTGCGCACCGAGGTCGACCGCCTGGCGACGCGCCTGGAGGAGCACTTCGCCTACGAGGAGTCCCAGCTGCTCCCGGCCCTGGACCCGCTCCCTGATCCGGCCTGATCGACGAGACACCCCCTAGGCTGGACGCCGCACGCGACGAAGAGGAGACCGAGGTGACACAGACGGCACTGGCCGAGGTGATGGCCGAGCTGGCCGGGCTCGACGACCCCAAGGCACGCGCGGTCAACGAGCGGCACGGCGACGACCACGGCGTGAACCTCGGCAAGCTGCGCGCGCTCGCGAAGCGGCTGAAGACCCAGCAGGACCTCGCGCTCCTGCTCTGGGAGACCGACGACACCGCCGCCCGGCTGCTGGCCCTCCTCGTCTGCCGCCCGAAGGCGTTCGAGCGCGAACGGCTGGACCGCATGGTGCGCGAGACCCGGGCCCCCAAGGTGCACGACTGGCTCGTGAACTACGTGGTGAAGAAGAGCCCGCACGCCGAGGAACTGCGCGTCGCCTGGCTCGCCGACCCGGATCCGGTGGTCGCGAGCGCGGGCTGGGCCCTGACCGGCGCGCGCGTGACGAAGGAGTCCGAGGGCCTCGATCTCGACGCGCTGCTCGACGAGATCGAGGCCGGGATGAAGGACGCCCCCGACCGGCTCCAGTGGGCGATGAACGCCTGTCTGGCCCGGATCGGGATCGACCACCCCGAGCACCGCGCCCGCGCCGTCGGCATCGGCGAGCGGCTCGGGGTGCTCAGGGACTACCCGACGTCCCCGGGCTGCACGTCCCCGTTCGCCCCCGTCTGGATCGCCGAGATGGTGCGCCGCCAGGGCGCCCCCTCCTAGAGCGGGCGCTCGCGGCCCTCCCAGTACGGGTCGCGGAGCCGGCGCTTGTAGAGCTTGCCGTTGGGGTCACGGGGCATCGCCGCGACGAAGTCGACCGACTTCGGGCGCTTGAAGCCCGCGAGGCGGTCGCCGCAGTGGGCCAGGATCTCGGCGGCGAGCGCGGGCCCCGGCTCGTACCCCTCGGCCGCCTCGACGACCGCCTTGACCTCCTCGCCCCAGTCGGCGTGCGGGATGCCGAAGGCGGCGGCGTCCGCGACCGCGGGATGGGCGAGCAGGGCCGCCTCGATCTCCGCCGGGTAGATGTTGACCCCGCCGGAGATGATCATGTCGATCTTGCGGTCGCGGAGGAAGAGATATCCGTCCTCGTCCAGGAGGCCGAGGTCGCCGACGGTGAAGAAGTCGCCGATGCGGTTCTTCGCGGTCTTCGCCTCGTCCTTGTGGTACTGGAAGCCGCCGGTGTTCATCTTGAGGTAGACGGTGCCGAGCTCTCCCGGCGGCAGCCGCTTCCCGTCGTCGTCGAAGACGGCGAGTTCGCTGATGGGCCAGGCCCTGCCGACCGTCCCCGGCCGCTTGAGCCACTCCTCGGCCGTGGCGAAGGCGCCGCCGCCCTCGCTGGCCGCGTAGTACTCCTCGACGCACCGGCCCCACCAGTCGATCATCGCCCGCTTGACGTGCTCGGGGCAGGGAGCGGCGCCGTGGATGGCGTGGCGCATGGAGGAGACGTCGTACCGCTCCCGGACCTCCGCCGGGAGGGCGAGCAGGCGGTGGAACTGGGTGGGCACCATGTGCGTGTGGGTGCAGTCGTACCGGTCGATCAGGCGCAGCATCTCCTCGGGCGCCCACCGGTCCATGAGGACCAGCGGATGCCCGATGTGCAGGGCGGCGGCCGCGAACTGGAGCACCGCCGTGTGGTACAGCGGCGAGCAGACCAGGTGGACGTTGCCGTCGGCGGGCCGGATGCCGAAGATGCCGAGGAAGCCGCCGAGGTGGGTCTCCTCGGGGAGCTTCCCCGGGAGCGGGCGGCGGATGCCACGGGGACGGCCGGTGGTGCCGGAGGTGTAGTTCATGACCCAGCCGAGGGTGCGGTCGGCGGGGGCCGCGTCGTCCTGGCCGTCGAGCAGCTCGGCGTACGGGCGGAAGCCGGGGATCGCGCCGACGGCGTACCGGCGGGTGGGCGGGAGAGCGGCCTCGTCGGCGGCGAGCGTCACGGCCTCGGCGAAGCGCTCGTGGGCCACGAGGACCTTGGCGCCGGAGTCGGCGACGATCCAGGCGATCTCGGGGCCGACGAAGTGGTGGTTGACGGGCACGAGGTAGAACCCGGCCTGGGAGGCGGCGAGATGGGCGGTGAAGAACTCGGGGCCGTTGGGCAGGACCACGGCGAAGGCATCGCCGCGTTCGAGCCCCGCGGCGCGCAGTCCGTGGACGAGACGGTTGGCCTCGGCGTGCAGCCGGCCGGCGCTCCACTCCTCGCCGTCGGGCGCGACGAGGACCGTGCGGGCGGGGTCGGCGGCGGCCTGGGCCCAGAATCCGGTGGGGCCTTGAGTCACGGGGTGCTCCGTC
This sequence comes from Streptomyces sp. NPDC096079, assembly GCF_040303145.1. NCBI lineage: Bacteria > Bacillati > Actinomycetota > Actinomycetes > Kitasatosporales > Streptomycetaceae > Streptomyces > Streptomyces sp. NPDC096079. The sequence continues at coordinate 341,828 of NZ_JBEOST010000008.1, forward strand.
CGGCGATGCGGTTGATGCGGTCGACGGCCTTCTCGAAGCCGCGGGTGAGCTCGTCCACGACCTCCTGGACGCTGCGCTCGGAGTTCATCCGCCCGACGATCTGTCCGACGGGGGTGCCGAGTAGCGGCTCGACCTCGTACCTCTGGATGCGGGACACGGCCTCGGCGACGAGGAGTCCCTGGAGCGGCATGGGGAGCGGTCCGGGTCCCGCCGGGTCGTCCCAGGCGTCGGTCCACTCGGTGCGGAGCTGGCGGGCGGGCTTGCCGGTCAGGGCGCGGGAGCGGACCGTGTCGCCGGAGCCGGCGGCGAGGAGCTTGGCCGTGAGGGCGCGGGAGTGCAGTTCGGCCTCGGTGGTGGTGAGCCAGATCGAGCCGAGCCAGACGCCCTGGGCTCCGAGGGCGAGCCCGGCGGCGATCTGCTCGCCGCTGCCGATGCCTCCGGCGGCGAGCACGGGCAGCGGGGAGACGGCGTCGACGACCTCGGGGGTGAGGACCATGGAGGCGATCTCGCCGGTGTGGCCGCCCGCCTCGTACCCCTGGGCGACGACGACGTCGATGCCGGCTTCGGCGTGGTGGCGGGCGTGGCGGGCGCTGCCGGCGAGGGCGGCGACGAGGACGCCGTGCTCGTGGGCGCGGGCGACGACGTCGGGCGGCGGCGAGCCGAGCGCGTTGGCGAGGAGCTTGATCGGGTAGTCGAAGGCCACGTCGAGCTGGCTCCGGGCGACCTGCTCCATCCAGCCGGTGATGCGCCAGCCCGAGGCCTCGCCCTCGGCCAGTTCGGGCACGCCGTGCTTGGCGAGGGTGGCGCGGACGAACGCCCGGTGCTCCTCGGGGATCATCGCCTCGATCTCGGTCTCGGTGACCCCCTCGACCGCCTTCTTCGCGGGCATCACGACGTCGAGGCCGTAGGGCAGCCCGTCGGTGTGCTCCTGCATCCAGTCGAGGTCCCGGGCGAGGTCGTCGGGCGCGGTGTAGCGGACCGCGCCGAGGACGCCGAACCCGCCGGCTCTGGTGAGCGCGGCGGCCACCGCGGGGAAGGGCGTGAAGCCGAAGATGGCGTGCTCGATCCCCAGTGTGCGACTCAGCTCCGTCTCCATGGGCGGCAGGATGCCGCAGCGGCGCGGCGGAGGGAAGAGGTTTTCTGATGCATCGTCAGATTCTTTGGGGTCGGCACGGGCGGCACGTCGGCGTTTCGCCGCGGCACCCGGTGGGAGAGGGTGGACATGACGGAGGACACGGAACGAGACGGAAGGCCGAGCCGCCGCGCGTTCGGCGGCGGCGTCCTGGCCCTCGGAGGTGCGCTGGTGATCGGTGCGGTGCCGGGCGGCGCGTCCGCGGACGCGCCCGGTCCGGGGTCACGGGCCGCCCGGCCCCGGTCCGCGCCGGCGGCCCCGCGGACCACGCTGCGGCGCGGCTCGGCCGAGCGGGCGGGGCTGCTCGCGCCGCACCTGGACGCCCTGGTCACCGAGGCCGAGCGGTTCCTCGCGCCCTCCCCCACACACCCCTGGTACGCCGGCGCCGTACTGCTCGCGGGGCGGGGTGGCACCGTCGCCCTGCACCGCGCGATCGGCTCGGCCGTGCGGTACGCGGCGTACGACGAGAAGACCGACAGCGGGGTCGAGCTGCCGCCGGAGCGGCGGGTGCCGATGACGGTGGACACCGTCTTCGACCTCGCGTCGGTGTCGAAGCTGTTCACCTCGATCCTCGCGGTGCAGCAGATCGAGCGCGGGGCGCTGGATCTGGAGGCGAAGGTCACCGCGTACCTGCCGGAGTTCGGCGGCGGCGGGAAGCAGGACGTCACCGTGCGGCAGCTGCTCACCCACACCTCGGGGTTCCGGTCGTGGATCCCGCTCTACCGGGAGCCGACGCGGGAGGGCATGCTCCGCCTCCTGTGGGTCGAGACCCCGGCGAACCGGCCCGGTTCCACGTACCTCTACTCCGATCTGAACCTGATCTCGCTCCAGCTGATCCTGGAGGAGATCACCGGTCACGGTCTGGACACCCTGCTCCACGACGAGATCACCGCTCCGCTCGGGATGCACCGCACGCGTTTCAATCCCCCGCTCTCCTGGCGGCCGGGGATCGCCGCCACCGAGGACGCCCGCCCACCCTGGTCCGGCCTCGACCGGGGCATGGTGCGGGGCGAGGTCCACGACGAGAACGCGTACGCCCTCGGCGGCGTCGCGGGCCACGCCGGGGTCTTCTCCCGCGCCTGGGACCTCGCGGTCCTCGCCCGCACCCTGCTCAACGGCGGCGCGTACGGCCGGGCCCGCATCCTCTCCCCCGCCTCCGTGGAGCTGATGTTCACGGACTTCAACACCGCCTTCCCCGGCGACGAGCACGGGCTCGGCTTCGAGCTCTACCAGCACTGGTACATGGGCGCCATGGCCACCCCGCGCACCGCCGGACACACCGGCTTCACCGGCACCAGCCTCGTCCTCGACCCGACGACCGACACGTTCCTCGTCGTGCTCGGCAACTCCGTTCATCCCGTGCGCTCCTGGCGCTCCGGCTCGGCACCGCGCGTCGCCACGGCCGACCGACTGGCCAGAGCCGTGCCCGTACGGCCCGCCCGGGGCCGCACCGCCTGGTTCGCCGGCATGACGAACACCACCACGGCCACCCTGACGCTCCCTCAGGTACCGGGCGCCGCACGCCTGGAGTGCGCCCTGTGGTGGGACACCGAGCCCGGCGCCGACCCGGTGTCCCTGGAGACCTCGGCCGACGGCGGCGCGACCTGGCGGCCGGCGCCCTTCACCACCGGCGGCAGCGCCGAGCACCCGACGGGCACCGTCGGCGGCTGGTCCGGGCGCGCCTGGCACACCGTGTCCGCGCCGCTGCCCGGGAGCGGCCCCCTGGTGCGCTGGCGGTACGCCACCGACCAGCGGTACGTGGGACGGGGCGTGTACGTGGACGGGCTGCGGCTGCTCGACGCCGCGGGGGTGCCGGTGTTCGACGAGGCGCGACCGGCGGACGGGGCACGGATCGCGGCGAACGGCTGGACCAGGTCGGCCGATTGAGGCATGCCTGACGAACCGTCGGACGAACAAGGAAGCGAGCTGCACACACGTGATCACATGAGGTAGCGTCAACTCCGGAAGATCTCACCGGGGGGATGAGACGAACGCCGAGGCGAGCGTCCGTCGCGTCACCCGTTCGCGGTGCCTTCCACCGCGCGGGGGTCGCCGCAACCGACCCGCCGGCGAACGCGGCACGACCGCTTCCCGGCCCGGCCGCCCCGTCAGCAGTCGCCTCCACTTTCCCTTTTCGCATGCGTCAGAGGTGTTCCTTCATGCTGCCCCTGTCCGAGCGCCGTCCACCGGACGGTCGCCGCTTCGCGCTGTCCGCATGGTTCGGCGCGCTCTCCCTCGCGGTCCTGGCCGCGTTCGTGCTCACGGTCACACCGCAGGCGCCGGCCATGGCGTCGACGACGGCCACGAGCGCCGCGCCGGTGGTCGCGAAACAGGTCTCGACCACACCGTTCAAGGCGCGGGATGCCTACTACTGCACCCGCATCCCCGCCCTCGTCACCAGCGAGGACGGCGTCCTCCTCGCCTTCGCCGAGGGTCGCAACCGGTTGACGACGACCGGTTGCCACGACGTCGGCGACAACGACATCGTGCTCAGGAGGTCCCTCGACGGAGGTGCCACCTGGCAGCCCCTCCAGGTCGTCGCCGGCGGCTCCGACGAGCTCGCCCACGGCAACCCCGCGCCGGTCGTGGACGCGGTCTCCGGCCGGATCACCCTCCTGTATTCCAGCAGCGAGTGGAACCACGACCCGGCCAAGCCCAGCCGCACCGGATTCGGGCGCTCGGTCTACGCCACCTCCAGCATGGACGGCGGCCTGACCTGGACCGCGAGCGTGGAACAGAAGCAGCTCAAGGCAGCCGGCTGGGGGTGGGTCTCCACCGGCCCCGGTCACGGCATCCAGCTGAGCCGCGGACAGCACCACGGCCGGCTCGTCGTTCCCGGCGACCACACGGCCGGGGGTGACACGACCGCCGGCGGCCAGCTCTACGTCAGCGACGACGGCGGCCTCACCTGGTCGCTCGGCGCCACCTCCGAGGTGAGCAAGTCCGGTGCGTACCCGGGTGAGCTGACGGTCGCCGAGACCGTCGACGGCAACGTCTACGTCAACGCCCGCAACTCCGCGCCGACGCACTGCCTGACCAACGAGCACCGCCTGGAGACCGTCGCCACCGACGGCGGCGGCTCCTTCGCGGCCCCCTTCACCCAGGTGGCCAACCTGGACACCTCCCCGGTGTTCGGCTCCCTGCTGCGGCTGCACGCCATGGACCGGGACAAGAAGCCCGACCAGCTGCTGTACTCGGGGGCCTCGCGCCTCGGCCCGAGCGCGCTGGAGGACCGGCGCGAGCTGGCCGTCCGCTCCTCGTACGACGAGGGGAAGACCTGGCAGACCGTCGGCACCCTGGTCACGGGGAACCGTGCGGGCTACTCCGACCTGACGCTCCTGCCGAACGGTTCCATCGGCATCGCCTACGAGACGGCCGGCAACATCCCGCACGGCAACGTCGACTTCGCCGCCTTCACCGAGACGGCCATGAAGGACTCCCAGACGGAGCTGCGCCGCCCGCGCACCTCCGACACGCGCGTCAAGGCCGCCGGCGAGGCCGGCAACCACGCCATCGTCCACGGCGGGGCGCGGCTCGGGACGCGGCTCGACGGCGTCGCCATGGACTTCGACGGCGAGGACGACTACCTGCGTCTCGTCTGCTCGCCGTCCCTGCGGGTCGAGGACAAGGACTTCACCGTCACGGCCTGGTTCAGGCACAACGCCACGACCGGCACCCTGCCGATCATCTGGGCGTACGGCATGACGGGCCGGCACTTCTCGGTCCGCGCCGAGCCCGGCGGCGGCGTGCTGCGCGGCACCGTCGGCACGGACAAGGGCACCACCGAGGTGACGCTCCCGTCCTCGTACAACGACAACCAGTGGCACCACGTCGTGTTCACCCGTCAGGGCCTCACCGTCCGCCTGGCCGTGGACGGGGGCAGGACCGGGTCCGCGACCATGCCGGAGGAAGGCACCGCCTCGGACCGGAACCTCACCCCCGCCGGTGAGTTCAACATCCACATCGGCGCCCGGCCCGACTTCCCCAACCAGCCGCCCGGCGTCGCGCAGCTCTTCCGGGGGACCCTCGACGACGTACGGCTCTTCACCACCGCACTGACCGACGCCGAAGCGGCGGACGTGAAGAACGGCTCCCTCGCCGTGCGGACCGGCGACGAGAAGCTCCGCCTCGGCTTCTCCACCATCTGGTAAGCGACCGAGGCGCACGGGACGGCCGGTGCCCGGGCGGGCACCGGCCGTCCTCCAAGGAGCCGCGCCGCCTTCTGACGGCGCGGCTCCGGGTTCCGCGCCGTCAGAAGGCGAGGGCCGCCGCCGAGGCCGTGCGGGCGTGCTGCTCACACGCGTTGCCGTACGTCTGAGACCAGGAGATCCGCCGGCCCTCCCAGACGCCGTCGCCGGTGATCGTCACCGGCGCCCACTCGCGCGTGCAGGGCCGGCCGCCCGACCGGACCGTCAGGGCGCCCAGGTCGCCGCCGCTCGCGGCCAGTTCGGCGCACGCGGTCGCGGGGCTGGGGTGCGTGCCGCCGGGGGTGGGGGCGCAGCTCAGGGTGACGGCGCGGACGACGCGGGCCGTCTTGGGGCTGTCCCCCTGCCCGAGGGTGAGGACGAGCGCCGACGGCGGGTAGAGGCCTTCGGGGGTGGCCTCGGCGGTGCCGACGAGGGCCGAGCCGATGAGGGCGAGGCCGGCGGCGGTGGCGAGCGCGGTGGCGCCGAGGGTACGGACGTGACGCACGGGGGTGTCCCTTCGCGTGGTTTCAGGGGTGCGAGCCGATCGGCTGCGGAGTGGAGTCTCGTCGACGCGCAGAGTGATCGCACATCTGTCCGCACTTTCCGGCCGCCACCGGGCGCCGGACCCGACCGATTGGTCGTTCGGGAAGCTGAGAGGGGGTGCGGGCCGTCTTCGGGTGACCCGCACGGGGCTGCCGCCGAAGAGTCGTACAAGCTTGCACAACGCTTCCACCTGCGGCGATCCAAGAGATGTTCGAGAGCGAACCACCTGAAAAGGAGCGTGATCGTCCGGAACTCTGCCGTCAGGCCCGGGGTCCGGCCGCGTCGCCGAGCGCCCCGAGGACGGGGCTGATCAGGGGGTGGTCCTCCGCGCCGCGCCGGACGGCGGCGAAGACCCGTCGGGTCGGTGCGACGCCCTCGATCGGGCGGACCTCCACACCGCCGAGCTCCATGCCGCGCAGGGCCGAGCGCGGTACCAGCGCCACGCCCGCGGACGCCGCGGCGAGGGCGACGACGGCACGGAAGTCGTCGGAGGAGTGCTCCGGGTTGAGGGTGAACCCCGCGTACTCGCAGGCCAGGACGGTCACGTCATGACAGGGATTGCCCGCGGACTGGCCGATCCAGGCGTCCTTCGCGAGGTCGCCGAGGGCCACTCGCTCGCCGGCGGCCAGCGGGTGGCCGGGCGGCAGGACCGCGTCGAACGGCTCGGCGTAGAGCGGGACCCGGGTGAGCCGGGGGTCGTCCTCGCCGGGTGCCCCCCGGTACTCGACGGCGACGGCCACGTCGACCTGCCGGTCCAGGACCATGAGCAGGCTCTCGTCGCCCTCCGCGTCCCTGACCCGGACCCGGATGCCGGGCGCGGTGCGGGCGAGGGCCGTGATGGCGGGGGCCACCACGAGCCCGATGCCGGTGGCGAACGCGGCCACCGTGACCGTGCCGGCGTCCCCGGAGCCGTACGCGGCGAGCTCGGCCTCGGCCCGCTCCAGCTGGGCGAGCACGGCGTTGGCGTGACTGAGGAGGATCTCCCCGGCCGGGGTGAGGCGCGCGCCGCGCGCGCTGCGGTCCACGAGCCGGTGGCCGGTCTCCTGCTCCAGGGCGGCGAGCTGCTGGGAGACGGCGGAGGGGGTGAGATAGAGCGCGGCGGCCGCCGCCGTGACCGTGCGGTGGTCGGCCACCGCACGGAGGATGTGCAACCGCCGCGCTTCGATCATGCCCCTAGTGTCTCAGCCTCCGGACACCGGATCCGTCCGGAGTCCGGAGGCAGGGACGGGCCCCACCGCTGGCCGGGCGGGGCTTCGCGGACCCTGGGGCGGTCCGGAAGGTCCCGCCTGGCTCGCGGGCAGACGACGGGGCTTTCCGGACAGGCCAGGCCGCGGGGGTGTTTCGAAAGTCCTGTGCGGTGCCCGCGGTGTCCGGTGCGTGCCCTCGGCGTGCCGGACGAAGGCCCTCGTAGCGGAGCTACTCGGGTC